>NZ_JBFRGU010000001.1:0-960491 GCF_052115485.1 Microvirga sp. 2MCAF38 | reverse complement strand
CTTGCCGATCTCGACACGGGCGGTCGTCGCATGGCGGTCGGCCTCGAACATCGCGGCGAAGCCTTCGGGCTTCTGGTCGATGAAGTCGGTGAGGTGCTCAAGCTCGATCCCGATGCTCTCCAACCAAACCCCGTCCACATGGATCCCGGCTGGGCCGCCCTTTCAAAGGGCGTGCATCAGCTCCACGGAAAACTCCTCATCCTCCTCGACGTCGATACCGTCCTCGCTTTCGAAGCCGAGGCTCCTGCCGCCTGATCCTGTTTTTAGGAGTGCAAGCCAGTGAAGCATTGCCTGATTGTTGACGATTCCACCGTGATCCGGAAAGTCGCTCGCCGCATTCTGGAGGAGATGTCGTTTCGTGTTTCCGAGGCTGAGAACGGTGAGAAGGGTCTTGCGGCCTGCCAATCCGAAATGCCTGACGCCGTCCTTCTCGATTGGAACATGCCTGTCATGGATGGCTACGAGTTCCTCGGTCGGCTGCGCCTTCTTCCGGGTGGCGGTGAGCCAAAAGTCGTGTTCTGCACTACGGAAAACGACATCGCCTTCATCTCCCGTGCGCTTGATGCGGGGGCTAACGAATATATCATGAAGCCGTTCGACAAGGACATTCTGGTCGCGAAATTCCACGAAGTCGGCCTCGCCTGAAGATCCGTCGTCTTCGACCCTGTTCTTTCAATATCGAGGCCGCTCCATGACCATCGAACTCTCTTCTCCGATGACGCCTGCAGAGGCGCCACGGACACGCGTCATGGTCGTTGACGACAGTGTCGTCATCCGCGGACTCGTTGCACGCTGGATCACCGAGTCAGGAAGCTTCGATGTGGTGACGACGGCCGCCAACGGGCGCATTGCGGTCGAAGCGGTGGAACGGTTCCAACCCGACATCGTATTGCTCGATCTGGAAATGCCGGAGATGGACGGCGTCGCCGCACTTCCGCTCCTGCTCAAACAGAAGCCCGGAATCAAGGTCATCGTCGTCTCGACACTCACGCAACGCAATGCCGAGATCTCGCTGAAATGTCTGTCCATGGGCGCCGTCGATTATCTGGCAAAGCCCGAAAGTCGACAACAGGTGAGCGCATCGGCTGATTTTCGTCGCGACCTGATCGAGAAACTCAAGACCCACGTGGCATCGCGGGTGCGTCCCGCTCGAGCGACAGCGACTCCCGCAAAGCCGCGCCCGGCAATCAAGCCGATCGCTTCTCGTCCGGGATGTCTCCTGATCGGCGCATCGACAGGCGGGCCGCGGGCGATCGAAGATGTGTTGAGCAATCTCGGGCCTGTGCTTCGCCGCCTGCCGGTTCTTATCGTCCAGCACATGCCGCCGATGTTCACCGCCGTCTTTGCCGAGCATTTGCAAACGCTCCTTGGTATGCGCGTCTGCGAACCAACCCATGGCGAGCCTCTCGTACCGGGGACAATCTTCGTTGCACCGGGCGGACGTCATATGGGACTTTCGCGCTCAGCGTCCGATATACCTTTGGTTCGTCTTGACGACTCTCCTCCCGTCAATTTCTGCCGCCCGGCGGTCGATGTTTTGTTTCGTGACGCAGCGACGGTGTTCGGCAGTGCTGCCCTTGCCGTCGTCCTGACCGGCATGGGGGCCGACGGAACACAAGGAGCCCGCGCGCTCGCCCAGGCCGGCGCAACCGTTTTGGCTCAGGACGAAGCCACAAGCACTGTCTGGGGGATGCCGGGCAGCGTCGCGAAAGCGGGCCTCGCCCATGATGTCCTTCCTCTTGATGCCATCGGACCCGCGCTCAAGGGTCACATTACCGGTTCACTGTCATGACCGAACTCGACTTCGAATTCCTCTGTGTCTTTCTCAAGACTCGATCGGGCCTCGCTCTGACGCCTGAAAAGCGCTATCTGGTCGAGAGTCGGTTGGGCACTGTTTGCAAAACCTTTCAACTCGACAATCTGTCGGGACTCGCCATGGCTCTGAAGGGTGGCCGCGATCCCGATCTCGAAAAAGCCGTCATCGAGGCGATGACGACGAACGAAACTTTCTTCTTTCGCGATAAATCGCCGTTCGATCTCTTCCAGAACGTTCTGCTGCCGCGTTATCTCGCCGCTCGCGCTTCCACGCGCCGCTTGCGCATCTGGTGCGCGGCAGCCTCGACGGGGCAGGAACCCTATTCTCTCGCGATGCTCCTGAGCGAGGCGGCGGCCCGTCTTGCCGGGTGGCGTATCGAGATCGTTGCCACCGACATCTCGACTGATGTGCTGGAGAAGGCGAAGGCCGGTCTTTATAATCAGTTCGAAGTCCAGCGCGGCCTGCCGATTCAGCTTCTGTTGAAGTACTTCACACGCGTCGGCGACCAATGGCAGATCGCGCCGCAGATCCGCTCTATGGTCGATTATCGGCCGCTCAATCTGATCAAGGAATTCGGACAGCTCGGTACGTTCGATATCATCTATTGTCGTAACGTTTTGATCTACTTCGACAGACCGATGAAAACGAATGTACTGACGCGCTTGTCGAATATGATGTCCGTGGATGGTGTGCTGTTGCTTGGCGCAGCCGAAACGGTGCTCGGTTTGACGGAAGGCTTGTCGCCCGATCCGGTCAATCGCGGTCTCTATGAAAAGATCGCGCAACCCATCGCGGCGCCGCGCTTGACCGTTTCGGTCTGAAAGCGATCGATACCGCGTTCAAAGGTGTAGACGTTGAACAAGCCGTGCATCGCACGGCGTTTTAGAGGGATCTGTTTTCTTCGAATGCCGGATCGCGGCCTTATAGAAGAAAAGGCGGGTCTGAAGCCCGCCTCATTCAGCTTATCTCACAACCGGCAGCGGCTTGACCGCAGGACCTGTAAATCTATTCGTCGCCAGATCGCCCATCGGTTTCGACGAGAAACTCATGTGCAGGCTTGGACTCGCTATGAGAGGGCTCGGATTCGTCGTTGGCTTGCCCTTTTGCGCAAGCGCGGGATTCGCTTTAGCTACACCTGAAGGCAGCTCGATCGGCACGGCTGATGCGACCGTGATGTTATGCGTGCCGGGGCGCGGTGGCGGAAGCGGATGATTGATGGATGCCGTCGCAGCCACATCGACCGTTCCGCGCGCTTCGGGAAGACCGGGAATCGGATTGCTCGCCACAAGTGCGCTCGGACGAACAGGCGGCATAGGCGCGTAGGCGAGGATCGTCGTCGAGGCCGAAACGTCGTCAGGCCGGCGCGGCGGCATCGGTGCAAAGGCGACCTCGCGGCCGATCTTCATGTCCGAGCCATTCGGGTTCTGTCCCGATGCGCCCTGTTGCCACGCGAGCGTCGGGCCGGTTGGCGTGTCGATGGTGCTTGGCAAGCCCGCAATCCGTGTCGGTGCGACAGGCGGGAGCGGTGGCGGCGAGGCCGGCTCGTCACGGAAAGCGGCGCCCGCGCTACGGATAGCCTGCTCATCCGGCTCCTGTCTTGCAACCTGAACCGGCGCCGCGCGGGGCGCTGGCTGCTGCGGTGCCGAGCTCGCGTTGTTGTAGGCCATGAGAACCGAGGTGACCGACCCATTGGAGTCGTTCATATAGCTGTTCTTGTCCGGAGCGTTGCGGCTCGCAAGGAGTGCACGTCCCGGGCGGGAAGCGGTGCGAATTTCTTCCGCATCCTCATCCTCGTCGCTGCCGCCGAACAGGCTGGCCCAGAGGCTCTTGCGGCGCGTCGGCGCGACACCACCCTCTTCAGCCTCTGCATATGCTGTATAGCCGGCGACCGTTCCGCCTTTCGACAAAACGTCCGCCCGCGCTTCCTCGTAACGCGCCATCGGCGTCCCGTCGGATGGAATATGCACGGTCTTGCCATCGGGGAAGATGCGGGCGAGCTGGTCTCGGCTCATGCGCGGCCATGCGCGCACACTGCCAACATCGAGATGGACGAAAGGCGTGTAGGCATTCGGGTAATAGCCGACGCCGCCGTTCTGCAACCGCATGCCGATGGCGCGGAGACGCTCAGTCGAGGCATCGGGAAGATAGAAGTCCATCGCCTTGCCGAGCATGTGCTGGCTGTTCTTCGCCACGGCGCTGGAGCGGCGGCGGAGCATGGCGTTGGTGTTGGGCGAGCGGTAAGCGGAGTTGACGTGGACAGGTGCACTGGAGCCGACTTCGCGATAGACCTCCCACACGGTGTCGAAGAGGCGTGGATCCATGCGGATGGATTCTTCGCGACGCCAGTCGCGCAGGAACCAGTTCAACTGTTCCAGGGCCGCGGAATCATACTGGCCGTTGCGTCTGAACGTAACAGTCAGGTTTTCCTTGGTGTTGTTATGGTAGAAGGTCAGGGTTCGCGTGTCGCCGTTGGCGATGGCGTCCTGCGTACCGCGGGTGCCGCCGACAAGGAGGGTAACCAGCGCTGCAAGGCCGATGCCGGCCCGGCGCGCGAAGTTCGACGCGGCCGCCTGGCGGCCCGAACGCATGACTCTCACTGTGGTACTCGTCTTTTACGCGCCGCAAGAAGGGGAGCGGCTTCCCGTATAGTGAAGGGAGATTTGCCGAAGACGGTTACTTCTGCGTTAAGCCCGAGAAAAAAATTGGCTCAGGAGTAAAATCAGCTGTCGATCCCCAGCGCTGTGCGAACCTTACGATTGAGCCCATAAAGGTCGTCGAAGGATTTCATCGCGCCATGCCGATCGAAGGAGAGCGTGAAATAGGTCAGGTGCACCGGTAGCGGATCCCGCAAGTGGATATAGCGTTCCCCTTTGCCGATCAGGCCGCGCAGCTTCTGTTCGTTCCAGCCCTGGTTTTCCAGCACTTCCTGCGCCAGCTGGAACGGCTGGTCGACACGCACGCAACCGTGG
Source organism: Microvirga sp. 2MCAF38 (assembly GCF_052115485.1). Classification (NCBI taxonomy): domain Bacteria; kingdom Pseudomonadati; phylum Pseudomonadota; class Alphaproteobacteria; order Hyphomicrobiales; family Methylobacteriaceae; genus Microvirga; species Microvirga sp. 2MCAF38. The sequence continues at coordinate 955,706 of NZ_JBFRGU010000001.1, read as the reverse complement.
CTGAACGCGCGGTCCTGCGCGGAGAACAGGGACCGGTTCGGCGTGTCGTGTAGGTAGACGGCGTACTGATTGGGGAACATGAACTTCACGTAGCCCAAGGCATTGCGCTCGCCCGGAGGCTGCTGCACCGAGATCCTGTTGCCGTTCCGGATGACTTTATACCCTTTGCGCGCAGCGTAAGTCGGGTCGTTGGCGAGTGCTGGCAGAAATTCTTTTTTCAGGATGGAAGGGGGCACAGTCCATGAGGGATTGACGACGAGATACTTCATCGCCTCGGAGAAAATCGGTGTCTGGCTGTTCTTCTTGCCGACGATCACCCGCGTTTCGTGGATGACGTCGCTTTCCTGCACGAGGCGCAGGCGGTATTCGGGCACGTTGACGAAGATATGACGTGCGCCGAGATCGCGCGGCAGCCAGCGCCAGCGTTCCATATTGGCGACAAGATCTCCCTCCAGCTGAGCCGCAGATGCCTTGGCGTCGAGTGCCGAAACGGTCTGCGCGGTGAGATCGCCGCTGGTCGGCAACCCCTTTTCCTTCTGGAAGGCGGTGACGGCGGAGGCGACCTGCTTGTCATAAGCCGTTTCATCCACCGGAGACGGCCCGAGATTGAAGCGCGCCCGGATCAGCGGCACGCGCGGATCGCGCATTCCAACCTTGAGCGTGGGTCCTTTGGGCACATGGACCACGGGGTGTGGCACATTGCTTTCACGCAGCAGCGCTAGTTTCGCCTTCAGCGCGCGATAACCTTCGTGCGGTGGGTTGAAGTCGCCGAGCGCCGCGCCCGCATCGGGCGCAGAGACAAGGGCGGTAAGAACCGCATCCGCCGTGGGAAGATCGAGCGTCGGCATGACAAGCGCGGATAGTCGCGCCGGATCGATGCGCCCGCCGCGCGCGTCACGGGCATAGCGGATCGCAGCGACGCTGAGTTTCAGATCGGCTTCGGCCCAGGCAGCGGGCGTCGAGCCTTCCGCCATTGTCATCGGGGGCAGGGCGTAGTCCGAAGGATCGAGGCCATCATCGGCGGCGGCGCGAATGGTGTTGGCGACAGCGTGCGCCGATGGCAGCCAGGAGCCGTCGCGAGACCAAAGAGGAGTATGTTCGGCAGCGGCATAGACGGCCGTCAGTGCTTCACGATCTTTCGCATTCAACCGCAGTTCGCGCATTGCGACATCGTTCGCGAGACGCTCGCTGATGGCGCCGCGCAGCAAATCGGTTTGCGTGAAGGTGACGGCAGCGGCCGGCGTCTCAGGCGGAGGCAAATCGGTGGATGCCTGTAGGGGACGGGAATCCTCTTCCGAAATCGCCACCGGTGCAGGCGCGAGCAGGGGCGGAAGAAGGTCGTCGAAGACAGGTGTCGCGGGTTCTATCGGCTGGGCGATGACGAAGTCTGACGTAGCGTCGGGAGGCAATCCGCCCTCCGCGGTCTCCAATGCCGAAGCGGCAACCGCGAACAAAGATACGGATCCGGCCAGACCCAGACAGCCAATGGTCCTGCGCAGATGACGCATGCCCCTCTCGCTCCATTCTTTTTGCGCTCAACCTGATGCCACGCGTCAAAAGCCTGTCGTGGGTAGCGACAAGAGCTTAACGCGCGAAACGCTCAGGTGGCGATATCGGCGATGCCGTTTCTTAGCCCGATTCCTTGAACTTTCTGTAAAGAATTGAGCGGCCGATTCAGAACTTGCGGGAAATCCCGCCGCCGTGGGCTGTCCACGGTTTCATCGCGGCGGTTCGGAAGGAATTGATTCTGGCCCCGGAAAGTTAGATTTTCGGCGAAAGAATGGATAAATCCGCTGTTAACGATGTCCGATTGCCTCGAGAATGCGAGATGGGTTGATCCCATGTCTTTGACATCCGATATTCCGGGTGATCCTTTCTCGAACGCTCCGGACAAAATGCCCATTTTTTTCGATCGCTATATCGCCCGCCAACCCGTCGCCGCAAAAGCTGTCGCCGAGGCCGATCTCGGCGCATTGCCGGAATGGGATTTGTCCCACCTCTATCCGGGCATCGACAGCGGAGCCTTCAAGGCGGACATGATCAAGGCCGAGGCGGAATGCCAGGCTATCGCCGAAGCGTATCGCGGAAAGCTGGCGGGGCTGGCTGAAGCATCCGACGCCGCCAAGAGCCTGGGCGAGGCTTTGCGCCGCTATGAGGCGGTCGAGGATCTTTTGGGACGTCTCATGTCTTATGCCGGGCTTGTCTATTCCGGCGACACCACTGACCCGGTCCGTGCGAAATTCTATGGCGATACGCAGGAGCGGCTCACTGCAGCCTCGAGCGAATTGCTGTTCTTCGGTCTCGAACTCAACCGCATCGACGATGTCGTGATGGACAAGGCCATGGGCGCGCAGCCGCTCGCCCATTACCGCCCCTGGGTCGAGGATTTGCGCAAGGACAAGCCGTATCAGCTCGAAGATCGTATCGAGAAGCTTTTCCACGAAAAGTCGGTGACCGGGCGCTCCGCGTGGAACCGCCTTTTCGACGAGACCATCGCGGCGCTTCGTTTCAACGTGCGGGGCGAGGAACTCGCCATCGAGCCGACGCTGAATAAGTTGCAGGATACGGACGAGACCGTTCGCAAGGACGCCGCCGAGGCTTTGGGCAAGGTTTTCAAGGCAAACCTGCGTACCTTCGCGCTGATCACCAACACGCTCGCCAAGGACAAGGAAATTTCCGACCGCTGGCGTGGATTCGAGGACGTGGCGGATTCCCGACACCTCGCCAACCGGGTCGAGCGCGAGGTGGTCGAGGCCATGGTGTCCGCCGTGCGCGAGGCCTATCCGCGTCTCTCACATCGCTATTATGCGCTGAAGGCCAAATGGTTCGGCAAGGACAAGCTTGATTACTGGGACCGCAACGCACCTCTGCCGAAAGTGGAGCAACGCACCATCGCCTGGAACGAGGCGAGAGAAATGGTACTGAGCGCCTATTCGGCCTTTTCGCCACGCATGGCGGATATCGCGGAGCGGTTCTTCGATGAAAAATGGATCGACGCACCGACCCGTCCCGGCAAGGCTCCGGGCGCCTTCGCTCATCCAACCGTTCCTTCCGCCCACCCTTATGTGCTGCTCAATTATCAGGGCAAGCCGCGCGATGTGATGACGCTGGCGCATGAATTGGGGCACGGCGTTCATCAGGTTCTCGCCGCGCCCAACGGCGCGTTGATGGCACCGACGCCGCTGACATTGGCCGAGACGGCGAGCGTGTTCGGCGAAATGCTCACCTTCCGCCGTCTGCTCGACCAGACCAAGAACAAAGTGCAGCGCAAGGCGATGCTGGCGGCCAAGGTCGAGGACATGCTCAACACGGTCGTACGCCAGATCGCGTTCTATTCCTTCGAGCGCAAGGTCCATGTCGAGCGCCGCAACGGCGAGCTCACAGCTGAGCAATTGTGCGATCTCTGGATGTCGGTGCAGGACGAGAGCCTTGGCCCAGCCATCCGCGTCGGCCCCGGTTATGAAACCTTCTGGGCCTATATTCCCCACTTCATCCATTCCCCGTTCTACGTTTACGCCTACGCCTTCGGCGATTGTCTCGTGAACTCGCTCTATGGAATTTACGAGCGTTCGAGCGAAGGTTTCGTAGACCGGTATTTCGCGCTGCTCTCTGCGGGCGGAACGAAGCATTATTCCGAATTGCTCGCGCCCTTTGGCCTCAATGCCAGCGATCCGGCTTTCTGGCAGATTGGTCTTTCGATGATCGAACGGCTGATCGCCGAGTTGGAAGCCATGGAGGACGCTGCTTGAAGTCGCGCGATGTCTGAACCTGATCGCGAAGCGAACCGCTTCACTGCTCGCGCCGCGCGGTATGCCCGTGTCGGCGCGAATATGAGTGGTGTCGCTGCGCGTATGGCGAGCGCTCGGATCTTCGGACGCGAACAGGGGGCCGCCAATGCAATTGCGTTGGCTCAAGCGCTCGGCGGGTTGAAGGGGCCGATCATGAAGGTGGCGCAACTTCTCGCCACCATTCCGGATCTCCTTCCACCGGAATACGCCGCCGAACTCCAGAAACTTCAGAGCGAAGCGCCACCCATGGGCGCGGCTTTCGTGAAAAGACGGATGCAGGCCGAGTTGGGCCCCGATTGGCAGAGCCGGTTCGGCTCCTTCGATCTTCATCCCGCAGCTGCCGCATCGCTCGGCCAGGTGCATCGGGCGACGTCGAAGGAGGGTGCGGCGCTCGCTTGCAAACTGCAATATCCCGATATGCAATCCGCCGTAGAAGCGGATTTGAAGCAGCTGGAAATCGCTCTCGCACTTCATCGCCGGCTCGACCCGGTCATCGACACGAGCGAGATCGGGAAGGAGATCGGCGAGCGCGTCCGCGAAGAACTCGACTACGAGCGCGAAGCCAAGCATGCCACACTTTATGCGCGGTTACTCGGCGGTATCGACGAGGTTCGGGTACCGACGGTTCATTCGGACTTGTCAACTGGTCGCCTTCTCACACTCGATTGGCTCGATGGCGAAAAGATCCTGAATTTTGCCGGTGCCGATGTTGAAATCAGAAACCGCCTCGCCGTCGCGATGTTCAAAGCCTGGTGGCATCCTTTCAGTGATTCCGCCGTCATTCATGGCGATCCTCATCTCGGGAACTACACTGTGTTCTCGGAAGGTGGCGAAGCGCGAGGCATCAACCTTCTCGACTATGGTTGTATCCGCATCTTCCATCCCACCTTCGTCGGCGGTGTGGTCGATCTCTATCGCGGGCTGCAGCATGGGGATCGCGAGCGTATCATGCATGCCTATGAAACCTGGGGATTCAAGAACCTCTCCCACGACCTGATCGACATTCTCAATATCTGGGCGGGGTTCATCTACGGGCCACTCCTGGAAGACCGGGTTCGGACAGTGGCGGACGGGGTCGAACCCGGCGCATATGGCCGCCGTCAGGCTTTTCAGGTCCACAAGGCGCTGAAGGACAAGGGGCCTGTCACGTTGCCCCGTGAATTCGTTTTCATGGACCGCGCTGCCGTCGGCCTCGGGGCCGTCTTTCTGCATCTCCGGGCGGAACTGAACTATCACCGTCTCTTCGAGGCCGAGATCGAGAATTTCTCGATTGAACGCCTTACCTCACGCCAGGCACAGGCACTGGCTGCGTGCGATCTCAAGCTGCAGACGTAACGAGGTTGCGCTGCATCTCATCTCGCCGTAATTACGATCGGTAAAGGGGCATACCGATGAAGATCGTTTTCGTTCACCAGAATTTTCCGGGCCAGTTCCTGCGTCTGGCGAAGACCTTCGCCGCTGAGGGGCACGAGGTCTTTGGGCTGTGCATGACCGATAACGCCCAGAAATCGCCGATCCCCGGTGTGAAGACCTATACCTACACGCCGGCGCCGGGGCCCGAGGATCCGCGTTTCGAGAACCGCTATTCGCCGGTCATACCTCGCCTGCGGCGCGCCTACGGCGTCGCCCACCTGGCGCGTAAGCTCGCGGATGCGGGCCTTCAACCCGATGTGGTCGTGGTGAATACCGGTTGGGGCGAAAACCTTTTCCTGAAGGATGTTTGGCCGAACGCGCGCCACGTCGCCTATTTCGAATATTACTATCAAGCCAAGGGGCAGGATCTCGATTTCGACCCGGAATTCCCGGTAACGAACGAGGAGGTCATCTGGCGCTTGCGCTTGAAAAACTCCATGCAGCTCGGCGCTCTGGACGCTGCCGACCTCGCAGTGGCGCCTACCCGGTATCAGCGCGATACGTTCCCGACCTATCTTCACGATCGCATCGGAATCATTCATGACGGCATCGATGCGCAAACGCTTGTCCCGAAGCCCGATATTGCCATCAAGATCGGCACGAAAGGGCCACGCCTGGACAGGAAAGCCCCCGTGGTCACCTTCGTGACCCGCAATATCGAGCCGATGCGCGGAGCGCATATCGTTTTTCGCTCTCTTCCCTATCTGCTCGATATCAATCCCGACCTTCAGGTCGTGATTATCGGTGGGAAGGGCACGAGCTATTCAGGGTCCGCACCGGGCGGACAGAGCTGGTTCGACGTCTTCCGCTCCAAGATCGAACGTCCCGTCGACTGGTCCCGGGTCCATCTTGTCGGAAGTCTGCCTTACGACCAGTTCGTCCGCGTGCTCCAGGTCTCGTCCGCCCACATCTACATGACCTATCCGTTCGTCCTGTCCTGGTCGCTGATCGAGTCCATGGCGCTCGAAAGCCGGATCGTCGCGTCGGATACGGATCCTGTGCGTGAGGTCATCCAAGAAGGGGTGAACGGCAGGCTCTTTCCCTTCTTCGACGAAAAAGCCCTCGCCGAGCGGGTGCGGGAAACCATCGCCGAGAAGGATCGCTCGGCTGAGATGGCCCGGGCGGCCCGCGCTCTCGCCGTTGAAAAATACGACTACGCGACGGTTTGTCTGCCGCAATGGCGGGAACTCCTCGGCGTCCCTGTTCTTGAGGGGGTCCAGCGGCGCCGGGCATAATCGTTCAAAAGTCCCGCGTTCGCCTAATCGAATATTGCGGCAGGCCGATCCATGCGCTAAACGCAGCAGCAAACCGCAATGCTGAACTCAGGGCATGAAAATGGCGACCAAAGACGCGACAGGCACAGAATATCATCCAGATATGGACGAGGCGGCTCATGAAGCGACCTATAGCGGCTTCATCACCTTCGTCGAGATAGGAAGCGCCCTCGTTGCCTGCTGGGTGCTCGCGCTCGCGGTCGGCGGCGTCAAGCATGGCTGGCTGACCTCGATCGTCGGTGTCATTCTGTCGCTGGTGGCCGGCGCTGTCGGCGCGAAGTCTCCCGCCATCGGCATGCGCGCGCCGCTCGCGGTCGCGGTGCTTCTGCTTCTGGCGCTCGTTTTCTACTGAGCAAGGCCTAGACTTCAAGAGCATGATCAGAACAAGCGGAAACCGGTTGTTCGCCCGGATCATGCAGCATCAAAAGAATCGAGAGTTTAATCCTGTTTCAATCTGAAACGATCAAACTCTAGACGACAATCTGAGGCGTCCGACGGTCGCCGAATGCGGGGGTGCGTATGCGAATAGCCGTTCTCACCGAAACGGACGTTGTTGAGCCACGTGTCTCGGCAACGCCCGAGACCGTCAAGAAGTACAAAACGCTCGGAGCAGACGTTGTCGTGCAATCCGGAGCCGGCGTTCGGGCAGGCGTTCCGGATGCCGAGTTTGAGGCGGCCGGGGCGTCGATCGCGAAGGATGCGAAAAGCGCGGCGAAGGATGCCGATGTCGTCCTGAAAGTACGCCGCCCGACGGAGGCCGAGCTCAAGGCATTCAAGCCGGGCGCTCTGGTGATCGCGATCATGGATCCCTATGGCCAGGAGGCGGCGTTGAAGGCGCTGGCCGAGGCCAAGGTCGCGGCGTTCTCCATGGAATTGATGCCCCGCATCACGCGGGCACAGGTGATGGACGTTCTGTCCTCGCAAGCGAATCTCGCGGGCTATCGCGCAGTCATTGATGCGGTCGCGGAATATGGCCGCGCCATGCCGATGATGATGACGGCGGCGGGCACGGTGCCGGCTGCGCGCGTGTTCATCATGGGCGCGGGCGTCGCGGGCCTGCAGGCCATCGCCACGGCGCGACGGCTCGGCGCGGTAGTGACGGCGACCGACGTTCGCCCGGCCGCGAAGGAGCAGGTCGAGAGCCTCGGCGCGAAGTTCATCGCGGTCGAGGACGATGAGTTCAAGCAGGCCGAGACGGCGGGCGGCTATGCCAAGGAAATGTCGGCGGAGTATCGCGCCAAGCAGGCGGCCTTGGTCGCGGCGCACATCGCCAAGCAGGATATCGTCATCACCACGGCTCTGATCCCCGGTCGTCCGGCACCGAAGCTCGTGACGCGCGAGATGGTCGAGAGCATGAAGCCGGGGTCGGTCCTGGTCGATCTGGCGGTTGAGCGCGGCGGCAATGTCGAGCTCGCCAAAGCCGGCGAGGTGGTGGACCATAACGGCGTGAAGATCGTCGGGCACCTGAACGTGCCGGGACGTCTCGCCGCGACGGCCTCGAGCCTCTACGCCAAGAACCTCTATGCCTTCGTCGAGACATTGATCGACAAGGAGACGAAGGCGCTTGCCGTGAAGTGGGACGACGAACTCGTCAAGGCGACATGCCTGACCCACGACGGCGCCATCGTTCATTCCGCATTCCAGCCGACGATCTAGAGTTTGATAAGATTGAAATCTGATCAAACTCTAGATTTTTTGATGCCGCATGATCCGGGCGAACAACCGGTTTCCACTTGTTCTGATCATGCTCTAGAGGATGTCGCATGATCACATCGGCGAAGGTGTCACCGTTTCGCCGGATCATGCTCTAAAGAGGGGGTAAAGCCATGGCACTCACGCCCGAACAGGCCGCCGAGCAGGCGAAAGCGGCAGCAGCGGTCGCGCAGCGCGCCGCTGAAGCAGCGCAGGCCATCGCCGATCAAGTCGCGCTCGCGGCGTCTGCAGCGACCCACGGCGCGGTCGACCCGACGGTATTCCGCCTCGCCATCTTCGTGCTGGCCATCTTCGTCGGCTACTACGTGGTGTGGTCGGTGACCCCGGCCTTGCATACCCCGCTTATGTCGGTGACGAACGCGATCTCCTCGGTGATCGTGGTCGGTGCGCTGTTGGCGGTGGGTGTCAGCGTGGCCCCGGCCCTCGGCGATGGGCCACTCTGGGCGCGGGCGTTTGGTTTCATTGGTCTGGTGCTGGCATCGATCAACATCTTCGGCGGCTTCCTGGTGACCCAGCGCATGCTCGCCATGTATCGCAAGAAGGGTTGAGACGATGTCGGTCAATCTCGCTTCGATCCTTTATCTGGTCTCCGGCGTCCTGTTCATCATGGCCCTGCGCGGGCTCTCGCATCCGACCACGTCGCGGCGGGGCAACCTGCTCGGCATGATCGGCATGGGGATCGCGATTCTGACGACCCTGCTCGTGTCGCCACCGGACGGCTTCGGCGGCTGGACGTTGGTTGTCCTGGGCCTCGCCATCGGCGGCGGCATTGGTGCTGTTGCCGCCAAGCGCGTGCCGATGACGGCGATGCCGCAACTCGTTGCGGCGTTCCACTCGCTCGTCGGCATGGCGGCGGTTTTGGTGGCGGCGAGCGCGCTTTATGCGCCGCAGGCCTTCGGCATCGGCGGAGTCGGCACCATCCATGGCGGCTCGCTGTTCGAGATGGCGCTCGGTGTCGCCATCGGCGCGATCACCTTCACGGGTTCGATCATCGCCTTCCTGAAGCTCGACGGACGCATGTCGGGCAAGCCGATCATGCTGCCGAGCCGCCATCTGCTCAACATCGGCCTCGGCATTCTGCTGCTGGTGCTGCTGGTGGTCTTCATCCGTACCGAGAGCCATGCGGTGTTCTGGGGCATCGTTCTGGTCTCGTTCGTGCTCGGCGTGACCTTGATCATCCCCATCGGCGGCGCGGACATGCCGGTGGTGGTGTCGATGCTCAACTCCTATTCGGGGTGGGCGGCGGCGGGCATCGGCTTCACGCTTGGCAACCTCGCGCTGATCATCACCGGTGCGCTGGTCGGCTCATCGGGTGCGATCCTGTCCTACATCATGTGCAAGGGCATGAACCGGAGCTTCATCTCGGTGATCCTCGGCGGGTTCGGCGGCGAGACCGTAGGCGCGGCGGCGGGTGCGACCGAGACGAGGCCGGTCAAGCAGGGCTCGGCGGATGATGCGGCCTTCATCATGAAGAACGCCTCCAAGGTCATCATCGTACCGGGCTACGGCATGGCGGTGGCGCAGGCGCAGCATTCCTTGCGCGAAATGGCCGATCAGTTGAAGGCCGAAGGCGTCGAGGTGAAGTACGCGATCCACCCGGTCGCGGGCCGCATGCCCGGCCACATGAACGTGCTCTTGGCCGAGGCCAATGTGCCGTACGACGAGGTGTTCGAACTGGAAGACATCAACGGCGAGTTCCCGCAGGCCGACGTCGCCTTCGTGATCGGCGCCAACGACGTGACCAATCCGTCCGCCAAGACCGACCCGGCCTCGCCGATCTTCGGCATGCCGATCCTCGATGTGGAGAAGGCGAAAACTGTCTTGTTCATCAAGCGCGGCATGGGCTCCGGCTATGCCGGGGTCGAGAACGAACTGTTCTTCAAGGACAACACCATGATGCTCTTCGGCGACGCCAAGAAAATGGTCGACGAAATCATCAAGAATCTCGACTGAGCTTTTTGCCTGTCAGCACTATCTTCAAAAGGCCGGTTGCGACCGGCCTTTTTCATGAGAGACGACGGATGGCCGATATCAGCTTACGGACAGCGCTGCTCACTGACAGGGACGCGATCATTGAACTCATTCACAAGCTGAATGTTTTTGAAGCCGATCTGACCCATGACCGCTCCCGGCACTATGGCGGCGCCGAAGCCTATTATGACGAGCTTCAGCGGCGTCTCTCCGGTCGCGAAGGGCGGATCGTGCTGGCGGAAGCCGACAGCAAGATCGTTGCCGTCATGGGTTTTTCCGTCGACCAGGACGCGGCTTACATTACCGATGATGTGCGCCTGCACGGCACGGTGACTGATCTCATCGTTCATGAAGATTGGCGCGGACGCGGGATAGGCCAAACGCTGCTGCATGAGGCCGAGCGCCTCGCCAGAGCGGCCGGACTGAAGCGCCTGATGATAGGAGCACTCGTTGCCAACGAGAGGGCCGAGCGCGCTTATCGCGCCTTCGGGTTCGAGCCTTACGTCTCGGTGCTGATAAAAGAGGTTTGATCCGGCGTCACCGGAGCGCCCTCGGCGACACCGTTCATGATGGTGAGCCGAGGCCAACGGCCCTTCCAATTCTTCGACCTGATACGCTCGCGATAGATGTCGAGTTTATCTAGGAAAGGCGGCGTCGGCCGCACGATCAGATCGACAAGATCCTCGACGTCGTAAGGGGCGATCAGGTCGATCTGTCCGTCATGAAGACGCGCGCCAATGGCTGTCGCTGTTTCCGGCCAATAGCGCATGGCATCGGCGCTGTCGCGATAGGGTGCGTCTCCGTTCCGCATGTGCATCCGGGCCTGATTCCGCACGGACCACGGCAAGCCGGGGGATGCTTCGCGAAGGGCTTGCTCAAGAGCGGCTTCCCGCTCGCGGGAAAGGTCCGAGGGATCGAAGAAGATCACATCGATATCGGCATGATCCGCCAGATCCGGCATGCGTCCATGCAGGGCGTCCCAGATCGCATTGCGAATGAAGCCTGCACCGATCCAGCGATCGCGGAGGCCGAGCCGTTCGACATGGCGAAGGGCATCAACCCATAGCGGCTGGGCGGCGATGAAATGCGCGATATCGTTGAGGCTCCGCATTGCGCCCCGACGCGGGAGAGGCGCTTTAAAGACGACTCTGTCCCTGACGCGCGACGCTGTTCCCATTGTCGATGGACAGGGCGCGTTGATAGCTCTCGATGGCGGCCTGCTTGTTACCCGTCTTTTCGTAAGCCACTCCGCGCCAGGCCCAGGAATCCGCGTCGCGGTTGTTCACGTTCAGCGCGGCGTTGAAATCCTCGATGGCTTTGTCGAACTGGTTCGTGGCGATCAGGCTCTGGCCGCGGGCGGCATAGGGAGCGCCGACGAACGGGTTGCGGTCGATGGTGGCATCGAAATCCAGGATTGCCTGCTGGTGCATGCCCTGGCGTTGGTAGAGAAGGCCGCGCCCATGGAGCGCCTCGGCTGATTCGGGCAGCAGCCGGATCGCGATGGACAGGTCGTTCAGGGCGTCCTGATACTGGTTTTGCGCGCGATAGAGGTTGCCGCGACCGATATAGGCCGGGCCGTAATTCGGGTCGGCCTGGATGGCGCGGGTGAAATCCGACAGCGCCTGATCGTTGCGGCCTGTCTGGCGCAGGGCGAGGGCGCGGTTGGTATAGGCCGGCGCATAGTTCGGATCGAGTTGAACCGCCTTGGAGAAATCACCCAAGGCATCACTGTAACGACCAACGCGGGCATAGGCTGCGCCACGTGTGTTGTAAGCGCCGGGATCGTTGGGATTGCGCTGGATGACGTCGGACAGGGAGGCGATGTTGACGCCCGATGTTCCCTGAGTGTCCTCCTCCACCACTGCGATGCGCCGGGTCATGCCACCGCTCGTGGTGTCACAGGCCGCGAGACCGGCCATGAGGAGGATGAGAGCGAGCGGCTTGAAGAGGCGAATCGAAGGAGCGAGCACCTTGGATCTCCAGCTGGATGGGGAAGAGCTAGTCTTCTGAAGCAAAAAACTTAACGGATACAGAACACTAGAACTGATCATGTCTCTTTGAAACATGATTAGCTCCAGGTTCTTTAATTTCGCATGATCCGGGCGAACAACCGGTCATCACTTGTTCTGATCATGCTTTAGAATGCGATTCGCGGCCAGAGCGAACCGCGGCACAAATGCAATCGGCGCCCTCCGCTTTCGCAGAAAGGCGCCGATTGAAAAAGCAAGGAATTGAGGCCTGCGAAAGGTCGGCCCTTAACGGGCTTCAGCCGAACGCGGCTGGCCCGGACGGGGCGCCATGACACGCGGCTTCGAAGGGGGCAGAAGGCCTTCGCGCTGCATGCGCTTGCGAGCCAGCTTGCGGGCGCGGCGGACGGCTTCAGCCTTCTCGCGGGCCTTTTTCTCCGAGGGCTTCTCGAAGTGGTCGCGCAGCTTCATTTCGCGGAAGATACCTTCACGCTGCATCTTCTTCTTCAGGGCGCGGAGCGCCTGATCGACGTTGTTATCACGGACAAGAATCTGCACGCGAAATCATCCTCGTATTGCGCAGGGTCGTTATGTCAAAAACAAAGGAGGCGCGCCAAGCGCACCTCTTTCTGGGCGGGTTCGTTAGCAGAGGAAACCTTGTGTGTCCAGGGTTCTTCGCCAAAAAACGCCGGCCGCTTCAACTAATGGCCAAGGTGGAAAAGGGTCAGGGCTTCTCGGCGAAAATCCGGGTGACATGACCCATCTTGCGGCCCGACCGCGCCTCGGCCTTGCCGTAGAGGTGTAGATGCGCGCCGGGTTCGGCGAGAATCCGCTCCCATTCGTCCGCATCGTGGCCGATCAGGTTCCGCATCTCAACGCGACCCAGGCGGGCGGTTGCGCCCAGGGGCCAGCCGCAAACCGCCCGCACATGCTGTTCGAATTGGGATGTCTCAGCCCCGCCGAGGGTCCAATGCCCGGAATTATGCACGCGGGGGGCGATCTCGTTGACGACGAGACGCTCCTGCCCGTTTTCCCGCACGAGAAACAACTCGACCGCGAGCACGCCCACATAGTCGAGGGCGTTGGCGATCTTCTGCGCGATCAGGACAGCCTGCTCTTCGGTCTCGGGCCTGACATCGGCGGGGACGCGGGTGATGTCGAGGATATGCGAGCGATGTTCGTTCTCGCAGAGATCGTAGGCCGCAAAATCGCCGTCCTTGGCCCGGGCCGCGACAACGGAAACCTCCCGTTCGAAGGAAACGAAACCTTCGAGAATCGCAGGCGAGCGGCCGATGGCCTCGAAGGCGGCGGCCGGATCGTCTCCGGGACGAATCATGATCTGCCCTTTGCCGTCATAGCCGAAACGCCGGGTCTTGAGGACCGAGGGGCGTCCGATGGCGGCAAGCGCCTCAGCAAGCTCGGCCTCGTTCTCGACCGGCGCGAAGGGGGCGGTTTCGATGCCGAGGCCGGAGATGAAACTCTTTTCCAAAAACCGATCCTGCGAAACGGCCAAGGCCTGCGCGTTGGGAGCAAGCGGCGCGTGAGCGCTCAAGATATCCGCCGTCGCGCTCGGCACGTTCTCGAATTCATAGGTTACGACATCGACGCTTTTGGCGAAGTGCACCAAAGCCGCCTCGTCTTCGTAGGACGCAATCGTGTGCTCCCCCGCGACGTCGAAGGCGGGGCTGTTTTCTTCCGGCGCAAAGATGTGCGTGCGCAGGCCGAGCTGTGCAGCCGCCATCGCGATCATCCGGCCCAGTTGGCCGCCGCCGAGAATACCGAGAGTGCTGCCGGGGCGGATCATGATGTCAGGGCTCCCTAGAAGGGCGTTCGGCGACGCTGTCGGTCTGACGTTGACGCCAGGCGTCGAGCCGCTTCGCCAAGGGCTTGTCATGGAGCGCCAGTACCGCGGCGGCAAGGAGCGCGGCATTGATGGCGCCTGCCTTGCCGATGGCGAGCGTTCCGACGGGGATGCCCGCCGGCATCTGCACGATGGAAAGGAGACTGTCCTTTCCCGAGAGGGCCTTCGATTCGACCGGCACGCCGAAAACCGGAAGGGGGGTCATGGCGGCGGTCATGCCCGGCAGGTGGGCTGCGCCGCCTGCACCCGCGATGACGACCTGAAATCCTTCCGCTTTCGCGCTTTTGGCGAAGCTCACCAGCCGGTCGGGCGTGCGGTGCGCGGAGACGATGCGCGCGTCATAGGCGATCTCGAGCGCGTCGAGCGTCTCGGCCGCATGCTGCATGGTGGCCCAGTCGGATTGACTGCCCATGATGATGGCGACGGGGATTCCAGCCATGATGCGGCTCCGGATCGACCTTGTGATCAACGGGGCATAGCGAAGCCTTCGCAGGCAAGCAAGGCTGCAGGCCGCAATAAAGCGCGGCGGCGCTTGGAGCATGATCCCGAAAAGATTATGCGCAATTGAAAGTTGAGCACTAGGCGATGATATCGGGGGTCAGTTGGTCTTCCAGGCGGATGATCTGATCCCTGAGGACAAGCTTGCGCTTTTTCAGGCGCTGAACCTGCAGTTGATCGCCCGTAATGATCTGCTCCAACGCGTCGATAGCATTGTCGAGATCGCGATGCTCCTGCTTCAGGCGGGCGAGATCATCGTCGAGTTCAGCCCTGTTCGGCATCGATACGGAACCTTGAACATCAAAACACGGCGCACCCTTCAAAGGGCCGCGAAACGGAGGCGGAGTATGCTCTCCACAACTATGGAGAGCAAGCAGCCGGAACCGGTTTTCTCGTTTTGCGCAGCGCAGCGACGATTGCCTTCGACTCGCCATGTTCCTTGTGTCAGATTTGCTTTGTCGGATAACGGACAGGAGGGACCGATATGCCTTTGCTGAATCATCTGACGGAGCTGGAGCGCAAGCATCAATCGCTTGAGCGCCAGATCCAGGACGCACTGAACCATCCGTCGACAGATGACGTCAGGCTCGCTGAACTCAAGCGAAAAAAACTTCAGCTCAAGGATGAAATCACCAAGCTGAAAGCGCATGCACCGACGGTGCATTAGCGCATCCATCTCCCCAAACTTCCCATTCAAAGCCGTCGCTTCTCGCGAAGTGGCGGTTTTTTATTGTTCAGGTGAGCGCGACGATGCCATCCACGATCAGCTTGGTCCCGACGAGAACGAGAAGAATATAAACGATGGTGTAGAAGTGCTCGCCTGTGACTCGACGCACGAGCTTGACGCCGGCCCAGGTGGAAAAAATGGCGACGGGGAAAAGAGCAGCGGCTGTCGCCATGTTCTCCGGCGTGAACTGACCGAGCGCCAGATAAGGCGGCACTTTCAGCCAGTTGTTGATTGCGAAATAGACCGCGCCGGTTCCCACGAAGACATCGCGCGGCAAGCGCTGCGGCATCACGTAGATCTGAAACGGCGGACCGCCCGCGTGCGCGATCATGCTGGTGAAGCCGGTGATCAAGCCCCAGAAAAGACCACGCGGAACGTCTGCTTTCGTGGCTTCTGGCGCTCTCGTCCTGCGTTCCAGAACGAGCCGCCGAATTGCAAAAGCGACTGAGATGACGCCGACGGCGAGCGTGACCGCTTCGTCCGAGACCTTTGCCGCGAGAAGATAGGCCGTCACTATGCCGACGATGCCGCTCGGCAGGAGGATCAGGATGTTTCGCAGGTCCCATGTTTTTCGGTAAGCCCAGACCGTGACGACGTCCTGCACCATCAGGATCGGCAACATGATCGCGGCCGATTGCACAGGCGAGACGACAAGCGCCATCAGCGGCAGCGAGAGCAATCCGAGCCCGGAAAAGCCGCCCTTCGCCATGCCCATCAGAACGACGGCGGGCACAGCGGCAGCGTAAAAGACAGGGTCGGTAATCATGAAAGCACTCGCCGAAAGTCGCGCTGACCGAAGCGCGCCCGCCTGCTACCACAAGAGAAGCCACACGTCCTAGCGTCCGATCGGCTTCATTGAGAGATGATCTAATGCCGGGGGCGGCACTTTTCGGCTCATGCTTCAGGCGGCTTTGGCAAGGGGTAACGCCATGACAATCACCCGCGGTCGCTACCATGATGTTTATGAAGGCTGGAGGCGCGACCCGGAAGGGTTCTGGCGGGAGGCCGCCCGCGATATCGAGTGGTACAAACCGGCTGACAGGGTTTTCGATCCGAAAAGTGGAATCTACGGCCGCTGGTATGAAGGCGCGTTGTGCAATGCGTGTCACAACGCGGTTGACCGCCATGTCGCTCAGCGTGGCGATCAGGCCGCGCTGATTTACGACAGCCCCGTCACGGGCGTGAAGAAATCCATCACCTATACCGAGCTGCGCGATGAGATCGCGACGCTCGCAGGCGTGCTGAGAGATCTCGGCGTGGAGAAGGGCGACCGCGTCGTTCTCTATATGCCGATGGTGCCGGAAGTGCTCATCGGTATGCTTGCCTGCGCCCGCATCGGCGCGGTTCATTCGGTGGTGTTCGGCGGCTTCGCTTCGCGGGAACTGGCGGCGCGTCTCGAGGATGCGGAGCCGAAACTCATTCTGTCCGCATCCTGCGGCATCGAGCCGAGCAGGGTCGTCCCGTACAAGCCCCTGCTCGACGACGCGATTGATCTCAGCCGCCACAAGCCGCGTTCATGCCTCATCCTCCAACGGCCTCAGGCTGAGGCCAAAATGGTGGAGGGGAGGGATCTCGATTGGGCCTCGACGGTCGCGATTGCCAAGGCAGAAGGGCGCATGGCCGATTGCGTCCCGGTGGCGGCAACCGATCCGCTCTACATCCTCTACACGTCCGGCACGACCGGCAAGCCCAAGGGGGTGGTGCGCGATACGGGCGGCTATATCGTCGCGCTCAAATGGTCGATGAAGAATCTCTACGACATCGAGCCCGGCGAGGTTTACTGGTCGGCCTCCGATGTTGGCTGGGCTGTCGGCCATTCCTACATCGTCTACGGGCCGTTGCTGCACGGCTGCACCACCATTCTCTATGAAGGCAAGCCTGTCGGGACGCCCGATGCAGGCGCCTTCTGGCGAGTGATCGCCGAGTATGGCGCCGTCAGCCTCTTCACTGCGCCCACGGCGTTTCGCGCGATCAAGAAGGAAGACCCGAACGGGACGCTCTTGAAGAACTACGATCTGTCGCGCTTCCGTTCCCTGTTCCTGGCGGGCGAGCGCGCCGATCCGGATACGTTGCAATGGGCTGAAGGCATTCTCGGCGTTCCTGTCATCGACCATTGGTGGCAGACGGAGACCGGGTGGGCGATCGCAGGCAATCCGCTCGGTCTCGGCGCGCTGCCGGTCAAGCATGGATCCCCGACCGTCGCGATGCCGGGTTACGATGTGCGGGTGCTGGATGAGGGCGGAAAGCCCGTCCCAGCGGATAAGATGGGCACCATCGCGATCAAGCTTCCGCTTCCGCCCGGTTGCCTGCCGACCCTCTGGAATGCGGATACGCGCTTCAAGGAGGCCTACCTCACCACGTTCCCCGGTTACTACAACACGTCGGATGCGGGCTTCCTCGACAGGGATGGCTACGTCTACGTCATGGGCCGGACCGACGACATCATCAACGTGGCGGGCCATCGCCTGTCGACGGGCGGCATGGAAGAAGTGCTGGCCTCGCACCCATGCGTTGCCGAATGCGCCGTGATCGGGATGAAGGATTCCCTGAAGGGCGAGGTGCCTTGCGGATTCGTCGTTCTGAAATCCGGCGTCGAGCGGTCACCCGATCAAGTGGAAACCGAGCTCGTGGCGCTGGTTCGCGACAAGATCGGGCCCGTGGCGGCTTTCAAGCTCGCGATTACGGTCGGGCGTCTCCCCAAAACCCGCTCCGGCAAGATCCTGCGCGGTACCATGAAAAAGATTGCCGACGGCGATGCGTGGACCATGCCGGCGACCATCGACGATCCCGGAATTCTCGACGAGATCGGGGAAATCCTGCGGGCGCGCGGTTTGGTTTGAAGGTTGTCATCCTCTAGCCACGCTGACGAAGACGGCGTCGGGTTTCCAAACAAAAAAGGCCCGGATCGCTCCGGGCCTTTTCATCGTTCCGAGGTCTTATTCCTCGTCGTCGTGCTCTTCGGAGCGCTTCAGCTGCTTCAGCTTAGCGAAGACCGAATGCACGTCGATCTTTTCTTCTTCCACGGGCTTCGGCTTGCTCATATCGGCGAAGGGCTCGTGCGACACTTCCGGCGCGGTCGAAATCTCGGCTGGCAGCAGCGTTCCGCCGGGCTCGTGCGCCTCGACCTGCGGACGGTCCTTGGCGGCGCGCTGAACTTCGAAATCGAGGTCGATCTGCGAGCACAGGCCAAGCGTCACCGGGTCCATGGGCGAGAGCGTCGCGGAGTTCCAATGGGTGCGGTCGCGAACCTGCTGGATCGTGGACTTRGTGGTGCCGACGAGGCGCATGATCTGCGCGTCCTTCAGCTCTGGGTGGTTGCGCACGAGCCACAGGATCGCGTTCGGGCGGTCATGACGGCGTGAAACCGGGGTATAGCGCGGGCCCTTGCGGGTGCGTTTTACCTCGGGCAGCTTCACCTTGGTCTCGGCCATGCGCAGACGATAATCGGAATCACCTTGCGCCTTCTCGATTTCCTCGCGAGTGAGCTGATTGGTGGTGATCGGGTCGAGGCCCTTGATCCCGGTCGCGACCTCACCATCGGCGATGCCCTTCACCTCGAGCGGGTGCAGTTTGCAGAAATCGGCAATCTGTTCGAACGACAGCGAGGTATTCTCGACAAGCCAAACGGCTGTCGCCTTTGGCATCAGCGGTCCTTGGGACATAGGCGAACCTCCTTCGAGCCGGGCGCCATTTTGGGCGCCGCACGGCAAAACTCTCTTGCGCTCCGTCCCGGCCGGGGCCGAAGCATCTCTACTCACGATGTGAGGGAAACAGGTCGAATATAGGGAAACCTGGACGAGGTTGCAAATTTTAAGCGCGATCTTGATCGGAAACTTCCGATTCTCGGCAAAGAGCGGTCGCAGTGCGGCCCTGCCTCAAACCTTCAGCACGATCTTGCCCACATGCGCGCCGCCGTCCATTCGGGCATGGGCCTGGCGCACCTCCTCGAACGGAAAGGTCGAGTCCATGACCGGGCGGCAGCCGCCCTGGCCGAGAAGTGGCCAGACCTTTTCCTCGAGGGAGCGCGCGATGGCGGCCTTTTCCGAGATGGGGCGGGGGCGCAGGGTCGAGCCTGTATGAATTAGGCGCTTGAGCATCAGGCGACGGAAATCGACCTCGACTTTGCTGCCCTGAAGGAACGCGATCTGGACGATGCGCCCGTCCAGGGCGGCCGCCTCGTAATTGCGGGGAATATAGTCTCCCCCGACCATGTCGAGGATCACGTCTGCCCCATGACCCTCGGTCGCGTCCTTGACGGCTTTGACGAAATCCGTCTCGCGGTAATTGATCACCACGTCCGCGCCGAGCCTCGCGCAGGCTTCGCATTTCTCAGCGCTACCGGCTGTTGCGATGACCTTCGCACCGAAGGCTTTGGCGAGCTGGATCGCGGTGGTGCCGATACCCGACGTGCCACCATGGACAAGGAGCGTCTCGCCCGGTTGCAGGCGTCCCCGGTCAAAGACGTTGGACCAGACGGTGAAGTAGGTCTCGGGGATCGCCGCCGCTTCCTCCATGGAGAGCCCGTCCGGGATCGGCAGGGCGTTCGAGGCGTCGGCCACTGCGTATTCCGCGTAACCACCGCCAGGAACGAGCGCCATCACGCGCGCGCCGAGAAAGAAGCGTTTGAGGTTCGGCCCGGCTGCCACCACGACGCCGGAAACCTCGAGTCCGAGAATGTCGGATGCGCCAGGTGGAGGCGGATACCCACCCTGACGCTGGATCACGTCCGGGCGGTTCACTCCGGCCGCCTCGACCCGGATCAGAATTTCGCCCTCCTTCGGCATCGGCACCGGGCGCTCGACAACGGCGAGCACTTCGGGGCCGCCGGCGCCTTCCGCGATCACGCCGCGCATGGTGGTGGGGAGCGTCGTCATGATCGAATCCTATGAAAGCCGGGGTCGGGAGAGCTGATATAGCGCAAAACCACTGGGATTTTATCCGGGGGCTTTGGTGGTGACTCAGTTTGATCCGCGCTCTTCCCTCCCCTCCCCCTTGCGGGGAGGGGTAGGGGTGGGGTTGAAAAGTCAGGGCGTTGCCTGAAGGCTGCTACAGCGCCAGACGTCTGAAAGTTTCACCCGGTCAGACCACCCCCACCCTTCGTCCATCCCCGCAAGGGGGAGGGAAAGCCTGTGCCTTATCCTCATCAAACTGAGTCACGACCCCGAGCTTTGGTGCCTTTGGTCGCCGTTGGCAAGTGATCCATCCCGCATTAACCTTTAAGGCCGTTCAGGAGGAGGACGCCATGGTTTTCGATCCCTTCGCCGATGAGCCCCGTCAGAAAAAGGCCGGCGGCTTCGAGCTCGGCCAGGACTTGTCGATGCTGTCGTTGGAAGAGCTCGACGAACGGGTGGCCGCGCTTGAGCAGGAGATCCGGCGGTTGAAGGATGCGCGATCCGGCAAGGAAAAATCCCGCGATGCTGCCAGCGCTTTTTTCAAACTCGGCTCGACCTGATCGCTGCTGTCTAGCACATTGAATTCTTCGTTAACGGAATCTTAAGTTTTGCAATCGATAGTTGTTTCATCCAGTTGTGCTGGATGTCGAGTGGCTTCCATCCACTCTGTTTTGACGCTCCCTGTTATCACTTCGAGCCACCGTCAGGTGGCTCTATTTTTGAAAGCGCCTGTCCGGTTTAACCTTAAAAAAGGGTTACCGAAGCGCGCGCCGAAAACCGCTCTATAGTGCCGCTCCATATCAGCCCGCCCGGTGAAGGCGGGGCAAGACCATCGTGGAGACAGACGTTGAGCGACCTCGACGTGATCAAGCTCGAAACCGACCCGGTTCCGTTCGGCCGGTCCTTTGTCCAGTCGGAGGCATTCAAAGCCCTGTTCCAGGAGGGGATGGAGCTTGTCGAGGAAGCGGCGGCTTATCTCGATGGACCGGGCAGAGAGGAATCCCGCTATCTGCAGCGGCAGGTGACGGTGGCCTATGCCAGCGAGAGCATGCGGCTGACCACGCGGCTGATGCAGATCGCGTCCTGGCTGCTCGTTCAGCGCGCGGTCGGCGAGGGAGAAATTTCTCCCGATCAGGCGCAACTGGAGAAGAACCGCGTCCGGCTGGCGTCTCAGGCTTCCGTGGCTTCAATCGAAGAATACGAGGCTTTGCCGCGCCGTCTCAAGAATCTGATCGGCCTTGCGACGAGGCTCCATGCACGCATCATGCATCTGGAGCAGTTGATCTCCGAATCCGAGACCAAGGTCGCAGCTCCTATGGAAAATCCAGTTGCGGCACAGCAGCGCTTGTTGCGGCAGGCCTTCACTTTGCAAGAGTAAAACCGGGCCGAGATGGGTGTAGGCACGCCCATGCGTCTCGTGCTCAAGCTCAGACCAACAAAAAGCCCCGCAGAAGCGGGGCTTTTCGATTCCGGAATGTGGAAGCGAAGCTTACTTCGCGCCGCCGATGCCCAGATTGCCGAACTTCGAGTTGAAGCGCGACAGACGGCCGCCGCGGTCGAGCAGCTGCTGCTGGCCGCCGGTCCAAGCCGGGTGGGTGTTCGGGTCGATGTCGAGGTTGAGGGTGTCACCCTCCTTGCCGTAGGTCGACCGGGTGGTGAACTCGGTGCCGTTGGTCAAGACCACCTTGATGAAGTGGTAATCGGGATGTTCGAGTTCGCTATTGCGCGCCATTGCCATATCCTCTCGCGGCCTGCCGATACGGCGGCTCGCAGTCTTTGATCGAACGTGATCCTTGAATAACGCGCGCCTATACCGCACTTGGAACCTTGAAACAAGCCGGGTCGAAGGTGCTAGAGCATGATCAGAACAAGTGGAAACCCGGTTGTTCGCCCGGATCATGCGGAATCTAAAGAAACAAGAGCATGATCAAGGGAAGTTGATGCCGGTTGGCTGGCAAGTTCGTGCGACATAAGACGACAGGCGTCATAAAGTTCAAGATTCGAGATTAGATGGCCGATCAGCAAACCGGACCCCGTGCCAAAGCGCCCTTGAGCGCGCTGAAACCCCTGATTCCTTTCGCCTTGGCCTATAAGGGCCGGATCGTCGTCGCTCTTGTGGCGCTCACGGTCGCTTCGGGCGCGACACTGGTCGTGCCTGTGGCCATGCGCCGGGTGATCGATCTTTTCTCGACTCCGGACCGGGGGCTGATCAATGCCTATTTCGGCATGCTGCTCGCGGTTGTCGGGGTTCTCGCGGTCGCGAGCGCGCTTCGTTATTACAGCGTCATCACGCTGGGCGAGCGGGTCGTCGCTGATTTGCGCGCCGCCGTATTCCGCCACCTGACCAACCTCGATCCGGCCTTTTTCGATCGGTCGAAGAGCGGGGAGCTGGTCTCCCGGCTCACCGCCGACACCACGCAGGTCAAGGCTGCCTTCGGCGTCAGCATCTCGATTGCGCTTCGCAACGTGTTCCTTTTCGTCGGCGCAGCCGCCCAGATGGTTCTGACGAGCCCGAAGCTTTCGGCCCTCGTGCTCTTCGCCATCCCGGTCATCGTTCTGCCGCTCATCACCTCCGGCCGCGCCGTCCGCCGTCGCTCGCGCGCCGCGCAGGATCGCCTCGCCGACGCCTCGGCTTACGCAGCCGAGGCGGTCGGGGCGGTTCGTACCATGCAGGCTTTCGGGATGGAGGGCGCGACGGCCGCCCGTTTTACCGAGGCGGCGGAGGAGGCCTTCGAGGCGGCGCGCCTGTCGACCGCGATGCGGGCCTATCTCACGGGCGCGGGCATCTTTCTCGTCTCGGCGAGTGTCGTCGGGGTACTCTGGTACGGGGCGCAGGATGTGCTTGCGGGCACGATGACGGCGGGAACGCTGGCGCAATTTCTGCTCTACGCGGTTTTCGTGGCGAGTTCGCTCGGCCAGATCTCGGAGGTCTACGGCGAATTGGCGCAGGCCGCCGGCGCTGCGGAGCGCCTGGGCGAAATTCTGGCGGCAGAGCCCGCCATCGCGGCACCCGCTCACCCGAAACCGCTGCCAGAACCGCCGCTAGGCACCATTGCGTTCGACAATGTGCACTTCGCCTATCCGACCCGGCCAGAGCACGCGGCCCTTGCCAATCTCAACTTGACGGTTGCCTCGGGTGAGCGAGTTGCGCTCGTCGGGTCTTCGGGAGCCGGCAAGAGTACGATCTTTCAGTTGCTCCTGCGCTTTTACGATCCGCGTGAAGGCCGTGTGCTGGTGGATGGAGTGTCGGTCTCGGAGGTCGACCCCGCCGGCTTGCGTCATCTCATGGCGCTGGTGCCGCAGGAGCCGACGATTTTCGCGACGAGCGTTCTGGACAACATCCGCTATGGCCGCCCCGAGGCCACGGACGAGGAAGTACACCATGCAGCGGCTCTCGCTTCCGCTGATGGGTTCATCAGGGCGATGTCTCAAGGTTATGACACGGTCATCGGAGAACGGGGCGTCACGCTTTCCGGCGGCCAACGCCAGCGCATCGCCATTGCCCGCGCGATCCTGAAAGACGCGCCGATCCTGCTTCTCGACGAGGCGACATCGGCGCTCGATGCGGAAAGCGAGCGCAAGGTGCAGGTGGCCTTCGACCGCCTGATGGAGGGCCGCACGACCCTCGTCATCGCCCATCGTCTGGCGACGATCCGATCCGCCGACCGCATTCTGGTGATGGATCAGGGGCGGATCGTGGAAGAGGGGACGCACGACACCCTCTTTGCCAAGGGCGGCCTCTATGCCCGTCTGGCACGCCTGCAATTCACCGACGCGGATGGGCGCGTCGCGGCGGAATAGAGATTTAAGGGTCTTGCGGCCCAGCTTGCCAATAGACATCTAATGGTTGCATCAATCGCGATATGCAATCAATAGGATGTTACATGGACAATCTCAAAATTCGACAGCCGCAAGATCCGAAAAAGGTCAACATTCACGAAGAATGGGAAGTCAAACACTGGACCGCGAAGTGGAATGTGACGCGCGAACAACTCGTCGATGCTGTGAAGCGCGTGGGCGTAAATACCGTCGATGTCGCGCGCTATTTGGGCAAGCCGTTATAGAGCGCCTTTGAGTTGGACTGACGGGACTCAGCGTTCCGTCAGCTTCAGCTCGATGCGGCGGTTTCTGGCATAGGCTTCGTCCGTCGTGGCGAGATCGATGGGCTGGAATTCGCCGAAACCTGCCGCGACGAGATGCTGGGGCGACACGCCGCGCGACACGAAGGCCTGAACCACGGCGATGGCGCGTGCGGATGAGAGCGCCCAGTTCGAGGGGAATTGCGGAGTCGCGATGGGGCGTGCGTCGGTGTGGCCGTCCACGCGAATAACCCAGGGAATATCCGGCGGGATTTGCTTTTCCAATTCCACGAGGGCGGCGGCGATGCGGTCGATCTCGCCGCTGGCTTCCGGTCGCAAAGTGGCCTGGCCGACCGGAAAAAGCACCTCCGATTGAAACACGAAACGGTCGCCGACGATGCGGACGTCCTGCCGATTGCCGAGGATCTGGCGCAAGCGACCGAAGAAATCCGAACGGAACCGGGCGAGTTCCTGCACTCGCTGCGCCAGTGCGATATTCAGCCGGCTGCCGAGGTCGGCGACACGGGCCTGGCTGTCCTTGTCGCGCGCCTCGGAGGCGGCGAGCGCCTCTTCCAGGGCTGCGAGTTGGCGCCGCATGGCGGCGATCTGCTGGTTCAGGAGTTCGACCTGGCTCAGCGCCCGCCCCTTTTCCTGACGTTCGGCTTCGACCGTCTTATTCAGTTCGTCCGCGCGTCCCTGCGCGACGGTTCCGTTGTCGATCACGCCTTGCAAGCGCGTACGCTCGGCTTCCGTCTGGCGCAGGGTCGATTGCAGGCTATTGAGATTTTCCTCGGTACTGCGGCGGTTGGAGCGCTCGAGCGCCAGAAGGTCGGTGAGGTCGGAGATCTGGCGATTCAACCGATCGAGAACCGTATCGCGGCTCGACAATTCCCGGCTGAGAAAGAATTGCCCGAGCATGAAGATCGAGATCAGGAAGACAATGGACAAAAGCAGCGTGGACAGGGCGTCCACGAAGCCCGGCCAATAGTTGATCTCGCTATGGCGGCCCCGACGCCGTCCGCCGCTGCTCGCCGCCATCAGGGCAGCCTTTCACGGGTCAGGCGGTCGAGAATCTGCTTCAGATCCTTCTCACGCCCGGCTTGAGCCTCGACCCAATCGCGGATCATCTGTTGCTCGGCGCGCATATGCTGAACGAGGCCCTGCACGCCCTCGGCGAGGTTCGCCATGGCCTGAGTCGAAGCCCGCCCGCCCGCGCCGTCATTGACGGCGGCGGTGAGGCGATTGAGCGCGACCGTCAGATCCTGGTTCGAATGGGGACGGCCCGTCTGCTCGAGCCCGGTATCCATGGTTGAGGCGGCAAGCCAATCCTCGAGTTCCGTATAGAACCGGTTCTGCGCCTGCCCAGCCTGAAGATCGAGGAAACCGAGAACGAGGGACCCGGCAAGACCGAAGAGAGAGGCCGAGAAGGAGAGGCCCATGCCCTGCAACGGCCCGGCGAGGGAGGTCTTCAATTCGTCGAAGAGAACCGTCGCATCCTGGCCGGTTTTCAGCGAGCCGATGATCTGCCCGACTGAGCCGACGGTCTCAATCAGGCCCCAGAAGGTACCGAGCAGACCGAGGAAAATCAGGAGACCGGCGAGATAGCGCACGATCTCGCGGCTCTCATCGAGACGCGCGCCGATGGAATCCAGAAGCGATCGGGTGGCCGTGACGGAGAGAAGCGAACGGATCGTGCGATTGTTGATGAGCGCCGCCATGGGCGCGAGCAGCGTCGGCGATTCCGGCAGCGCAAGGCCGTCTTCGGCCCGACTCAAGGTATTGACCCAACGCACTTCCGGAAAAAGCCGCCAGACCTGCCGGATGGCGAGCACGATGCCGATCAACATCACACTCACGATCACGGCATTCAGGCCCGGATTGGCGAGAAAGGCCGTCCAGATCTGCTTGTAGAGAATGAAGGCGATGAACCCCGCAAGGATCAGGAAAACCGCCATGCGGATCAGATAGATGCGTGGCGGCGTAAGGGGTTGAGATTCCATCTCCAGCGCACTCGTTCTCTTGTCGGAGCCGAAACACGGTGACCGTCGTCAACGCGTTCGCTCTTTGCTTGGTTTTAACGCGGTCCGTCTGAAAACCGAATGACGGTTTTCGAGATCGCGCTCAAACGGGCTGGATATAATGTGACCGCGCCCTGGCGGCGGATCAAGCCGTGGCCGCGTCTTTGAGAGTGGCCACGAACAGGAATCGTACGCGAAGGTTCAGGCTTTGGCCTTTTTCAGAAGCTTGAGCAATTCGCGATGCAGGGTCTCGTTTCCGCAGGCGATGGTGCCTTTGGCGATGGGGTCGCTGCCGCCATCCGCATCCGAGTAGAAGCCGCCGGCCTCGCGCAGGATCACCATGCCAGCGGCGATATCCCAGGAATTCAGGCCGCGCTCCCAAAAGATGTCGAGGCGACCGCAGGCCACATAAGCGAGATCGAGCGCTGCCGCGCCCCAGCGGCGTGAGCCGCCCGCATGGGCCATGACGCTCGCGGCCTCGCGCAGGAAGAGGGCGTGATCACCCTTGCCGATATGCGGCAGGCCACAACCCACCACCGCGTCCTCCATGGCCGAGCGGGCGGCGACGCGGATGCGGCGGTTGTTGAGGAACGCACCCTTGCCCTTCTCGGCGATGAACAACTCGTCCTTGGCCGGGTCGTAGATGATGCCGGCGACCATCTGCCCATCACGCTCCAGGCCGACCGAGATGGCGAAATGGGGCAGGCCGTGGAGGAAATTCGTGGTGCCGTCGAGGGGATCGATATGCCAGCGATGGCTGGTGTCCGTACCTTCGACGATTCCGCTCTCCTCCATCACGAAGCCGTAGCCGGGACGAGCCTTCTCGAGCGCATCGCGCAAAATGCTCTCCGCTTTCTTGTCCGCCGCCGAGACGAAATCGCCGGGGCCCTTTCGGGAGACCTGCAGGTTTTCGACCTCGCCGAAATCGCGCTTGAGGGAGCGGGATGCCTTCATCACGGCATCGGTCATCACGGTCATCAAGGGCGAACGGATCATCGGGCGGTCCTAAAAATTGGCGAAGAGAAAGAGCTTTTTGCGTGATGACCACGCGGGGCCGGGGACGTCAAGCCGAACCTTGTCGTCGGAACTTTGGACCTTGATTCCGCATGATCCGGGCGAACAACCGGTTTCCACTTGTTCTGATCACGCTCCTAGAACATGTTCGACCGTTCCGCCGCCAGCTTTTGGGCTTTCGCGCGATCCTCCGGCGAGAGGTCCTTGAGCGCGTTGTCGAGCCAGGAATCGGACAGGCCCTGTGCGGCGGCCAGGAGATGCCACGCGGCGGCATCGATCTTGTTGGCCTGAACGCCGCGTCCGGCGACGAGAAGGCGGGCCAGCCGGTTCTGCGCAATGGCGTTGCCCCGCGAGGCCGCACGGCGAAACAGCTTCGCGCCCTGGGCCTCATCCGCCTTCACCCCGTCGCCGTTGAAGAGAAGGATCGCGTATTCGACCTCGCCCGCGAGGCTTCCGTTCTTGGCGGCACGCTCGAACAGCCGCGCGGCCTCGGAACTGTTTTTCTCGACGCCCTTGCCGGAGAGGTAGAGGACGCCGAGCGCGTGCTGCGCGTCTCCGATCTCGGCGGACGTCGCCGTCTGCAGATAGGCGATGGCGCGTTTCAGATCGGTGTTATCCCCGGTCGACATGTAGAGCAGGCCCAGATTGTAGGAGGCCCTGGGTTCGCCCTTGGCGGCCGCCTGTTCCAGCCAGGCTTTACCTTGTGTCGGATTTTTCTGCATGCCCCGGCCTTCCAGCGCCATGAGGCCGAGGGTCGAGAGGGCGTTTTGGTCGCCCTGTTTCGCGGCAAGCGTATACCACTCGGCGGCTTTCACCGGGTTCATCGGTACGCCGAGACCCTGATTGAAGAGTTCGCCGATCAGGGTCATGGCCGGAGCGTCGGTGCGGTTCTTCTCCAGACGCGCCGTCGCCTCCCGCATCGCTTTGAGGTAAAGCCCCGCCTGGTAGGCTGCATACGCGTTGTCGGGGGCCGGCGCTGCCTTGGCGGCGAGCGTCGAGCCGACGATCAGGGCCGCAACGAGAGCGAGACGCCCGATCCTCACGGCGCCGTCTCCTGCGCGACAAGAATGGCAAACGCCGCTTCTACAGCCTTCGCCGGTCCTTCCGGGTGGTTCCACACCGCGTCGCCGAGGGCGATGAATTCGGCATTCGTTGCGGCCAATGGCGCGACATCTTCCAGTCGCGGCGCATAGACGACGCAAGGCGTCTCGAAGATTTCCGCCCACCAGGCGGCGCGCTCGATCACGCTTTCGATCGTTGGCAACGAGCCATCGGCGCGGGGCTCTCCAAACATCAGATAATCGGCCCCACTCTCGCCAAAGGCCATGGCGTCATCCCGCGAGCGGATGGCTCCGACGCCCAGCGAACGTTCGCTCTTGAGCTGGTCGCGCAAATCCTTCGCGAGGGCGAGTTTACCGGAGATGTGCACCCCATCGGCCCCGCCGCGCGCGGCGACGGTCGCAAGATCCGCCTCGCCTTCGACGGACACCATCACCGCCGCGCCCTTGTCCTGAGCCACGGGGGCGAGGGCCTTCATCCGGTTGATGAGCGTGCGCTCGTCAGCGGCGGCAAGGCGCAGCAGAACGGCCGCCACTTTCCCGCCAGCGCAGGCTTCGCCCAGGCGTGGCGCGAAGGATTCGTCATCGAGAACGGGGGTGATCAGATAAAGGCGGGCGGCGGAATCAGTCATGGTTCACGAAGGTGAGAGGGTTAAGGACAGGGTGTTTCATTATGTCTTTCTAAGATGTGATGAAACTCCCGGTGAGTGCCGCATGATTCCGGTCGCCCCACCGTCATTCCGGGGCCGCGCTAGCGGAGCTCGGAACCCATAACCACTACCGCCTCAAAATCGAAAGCAGCGCGCGCCGCCTTTCGGAAACGATAGCGGTTATGGGTTCCGGGCTCACCTGCGGCGCCCCGGAATGACGACGGGATAGCATAATCTAGCTTTCAAATAATCTTCCTTCTCCCGCATAACGAAAACGGGGCCGTCTTGCGAGGCCCCGTTTCTCGATGATGATTAAGGCAAAAGCCTGATCGCTTACTCGGCTGCCTTGCGGGCCGAGCCGAATTTGGGATCTAGCTCGCCGGAGGCGTAGCGCTTGGCCATCTCCGCGGTGGTGAACACGCGCTTGATCTTCGAGGCCTGGCCGGCGGTGTTGAACTCCTCGAGACGCAGCTTGCAGAGCTTCGCCATCGCTTCCATGGCGGGCTTCAGATACTTGCGCGGATCGAATTCGCCCGGGTTCTCGGTCAGGATCTTACGGATCTGGCCGGTCATCGCCATGCGGTTGTCGGTGTCGATATTGATCTTGCGCACGCCGTGCTTGATGCCGCGCTGGATCTCTTCCACCGGCACACCCCAGGTCTGAGGCATCTTGCCGCCATGCTGGTTGATGATGTCTTGCAGGTCCTGCGGAACCGAGGACGAGCCGTGCATCACGAGGTGCGTATTAGGCAACTTGGCGTGGATCTCTTCGATGATGTTCATCGCGAGGATCGCGCCGTCCGGCTTGCGAGTGAACTTGTACGCGCCATGCGAGGTGCCCATGGCGATGGCGAGAGCGTCGACCTTGGTTTCGGCCACGAACTTCACGGCTTCGTCGGGATTGGTGAGCAACTGATCGTGGCTGAGTTTTCCTTCAGCCCCGTGGCCGTCTTCGGCCTCGCCCATGCCGCTCTCGAGCGAACCCAGCACGCCGAGTTCGCCTTCCACCGAAATGCCGCCGAGATGAGCCATCTCGGTGACCTTCCTGGTGACGCCCACATTGTAGTCCCAGTCGCCCGGCGTCTTGCCGTCCGCTTTCAGCGAGCCGTCCATCATGACGGAGGTGAAACCGGCCTGGATCGCCGTCATGCAGGTGGCGGGTGCGTTGCCGTGGTCGAGATGAACGCAGACCGGGATATGCGGATAGATCTCGGTGATAGCGTCCATCATGTGCTTGAGCATGATGTCGTTGGCGTAGGAACGCGCGCCGCGGCTCGCCTGGATGATCACCGGCGCATCGACGGCGTTGGCCGCCTCCATGATGGCGAGCGCCTGCTCCATGTTGTTGATGTTGAAGGCCGGGACGCCGTAGCCCTGTTCGGCGGCGTGATCGAGAAGCTGTCTGAGGGTGATACGAGCCATAATGTTCCTCCTGATCGTTCTTTATCCGCCGAAGCTGAACTGGACCTTAAACCCGCAAGGCTTCCACGCCCGGAAGCGCCTTGCCTTCGAGCCATTCGAGGAACGCGCCGCCTGCCGTCGAAACGTAAGAGAAGTCGTCGGCCACACCCGCATGATTGAGCGCCGCGACCGTATCGCCGCCGCCGGCGACAGACACCAGCTTGCCGGCCTTGGTGCGCTGCGCCGCATGCCGGGCCGCCGCGACCGTGCCTTGATCGAAGGGCGCGATTTCGAACGCGCCGAGCGGGCCGTTCCACACCAGCGTTTTGGCGTCGTTGATGGCGGCATTGATGCGCTCGACGGATTGCGAACCCACATCGAGGATCATTTGATCGTCAGGGATCGCATCGATGCCGTAGGTATGGTTTTCGGCATGAGCCTTGAACTCTTTCGCGCACACGCCGTCGACGGGGAGAATGATCGCGCAATTGGCCTCGCGCGCTTTCTCGATGATGCGAAGCGCCGTCGCCGCCAAATCTTTCTCCGCCAGTGACTTGCCGACATTGAGGCCGGACGCGTGGATGAAAGTGTTGGCCATGCCGCCGCCGATGACGAGCGCATCGACCTTGGCGACGAGGTTCTCAAGCAAATCGATCTTCGATGAAACCTTCGCTCCGCCGACAATCGCGACCAGTGGACGGGCTGGGGCTTCGAGACCTTTGGTGAGCGCGTCAAGTTCCGCCTGCATCGTGCGGCCCGCATAAGCGGGAAGCACGCGGGCAAGGCCCTCGGTCGAGGCATGGGCACGGTGCGCCGCCGAGAAAGCGTCGTTCACATAGATGTCGCCGAGCTTTGCGAGCTCAGTGACGAAGTCCTTGTCGTTCTTCTCTTCGCCCGCGTGAAAGCGGGTGTTTTCGAGAAGCAGGATGTCTTCGCTCCGCAACGCGGCGACGGCCCTTTGAGCCACCTCGCCGATGCAATCATCGGCGAAGGAGACGTGTCTGGCGAGGTGCTTGGAGAGCGCTTCCGCGACCGGCTTCAAGGATTCCTTCGGATCGCGGCCCTTAGGGCGTCCGAAATGGGCGAGAAGGATAACCTTCCCGCCCTTGTCGGCGATTTCCTGGATGGTGGGGAGGACGCGCTCGATGCGCGTCGCGTCCGTCACCTTGCCGTTATCCATGGGGACATTGAGGTCCACACGGACGAGAACGCGCTTACCCTTAACGTCAGCTTGATCGAGCGTGCGGAAGGCGGTCATCGAAAGCTTTCCTTAGATCAGCTTCGCCATGGCGACAGCGGTGTCGGCCATACGGTTCGAGAAACCCCACTCGTTGTCGTACCAGGACATGACGCGCACGAAGTTGCCGTCCATCACCTTGGTCTGGTCGAGGTGGAAGGTAGACGAGGCCGGATCGTGGTTGAAGTCGATGGAGACGTTCGGCTGGTCGGTGACGGCGAGAACGCCCTTCAGCTCTTGGGCAGCCGCGCGCTTGATGGCTTCGTTGATCTCAGCGACCGTCGTCGGCTTCTTGGCGATGAACTTGAAGTCGATCACCGACACGTTCGGGGTCGGCACGCGGATCGAAACGCCGTCGAGTTTGCCGTTCAGTTCCGGCAGAACGAGTCCGACAGCCTTCGCAGCGCCAGTCGAAGTCGGGATCATGGACAAAGCCGCCGCGCGGGCGCGGTAGAGGTCCTTGTGCATCTGATCGAGCGACGGCTGATCGTTGGTGTAGGAGTGGATCGTCGTCATGAAGCCCTTTTCGATGCCGACCGCGTCGTTCAGCACCTTCGCGACGGGCGCGAGGCAGTTCGTGGTGCACGAGGCATTCGAGATGACGACGTGATCCTTCGTCAGCTTGTCGTGATTGACGCCGTAGACGACCGTCAGATCGGCGCCATCGGCGGGAGCCGAGACGATGACGCGCTTGGCGCCGGCGGTCAGATGTGCTGCAGCCTTTTCACGCGAGGTGAAGATGCCGGTGCATTCGAGCGCGATATCGACGCCGAGCTCCTTGTGCGGGAGGGTCGCCGGATCCTTGACCGCGGTCACCTTGATCCTCTCACCGTTGATGACGATGAAGTCGCCCTCGACTTTCACTTCCGCCGGGAAGCGGCCGTGAACCGAGTCGAAGCGCAGCAGATGGGCATTCGTCTCTACGGGGCCGAGATCGTTGATGGCGACGACCTGAATGTCCTTCCGGCCGCTTTCCACGATGGCGCGCAGGATGTTGCGTCCGATCCGTCCAAACCCGTTGATGGCGACCTTCACAGTCATAGTCGGTGCTCCCTTGAAACTAGGCGATTAAAGATTGTGGGTTCTCAGGATCTTCTCGGCGACAGCTTCGGCCGTAATGCCGAAGTGCTTGTAGAGATCCTTATAGGGCGCGCTTGCGCCAAAGCTGCTCATGCCGACGAAAATGCCGTCCGAGCCGATGACCGCATCCCACCCGAAACGAACAGCGGCCTCGACCGCGACCTTGATCTTGGCATCGCCAATGACCTTGGCGCGCACCTTCTCCGGTTGGGCGAGAAACAGTTCGAGCGAAGGTACCGAAACGACGCGGGCGGGAAAGCCCTGCTCGGCCAGGATCTTCTGAGCGGCGAGGGCGATCTCGACCTCGCTGCCCGAGGCGAAGATGGTGGCCTGGGCCTTGCCCTCGGCGGGCGACAATTCGTAAGCGCCGGGCGCCGAGAAATTGCCGACGGCTTCCTTGCGAACCTGCGGCAGGTTCTGGCGTGTGAGCGCGAGAAGCGTCGGGCCGTCCGTGCGCTCAAGCGCCAACTGCCAGCACTCGGCGGTCTCGACCGCGTCGGCTGGGCGGAACACGCGCATGTTCGGCATGGAACGAAGCGAGGCCAGTTGCTCCACCGGCTGGTGGGTCGGCCCGTCTTCGCCAAGGCCGATCGAGTCGTGCGTCATGACGTAGACGGCCGGCACACCCGCGAGAGCCGCGATGCGCATGGCGGGCCGTGCATAATCGGCAAAGACCAGGAAGGTCGCGCCTGCCGGGATGAGGCCGCCATGAAGCGCGATGCCGTTCATGGCGGCCGCCATGCCGTGTTCACGGATACCGTAATGGATATAGCGTCCGGCGTACTGGCCGGGCGAAATGGCGGTCAGATTCTTGGTCTTGGTGTTGTTCGACGGCGTCAGGTCCGCTGAGCCGAGAACCAGTTCCGGCACGGCCTCAGTGATCACTTCGAGTGCGATCTCGCTGGCCTTACGGGTCGCGACGTTCTGCGGCTCGGCGAAGAGGCGCTTCTTGAGACCGGTTACGGCCTCGTCGAGGCCCTTGGGGCGCACGCCCTTGATGCGGCGCTCGAACTCTGCACGGTTCTCGGCCGGGAGAGCCTTCAGACGCTCTTTCCAGGCGCGGCTGTGACGGCGGCCCTTCTTGCCGGCCTTGGCCCAGGCGGCCTTGATGGCTTCCGGAATCTCGAAGGGGGCATGGGTCCAGCCGAGCGCGGCCTTCGCACCCGTGAGTTCCTCGGCGCCGAGCGGCTCACCGTGGGCCTTGGAAGTGCCGGCCCGCTTCGGTGCCCCGAAGCCGATGACGGTCTTGCACGCGATGAGCGTCGGCTTGTCCGACTTCTGGGCGCGGGCGATGGCGCGGCCAATGGCTTTCGGATCGTGACCGTCGACGCGAACGGCTTGCCAACCTGCGGCCTGGAAGCGCTTCACCTGATCGACCGAATCGGTAATCGAGAGCGGACCGTCGATGGAAATGCCGTTATCGTCGAAGAGAACGATGAGGCGGTTGAGCTTCAGATGACCCGCGAGTGCGATGGCTTCCTGGCTAATGCCTTCCATCAGGTCGCCGTCGGAGGCGAGCACGTAGGTGCGGTGATCGACGAGGTTGTCGCCGTATTGGGCGTTCAGCATCCGCTCGGCGAGCGCCATGCCCACAGCGGTGGCGATGCCCTGGCCGAGCGGGCCGGTGGTCGTCTCGACGCCGGGGGTCATGAAGTTTTCCGGGTGACCCGGTGTCTTCGAGTCGAGTTGGCGGAAACGCTTCAACTCGTCGATGGTCATGCCCTTCACGCCCGTGAGATGCAGAAGTGCGTAAAGCAGCATCGAGCCGTGGCCGGCGGAGAGCACGAAACGGTCGCGATCCGGCCAGGTCGGGTCGGTGGCGTCGTATTTCAGGAATTTCGTAAACAGCACCGTGGCGATATCGGCGGCGCCCATCGGCAGGCCGGGATGGCCCGATTTGGCTTGCTCCACAGCGTCCATCGCAAGGACACGCACAGCGTTCGCCAGATCGGAGTGGGTGACGCGATCGGCGGGGACGGTGTCTGGCACGGCTCTTGATCCACAAGTCTTGAGGGCGACCCTCTTGGGCCGCGTGTGTCGGGAAAAGGCGTGCGCTCCTTAACACGGGGCAGGGGCGAGTCAAAGACTTGAGGTGACTTCTGACCGAGCGTTTGAACTTCAGACCGTTGCCGGTCGGCACTGAGCGCCCTAGTGTCGTTAACCGATTCCCGGAGGTGCAATGGCTCCCACCCTTGACGATGCGTTGAAGCGACTCGAGAGCGCCGTAGGCCTGCTCGAGGCCTCAGTCTCGCGCCGTCTCGAGGCCGAGAAACGGCGCGGCGACCTGGAAACCGAACTCCAGATCATGCAGGACGACCGGGCCCGCCTTGCCGTCGAGCTCGATGGCGCTCTCACGAGCCTGCACAGATACGAGACGGCCACCGAAGATATCGGCGAGCGCGTCCGCCAGGCCATGGGAGCGATCCATGGTGTTCTCGCTCGTGCCGGCGAACTCGCGTTGGAGGAAGGCTGATGGCTCAGGTCAACGTATCGATTGCGGGCCGATCTTACCGGATCGCCTGCGCCGACGGTGAGGAACGGCATCTCGAAGGCCTGGCGGCGTCGCTCGATGCCAAGATCGAAGAGATGCGGGCGGCCTTCGGCGAAATCGGCGATATGCGCCTTCACGTCATGGCTGCCATTACCATCGCGGATGAAATGGCCGAGACAAAGAGGAAACTCGCGGCCGCCGAAGAGCAGCTCTCGCAACTCCATTCCCTTGCCAATGCGGGCGACGAGCGTTCCCAATTCATCGAAGCGCGTTTGGCGGAGGGGATCGGCAAGGCCGCCGAGCGCATCGAGCGTTTGGCGCGCAGCCTGAACGCTCCGGCGCAGGGGTGACACTCCCCGCTCCGTCATTCCGGGGCGCCGCAGGCGAGCCCGGAACCCATAAACGCTGTCTAAGAAGAAAGAATCGCCTAGGATAACGCCTCTTTCTGTAGCTCGCGGCGGCTATGGGTTCCGGGTTCACTACGCGCCCCGGAATGACGAAGGGGGCGTGTCGTGCCAACTTTCCCCTTCCCCCCGACCGCCATCGTCACTACATAGACAAGGCGGGGCTGCGGGGCGCGTTAGGAGTTCATTTCCCCGGGGCCTTAACGATCCTTAGGGAGCTGTCCCTGACCCGGTCCGTGGACCGGGACACACGGCGCCCACCTACTTATGTAGGTTCCCGGGATCGCTTCTCCGACGGCTTTTGTGGCTCCGCGCTAATCCCAATGGTTTCTCCCTCTCTCGCCGAGACGAAAGAACAGCTTCGCCGCGTGGCCCTCGCCCGCCGCGATGCGTTGGGTGAGTTCGTGCGCCGAGACGCTGCTCGCCGCATTGCGGAACGGGCGCTCGCTCTTCCCGAGTTGCGCGATATAGCGCCCGTCGGCGCCTATTGGCCGATTCGCAGCGAGGTTGATCCGCGCCCTCTGATCGAAGGGTTGATCGCGCGCGGCCAGGCCGTGGCTTTGTCTCGGACTCGCCATCCCCATCTGAGCTTTCACGTCTGGCAGCCAGATGATCCCCTCATCAAGGGCAGCTTCGGCGTCCACGAGCCCAGCCCCGATACACCGGAAGTTTTCCCCAAGGCCCTTC
The DNA here is from genome assembly GCF_052115485.1 of Microvirga sp. 2MCAF38. Classification (NCBI taxonomy): domain Bacteria; kingdom Pseudomonadati; phylum Pseudomonadota; class Alphaproteobacteria; order Hyphomicrobiales; family Methylobacteriaceae; genus Microvirga; species Microvirga sp. 2MCAF38. Next base: position 919,483 of record NZ_JBFRGU010000001.1, on the reverse strand, counting down.
TCATGCCTCTCGCTGCCTTTGACAGGCAAGGCGGGCGCATCGGTTATGGCAAAGGCCATTTCGACCGCGCCATCGCCATGCTGGAACGCCATCACCCGCTCCTCACCATCGGTCTCGCCTTTGGCACGCAGGAGATCGAGCAGGTCCCCGCCGAGGACCACGATCGCTCACTCAACATCATCGTCACCGAAAACGAACTGATCCGAACAGCTTCTCTCTAAGGACTTCCCATGCGCCTTCTCTTCCTCGGCGATATCGTCGGACGCCCTGGCCGCAACGCGGTGATCGAGCGTCTGCCCGGCTTGCGCGAGCGCTGGAAGCTCGATTGCGTCGTCATCAACGGCGAGAACGCGGCGGGTGGTTTCGGTATCACCGAGGCGATCTGCGATGAGGTCCTGAGCGCGGGTGCGGACGCGGTGACACTCGGCAACCATAGCTGGGATCAGCGCGAGACCCTCGTCTTCATCGAGCGCCAGCCGCGCCTGCTGCGGCCTGTGAATTTCCCAGCGGGAACGCCAGGACGCGGTGCGAACCTCATCGACACAGTGAGCGGCAAGCGCGTCCTCGTCATCAATGTGATGGGCCGTCTTTATATGGACGCACTCGACGATCCCTTTGCCGCCGTGGATCGCGAGATCGAGGCCTGTCCACTGGCTCAAGTGGCTGACGCCATCATCGTCGATGTCCATGCGGAAGCGACCAGCGAGAAGGAGGCGATGGGCCATCATCTCGACGGGCGCGTGAGCCTCGTCGTGGGCACCCACACTCACGTACCGACGGCGGATCATCGCGTTCTGGCCCATGGGACGGCCTACATGTCGGATGCGGGCATGTGTGGGGACTACGATTCCGTTCTCGGCATGCAGAAAGAAGAATCGATCCGCCGCTTTCTTCAGAAAACGCCGGGGCCGCGCATGGAACCAGCCCTTGGCGAAGGGACTTTGTCAGGCATCGCGGTCGAGACGGATGACCGGACGGGTCTTGCCGTGCGCGTTGCCGCCTTGCGGCTCGGCCCGCATCTTGAGGAAAGTTGGCCTCGTTTCTGGGACTAACCCCCCGCCGCCCCTTGGCGCTGGGAGCCTCCATCGCCATCTTGGCCGGGAACGGAGTGGGACGGTGAATTATCAGGAAGTGCCCACGGGCGAACCGCATGGCGATGGCCACCGAGCCGCCCTCGAGCACAAGAGTGCCTCGGTAGTCCTGCGGGCCGTGATCGACAACGCCGAGGGCGAGAAGGTCACGATAGGTGAGATCATCCAGGCTTTCGGCGAACGCGCCTTTGGCTTCGTGTTGATTCTCTTCAGTCTTCCGAACTGCGTCCCGGCCCCTCCGGGGATCGCCGGCATCGTGGGGGCGCCGGTCCTGATCTTCGGGACCCAGATGATGCTCGGCCATTCGCAACCTTGGTTGCCCGGCTTCATCATGCGCCGGTCGGTCTCGGTGGCGACGTTCAAAAAGGTCATCGATCTGGCCGAACCGCGGCTCAAATGGCTTGAGAGCTTTTGCCGGCCCCGTCTCCTTTTCCTGTTCGGCCCGTTAGGCGACAGGGCCGCGGGGCTCTTTGCCTTCCTTGCCGCGCTCTCGGTTCTGATTCCCTTTCCCGGCACCAATTTCCCGCCCTCCATCGCTCTTGTGATCGCCTCCATCGCCATCATGGAAGAGGACGGATACTTCCTGATCGTCGGTTATCTCATCGGGCTGGCGGGGCTCGCCTATACCGCCACGGTTCTGGGCGCGTCGTATCATCTGATCCGAGCGGGGCTGACGAGTTGGTTCGGAATTTGAACCGGCTGACGTCCTCCGGGGGCTTTCCCTTTGACGCAACACCGTTTTATAAGCCGGATATCGTCAACATCCGCGGCCTGACGGGCGACTGCACGCCCTCGGTCGCGAACGCGGAGGCCCCATGGCCGGACATTCCCAGTTCAAGAACATCATGCACCGCAAGGGTAAGGTGGATGCGGTGCGCTCCAAGGTTTTCTCCAAGCTGGCACGCGAAATCACCGTCGCAGCCAAGATGGGCATGCCCGATCCCAACATGAACCCGCGCCTGCGCGCCGCCATTCTCGCGGCCCGCGCGGAGAACATGCCCAAGGACAACATCCAGCGCGCCATCAACAAGGCGGTCGGGGGCGAGGGCGAGAACTACGAAGAAATCCGCTACGAGGGTTACGGCCCCGGCGGCGCGGCCGTTATCGTCGAGGCCATGACGGACAATCGCAACCGTACCGCTTCCGACATCCGTTCCTATTTCACCAAGAGTGGCGGCAATCTGGCGGAGACCGGCGCGGTCTCCTTCATGTTCGACCGGGTCGGTCTCGTCGAGTTCGGGCCGGAAGTCGGCAATGCCGACGCGGTGCTGGACGCTGCGATCGATGCGGGCGCCGAGGATGTCGCGTCCTCCGAGCACGGTCACGAGATCTATTGCGAACAGACCTCGCTGAACGAGGTCACCAAAGCGCTCGAAGAGAAATTCGGCGAACCCAAAGCCTCCAAACTCGTCTGGAAGCCGCAGACGCCGGTCCCTGTCGATGACGAGACCGGCGAAAAGCTCATGAAGCTGATGGAAACGCTGGAAGAGCACGATGACGTTCAGAACGTCTACGGCAATTTCGAGCTTTCCGATGCGCTGATGCAAAAGATGGCCGGGTAAGACGCATTCCCTCTCCCCGAAGCGGGAGAGGGTGGCGAACGAAGTGAGCCGGGAGAGGGGAGAGTTTTGGGCGGCACGCCCCCTCTCCCGACCCTCGCTGAACGCGAGGGCCACCCTCTCCCGCTTCGGGGAGAGGGGCTTTTTCATGGAACGTATCCGCATCCTCGGCCTCGATCCCGGCCTGCGAAACACCGGCTGGGGCATCATCACCATCGAGGGGACGAAGCTGTCATATGTCGCCTGTGGGGTTGTCACGTCGGACGGTGATCTCGCCCTCGCGCTGAGGCTCAAGCAACTTCACGACAAGCTGACGGAAGTGGTCACAACCTGGACCCCCGACGAGGTCGCCGTGGAGGAAACCTTCGTCAACAAGGACGCGCAAGCGACCCTGAAACTTGGCCAGGCCCGCGCCATGTCGCTGCTCGTTCCGGCGCTGCACGGGTTGCCTGTGGCAGAGTATGGCGCGAACCAAGTGAAAAAGACCGTGGTCGGTGTCGGCCATGCGGAGAAGAATCAGGTTCTCGCCATGGTGAAGGTGCTGCTGCCCAAGGCTGACCCGAAAAAGGCGGACGCGGCGGATGCGCTGGCCATCGCCATCGCCCATGCTCACCACCGCAAGGCACGCGCTTTGGCGGCCAGGTTTTAGGTGTTACAGAACCACAATCATCATCCCCGATGCGAAGCAGATCGGGGATCGTACGCAGGATATGACGCTCTTTTCCCTCCCCACAAGGAGAGGAGAGTGACCAGGAGGAAGGTCGAACGTGATCGGTAAACTCAAGGGCATCATCGATTCCTACGGCGAGGATTTCGTGATCGTCGACGTTCAAGGCGTCGGCTATGTGGTCCATTGCTCCTCGCGCACCCTGCAGAACCTGCCCCCAACCGGCGAGGCTGCTTCTCTGTCCATCGAAACCCATGTCCGCGAGGATATGATCCGCCTGTTCGGTTTCCGGTCGGATGCGGAGCGCGAATGGTTCCGCCTGCTCCAGAGCGTGCAGGGCGTCGGCGCGAAGGTTGCCCTCGGCATTCTCTCCGTGCTCGATCCGGCGACCCTCGCCAATGCACTCGCCACCGGTGACAAGGCGACGGTCGCTCGTGGCCCCGGCGTCGGGCCGAAACTCGCTCAGCGCATCGTGTCCGAATTGAAGGACAAGGTCCCCGCCTTCTCCGGCGTCGATCCGGCGCTGATCCGTTTGTCGGACTCCGTCGAGGACAGAAGCGCTCCTGCGCCGGTGACCGACGCGGTCTCCGCTCTCGTCAATCTCGGCTATCCGCAGGCTCAGGCCTCTGCCGCCATCGCCGCCGCTTTGAAGCAGGCAGGAGAGGCGCCTGAGGCAAAGACGCTGATCCGGTTGGGGTTGAAGGAATTGGCGAGATAGGCATTTTCCGAGAGATGCAGAAGTCGGTTTTGCAAGAGATTTCGTCCAGATGTTTCGGCCTTTGAAAGGTAAGATTCTTTGACCAGTCCCCGTGGCGGCCTGCTCACCCCCGAAAAGCGCGAGGACGATATTGAAACGTCGCTCCGCCCGTTGGCGCTCGACGATTTCACGGGCCAGAAAGCCGCACGGGCGAATTTGCAGGTGTTCATCAACGCGGCGAAATCGCGGGGCGATGCGCTTGATCACGTGTTGTTCGTTGGCCCGCCGGGCCTCGGCAAGACGACGCTGGCGCAGATCGTGGCGCGGGAACTTGGTGTCAATTTCCGCTCGACCTCCGGTCCGGTGATCGCAAAAGCAGGCGACCTCGCGGCGCAGCTGACGAACCTCGAAGAACGCGACGTACTCTTTATCGACGAAATCCATCGTCTCAATCCGGCGGTGGAGGAAATTCTCTATCCCGCGATGGAGGATTACCAGCTTGATCTGATCATCGGCGAAGGCCCTGCCGCGCGCTCGGTGAAGATCGAACTGCCGAAATTCACGCTTGTTGGTGCAACCACCCGCGCGGGCCTTCTCACCACGCCGTTGCGCGACCGCTTCGGCATTCCGATCCGGCTTGAATTCTACACGGTCGAAGAACTCGAATTGATCGTGCGCCGAGGCGCGCGGGTGCTCGGTATCGGCATGAGCGAAGACGGTGCGAACGAGATCGCCCGTCGTGCACGTGGAACTCCGCGCATCGCGGGCCGCCTTTTGCGCCGCGTGCGCGATTTCGCCATCGTGGATGACGCCGCCATCGTCACCCGAGAACTCGCGGACAAGGCGTTGCGTCTGCTCGACGTGGACCCCATCGGCCTTGATCAGATGGATCGCAAATACCTCACCACCATCGCGCTCTCCTTCGGCGGAGGCCCGGTCGGCATCGAAACCATCGCGGCAGCACTCTCCGAGCCACGCGACGCGATTGAGGAAATCATCGAGCCTTATCTGATCCAAAAGGGCTTCGTGCAGCGCACTCCACGCGGCCGCATTCTGACCCCCCACGCCTTCCGCCATCTCGGCATGCCGGAGCCCGCGCGCGAGACGGCGCAGTTCGGGTTGTTCGGAGGGGATGAGGATGCGTGAGAAGCGTGACCAATCCCCCTCCCCCTTGTGGGGAGGGGTTAGGGGTGGGGGTGCTGATCCTGATCACGCTTGCGCCGACACCCCCCTCTCCAACTCTCCCCCACAAGGGGGGAGAGGGCTGGGTGGTGCTTGGCCTAACCTTTCCGGCCACATGCAAAACGGCGCGCACATCCTCCCCATCCGCGTCTACTACGAAGACACGGATTTCTCGGCCCGCGTCTATCACGCGAGCTACCTTCGCTTCATGGAACGAGGGCGCACGGAGTTGTTGCGGGCGGTCGAGGTGGCGCAGTCGGATCTTCACGCCGATATGGGCGGGCTCGCCTTCGTGGTCCGAAAGATGACCATCGATTTTCGAGGAGCGGCGCTGATGGATGATGTTCTCACCATCGTCACGCGTCCGAAGGAAATGCGCGGGGCTTCGATGACGTTGGCTCAGGAAGTGCGCCGGGGCGACGATGTGTTGGTGTCGGCTGAGGTCACCGTTGCCGCTGTTCGCGGTGGGCGCGCCGTGCGCATTCCCGATGAGCTGCGCGCGGCTTTGACGCCGTTGGGCGACTAGAGCTTGATCAGAACAAGTGGAAACCGGTTCGCCCGGATCATGCGACACCATCTCGAGCTTGATCGTGTTTCAAAGAGACACGATCAAGCTCTAGTCTGAAGATCAGGCCGCCTTGTCGAGAACCGGCTTGCCGATCTTGAACCAGGCCTTGGTGATCTTCTCGTCTTCGACCTCATAGATCGCCATGACGTCGACACGTCCCGTGCCTTCGGGGAAGGTGCGGGTCACCACCTCCTGATCGACGACGATATTGCCGACGGCCAGACGCTTGACGAGGCGGCCGAACAGGTTCTCCTCCTTGAATCTTGCTATGTGACGCTCGCGGATCTGAGCTGCGCTGTTCGCAAGGATGTCCGAAGGAAAAGCGTAATACTCGGCATCCTCGGCCCAATGAGACATGAAGGATTCAATGTCGCGCGCATTGTAGGCGTCGAGCTGTTTCTGCACGATTTCACAGGGATCAAAATCCATTTTTCTGCCCTTTCGAATGACGTTGTAATTGAAATATTGTTTCGTTTATGATTATCCGGTCCCATGGCGTCTTTGGCCGGATTTCGGGTGGTTTCAGACAGGATTGCGGCCCTTAGGGCGCGGCTTAAACCAAGCCTTAACCTTACTCTGTGCTTAACAGGTAACAGACCGGGCGGATCTCCGTGCTGAGCCCGTACGCCCTTATTTTCGACAGATTCGAGGGCGAACGAGCAAGGCTAAGCACAAGGATTTCCCGGGGCTCGGCCTGATCCGGAAAAGCGGGGCCCGTTTTCCGAAAAGTTCGCGCCAGAAACAAGAGGCCGTTTGACGCGGCCTGAAGAGCAAGGACGAGATGATGAACCCGGCTGATGTCGCCCAGGCTGCTCCTGTCGTGCATGACATGTCCCTGTTCGGGCTTTTCTGGCAGGCGCATTTCATCGTCAAGCTCGTGATGATCGGGCTTCTCGGCGCCTCCGTCTGGTGCTGGGCCATCATCATCGACAAGACCTTGCTGTTCGGACGCACGAAGCGCGCCATGGACCGGTTCGAGGAGGTCTTCTGGTCGGGGCAATCGCTGGAGGAGCTCTACCGTTCGCTCCAGGGCCGCAACCCGGCGGGGCTCGCCGCCGTGTTTCTCGCCGCCATGCGGGAATGGAAGCGCTCCTTCGAGGGGTCCGGTCGTTCGTTCCAGAGCCTTTCGCAGCGCATCGATAAGGTGCTCGACGTGACGATCCAGCGCGAGGTGGAGCGTCTCGAGTCACGCCTGACCGTTCTCGCCTCCATCGGTTCCGCCGGTCCTTACATCGGCCTGTTCGGCACGGTGGTCGGCATCATGAATTCCTTCACCTCGATCGCGGCCTCGAAGAGCACCAGCCTTGCGGTGGTCGCGCCCGGCATTGCGGAGGCGCTGTTCGCCACCGCCATCGGCCTCTTCGCGGCCATTCCGGCAGTGCTCGCCTACAACAAGCTGCACAGTCAGGTCGGCAAGCTCCAGTCGCGGTTGGAGGGCTTCGCCGACGAGTTCTCCGCCATTCTCTCGCGCCAGATCGACGAGCGCATCGCGCTCGCGGCTTAAAGGACAGCGGCGATGGCATCCCTCGCAGGCATGGCTTCAGGAGGCGGACGTCGCCGTCGACGCGCGCGGCGCGGCGGCGCGATCAACGAAATCAACATGACGCCGTTCATCGACGTCACGCTGGTGTTGCTCATCATCTTCATGGTGGCGGCACCCATGATGACGGCGGGCGTTCCGCTCGATCTGCCGCAGACGAAGGCCGCACCTCTGAACGTCGACGCGAAGCCCGTGACGTTGTCCATCAAGGCGACGGGGCAGCTTTTTCTCGGGGATGCGGAGCTGACGGACGAAGCCATCGTCGGCAAGCTCGCCGAAGTGTCGAAGAAAGGCTTCGATGAGCGTGTGTTTGTGCGTGCAGACAAGAAGGTCGATTACGGGCGAGTGGCTCAGGTGATGTCGATCGTATCGACCGCTGGCTACAAACATCTCGCCGTCGTCACGGAGCCGGATCAACGGTGACGCGGGCAGGATAGGGGCAGGGCAGACAGCCGTGGCGTTGAAACTTAAATTCAACCCTTCCGAACCCGGTTTCTGGGTGTCCGGCGTCACTCATGTGACGCTGCTGGCGGCTGCCGTTTTCACGATTTCGGCGAACAAGTTCCCGGAAGCACAGGAAGGCATCCCGGTCGAGATCTTCACGAATGATATGGTCTCGCAAGTCACCAAGGGCGAGACGACGGCGAAGCAGGTTCAGCCGACGCCGAAGCCGCGCGCCGATCGCGTGGCGGAAAAGGTCGAACAGAAGGATCCCGGCGACGACAAGCGCGATGCGCCTTCGCCGCCCAAACGCCCCGAGGACATGAAAGTCGCGGACAAGGAAGAGCCGGTCGCCAGCGCGCCGCCTCCGCCGACCCCACCCGCAAAACCGCAAGTCGACCCCAAGGCGGAAGAATTACGTCTCCAGGCTGAAAAGGCGGAAGCCGAAGCCATCGCGCAGCAGAAGGCTGCTGCGGAAGCAAAGGTGAAGGCGGATGCCGAGGCGAAGGCCAAAGCGGAAGCCGATGCAAAAGCCAAGGCAAAGACCGAAGCTGATGCGAAAGCCAAAGCGGAAGCGGATGCCAAGAAGCTCGCTGAGGCAAAGGCCAAGGCAGACGCCGAGGCGAAAGCACGCAAGGAAGCGGAAGTCGCCAAGAAACTCGATTTCGGCGACATCAAGCAATTACTGCAAAACAAGGAAAAGAACCAGTCGACGGGCGCGGCCGGCGCGGAGGTCAATAAGATGGCTTCGCTCGGTATGGCGACGGGATCGGCGGCGAAACTTAATCCAAGTATGCGCGATGCTCTCGGGGGCATTCTGAAAGAGCAGATGGAGAAGTGTTACCAACCCCCAGTCGGCGCGACAGGAAGTCAGGTGTCTCTGCCGATATTGGATGTGCGGTTCAATCCGGACGGATCACTATCGGCGGAGCCGCAGATCATTCGGGCCGGTCCAGCTGCGCTTGATAAGACGATTGCCGAGGCGGCTCTGCGAGCGGTGCGCCGTTGCGCGCCGTATAAAATCCCTACGAAGTTCGCTCCGTTTTATGACGATTGGAAGTTCTGGAACATCGAATTCGAAACGCAATTATGACTCTCCGTCGAGCACCCGTTCAACAAACGATCCATGATGTGGATGTGATCATGCCTGTCCGCCTCCTTGCACACGCGCTGATGATCGCTGCGTGCTTATTTTCTGGAATCCTGGCTCTCGCCACCCCTTCCTACGCTCAGTTGACCCTGCGCGTAGGGCCGGGTTCTCAGTTCCAGCCCATGCCCATCGCCGTCGCCGATTTCGCGGGCGAGGGGGATCTCGGGCAGCGCGTGTCCGGCATCATTACCGGCAATCTGCAACGCTCGGGATACTTCGCGCCGCTCGACAAGTCGCGCTTTCCGGAGCGGCCGTCCTTCGATGCGATGCCGCGTTTCGATGCGTGGAAAATGGCGGGCGCGCAGGCGCTGGTAACGGGTCGCGTAACGCGCGATTCGTCCGGTCGCCTCAAGGCCGAGTTCCGGTTGTGGGATGTGGCTTCCGGCCAGCAATTGACCGGCCAGCAATATGTCACCGATCCGAATTTCTGGCGCCGCGTCGGGCACATCATCTCGGACGCGGTCTACACCAAGATCACCGGCGTCGGAGGGTTCTTCGATACGCGCATCGTGTTCGTCGATGAATCCGGTCCGAAAGAAAACCGTCGCAAGCGTCTTGCCATCATGGATCAGGATGGCGCGAACATGCGCTTCCTGACTCAAGGCGACACGCTCGTCGTCACGCCGCGTTATTCGCCCGCGACACAGGACATCACATACATGTCGCAGGTCGAAGGCCAGCAGCCGCGCGTGCAGGTGATCAACCTGGAAACCGGTTCGCGCCAGGTCGTCGGCAACTTTCCCGATATGACCTCGTCACCGCGTTTCTCGCCCGATGGCCAGCGCATCGCCATGAGCCTGCAACAGGGCGGCAACGCCAACATCTTCCTGATGGATCTGGGCTCGCGCTCGACGACGCGCGTCACCTCGACGGCTGCCATCGACACCTCGCCGTCCTTCTCGCCGGATGGACGCGAGATCGTGTTCGAGAGCGACCGCGGCGGGCAGCAGCAGATTTATGCCATGAATGCGGACGGTTCGAACCAGCGCCGTATCTCGTTCGGCGACGGTTCGTATTCGCAGCCGGCCTGGTCGCCGCGTGGGGACTACATCGCCTTCACCAAGCGCCGCGCGGGCGGCTTTTCCATCGGGATCATGAAACCGGACGGTTCGGGTGAGCGCATTCTCACGGAAGGATTTCACAACGAGAGCCCGACCTGGGCGCCGAACGGCCAGTACATCATGTTCTTCCGCGATCCGGGCGGACAGGCCGGCGGCAAGCTCTACATGGTCGACATCACGGGCCGTGTGGAACTGCCGGTGGCGACGCCATCTTTCGCATCCGACCCCACATGGTCGCCGCTGCTCAGCGAAACACGATGATGAAAACGGGGCGCCTCAGGCGCCCCGCTTCATTTCAGAATCAGTGCGACGGAGCGATACGCTCCTTGCGGCCCTTCAGCTTGAACGCGAGGGCGAGAAGCGAGATGCCGAAGATCATCGCATAAGCGCCGAGCCACCAGGTCAACACCACAGCACCGACGAGCGGCGCGACCAAAAGCGCGATACCGAACAGCACCGAGACGATGCCGCTGAAGATCAGCCAGCCCTTGCCGTATTCCGCATCGAGCTTGAACGCGGCGACGACCATGAGAACGCCGGTCACGAGCGACCACACCGCCATCAGGGTCACGAAGAACAGAACCGTCAGTCCCGGCCATGAAAAGGCGATGACGCCGACGAGAATGTCGACGATGCCTTCGAGGACGAGGAGGCCCCAGCGCTGCCCTTGTCGCGCCGCACGCACAGCAGAGACGATGCCGAAGACGCCATCCACCAGCATGTAGGCTGAGAAGAACAGCACGAGGGACAGAATGGTCGCTCCCGGTAGGAAAAAGGCGATGAGCGCAAACAGGATCGCAAAAACGCCTCTCAGCGCAATGGCCCACCAATTTTCAGCCAAGAGCGCGCTCATCGCCTTGGTCTGATCGAAAGACTGGAAAGAGTTCGAAGCGCCGCTCGTCATGATCGTCTCCCAATTATGCGGGCGCCATCCCGCCGCAGGTATAAATTCAACGCCAAGCTTGGCCTGAAGTTTCACGGTGGACGCGAGGAAATCTTGTTCCATTTGGTCGAAGCTGAGCGATATCGACGTTCCAGCTTACGCCGCGTGATGCGAATGCGTTGCTTGAGACGAAGGGAGCGGATCAGCAAAGCCGCTCCAAGCCAGCCGAGAAGGATCGTGATCGGCAGGACGACGATGGGAGGAAACACGACGACCAGCACCGCGAGGGCGATCAGAATAGAGCCGATGGTGGCGACGCTGCCGGCCTCCGTCGATGTAAGCGAGCGCAATCCTCCCGAACCGCGACCGATGCTCGAACCCAAAGCCACGGCACCGGCGGCCAGCCGTCCAACGGCACCGCGCCGGGCGCGGCGCGATCGACGGGCCCGCGCGTTGAGTGTTTGGCGGCGACGTGTGATGGAGCCGGGGGCGACCTCGGTCGCTTGCATGAGATCTTCGAGATACGTCGCTTCCATGGCCTCGGCGATGGTTTTATCTTCGACGATGACGTCGAGTTCCCAATTGGTCGCCCAGCTTGCAAGGTTGAGATTGGTCGAGCCGACGCGTGCCCAACGTCCGTCCACGACAGCGCTCTTGGCGTGAAGCATCGCGCCGTTCCACTCGAACACGCGGACACCCGCCTCGATCAGCGAGCGGTAACCCGCACGGACGAACGGCTGAAGCATCGGCGTGTCGGTGGAGCCCGGCACGAGAAGCCGCACATCGACTCCGTCCTGGGCGGCCTCTCCGAGCGCCTGCACATAGGCCGTCGTCGGAACGAGATAAGCGTCCGCGATCCACAAATTACGCTTCGCCGTCGCGGCTATGAACTGATCGACCCGGTAGGCTCGGAACATGCCGGGCTGTCCGCTGACCACGCGTGCATTGACTGTGCCGACCGACGGGATGTCGCTTGCGGCGATGCACTCGTCGCGCTTCAGGGGCGCCCCGGCGAAGGCCCAGCTTTCGGCAAAGGCCGCATCGAGATCGGCGACGATCGGGCCTGCAAGAGAGAGCCCGGTATCGCGCCAGGGATCGCCACTGCGACCGCCTTCCCAGCTATCGGAAATGCAGAGTCCTGACACAAAGCCGATGCACCCATCGACCGTGATGAGCTTGCGGTGATTACGGCGCAGAAAAAATGGGTTGGTCAGCCGAAGCGGGTTGAACACCCGCACCTCGACGCCTGCATCGCGCAAGTCTTGCCAAAATCGGCGCGAGGCTCGGGTGTAGGAGCCGAGCCAGTCGTAAAGCACCCTCACACGCACACCGGCTCGCGCGCGCTCCATCAGCACGCGCGCAAAATTTCGGCCGGTCTTGTCATCGGCGATGATGTAGTTCTCGAAATGAATGACCCGCTCGGCTTTTTGCAGAGCGTCCAGCCAGGCCGGGTAATTCTCTTCGGCATTGCGGAGAAGCGAAACCGCATTGCCCTCGCGTAGATCGCTGTCGGCGATGCGTGCGAAGGCCCTCTCCAACAACGGGTCGTCCGGTGGGGTCTCCGGTGGCCGAGGCGCGAAGGGCGCGAACCAAGCATGTGTTTCGTTCATGAGACCATAACGCCTGAAGCACGGTTTCGGACGACCCCGCGCTCACCTTCCTATGCTCGGGGCTTCGCCCGGCTTGAGAATGACGACCCTTGTCCTAACGTTCAAGTGTTTGGGGAAAAAAGCATATCGCGCCACCTCTTTGCCGTATTCACGCTCGATTAACCCTACGCCCAAGTTTCCCGACGCGGGCGCGATTCACTCTTTCTCTCAACCCTCCATCAAGGTTGACGGAACCCTCCCTTAACCATCGACCTCTATACAAAACACAACGTTGGGCAGACGTAATGTGTAAGGAGTTTTAGCCATGATGACGTTGCGCGCCGTCAAATTCGCCGCTGCGATCGTCCTCGCCCTTGGGGCGGCGGCGTGTTCGTCCAATAAAGATGGAATGGCCGATGGGGCCGGGGGCTTCGGGGCCGGTGGTGCAGGCACACCCGGCAGCGCGCAGGACTTCATCGTCAATGTCGGCGATCGCGTGTTCTTCGAGACCGACGCGACCGATCTGACCCCCACCGCCGTTGCGACCCTCGACAAGCAGGCCCAGTGGCTCAACCGCTATGCCAATTACGGCTTCGTCGTCGAAGGACACGCGGATGAGCGGGGCACGCGTGAATATAACTTCTCGCTGAGCGCCCGCCGCGCTCAGACCGTGCATGACTATCTGGTCTCGCGCGGCATCCAGGCCTCGCGCATCCGCACCGTGTCTTACGGCAAGGAGCGCCCGGTCGCGGTCTGCAACGACATCTCGTGCTGGTCGCAAAACCGCCGCTCGGTGACGGTGTTGGATACCCGCGCCGGCTCGTAGCCTCTGGAATTCAGTTCATGAACCGAGCGCCGCCACATTCTCGCCGTGGCGGCGCTTTTGTGTTATGGGCACGGTCGTTTTCTGACCCTTTCGGTATCATCTCATGTTTCGCCGCCTGATCGTCTTTTTCGCCCTTGCGACGGCTCTGGTTGCTCCTGCCTTCGCGCAGGACGCCGCCGACGCCATCGTTCGCCTCAATCGGCTCGAGAATCAGTTCCGGCAATTGTCGGGGCAAATGGAACAGCTCCAGTACGAGAACCGCCAGTTGAAAGAACAGCTGCGCAAGTTCCAGGAGGACGTGGAGTTCCGCTTCCAGGAAAATCGCGGTGGCGGCTCGAAGGCCGCGCCCACGACGACGCCGGCGCGGCCTGCCCAACCCCAGCCGCAACGCCGCGGCGATGCCTACGAACCGGGGGCCGTTGCAGAGGCTCCGGGCGCCCCGCATCCCTTGGGGACGACCGCGCCCTCCGCGCCGCTGACATCCGGCGAGGTCGGCCAACCGATGGCTCTTCCCGGCGGTCAACTTGCCGGGATCGGCGACCTGATCGAACAGGATGAGGCTCCTGGGGGGACCGGCCCGCTCGATCTCAGCCAGACGGGGCGTGTTCCCGCCAATCCGCCCCCAGCCGCCCCTGTCGCCACAACCCTTTCGCGCCAAGGACCGAGCGTGGCCGCTGCGAGCAGCGACGACCCGCGGTCCGATTTCGAGACGGCTTACGGTTACCTCACCCAGCGCCAATATGAGCAGGCGGAGATGGGTTTTCGCCGGTTTCTCCAGTCGAACCCTCGCGACAAGCTTGTGCCGGAGGCAGCCTTCTGGCTCGGCGAGAGCTACCTCCAGCGCAGCCGTTATCGTGAAGCGGCCGAGCAGTTCCTGAATGTCTCGGCCGATCATCCCAACGCCGCGAAGGCGCCAGACGCGCTCTTGAAGCTCGGCATTTCACTCAATGCACTCGGTGCCAAGGATCGCGCCTGCGCCGTTTTCGCGGAACTCGACCGCAAATATCCGCAGGCCCCGGCTTCGCTTAAGCAAAGCTCGGATCGGGAACAGAAGCGCATCAAGTGCTCCTGAGGCGAAGTTTGGGCGGGGCGGGCACATGACCTCTCCCGCGATGAATCTTCTGTCAACGGAAGGGCTCGACGCCCTTTTTTCTCCGCTTCGTCGCGCCACCGGGATCGTCGCTGCCGTCTCAGGCGGGCCGGATTCCGTGGCTCTCATGCATCTCGTCGCCCGCTGGCATTCGATCTCGCACCCGCCGGTTTTCGTGGCGACGGTCGATCACGCGCTCCGTGCTGAATCGGCTGAGGAAGCTGCCTTTGTCATTCGGCAAGCCAAACAACTCGGCTTGCCGGGCGAGATTCTGCCCTGGACCGGCGAGAAGCCCGAAACCGGATTGCAGGAGGCCGCGCGGGGTGCCCGCTACCGTCTTCTCGTGGAATATGCTCGCCACGTCGGGGCGTCGCACCTCGTGACAGCTCATACGCGGGATGATCAGGCGGAGACGGTCCTGATGCGGCTTGCCCGCGGGTCGGGTCTTGCCGGGCTCGCCGGAATGCGGGCCGAGCGCGATCTTAATGGAATACGCCTCGTGCGTCCGCTGCTCGGCTTTGACAAGTCAACGCTTGTCTCGCTTTGCGAAGGGCAGGGGTGGTCCTTCGTCACCGATCCGTCCAACACCAACGAGCGCTTCGCCCGCGTGCGCTGGCGCAAGATCCTGCCAAGTCTTGCGAATGAGGGGCTGACGGCGGAGTGCCTGGCGCGCCTGGCAGACCGCGTTGCCCGGGCCGAGGAGGCTCTCGATGCCAAGGCACAAGAAGCCTTTCGGCGCGGCTGGTCGGAGCATGACGGTGATTTTGCGGCGATAATTCTCGCGGAAGAGCCCTTCGAGATCGCGTTACGCACGCTCGGCCTTCTTCTGTCGGAAGCTGGTCTCGACCCGGATTACCGGCGCCTGGAGCGGCTTGAAGCCTGTCTTGCGCGTCTTCGCCAAGCCATTGGAGATAAAGGCCAACTTCGCCTGACTGTCGCAGGTGCCCTGCTCCATCTCAACCCTAAAGGGCGGCTCTCCATCACGCCTGAGCCGCCTCGCAGCAGAGGCCGCTAAGTATATTTCGCGAAAATGCGCCCTGGCCGGTATGCGAAAACGCAGAAAAATAAACTGTCTTGGCCATTTTCTTTGTCTAAACACATCAAGTTCATGCCGCACCCGTGCCGCATTCCCTTGGCAAGGAAGAAAGGCGTGCCTACATTGAAGCAAGCAGCGTGGGGAAGTATTCCCCTCTCATTTTCTCGCCCTGGGGCAGATCTGATCCGATGAATCCGAATTTCCGCAATTTCGCCTTGTGGGTTGTCATTTTCCTTCTCGTGCTGGCGCTCGTGACGCTCTTCCAGAGCCCGGGCCATCGAGGCGGGGGCGGCGACATTGCCTATAGTCAGCTTCTGGCGGACGCCGATGCTGGCCGCATCACGAACGTCATCATCTCCGGCCCGGAGATCAGCGGTACCTATTCCGATGGGCGGACCTTCACGACCTATGCGCCGAACGACCCCATGCTGGTGTCGAAGCTGCAGCAAAAGGGCGTGCAGATCACGGCTCGTCCGCAATCGGACTCGACGCCCTGGTTCATCGCGGTTCTCATGAACATCCTGCCCATCGCGCTCTTCATCGGCGCCTGGGTCTTCCTGTCGCGCCAGATGCAGAACGGCGCGGGCAGAGCCATGGGCTTCGGCAAATCGAAGGCGAAACTCCTCACCGAAGCGCATGGTCGCGTGACGTTCGATGACGTCGCGGGCGTCGACGAGGCCAAGGA
The DNA here is from genome assembly GCF_052115485.1 of Microvirga sp. 2MCAF38. Classification (NCBI taxonomy): domain Bacteria; kingdom Pseudomonadati; phylum Pseudomonadota; class Alphaproteobacteria; order Hyphomicrobiales; family Methylobacteriaceae; genus Microvirga; species Microvirga sp. 2MCAF38. The sequence goes on along the minus strand of NZ_JBFRGU010000001.1, from coordinate 903,418 downwards.
AGACCTGCAGGAAATCGTCGAATTCCTGCGCGATCCGCAGAAGTTTCAACGTCTGGGCGGCCGCATTCCGCGCGGCGTCCTGCTGGTCGGCCCTCCCGGCACGGGTAAGACGCTCACCGCCCGTGCGGTAGCGGGCGAAGCCAACGTGCCTTTCTTCACCATTTCGGGTTCCGACTTCGTCGAAATGTTCGTGGGCGTGGGCGCTTCCCGCGTGCGTGATATGTTCGATCAGGCCAAGAAGAATGCGCCCTGCATCATCTTCATCGACGAAATTGATGCGGTCGGTCGTCATCGCGGCGCCGGTCTCGGCGGCGGTAACGACGAGCGTGAGCAGACCCTCAACCAGCTTCTGGTGGAGATGGACGGCTTCGAGGCCAACGAGGGCGTCATCATCATCGCGGCCACGAACCGTCCCGACGTGCTCGATCCGGCGCTTTTGCGTCCGGGCCGCTTCGACCGTCAGATCGTCGTGCCGAACCCGGATGTGCTCGGCCGCGAGAAGATCCTGAAGGTGCACGTGCGCAAGGTGCCGTTGGCTCCCGACGTGGACCTGAAGGTCATCGCCCGCGGCACTCCCGGATTCTCGGGTGCCGATCTCATGAACCTCGTCAACGAGGCGGCTCTGCTCGCGGCCCGTCGTGGCAAGCGTATCGTCACGATGAACGAGTTCGAGGATGCCAAGGACAAGGTCATGATGGGCGCGGAGCGCCGTACCCTCGTCATGACCGACGACGAGAAGCGTCTGACCGCCTACCACGAAGCTGGTCATGCGGTCGTCGCCCTCAAGGTTCCGGCAACCGATCCTGTGCATAAGGCCACCATCATTCCGCGTGGCCGGGCGCTTGGCATGGTCATGCAGCTACCTGAGCGCGACAAGCTCTCCATGAGCTACGAGCAGATGACCTCGCGTCTCGCCATCATGATGGGCGGCCGCATCGCCGAAGAGATGATCTTCGGCAAGGAAAAGGTCACCTCCGGTGCGCAATCGGACATCGAGCAGGCAACGCGCCTTGCCCGCATGATGGTGACTCGTTGGGGCTTCTCTCCCGAGCTCGGCACGGTGGCCTACGGCGAAAACCAGGAAGAGGTCTTCCTCGGCATGTCCATGGGACGCCAGCAGAACATCTCAGAGGCGACGTCTCAGAAGATCGACTCGGAGGTTCGTCGCCTCGTGGAGGCCGGCCTTGAGGATGCCCGCCGCATCCTGACCGAAAGCAAGAGTTCTCTGGAGGCGCTCGCCAAGGGTCTGCTCGAATACGAGACCTTGTCCGGTGACGAGATCCGCAATCTTCTCGACGGTCAGCCGCCGATCCGCGATACGGGCGAGCCCGTGACGCCGACCCGCGGTTCGCCGGTTCCCTCCGCCGGACGCAACCGTCCGCGCGAAACGGATGGCGGTATGGAGCCTCAACCACAGGCGTAAGATCTTATCGCCTCTTATTAAGAAATTGAACGCTCGCCAGACCGGCGGGCGTTTTCTTTGCATCCTTCGGCGTGTGATTGGGCACAACGGCTCCGCTTCGTCGTTGTAATATTTGCTCATCACTTGTGATGGGGCAAAACAGGCAGGATCCTTGACCCGTGCCGTGGAGATTGCTTTGAAACAACCAAGAAGCGCTTCGGCGCAGAGTCCGGAGACGAAGCACGTGCGCAAATACTTTGGGACAGATGGCATTCGCGGCCGCGCCAACGGGGTCATCACACCGGAATTGGCCCTGAAGGTTGGGCAGGCTGCCGGCCTTATGTTCCAACGGGGCGAGCATCGCCACCGGGTGGTCATCGGCAAGGATACCCGGTTGTCCGGCTATATGATCGAGTACGCGCTGGTCGGCGGCTTCACCTCAGTCGGCATGGATGTGCTGCTGCTGGGCCCAATGCCGACGCCGGCGGTTGCCATGCTCACCCGCTCCATGCGCGCCGATCTCGGCGTCATGATTTCCGCTTCGCACAATGCGTACGAGGACAATGGCATCAAGCTGTTCGGTCCCGACGGCTTCAAGCTCTCCGATGAGGTCGAGCAGGAGATCGAGCAACTTCTCGGCTCGGATCTGACCTCGCGCCTTTCACCTCCGGCCGAAATCGGCCGGGCGCGTCGTATCGAGGGGGCCATTGCCCGCTATATCGAATTCGCCAAGCGCACCCTGCCGCGTCATGTGGATCTCGAAGGGATGCGCATCGTCGTCGATTGCGCCAATGGAGCCGCCTACAAGGTTGCGCCGGAGACGCTCTGGGAACTTGGCGCGGAAGTCGTCGCCATCGGCGTCGAGCCGGATGGGTTCAACATCAATCGCAAGGTCGGCTCCACCGCGCCGGATGCCTTGATACAAAAGGTCCGGGAAACCCGCGCCGATGTCGGCATCGCGCTCGATGGCGACGCTGATCGCGTTCTTATCGTCGACGAGAAAGGGCAGGTCGTCGACGGCGATCAGCTCATGGCGGTGGTCGCTCGCGCCTGGAAAGAGGACGGGTTCCTCTCCCAGCCCGGGATTGTCGCGACCGTCATGTCCAATCTCGGCCTCGAGCGTTTCCTGGGGGATATGGGCCTCGATCTCGTCCGCACTGCGGTCGGCGATCGCTATGTGCTCGAACATATGCGCGCTCATGGTTTCAATCTGGGCGGCGAGCAATCCGGCCACATCATCATGTCGGATTACGCCACGACCGGAGATGGGCTGCTCGCGGCGTTGCAGTTGCTCGCTGTCGTGAAGCGGCTTGAAAAGCCGGTCTCTGAAGTCTGCCACTGCTTCGAACCGCTGCCACAAATTCTCAAGAATGTCCGTTACAAGTCCGGCCAGCCGTTGAAGAACACCTCTGTGACGAGCGCTATCGACGCCGCCCGGGAGCGCCTCGGCAAGCAAGGCCGCCTCGTGATCCGTCCTTCAGGCACGGAGCCGGTGATCCGCGTCATGGCGGAGGGTGACGACCACGATCTCGTCATGCGCGTCGTCGACGATGTGGTGGAAGCCTTGACCCACGCGGCGGCGTGACGGCGATTGATAGAGACGATGAAAGCGCGGCCGTAAAGGCCGCGTTTTTGTTTGAGGAAGTATCGTGAATCGGGACCTCATCCTGAGGAGCGGCAAAGCCGCGTCTCGAAGGAGGGTCCAGTGCACACTGGAGACGCCTCGCCCTTCGAAACGCTTCGCCGCTCAGGGCGAGATCTCAGGAGAGATGAGCCTGCAGGCCGCTCAAGACGGTTCACCAACCTGCCGTTAAGGTTAAACAACCCTTAAACTCTTTGCTGCACAATAACACTGAACGCGGCTATCGAGCCGCGCGCTTGTTCTTGTGGAGTTCGGCCATCTTGCGTCCGACAAAGCTCATTTTCGCTGGTCTGGCGATTGCTCTCGGGAGTCTTCGTGCGCTGGCTGCCGATCTTCCGCCTGCACCGAGCATCGACGAGGCCGACGATGAGGTGGGCTCCGGTTGGTATCTGCGCGGCGATATCGGTGCGTTGGAACAGTTGACGCCGCATCGCGGGCGCGCCTTCGGTTTCGGCGACGTGGGGCCCGTGGCACGTGGCCGGGTCGACCGGAATTTTTCGGCTGGAGTCGGTATTGGCTATCAGCTCAGCCCCTGGTTCCGAGCTGAGATCGCCGTCGACCAGAGATTTGAGGCGTCCTACAAGGCTGTACGCTTCGGAGCCAACGTCACAACCGCGATCGATCGGGCGGATTTTTCAGCCACGACATTCATGGCGAACGCCTATCTCGATCTGCCGATCGTCGATGGTGTCACGCCCTATATCGGAGCCGGCCTGGGGTTCGGTCGTAATCGGATCGAGGGAGCCGAACGTTGGCTCTACGGAGCCGATGGTGTGTTCACCGGCATCGCCGCCCTCGGCACGCGCACCAACACGTCCTTCATCTGGACCTTGATGGCCGGTATCGCCTTCGACATGACGAGTAATCTCAAGCTCGATCTCGGTTACCGATACACGCGTCTCGGTGATGCACGTTCGCGCGTGGGGAGCAACGCTTCTGCAATCCGCGCCTCCGATATCGACGGACACGAATTCCGCATCGGCGCACGCTACCTCTTCGATTGATGTTGAAGAGATGGCGGGCGTTGGAAACGCCCATCACTGAGGAGCCGATTATTCCGCCGGCTGGCGACGCGGTTCGTGCTCGCCGTGTGGGGTGGATCCGGTCTCGGCGCGCAGCTTTTCCAGCAATTCGCTCACATAGGTCGAGGGCTTGGTGAACCCACCGAGCAGGAGATAGATCGCCGGAATGACCAGAATGGTCAGGAGCGTCGAGACCGTGACGCCGCCGACGATCACGGAGCCGATGGCGCTGCGCGCTTCGGCACCCGCACCGGTGGACCAGGCGAGCGGGACGGCGCCGCCGATCATGGCGATGGAGGTCATGAGGATCGGGCGCAGGCGCAGCACGGAGGCCTCGATCACGGCATCGCGCACCGAATAGCCTCGTTCTCGCAACTGGTTCGAGAATTCGACGATCAGGATGCCGTTCTTTGTCATGAGGCCGATGAGCAGGATCATGCCGATCTGGCTGTAGATATTCAGTGTTTGCCCGGTGATGACGAGCGCAAGAAGGCCGCCCGTCACCGCAAGCGGCACGGTGAGCATGATGATGAACGGGTTGATCCAGCTTTCGAACTGCGCTGCGAGCACCAGGAACACCACGAGCAACGCCATGCCGAAAGTGAGGTAGATCGCGTTCGACGATTCACGGAAATCCTTCGACTGGCCCGTATAGCCGATACGCGCTTCGGCCGGCAGGTTGTCCTGCGCGATCTTTTCCAGCGCCGCGAGCCCTTCACCGATGGTAATGCCGGGGCGAAGCGACGACTGGATCGTGATCGAACGCAATCGGTCGAGGCGGTTGAGGTTCTGCGGTGCAGCGGATTCCGTCAGGCTTACGAACGAAGAGAGCGGAACAAGATCGCCGTTTGCTGCGCGGATGAAAGTATTGGTCAGATCGTTCGGCGTCGCGCGATCTTCGGCGCGACCACGGATGATGACGGGGTATTCCTCTCCGCGATTGACGAAGGTGGAGATTTGGGTTTCGCCGAACATCAATTCCAGCGTGCGGCCGATATCGGCCACATCGACGCCGAGATCGGCGGCGCGTTGCCGGTCGATCTTCACGCGGATGTCAGGTTGCGATTCCTTGTAGTTGGAATCCAGATTGACGAAGAGGCCGGTCTCCTGCGCCTTCTGCATCACGATATCGCGCCAGTCGCGCAGCGTGTTGTAATCGGGGCCGCCAAGCACGAACTGGATCGGCTGCGACAGGCCACGCTGACCGAGCGAAGGTGGGTTAATGGGGAAGGCGCGTGCGCCGGGCAGGTTAGAGACCTTGCCGAAGAGCTGCTGCGTCAATTCCTGCTGCTTGAATGTGCGCTGATCCCAAGGCGTGAGGCGCACGATGATCATACCTGCATTGACCGGCGAGGGGCGTGCGAAACCGGGCGCGACCTGGCTCGTGATCGAGGCGATGATACCCTTCTCTTGATAGGGCAAAAGCTCCTGCTCGACTTCCTTCACGCGCAAGCGGGTATAGTCGAGGCTCGCGCCTTCGGGAGCGGTGATAGAGATGATGATTGCGCCACGATCCTCTGTCGGCGTGAATTCCTTCGGCACCATCTGGAAAAGGCTGTAGGCGGCAAGCGACACCGCGAAACCGACGGCGATGATGATGAACGGTGCGCGCAACGCCCGCGAGAGCAGCCAGCGATAGCCGTTATTCATCTTGGTGAAGAACGGCTCCGTCATGGTCTGGATGCGGCCATGCGCCGGCACCATCAGCTTCGAGCACAGCATCGGAGTCAGCGTGCGCGCCACCACACCCGAGAAGAAGATCGAGGCGGCAAGCGTAATGCCGAATTCGCGGAACAGTTTTCCCGTCTGACCACTCATGAAGGCGAGCGGAACGAAGACGGCCATGAGCGTTGCAGTGGTCGCAATGACCGCAAAACCGATCTCGCGTGCGCCGTCGAAGGAAGCGAGCAATGGGGGCTGCCCTTCTTCGATACGGCGATGCACGTTCTCGATTTCGACGATGGCGTCATCAACCACGATGCCGATAGCGAGCACGATGGCGAGCAGTGTCAGCACGTTGATGGATGCGTTGAAATAGCTCATTACCATGAAGGCGGCGGTGATCGACACCGGGATCGCCACCATCGCGACGATGGTCGAGCGCCAGTCGCGCAGGAAGATCAGGATCACCAGGATGACGAGGACGATGCCTTCCAGCAGCGTGTGTAGCACGCCGTCGATGGAGGCGCGGATGAATTGGCTCTCGTCATAGGAGACATCGGCCGAGGTGCCGGGTGGAAGCGAGCTTTTCAGATTCGCTAGTTCGGTGCGCACATCGTCGGCGACGGAGAGCGTGTTGGCGGTCGATTGGCGCACGACACCGAGGCCGATGGCGATCTTGCCGGATTCATAGAACTCGAAACGCGTATCCTCTGCACCGACCTCGACCTTCGCCACTTCACCGAGGCGGACGAGATAGCCATTCTTGTTGGAGACGATGACCTGCTCGAATTCCTGCGGCGTCGCGAGGCGGGAATCCGTCTTCACGGTGAATTCGCGCTGGGCGGATTCGATGCGTCCGCCCGGCAGTTCGACGTTCTGCTTCTTGATCGCGGTCTCAAGGTCCTGAACGGTCAGCCCGCGCGCGGCGAGCGCCGGACGGTCGACCCACAGGCGCATGGCGTAGCGCCGCTCGCCACCGAGATAGACATTTGCGACGCCCGGAACGGTGGAGAGCCGATCCACATAAACGCGTTTCAGAAAGTCGCTCAATTCGAGAGCATCGAGGGAGGACGACGTGACGCTGACCCACATGATCGCGGAAGCGTTGTCATCGACTTTGCGCACGACCGGCTGATCGACACCATCGGGCAGGCGTCCGACAACGCGGAACACCGCATCGCGCACGTCGGAGGTCGCGGCCTCGGGGTTGCGCTCGACGTTGAACTCGATGGAGACGGAGGAGCGGTCGTTCTGGCTTTGCGAGGTGATCTGGCGAATACCTTCGATGCCGGCGATGGCACCTTCGATGACCTCCGTCACGCGGCTCTCGATGACCTCGTTCGAGGCACCGCGATAGACCGTCGAAACCGAGACGACCGGCCTGTCCACCTGCGGGTATTCGCGCACGGGCAGATTGTTGAGCGATGCAAGCCCGCCGACGATCAGCATGAGACTGACTACGACAGCGAAAACGGGACGGCGGATGAAAAGGTCTGAGACCTGCATGGCTCTGTTCGATCCAGTTCGGCGAGTTCGGTTAGCTCAACGTGTCAGTCCGGCGAGTCGAAAACCGTGACGGCCCAAGGCACTTCAATTTCGTTCCGCGGCGCTCGCGCTGCCGATGGCCTGCGGAGCCGAACTGCGCGAAGGCTGCGAAGCGGATTGCGGAGCGCTGCCCGGCGTCGGGGTACCCGAACCGAGCGGGCGTGCATTCACCTCGCCACCGGGACGCACGCGCTGCACGCCGAGAACGACGATTGTCTCTCCGGCCTTGAGCCCGTCCAACACCTCGACCTTGCCGTTCTGACGCTGGCCGATGCGGATCACGCGACGCTCGACCTTGTTGTCCTTTACCGGATAGACGATCTGGCGCAGGCCCTCGCTGACGATGGCCTCTTCAGGAACGAGAATGGCGTCGTCCTTGGTCATCACTTCAAGGGAGACAGTGAGGAACATGCCGGGCCTGAGAGCCTCGTCAGGATTGTCGAATTCGGCGGTGAGGCGCACGGAGCGAGTGATGGGATCAACGCGTGGGTCGATGGTCGCCACGGTGCCCTTGAACACGCGCCCCTGATAGGCAGCCGATGCGGCATTGACGGTCTGGCCAGGTTTCAGACGGCCGAGGATATTTTCCGGCACAGAGAAATCGAGCCTCACGCGAGAGAGGTCGTCGAGCGACGTGACGCGCGTGCCCGGCGAAATATACGCACCAAGCGAGACGGAACGGGTGCCGACGCGGCCAGCGAAGGGCGCCCGGATGGTCAGATCCTCCAACCGCGCTTCGGCGGCTTTACGTTGTGCCTGTGCCGCGGCGATGGCCCCCTCGAGCGATTTCACCTGAGCTGTGAGATCCTCGACCTGCGCTTCGGTACCGGCTCCGCTACGGCGCAGCGTCTGAGCGCGATCGAGCTTGATGGCGACCTCGTTGCGGAGCGCGACGGCGCGGTTCGCTTCGGCGGTCGTTTGCTCGATATCGGCGCGACGCTCGGCCGCATCAAGTTGAACCAGCGTGTCGCCGGCTTTGACCTTCTGACCTTCCTCGAAGCCGATCTTGTCGATGACGCCTGCAATCTTGGCAGTCACAGTGATCGATTCATAGGCACGCAAGGTGCCGACCGCCTCGCGGATTTCCACGATCCGTCCTGTTTTGACAGTATCGACGTCGACTGTAGCAGGGCCAGATACGTTGCCTCGGCTGCGCGGCGAAGCCGCGACCTGGGCATTTGGCTTACCGAAATAGCCGCCCTGGTAGGCATACCAGCCGCCAAGACCCGCGACACCTAGCGCGGCAATGACGGCGAGCTGACCGGACAAACGCATGCTCGCTCCTTGAAATCCCGATTTCGGAAAGTGCTAGCACAACTCGTGCCAATTATTATGACCTTTAATCAAGAACCTGCTCGGGTGTGTATTACGATTTTGTAATCTTGATGGCTCTCTTAATTTTCCTTGACCGAATTGGCCCCCTCCGTCATACCCATCGGCGGGACACCTCTCCCCACCGAGAGGCGCCCATCTGTAAGGATGGAATCAAATGACAGATATGCCTGCCGCGCGCCCTCGTGCGCCCTTTTTCTCGTCCGGCCCCTGCGCGAAGCGCCCCGGATGGTCTCTTGAAAACCTCACAACCGACAGTCTCGGCCGTTCGCACCGTGCGAAGCTCGGCAAAGCGCGCCTGAAACTCGCCATCGACCTGACCCGCGCGGTGCTGAACGTACCGGCCGATTACCGTATCGGTATCGTGCCCGCTTCCGATACAGGCGCGGTGGAAATGGCGTTGTGGTCGATGCTCGGTGCGCGCCCGGTCGAAATGCTGGCCTGGGAAAGCTTCGGTGAAGGATGGGTCACCGATGTGGTCAAGCAGCTCAAGCTCGATAATGCCCGCATCACGACGGCTCCTTACGGCGAACTCCCGGATCTTGCGAAGGTGGACACCAAGACCCGCGACGTCGTCTTCACCTGGAACGGCACGACCTCTGGCGTGCGCGTGCCGAATGCGGATTGGATCGCGGCCGATCGTGAAGGTCTGACGATCTGCGACGCCACCTCGGCGGCCTTTGCGCAGAACCTCGATTTCGCCAAGCTCGATGTGGTCACCTTCTCCTGGCAGAAGGTGCTCGGCGGCGAGGCGGCTCACGGGATGCTGATCCTCTCGCCCCGCGCGGTCGAGCGGTTGGAAACCTATAAGCCCGCCTGGCCGCTGCCGAAGATTTTCCGCATGACCAAGGGCGGCAAGCTCATCGAAGGCATCTTCGAGGGCGAGACCATCAATACGCCGTCCATGCTGTGCGTGGAGGACTACATCGACGCGCTCGAATGGGCGAAGTCCATCGGCGGCCTCAACGGTCTTCAGGCGAAGGCTGATGCCAACGCCAAGGTCATCCTCGACTGGGTGGCGAAGACCCCGTGGATCGCCAATCTCGCGAAGGATCCGGCAAACGCCTCCAACACCAGCGTGTGCTTGGTCGTCTCCGATCCCGATGTGATTGCGAAGGGATCGGATGCGGTGGCACAGGTTGCCAAGGGCATCACGGCTGCGCTCGACAAGGAGGGCGTCGCTCTCGATATCGGCGCCTATCGCGATGCGCCTCCCGGTCTTCGCATTTGGTGCGGCGCGACTGTCGAGACCTCCGACCTTCAGGCTCTGACGCCCTGGCTCGATTGGGCCTTCGCGCAGGAAAAGGCGAAGCTCGCGAAAGCGGCCTAGGGCAGACACCGTCATTCCGGGCGCGCGCCGCAGGCGCGGGTCTGGAACCTATGAACGGATAGTATTCAGCTCATCGGCGAAGGGCGAAACTGACATTCCGGCTTGGTGCATCCGCAACTGTCCGGAATGGCAAAGTAGCACTTTAGGAAAGAGCCCATGATCAAGCCGCGCGTTTTTCTTGGCGTTGCGTTTCTCATGAATACCCTCGCCACAACCGCCCATGCACAGGTGCTGCCCGATCCGATTTTTCGAGGCTCGCCGGTTCGCAGTTTCTATGATCGCGGAATCATAGCCTCCGTCGTTCAGGTGGACGGGCGTGGCGAGGCGCTGAAAATAACCGGAACGATCGCGGCTTTTGCGGATCTGGTCACAGGGAGGAATACGGTAAAAGACCAGGTGGGCCGGGCTAATCCCCTGATACGTGTGGGACCGAATGCGCTTCCTCCGAAGGGCCGATGCCACTGGGCTGCGGCCGAGATTAGTGACCTTGAGAAATGCTTCGCCGGGAATCCAAACATATTGTCCGACAACGACATCGAAACCGTGGAGGTTGCGATTGATGCGGAAAACCTCAAGGAATTTCGGCTGTTCATTTCCAGGCATAAAAAAATCAAAGACCTCTACGCGTCATGCCGCAGACATGAGGCATCCAAAACTCCTCTCTCATGCGAGGTAACCTTCGAAGATGGGGGTTTACTTCATTCCGTCACGGCGGGACCAACGGCCCCACAAAAGCTACCCGAACTCCGCTGCTTTGCACTGCTTGCCCGAGCCATAGTTTGGCCCGCGGGCCCCTTCAATTTCTGACGCTTGCTTACGAGGACCAACATGACCAAACCCCGCGTACTCATTTCCGACGCTCTCTCCCCCGCCGCCGTGCAGATCTTCAAGGATCGCGGTGTCGATGTCGATTTTCAGCCCGATCTCGGCAAGGACAAAGACAAACTCGCCGCCATCATCGGTGACTATGACGGCCTTGCCATTCGCTCCGCCACAAAGGTGACGGCCAAGATCCTCGAACAGGCCAAGAACCTGAAAGTGATCGGTCGCGCCGGCATCGGTGTCGATAATGTCGAGATCCCTGCCGCTACGGCGAAGGGTGTGATCGTCATGAACACACCCTTCGGCAATTCGATCACCACCGCTGAGCACGCCATCGCCATGATGTTCGCGCTCGCGCGGCAGATTCCGCAGGCGGATGCTTCCACGCAGGCCGGCAAGTGGGAGAAGAACCGCTTCATGGGTGTCGAACTCACCGGCAAGGTGCTCGGCGTCATCGGCTGCGGCAATATCGGCTCCATCGTCGCCGAGCGTGGTATTGGACTTCGCATGCGTGTGATCGCGTACGATCCGTTCCTGTCGCCTGAGCGCGCGCTCGAACTCGGCGTCGAGAAGGTGGAGCTCGACGAATTGCTTCGCCGCGCCGACATCATCACGCTGCATGTTCCGATGACGGAAAAGACGAAGAACATTCTCTCCGCCGAGAATATCGCCAAGACGAAGAAGGGTGTGCGTATCATCAATTGCGCGCGCGGGGGTCTTGTCGACGAAGTGGCTTTGCGCGCGGCTCTCGATTCTGGCCATGTCGCAGGCGCCGCTTTCGACGTGTTCATTGAAGAGCCTGCGACAGCGAACCCGCTTTTCGGCCATCCCAACGTGGTCTGCACGCCGCATCTTGGCGCTGCGACGACCGAGGCGCAGGAGAATGTGGCGTTGCAGGTTGCCGAGCAGATGTCGGATTATCTGTTGCAGGGCGCAATCCAGAACGCAGTGAACTTCCCGTCGATCTCGGCGGAAGAGGCGCCGCGTCTGAAACCCTTCGTGGCGCTTGCCGAGAAGCTCGGTTCGTTCCTTGGTCAGCTCACCGAAGCGCCGATCAAGGGCATCCGCATCGAATACGAAGGTGACGTGGCGGAGATGAACACTCGCGCACTCACCTCTGCAGCGGTGACCGGTGTTCTGCGTCCCTTCCTGCAAGACATCAACATGGTGTCCGCGCCCATCGTCGCCCGTGAGCGTGGCATCACCGTGGAAGAGGTCAAGCGCGACAGCGCAGCGCGGGACTATGAGAGCTTCGTGCGTATCGTGGTCGAAGCTGAAGATATGTCGCGCCATGCGGGCGGCACCGTGTTCCAGGATGGCAAGCCGCGTGTCACGGAAATCCGCGATATCATGATCGATGCGGAATTCGCGCCGAGCATGATTTACGTGCGCAACGCGGACAAGCCGGGCTTCATCGGCAGCTTCGGCACCTTGCTCGGAGAATCCGGCGTCAACGTCGCCACCTTCGCGCTTGGTCGCGACAAGCAGGGCGGCGATGCGATCTGCTTCGTGTCGGTCGATCAACCGGTAACGGACGATCTGCTGCGCAAGATCGAAGAGATCCCGCAGGTGAAGCGCGCCCGGGCTGTGCGGTTCTAATCAAGCTTGTCCTTCCCGACTTCTAGTCTAGGGCGGTTTGGGGAGGACAACGCTTTACCTTGCTACAGGCTGGATCATGGGCGATGATGGGTTCAGATCGAAAGGATGCTTTATGCCCCGTTATGTCGTCGTTCGCGCCGCCTGGGATGAAGAGGCCAAGGTATGGTATGTGCAGGAATCCGACATTCCCGGCCTAGTGACGGAAGCAGAAACCTTGGAGGATTTGCGTCGCAAGGTGCCCTTGATAATTCAGGATCTCCTTGAGGATGCGGACGGGCATCCGAATGAGATCGAGATTGATTTTATTGCTTATGCCCATGATCGCGTGACAATCGCGGCCTAATCTAACGATGTGGATAAGTAAGTAGAGCATGCGATTTGAAATCACATGCTTTCAAGCCTTAAGCTATTGAAATAATTCATTCGTGTTACCGGGCCTTGAAGTACGAATTAAACTTGCGGTTTCAAAGAGTAAGTGCACACTCATCTCACATTTTACGTGGAAGATGAGATGAACGATTTCGCTCCTGCTGTCCGGCGCATCCTTCGTGAGCAGGGCTTTGAATTTTTACGACAGGGCCGCGGCGATCATGAAATTTGGCACAACGCCACGAGCGGCCGAAAGGTTGTGGTTGATGGAACGATCAAGTCGCGCCACACGGCCAACGGCATTCTGAAGCAGGCAAGGTTATCGAAAGCTTTTTGATTACACTCTGCGCTCTGCCAACCAGATCCCTCCGAGCACCATCACCAGCCCGATCGCGTGATAGGATGCGAAGGGCTCGCCGAGAATAGCGACTGCGAGCAGCGCGCCGAAGACCGGCACGAGATTGACGAACAACCCTGCTCTTGCCGGACCGATCAGCTCCACGCCGCGGATGAAGAGGAGTTGCGAGAGGAGAGAGGGAAGCAGCGCCACGTAAAGCATCACGGCCCAACCGGTGAGCGTCGGCCATTGCGCCTTGCCGCTTACGATTTCTACGGCCACCAACGGCAATGAGGTGAGAAAAGCAATGACCGCGAGGGCTCCAAAGAACACGAGGCCCGGCACGGCGGGGCGTTGGCGCAGACCCAGCGTGTATCCGGCATAGAAGACGCAGGCGATCAGCATCAGCATGTCGCCGAAATTCAACGCAAGTGAGCGCAGGACCTCGAGATCGCCTCGAACGGAGACGACGATCACGCCGATGAGCGTCACCATCATGCCGATGATCTGGAGCGGCCCCACACGGTTCTGGAAGAAGAACACCGCGCCCACCAGCACGAGAACCGGGATAGCGCCCTGGAAGATCGTGAGGTTGACCGCGCTCGTATAATGCGCCGCGCCGTAGAACAAGGCGTTGAAAGCGGTAAAGCCGCAGGTTCCCATTGCGATGATGAGCCATTTGTGTGGTCTCAGCTTTGGCCACGCCTCGATCAACTGGCGCCCGACCAGGGGCACCATGATCGCGACCACGATCACCCAGCGTAGGGCCACAAGGACCATCGGCGAAATCTCGCCCACCGCCAGCCGACCCGCGACGCCGTTACCACCCCAGAACAGGGTGGTGATGGCAAGGAGAAGATAGGCCTGGCCATAAAACTTCCGCCAGAGCGTGCGCAGCATCGTCATGGGCCTTAGAACCTCAGCGCGCTTGCACCCGCGCGCCTTTCGGGTAAACCGATGCCCAAAGTGGAGGCATCGAGGGTCTATGGCCTTACGGTTTCTGGTTATCGAGGGCAATACGCTGGGCGCAAGGCAGGCCCACAAGGCAGCCTATGGACTCATGCCGTCGGAGTCCTATGCTGACGTGTTGCAGCAGGTCGAGACCGACATCGTCTGCGATCTGGCTTTCCCGGCAGACGAAGGCACGAATCTTCCCGATGCGTCGGGGCTCGAATCCTACGATGGCATCGTGCTCACAGGCTCGCACCTGAATATCTACGATGCCACGCCGAACATTCTGCGCCAGATCGACCTGATGCGCTCCGTCTATGCTTCGCGCACCCCCTCCTTCGGCTCCTGCTGGGGCTTGCAGGTGGCGGCTGTCGCTGCCGGAGGAGACGTGCGCAAGAACCCTCTTGGACGCGAAATCGGGTTTGCGCGGCGATTGACGCCGACCGAGGCGGGCCGAACGCATCCGCTCCTTTCCGGTCGCCCCGCCTCCTACGATGCGCCGGCGATTCATCTCGACATAGTGACGACGACACCGGGGGAGGCGATCGTCTTGTCGACGAATGCGGTGTCGCAGGTTCAGGCGGCGGAAATCACCATGAGCGGCGGCACTTTCTGGGGTGTACAGTATCACCCCGAATTCAGCCTCGGCGAATTGGCTGTGATTCTGGCGCGGCGGACTGAGATGCTGGTCGGCGAGGGCTTCTGCCGCAATGCGGAGGAAGCCGTTTCCTACATTGGCGATCTCCAGACCTTGCACGCACAGCCGACGCGCTTCGATCTATCCTGGCGACATGGGCTCGATGAGGAAGTGCTTTTGCCCGAGCGCCGCACCCGCGAGATCCGCAATTTCATCGAACATCGGGTGAAGCCGGAGAAGAGCGCCCGGGGGCGTGCCTGATTCTTTGGTCGTGACTCAGTTTGATGAGGATAAAGCCCAGGCTTTCCCGGGAGGGACGAAGGGTGGGGGTGGTCCGACCGGGTGAAACTTTCATACGTCTGGCGCGTAGCAGCCTTCCTGCTTATCGGATCACCTGGCAACGCTCTGACTTTTCAACCCCCACCCCTACCCCTCCCC
This sequence comes from Microvirga sp. 2MCAF38, assembly GCF_052115485.1. Lineage (NCBI taxonomy): Bacteria > Pseudomonadati > Pseudomonadota > Alphaproteobacteria > Hyphomicrobiales > Methylobacteriaceae > Microvirga > Microvirga sp. 2MCAF38. Next base: position 888,330 of record NZ_JBFRGU010000001.1, on the reverse strand, counting down.
GCAAGGGGGAGGGAAGAGCGCAGATCAAACTGAGTCATTATCGATTCTTTAAGCCTGTCGCATGGCGGGCTGGGACATTCTATGATGGCCCGGCTCAGGAAACAGAGGCGGCTTGTCATGCTTGCAGGCGCATCGACGAACTATCTAAGGGCGCGATCTCCTCACGAGCACAACAAGGTCTCCTTCACGGAGCTGTTTTTCGATCTCGTCTTCGTTTTTGCCATCACGCAGCTCTCGCATTTCCTGTTGAAGCATCTCACTCTGATGGGAGCCGTTCAAACCGGAATTCTGTTCCTGGCGGTCTGGTGGGTCTGGATCTTCACGTCTTGGGTCACGAACTGGGTCGATCCGGAACGGACGCCCGTCCGGCTCATGATGTATGGCCTCATGTTGGCCGGGCTCGTCCTTTCCACCTCTATCCCTGAGGCGTTCGAAGGACGCGGTCTGTCTTTCGCCCTTGCCTACGTGTCCATGCAGGTGGGCCGTTCGCTCTTTATGATATGGGCGCTCAAGCAACATGATTGGGACAATTTCCGCAACTTCCAACGCATCACCGCCTGGCTCGCGACCTCGGCGCTTTTCTGGCTCGCGGGCGGCCTGGCGGAGCATGACCTACGCCTGTGGTTATGGCTTATTGCGCTCGCCATCGAATATGTTTCTCCCTCACTCGGCTTCCGGACCCCGGGTCTCGGACGGTCGGCAACCACGGACTGGCTGGTGGAGGGCGGCCATCTTGCCGAGCGCTGTGGTCTCTTCGTCATCATCGCGCTTGGTGAATCGATCCTCGTCACAGGGGCGACGTTCAGTGAACTTGATGGACATCGCCTGTCGTGTCGGCCGCGTTCGTCGGCTTTGTCAGCAGTGTCGCCATGTGGTGGATCTACTTCAACACAGGGGCGGAACGCGCCTCCGATAGCATCACGCATTCAAGCGATCCGGGCAGGCTCGCGCGGCTGGCATACACATATATCCACATTGTCATCATTGCGGGCATCGTGATTTGCGCTGTCTCCGATGAGCTTTCATTGGCTCATCCGACGGGCCATGCGGAGATGGCGACACGTCTCGTGATGCTTGGCGGACCCGCGATCTACATCGCCGGCAATCTCCTTTTCAAGAAAGCCATGACAGGGCGAGCCCCGCTATCGCATCTGGCTGGTCTCGCGGTTCTGGTTCTTTTGTTTCCCGTCTCGGTCATGCTTTCGCCTCTGGCGATCAGTGCAGGCGCGACAGTGGCTCTCCTGATTGTCGCCACATGGGAGACAGTGTCCTTGCGGACGTTTGAGGTCTTCGACAGGGGATGAGCTGCATCCGGATGTCTTGATGCTTCCATTTCGCCTTGACCTCACGCGCTCGATCCATCAAGAGACTTTGCAAGGTTTTTCAACCCAACCCTGGCCTTGCGCCGGGGTTTTTTTATGTGAGGCTTGAGCGATGGCGAATGTGGTCGTCGTCGGCGCCCAGTGGGGCGACGAGGGTAAGGGCAAGATCGTCGATTGGCTGTCCGAACAGGCGGACGTGGTCGTGCGGTTCCAGGGTGGCCACAATGCGGGCCATACCCTCGTCATCGGTGAAACCGTCTACAAGCTCTCGCTTCTGCCTTCCGGAGTCGTGCGCCCCGGCAAGCTCTCGGTGATCGGTAACGGCGTCGTGCTCGACCCCTATGCCTTGGCTTCCGAGGTCGAAACTCTGAAGCAACAAGGCGTTGCGATCACTCCCGACAATCTGCGCGTTGCCGAGAACGCCACATTGATTCTCTCGATTCACAGAGAGCTCGATGCTCTGCGCGAAAGCGGCGGCGGTGGCACCAAGATCGGCACCACGAAGCGCGGAATCGGTCCGGCTTACGAAGACAAGGCCGGTCGGCGGGCGATCCGCCTGATGGATTTGGCCGATCTGAAGTCTTTGCCGGACAAGATCGAGCGGCTGCTCGCCCACCACAATGCACTTCGCCGTGGGCTTAGCCTGCCGGAATTCGAGGCCAAGGCAATCTACGAGGAACTGGCCTCTGTCGCACCGAAGGTGCTGCCTTACATGGACGCCGTGTGGCGTCTGCTCGACGAGGAGCGCCGTGGCGGTAAGCGGATCCTGTTCGAGGGCGCGCAGGGTGCGTTGCTCGACGTGGACCACGGCACCTACCCCTTCGTCACGTCTTCAAACACCGTTGCAGGCCAGGCAGCCACCGGCTCCGGCCTCGGACCGGGCGCGGTGGGCTACGTGCTCGGCATCGCCAAAGCTTACACGACCCGCGTGGGCGAGGGCCCGTTCCCGACGGAATTGTTCGACGAGACCGGTGAACTGATCGGCCAGAAGGGCAAGGAATTCGGCGTGGTCACGGGTCGCAAGCGTCGCTGCGGCTGGTTCGATGCCACCCTCGTGCGGCAGACTGTCCGCACCTCCGGCATCAACGGCATAGCCTTGACGAAGCTCGACATTCTCGACGGCTTCAAGACCATCAAGATCGGCGTCGGTTATCGTCTCGATGGCGAAACCCTTGACTATTTCCCCGCGAGCCAGGGCGCGCAGGCGAAAGTTGAGCCGATCTTCGAGGAAATGGAAGGTTGGAGCGGCTCGACCGCCGGCGCGCGGTCCTGGGCCGAGCTTCCGGCTCAGGCTATCAAGTATGTCCGCCGGATCGAGGAGTTGATCGGGGCACCGGTTTCGGTGTTGTCCACATCGCCCGAGAGAGAGGACACAATCCTCGTGAAGAACCCGTTTGAGGGTTGACGGCGACGCCTCGGCGGGCCATCCCAAGAGCAATGGCTGATTATTACCCACTTATTGCCCGTGCCGTCGAAGGCCTGTCCGACCGTTCGCCACAAATGCGCCGCGCCGTCTATGAGCGCGCGCGTACGGCTCTTTTAGGTCAATTGCGGACTCTGGATCCGCCTCTCTCGGAGGCGGATATCGCGGCCGAAGGCGTTTCCCTGGACGAGGCGATCACGCGGATAGAGGCATCCTATGCCTCGCCGCCACCGGCTCCTGAATCCGATCTCCCTGGTCTAGAGGACTTCGCGAAGGAAGTCTTTTCGCCGCGCGACACTTTTGACGACGAGGGAAGCGAGCCGTCCGTTCCTCCGGAGGAGCCTGCGGTCGTTGCGCGTCCGCGTGTCGATAGTCGCTCGGCTATGGCCGGTTCCGGCGGACGCGGTCGCACCATCCTTCTTGGCTCGGTCCTCGCCGTGGTCATCGCGGCCATCGCCGTCGTGGCCTGGTTCCTCCGTGACACGCCTGAGAGCCTACCGGTACAGAATCCGGTCGCGGAAGCGCCAGCCCAGCGCACCGCCCAGGATGCAAGCAAGTTCAACGAACGCGTCGGCGGCCAGTCCGCGCCGGCCCAGGTTCAAGCCAATCCCACGAAGCCCGATCTGGGTGTTGCCCAGCGCGCGGTCTTCTACGAGGAAGACCCTTCCAACCCGCAGACGCCCAAGGCTCTGGTCGGCAAGGTCGTCTGGCGGCTGGAGAATGTTAGCGGCGGGCAGGGCCAGCCACTTGAGACGGCGGTGCGCGCGGCGATCGAGATTCCCGATGCGGGCCTCAATCTGAACATGACCATCCGTCGCAATACCGATGCTACGCTTCCGGCGTCGCATACGGTCGAGCTTCTTTTTACGACGCGAGCGGGCGATGCCGGCCGGGTCATCCGCGATGTGGGCTTGTTGCAGTTCAAGAGCGAGGAAGCCGCGCGCGGCACGCCACTCGCCGGACTGCCGGTGCCCGTGCGTGAAAACATCTTCCTCCTCGGGCTGTCGAATCTCTCGGGCGATATCGAGCGCAATGTGGAGATGTTCATTCATCGGAACTGGGTTGATCTGCCTGTGCGCATGGCCTCCGGTCAGCGCGCGATCCTGAGCTTCGAGAAGGGTGCTTCGGGTGAGCAGGTGATCAACAACGCCTTCCGCCAGTGGCAATAAAAAAAGCCGCGGTCGATGCCGCGGCTCATAGCATGATCAGAACAAGTGGAAGCCGGTTGTGCGCCCGGATCATGCGGCATCAAACGAATCTAGAGTTTGATCCTGTTTCAATCTGAAACGATCAAACTCTAGCCGATCTCGTCTGATCTCTCGTTGAAAATTAAGCCTCGGCCGGATGCTCGATCTGGGCGAGGTTTTTCTTGACGGCTTCCTGCACCTTTTCGAAGGCGCGCACTTCGATCTGGCGGACACGCTCGCGCGACACACCGAACTCGGTCGAGAGGTCTTCCAGTGTCATCGGATCGTCCGAGAGGCGGCGCGCCTCGAAGATGCGTCGCTCGCGCGGATTGAGCACGGAAAGAGCGTTGCGCAACGCCGAGAGGCGGTTCTGGCCTTCCTCTTCCGCCACAAGCAACTGCTCCTGGCTGACGCTGTCATCGACGAGCCAATCCTGCCATTCGCCTTCGCCTTCCTCGCGAAGAGGGGCGTTGAGGGAGGTGTCGCCGCCGAGGCGACGGTTCATCTCAACCACGTCCTGTTCGTTCACGCCGAGCTGGGTTGCGATCTGTTTGACCTGATCGGGACGCAGATCTCCCTCGTCCAGAGCCGAGATCCGGCTCTTGGCCTTACGGAGATTGAAGAAGAGCTTCTTCTGGTTCGCGGTGGTGCCCATCTTCACGAGCGACCATGAGCGCAGAATGTACTCTTGAATCGCGGCCTTGATCCACCACATCGCATAAGTGGCAAGGCGGAAGCCTTTCTCGGGCTCGAAGCGTTTGACGGCCTGCATCAGGCCGACATTTCCCTCCGAGACCACTTCGCCGATAGGGAGACCATAGCCGCGATAACCCATCGCGATCTTCGCGACGAGACGCAGATGGGATGTCACGAGCTTGTGCGCGGCCTCGCGGTCGCCATGCTCACGCCAGCTTTTGGCGAGCATGTATTCCTCATGCGGTTCGAGCATGGGGAAGCGGCGAATTTCGTCGAGATAGCGCGAAAGGCCCCCTTCATTGGCAAGAACGGGAAGCGCTGCAGCCATATTCCATATCCTCCTTTGGCTCCCTCTGACGAGGCAAGCCGAGAGACGGCCTCCTCATGGCCGACCGTCGATCCCCCAATATAAGCATGGAGACCTTGACCGAATAGAGGCATCGCCACGCAATCTCATGTGAACCGGAACAACGCGTTTGGCATGGTTATGTGCCGTTCGCGTTCTCTAATGCGGCGCAGTGCCGCCTAAAATCGGTTCCCTCAAGGCGGCGAGAAGAGCCACCATATCGGCGGGGAGGGGGCTCTCGAATTGCAGAAACTCCCCTGTTCTCGGGTGTTCGAAGCCGAGAACCGTGGCATGCAGGGCCTGACGCCCTAGTGCCGTGAGCGCGCTCTGCTGAGCTTCCGACAGGCGGTTCGCCTTGGTCTTGAAACCAGATCCGTAGACGCGGTCACCAAGCAAGGGATGGCCGATATGCGCCATATGCACACGGATCTGATGGGTTCTTCCCGTCTCCAACTCGCATCGGACGAGGGTGGCGAGCGGGGAGCCGGCAGGAAGTGACTCCTCGATCCGATAATGCGTGATCGCGTAGCGCCCACGCTCTTCAGAGACCACCGCCATCTTCTCGCGATTATGAGTGCTGCGCGCCAGCGCGGCCTCGACGGTGCCATGCTGGCGGTCGGGCGTGCCCCAGACCAGCGCCAGATAGGCGCGCTCGAGGGGCCCCGAACGACCATGATCGGCAAATTGCTCTGCGAGGCCTTGATGCGCCTTGTCGTTCTTCGCAATGACGAGAAGGCCGGACGTGTCCTTGTCCAGTCGGTGAACGATGCCGGGGCGTTTCACGCCGCCGATCCCGGACAGGCTGTCCCCGCAATGGGCAATGAGCGCATTGACCAACGTGCCCGATTCATGCCCCGCGGCCGGATGGACGACGAGCCCGGCAGGCTTGTCGATGACGATCAAATCGTCATCCTCGTAAACCACATGAAGGTCCATTGCCTGGGCAACAGGCTCGGCCGGCACGGCTGGAGGAACCGAAAGAGCGATTGTCACCCCGCCCGCGACTTTCCGGCTGGGGTCGAGCACGATCTGACTGTCGATCACAGCGTGTCCCTCGCGGATCAGCGCCTGCAAGCGGCTGCGCGACAGGTCGCTCCACGCGGCCGCAAGCACGCGATCCAGCCGCTCCGGGGCCGCGTGTTCTTCGATCGTCCATTCTCGCCGTGTCTCGTCGGTCAACGAAAACCTCTTTTTTGCTCGTTCGCGTCGCTTTTTTTCGCAAAGCCCTTGAAGGCGCCAGACAAGCTCGTTATACGAGCGACCTTCCAGTTGCTAGCTCCCTTCGTCTAGCGGTCTAGGACGTCGCCCTCTCACGGCGAAAACAGGGGTTCGATTCCCCTAGGGAGCGCCAACATTACTGTGGGGCGAGGAGCTTTTGATAAGCCACGTCCAGCGCAGCATACCAACCAGCCTGACACTGCAAAATCTTAAGCGTCTTTTTTAGCAACACATTCTTTTGCTTGTTGCGACATGATAACATAATTTCATTCTGAAAGCGGACCGTGCCAGAAGCTGCCTGCGGAAGGTGGCTATGGGACAGCCGAAGACCGGGGGCGGGATGGGTCATATGCATGGCGGTCATGAGAAGAAGCTGACGCCAGCGCAGGCATTTGCGTCGCGCCCCGGCCTGAGCGTAGTCGTTCCCTGCTACAATGAAGAGGAATGCATTCGCGCTTGCCATGAGCGCCTGACAGCCGTGTGTCAGGGGCTCGCCGTCGACTACGAGCTTGTTTTCGTCAACGACGGTTCAGCCGATCGTACCGCCGGCATTCTCCTCGACCTGAAGAAGAGCGATCCCCGTATCGTTATCGTCGATTTGGCGCGTAATCATGGTCATCAATTGGCTCTGTCGGCGGGACTGAGCGTGGCTTTGGGCGAGCGCGTTTTCGTGATCGATGCCGATCTGCAGGACCCGCCCGAATTGCTTGGCGAAATGATGAAGGTCATGGATGCAGGCGCCGACGTGGTCTATGGACAGCGCCGCGCTCGTGAAGGCGAGAGCTGGTTCAAACTTGCGACGGCGAAGCTGTTCTACCGTGCGCTCTCGCGCATCGCCGCATTCCCCATTCCACACGATACCGGCGATTTCAGGCTGATGAGCCGGCAGGTGGTTGATATCCTCAATTCCATGCCGGAGAGCCACCGTTTCATTCGTGGGATGGTCGCTTGGATCGGGTTCGATCAGGTTCCGATGCTTTATGATCGTCACGCGCGATTCGCTGGCGAGACTAAGTATCCGTTCGGCAAGATGCTTCTGCTTGCGTCCGATGCCATGACGGCTTTTGCCGTCGCACCGCTGCGTTTCGTCTATTCTCTTGCCCTCGTCGCGGCGTTGCTCGCCGTCCTTATGATCGGATGGTCGTTCTTCGCTTACCTTCTCAACGACACATCTCCCGGTTGGGCGAGTTTGATGGTCGTCGTCTTAGCCTTTTCGTCGGTGCAACTCTTCTGCCTCGGTGTGATTGGCGAATACATCAGCCGCATCTTCACACAGGTGAAGGGGCGCCCTCTCTTCGTCATCAAGGCTGTTCATCGGGATCAAAGTTCCAGAGCGGGTCATTCGGCCTGACTCCGCTTCTATCGAAGCGACGATCTCATGATTTTTGAGCCGACACCGAATATTGGGCGCCAAGAGGCAGCCAGGCGAGGTACTGCTCGAGCGGGCGCAGCTTGGCGAGCGGGCTTGGGAAGAAGATGTGGTACCGAACCTGGACGTCGCTCCAGCCGGCATCACGTAAGCGACGACTGAAGTGCGATGCGTGAATGAGCTTGGCGTTAATGTCGAACGGGCAGGTATTGACCGCACGTACCGTGAGCGGGTTGAGTGTGTTGTGCTCGAATATGGTGATCAGCCCGCCTTTTCTGGTGATCCGGTGCAATTCCCGCAACCATCCGACATGCTCCTCGTGAGGAATATGGTGGAACACACAGGCGGAAAACGTGGCGTCGAAGCTGTTCTCGGCGGCAGGAATACGGTCGCTGGGGATCTCGAGATATTTCTCAGGTCCTGGAAAGCGCTTCCGGCTGAGCTCCAGGCTACGGGTCGATACGTCTGCGCAGGTTACTTCGCCTTCCGAGAAGTGGGACCGGAAATGTGGCACCGAATTGCCGATCCCCGAGCCGAAATCAAAAATGCGCTCCACTGAAATGCCACGCGCGTGGGCGATGTTCTTCAATTCGCGGATCTTGTACTCGGCGAAAAATTCCGGGGACTCGCCCGTAATGGCAATATTGGTCTTGTGCTGCTCGTAGTATTCGTCGGCGAACTGATCAAATTCAGATTGGTTCATTATTTTTTACCAAGATAGCAACGCCTGAATTGCAGGCACTTTTACATTTGCGATTTCTTGGTTGCAAGCCGTTGCCGAACCTTCATACGCCGCGTTGCGACCGTTTGGATTTCGGCAATTTCTTGGATACGAGATCACGTGGAAATCGACGCAGCGCGAATCCGCTGCGAAGGCGTCTCGACCGAGCTGCGATCTGTGGGCCGGTGATGCAGGCGTCAGACTTTCACCAGTGCAGTCTCGATGTCGCGCTGCAAGTCTTCCCGATGTTCGAGGCCGACCGACAAGCGCACGAGCCCATCGGGTATGCCCATTTCCGCGCGGAGTTCCGGCGAGAAACGCTGGTGCGTGGTTGTGGAGGGATGAGTCACGAGGCTCTTGGCATCGCCGAGATTGTTTGAAATCCGGATCAGCTTGAGAGCGTTCATGAAGCGGAACGCTCCCTCCTTGCCGCCTTTCACGTCGAGCGCAATCATGGTCGAGCCGCCACGCATCTGGCGTGCGATGATCTCGGCCTGCGGATGATCGGGGCGACCGGGATAGATCAGACGATTGAGCTTCGGATGCGCGCTCAGCGCATCGGCGAGAAAACCCGCATTGTCGGTCTGGCGTTCGACGCGCAAGGGGAGGGTTTCGAGACCCTTCAAAAGAACCCAGGCGTTGAAGGGAGAGATGGACGGGCCGGTCATCCGCAGGAAGGGCTGGACGACCTCTTCGATGAACTTCGTCGATGAGAGGATCACACCGCCGAGACATCGTCCCTGGCCGTCGATATGTTTGGTCGCCGAATAGACGACGCAATCCGCGCCGAGTTCCAGAGGTTTTTGCCAGAGCGGCGTTGAAAACACATTGTCGACGGTCAGCGTCGCGCCGGCTTCGTGCGCTACCCTGGCAACGGCCGCGATGTCGATGATTTCAAGACTTGGATTGGAGGGCGATTCCAGAAGGAATGCTTTCGTCTCAGGGCGGACGGCTTTGCGCCATTCCTCGATCTTGGTTCCATCGACCAGCGTGCACGTGACGCCGAACTGGGGCAGAAAATCCTCGACCACCCAGCGGCAGGAGCCGAAGAGGGCACGGGCGGCAACGATGTGATCGCCTGCCTTGACCTGGCTTACCATGGCAGCCGTCACGGCGGCCATGCCGGTGGCTGTCGCGCGGGCCGCTTCTGCCCCCTCGAATGAGGCCATGCGGTCCTCGAACATGGCGATGGTCGGGTTCGAGTAGCGCGTATAGCTGAAGCCGGGTTCCTCGTTCTTGAAACGAGACTCGGCACTTTCCGCCGTCTCGTAGATGAAGCCCTGCGTCAGGAACAACGCTTCGGAGGTTTCACCGAACGGTGTACGGAGCATCCCGTCGTGAACGAGACGCGTTTCAAGGTGATATTGCGAGGACGAGGTCATAAATTCTGCTTTAGCGTCGTTCTGTAAAAAGAACAACCGGTTTTTCGCGGAACCGGAGCATGATCCGGCGAAGTGGGCACCGGTTCACCGAGGGGATCATGCGGATAGCCAAGCATGATCCGGCGAAGTGGGGCACCGGTTCGCCGAGGGGCTCTACCCGCGGCTTTCCACGATTCCCAGCAAGTATTGCCCGTAGCTGCTTTTCGCCAGTCGCGTCCCGAGCGTGATCAATTGATCACGGTCGATCCAGCCGAGAGAGTAGGCGATCTCCTCCGGGCAGGCGATGCGAAATCCTTGTCGTTTTTCCAGAGTTCGAACGAATTCCGCCGCTTCCACGAGACTGTCAGGTGTTCCGGTATCGAGCCAGGCGAAACCGCGCCCCATGCGCTCCACATGAAGCAAGCCGCGCTCGAGATAGGCCTTGTTCACGTCGGAAATTTCCAGTTCGCCGCGGGCCGATGGTTTCAGCTTGGTAGCGATATCGACGACGTGCTCGTCATAAAAATAGAGCCCGGTCACCGCCCAGTTCGACTTTGGGACCTTGGGTTTTTCTTCGATAGAGAGGGCCGTGCCCTGCCCATCGAAATCGACAACGCCGTAACGCTCGGGGTCGGTCACGTGATAGGCGAAGACGGTTGCGCCTTCTGTCCGTTGGTGCGCGGAGCGCATGATTTCCGGCAGACCGTGACCGAAGAAGACGTTGTCGCCGAGGATCAGGACCGATTTTTCGCCATTCACGAAATCGGCGCCGATAATGTAGGCCTGGGCGAGCCCCTCGGGCCTCGGCTGCTCGGCGTACGAGAGACGCAGGCCCCAATGCTCGCCGGTGCCGAGCAATTGCTTGAACTTCGGCAGATCGTCCGGCGTCGAGATGATGAGGATGTCCCGCACACCCGCCAGCATGAGGGTGGTGAGCGGGTAGTAGATCATCGGCTTGTCGTAGATCGGCAGAAGCTGCTTCGACGTGACGTAAGTCATCGGGTGCAGCCGCGTGCCGGAGCCGCCGGCGAGGATGATGCCCTTCATGGTGCTCTCTGAGCCTCTTCGAGAATACGTTTGACGCAAGGTTCCAAGGACATTCGCCAGGAGGGAAGGGCGACGCCGTGGAGCGATGCGAGTTTGGTGCAATCGAGAACGGAGTTGGCCGGCCGTTTCGCAGGTGTTGGATAATCCAGAGTGCCTATGGGCCGCACACGCGCGGTCGGTCCTCCGAAGGAGGCAGAGCATTCGAAGATCGCTGCCGCGAATTGCGCCCACGAGGCGGTACCGGCGCCGGTCATATGAAAGATGCCACGCATGTCGCGCTCTTTGGGATGCGCTACGAGATTGCGGCTGATCGTGATGATGCCGTCGGCGATGTCGAGCGCGCTCGTAGGCGCACCGCGCTGGTCGGCGACCACCGAAACCTCATCGCGGCTCTCGGCGAGACGCAGCATCGTCTTCACGAAGTTCTTGCCGAAGGGGCTGTAGACCCATGCCGTTCGCAGGATGACGTGATTGGGTGTCTCTGCCGCGACGGCTTCCTCGCCCATCAACTTGGAAAGACCATAAGCGCCGAGCGGGCTCACCGGATCGTCTTCGCGATAGGGGCTTTCCTTCGTCCCGTCGAAAACGTAGTCGGTCGAGATCTGGATGATGGGGATATTCATGGCGGCGGCTGCGCCCGCAAGTGCACCTGCGCCGATGCCATTGATGGCCTGCGCGAGCTCCGGCTCGGTCTCGGCCTGATCGACGGCAGTGTAGGCGGCAGCATTGACGATGATGTCACCACCAAGATCCATCAACGTATCTTCGAGACCGGAGGGCGAGGCGAGATCGATCGTGGGGCGCCCTACCGGAACGATCTCGACCCCGTGGAGAATCCCTCGCTCCCGCATGGCGCGAGCGACTTGCCCCTCGGTTCCGGTCACAAGGATTCGCATCGGATCAGCTCACGGAAAATAGGCCGGAAGATCGGCAAGGCGCGGATGCTTCGTATCCTTATCCGACAACACGGCCTTGTCGGGTGCGACAGGCCAGTCGATGCCGAGCACGGGATCGTCCCAGGCAAGGCCGAGATCGTGGGCGGGCGAGTAATGTGCGGTGACCTTGTAATGCACCTCTGTGTTCGGTTCGAGGGTGCAGAAGCCGTGGGCGAAGCCGACGGGCACAAGCAATTGCAGGCGGTTTTCCGCCGAGAGTTCGACGGCCACATGGCGACCATAGGTCGGTGACGAGCGCCGCAGATCGACCGCGACATCGAGAATGCGGCCTCGTCCGACCCGCATCAATTTGGCGAGGGCAAATGGTTCCGACTGAAAGTGCAGGCCTCGCACCGTGCCGGGTTCGACCGAGAGGGAGAAATTGTCCTGGACGAATTCGTCCTCGATCCCGACGGCCGCGAAAGCCTGTCGGTTATAGGTCTCGGTAAAGAACCCGCGCGAATCCCCGAAAGCCTTCGTGCGAACGAGCTTCACCTCAGGCAGTGCTGTCGGTTCGATTTCGACCACGTCCCAAACCCTTCTATCGGTGAGATGTATCAAGATAGCATCTCCCTGCCACGGCAAGGCTTAAGCGACAATCCCAAGTCTCTCGCCGCGGTAAACACCGGAGCGCACCCGCTCCCACCAATCCCGGTTTTCCAGATACCATTCGACGGTCTTGCGCAGGCCGGTCTCGAAGGTCTCCGTGGGGCGCCAACCAAGCTCACGCTCGATTTTCGAGGCGTCGATGGCATAGCGCATGTCGTGGCCCGGGCGATCGGTGACGAAGGAGATCAGTCCCTCGCGAGGGCCGATGGCCCCGCTCGGCGCCAGTTCATCGACAAGAGCGCAGATCCCACGGACCACATCGATGTTCTTGCGTTCGTTATGCCCGCCGATAGCGTAGGTCTCGCCGGGCGAACCGCGTTCCGCTGCGAGGATGAGCGCCCGCGCGTGGTCGTCCACGAACAACCAGTCACGCACATTATCGCCTTGGCCATACACGGGCAGGGGCTTGCCATCGAGTGCATTGAGAATGATCAGAGGGATAAGCTTTTCCGGGAAATGATACGGCCCGTAATTGTTGGAACAATTGGTGACGATGGTGGGCAGGCCATAGGTGTGGTGCCAAGCCCGCACGAAATGATCGGAAGCCGCTTTCGAGGCCGAATAGGGTGATGTCGGCTGGTAGGGATATTCCTCGTGGAAAAACCCATCCGCTCCGAGCGACCCGAAGACTTCGTCCGTCGAAATATGATGAAACCGGAAGGCCGATTGCCGCTCCGGTGAAAGGCGTTGCCAATAGCGGAGCGTGGCCTGAAGCAAGGCGAAGGTGCCGACGACGTTGGTCTGTACGAACTCGCCCGGCCCGTCGATGGAACGGTCCACATGGCTTTCGGCCGCGAGATGCATGACGACGTCGGGTTGATAGGCCTCGATCAAGCCGCGCATACGGTCGAGATCGGCGACGTCCGCCTGCTCGAACCCGTAGCGCGGATTGTTGGCGACCGGCTTCAAGGAGTCGAGGTTGCCCGCATAGGTCAGTTTGTCCGCCACCAACACCTGATGGGGCGTCTCGCGAACGAGCATGCGCGCGACAGCGGAGCCGATGAAGCCCGCACCACCCGTGACCAGAAACCGTTTCGACATCGTTGCCAGGCTCTCCTTGAAGCGTCCCCGCGTCGCCACCGGGACGTTTTGATGCCCGTCTTAGTTGCCGATGGCAACCCCTTCGCGGCGACTGTCCGCGCCGCCGACAAGGCCGCTCGGGGTGATGACGATGGCATGAATGCCCGAATTCTGGTCGATCAGCTTGACGTCGTGACCCTTGGCTTCGAGCCCCGCCTTCCAGGATTCTGCCTCCGTACCGGCCTCGAGCTCGGTCGGGCCGTTGCGGCTGCCGAAATTCGGCAAATCGGCGGCCACTTGTGGATCAAGCTTCCAGTCCAGAATGCCGACCAGGGTCTTGGCCACATAGTTGATGATCAGGCTGCCCCCCGGAGAGCCGACGACGGCGTAAAGCTTGTCGTTGCCGTCGAGAATGATGGTCGGGGCCATGGAACTGCGGGGGCGCTTGCCTGCCTCGACCCGGTTCGCCACGGGCTTGCCGTCTTCGACAGGCGCGAAAGAGAAGTCGGTCAGTTCGTTGTTGAGCAGAAAACCACTCCTGGTCATGAGCCTCGCGCCGAACCCGTCCTCGATGGTCGTCGTCATGGAGATAGCGTTGCCGTTGCGATCGACGATAGACATATGGCTCGTTCCGAATTCGATGCCGTCCGACGCTCCCCAGAGAAAAGTCTTCTGAAACGGCGGCTCACCCGGTTTTGCCTTACCCATGGACTTTGCCGGGTCGACCAGAGCGGCACGGCTTTTCAGATAACCGCTATCGATCAGCCCCTGGACCGGGACGCTCACGAAGGCCGGATCGGCGACATAAAGAGCCCGGTCGGCAAAAGCGAGCCGCCCGGCCTCAGACACCCAGTGAGCAGCGTCAGGCCCGGGCTTCAAGGCCGCCATGTCCAGCGTGGCCAGGGTCCCCAGGATCTGCTGGACCGCGATGGCCCCCGAGCTTGGTGGACCCATGCCGCAGATCTTGTAGATCCGGTAAGGACCACAAAGGGCAGGTCGCTCCTCGACCGCGTAGGCCTTGAGGTCATCCAGCGTCATGTCGCCCGGATTAGTGGTGTGCCCGGTGACAGTAGACACAATGTCATTGGCGATCTCGCCGGAATAAAAGGCGTCCGCGCCGTTCTCGGCGAGCGTCCGGAGGGTGCGCGCAAAGGCAGGATTTTTGAGGACCGTGCCGGCGGCTTTGGGCTTGCCTTCGGCGTCATAGAAATAGGCGCGGGCCGTCGGGTCGTTCTGAAGGTATTTTTCCTGAGACAGAAGCCCGTTCAGGCGCGGTGAGATGGTGAAGCCGTCCTCGGCGAGGCGTGCGGCAGGCTCGATCACCTGCTTCCAGGGCAGCTTGCCCCAGCGCTTGTGCGCAGCTTCCAGAAGCCTGACCGTTCCCGGAACGCCGACGGAGCGTCCACCGACAACGGCATCGTAGAACTTCATCGGCTTGCCGTCGGGCCCGAGGAAGCGCTCGGGCTTTGCTGAGGCGGGAGCTTTCTCACGGCCATCAAGGGTCGTCATGGTCTTGCCGTCCCAGAACACCATGAACGCACCGCCGCCGATCCCCGAGCTTTGCGGTTCGACAAGGTTCAGAACGAGTTGGACAGAGACCGCCGCATCGGCTGCGCTGCCGCCTGCGGCAAGGATTTCGCGCCCCGCTTGTGCTGCCAACGGATTGGCGGCGGCTACCATGTCCTTGGTCGTCGTGGTGAACGACTTGGTCGCTCGGCCGGTGGGAGCCTCCGGGGCAGGTGCGACGGCTTGCGCAAGCGCTCCTGATGCCGACAGACAACTTATTGTCATCAGATTGAGCCAGAATAAACTCGTTCTGGTTTGTTGAATGATCATCGCGTGCGGACCCTCGTGTGATTTTTGGCGAGCCTGAACGGGCTGGCGCCGTATCCTAACAAGGAGAACCACGGTTCCGCCATCCCGCCTCAACCTTTGCGCCGCAGCGACACAGTCTCGCCCATGTGTGGTGCATAGTCCGTTGGTATAAAGAAAACGCCAGGGAGAAGCGTGATGCAGTCATACAACCTATTTCGCAGTAAGTGGCCCGACGGTCTTGTGTGCGCCGTACCTGAAGCACTCACGGTTCCGCGGTTCGTGACCGAACCTCATTGGGCTTTCGAAGGACGTATCGATGCTCCCCGCGACTTACCGTTCGGCTTCGATTCAAAGGCGGCCGAGACCGGGGTGCGCTATAACGGATATTATTTATTCTCGAGTTTCTCTCGCATTCCCGCCGATCGCGTCGCTTGGAGCGACGCCGCGCCTTAACGCGTTTTCCCCTACAGTTTAGTCGTTATTTACGCCGATCTGAAAAGAGCCGCGATGATTGTCGTCGCGGATCTTGATCTATCCCGCTATCTGCCGTCTATGATTGCAGACGCTTCTTTCTGAAGATTCTTCCCCTGTTTCCGTTGTGGGCTCATCTCTCTCCCTGATTTGGACGATCACCGTCGCGGCGACATTGCTGCAGGCCGGGAATGGCTTGCTTCAAGCGCTTCTGCCGCTGCGAATGCAGGCTGAAGGCTTGTCCATTTCGTCCATCGGTCTTGTCGCGGCCGGTTACGGTCTCGGTTTCTCGACCGGGTGCTTCATGGCTCCGGCCTTCATCAGGCGCATCGGCTACATCCGTGCCTTCGCAAGCTTGGCCGCGCTCGCCGCCGTTCTCGTTCTGGCGATGACGCAAGCTCACACGACAGCCGCATGGTTCGTATTGCGCGGCCTGAGCGGCATGACACTCGCCTGCATCTTCACCGTCACGGATGGATGGATCAGCGCGCGCGCCGTCAATACCCACCGTGGCCGTACCCTCTCGATCTACATGGTCTCGACGAAGATCGCCTTGATGCTCTCACCGCTCGGGATCGGCCTTGGCGACATTCACACGGAGGGGATCTTCATGGGGATCAGCGCCATGATGTGTCTCTCGCTGCTCCCGATTTCCGCCACGCTCACCGAGGAGCCGCCGCCTCCGCTTGGGGTAAAGGTCAGGATCCGCGGCCTGTTCGCCGTGGCGCCCTCCGCCGTCGTCGGATCTTTTGTCGTTGGCCTCGCCAACGGCCCCGTGATCGCGATCACGCCGGTCTTCGGCACCAGCATCGGCCTGAGCCAGGATCAGGCCGCTTCCCTCTTGGTCGCGCTTCAGGCCGGCAGCCTCCTGCTGCAATGGCCGATGGGCTGGATTTCCGATCATTTCGACCGGCGTTATGTGATCGGCGGATTGGCTGGCGGTACGACGCTTCTGTCGCTTCTCATTCTCTTTGCCAGCATCTACGCGCCACCCGGCCTGATCATTTTCACGTTCGCGGCCTGGGGCGGGTTGGCGCTCTGCGTTTATTCCGTCTGCGTGGCGCATGCCTGCGATCTCGTCGAGCCGGATCAGATCATCTCGACGGTGAGCAGTCTTCTGTTTTCCTGGGCTGCCGGTGTGACCCTCGGTCCGCTTCTCGGTGCGCTGTCGATGGACAGGCTCGGCCCGAATGGACTCTTCATCTATTCCGCAACCGTGATGTTCGCGCTCACGGTCTTCATCGTCATTCGCATCCGCATCCAGAGCCGTCCCGCCGCGAAAGGCGGCTTTGTGGACATCGCGCCCAACAGCGCTGCGACAGCGGGCTTGAGCCCGCGTGCTGAAAGCTCACCGATGAATCAGAACGCCGAAGAGAAGAAGCCCGAGCCGACGGAAGCCTAGAGTTTGATGCCGCATCATCCGGGCGGACAATCGGTTTCCACTTGTTCCGATCATGCTCTAGATGTTCGAGTCGCTCGTCTTCTCCTTCACGAATACGAGTGACGCGACATCTTCATACACGCCGAGCCGCCGGTCGATCATGGCGTCGATCTTATCGTAGACTTCGCTGATCGTCAGTTGGCGCGTCTTGCGACCGGCCTTTTTGAAGAAGAGTGTGCGATTGGCTTTGGCTGCCGCCGGGAATACCCGTTGCGCACTTTGCTTCGGCCTGTTGTCGACGAGACGCATGAACCTGCTGGCACTGTCCACGCCGAAGAAATGCGCGAAGTAGAATTCAGAGCGGCTGATGGAGCGACCGATCCTGCTCTCGATCAGGTTACGATCACGCTTTGTCATTTCGGCCGCCATGAGAGCGGCGACATAGGCATTGTTGCGTAGACCGAGAATGTGTTCCCGCATGGCCTGATCGATCACCGTGAGCTGTCCGTCCACGGATCGAATGGCCGCGGCTTCCGCTGTCATGCCATGGCGTGAGCCGAATTCCTGGATCACTTGCAACCACGTTCCGGCGATGAACTGGAACAAACCCGTCGCTGACGATGTGCCGGCTTTCGCACTCGGGGCGAAGCTCGATTCCTTATCGGCCAGCGCCATCATGTAGACCGGATCGACGCCCGCGGCATCGGCCGCGCGCAGGATCGTATCGACGAGCCAACGCGGCACGCAGTGCTCTTCGAATTGGATACAGATCTTATCGTCCTGCAAGAGCTTCTCGATCGGCGAAGTGAGTTCGCCGATGAGCGGCGCCTTCGATGCAATGATCTGCGCCTGGAGGTCTGCCGTCTCCACCGGTTCCGCAGGAACGATGATCTGCAACGGATCGTATCCACCTGTCAGTCGGACTGGTGCGGGTTCGATCGACACAATCTGAGTGGTGAGTTGCGAAACGGCGATGGCGCTGCGCAAGACAGCTGGCATTGCGGTGGGGGAGGGAAAATCCTGATCGAGGATTTGGAGGTTCCCGGGATCTTCCAGAGATCCGGATGGCGCCTTCGCGGCAGAGGCTGTCGCGAAAGTGAGGAAGGCACCCATACCGATGCTCGCCGTTAGGCGAAGAAGTGTTCGGCTGTGCGATGCAGATGAAGTGCGCTGCGTGATGCGGCGCGGTTGAAGCCAGATCGTGGTGTCGTTTAGTGCGACATAGGCTGAGGCCTGGCAAGCGTCGTGAGACGCTGTCAGTTCGACAGTCATACAGAATACCCCCGAGGGAGGCCGCTTCGCCGCTGAGCGGGTTTGCGGTCCTTGCTTATTTCACGTGGGTCTCTGGTGGCGTCGTGATGTGTTCAGAATGGGTCAGCTTGAGTGTAAAACTATGGCCAAGAAGCCGTTGCGACGAACGGCCACTCCCTCGAAAAGCCATTTCAAAGAGCGCGCAGAGCGGATTCAAGGCGCGCTGCATCATCCTCGTGCGGCAATCCGAAGCGGAGAACGGCATGGTCATGATGGAACTTTCGAACCCAGATGCCTGCGCGCGCGAGGCTCTCAAATCTGGCCCAGGCTTCTTCATGGTGGGCGAGTCGGAAGAGTTTCGTTCCGCCGACGATGGCGAAGCCAGCTTTCATGAGAAGATTGTCCAGATCGGTGGCCGCTTTCTGCGCGATGAGCTTCTGCTGTTCGAGCCAAATGCCGTCCGTCAGCGTATCGAAGCCGATGGACAGGGCAGGGCCTGCCACGGGCCAGGAGCCTAGAGCGCTTCGAATTCTTTCGCTCAATTCATGCTGTGCAATGGAGAAACCGAGCCTCACCCCCGCGAGGCCATAGGCCTTGCCGAATGAGCGGAGCACGATTGTCGCGGGCAGATCGAGAGACGCGACCGAGATGCCGTCCTCAAGATCAGCGAACGCCTCATCGATCACGAGCCAACCGTCATTCTTCGCAAGTCGCGCCGCAGCCTTGGCGAGTCTCTCTTGTCCGATGACGCGCCCGTCGGGATTGTTCGGGTTCACCACGATGACGACTTCGGCGTTCTGCGCAAAAGCTTCGGCGAGATCGGAGACGGTCGTGACGTGGTGCCCTTCGCGGATCCAGCAGATCCCGTGTTCGTTATAGGTGGGACCCAGTATGGCGACCCTGGATGGCGAACGCAGGCGAGGGAGTGTCTGGATCAGAGCCTGCGATCCCGCGCCTGCGACGATGCGGGTGGCGTCGCCGACGCCATAGGCCCGCGCAGCGGCTTCTTCCACACGACGAAGCTCCTGCGGTGCGGGCAGGCGCGTATAGGCACGTGGATCCGGCGGTGTGAAGGGATAGGCATTGGGGTTGATGCCTGTGGATAGGTCGAGCCATGGCTCCGGCGCTTCCGGAAACAGAGTTTTTGCGTCATGAAGGTTGCCGCCGTGATGCATGGCTCGTCTTCCTCTCCTACTCCAGACCCGATGACCGTTTTTTCCGCCAGCCTGTCCGTCGCCTTGATCGCCCTCGCGGTCGAGAGCGTTTGCGGCTACCCAGCGTGGTTTTTCGCTCGTATCGGCCATCCGGTCACGTGGATCGGTGCCTTGATCGCAGGCCTCGACACGAGATTCAACCGGGAGGATTTTTCGTTCGCGTTCCGTCGTCGGCTTGGCATTCTTGCGCTGGCCGCAGTTCTTGTCATGTCGCTCGGGCTGACGATTACCTACGAAGTCGGAGCGCAGGCCGTCCTCGATGGCTTTTCGGTGATCCTTTCTGGTGTTCTTGCGAGCAGCCTCGTAGCCCAGCGCAGCCTTCATGACCATGTCGCTCGCGTGGCTGATGGTTTGCAAGTCGGTCTGGTGCAGGGTCGGCAGGCGGTTTCGCAGATCGTCGGCCGTGATCCGCAGACATTGGACGAGGCGGCGGTGGCCCGCGCGGCCATCGAGAGTCTGGCGGAGAATTTTTCCGACGGCATCGTCGCCCCTGCTTTCTATCTCGCCCTTGCAGGATTGCCTGGTGGCGTGGCCTACAAGGCCGTCAACACGGCGGATAGCATGATCGGCCACCGCTCGCCGCGTCATGAGGCCTTCGGGTGGGCGGCGGCGCGTCTCGACGATTGGATCAACCTTCCTGCCTCTCGGTTATCGGCTCTCCTGATCGCCAGCGCTGCAGCTTTTGTGCCGGGTTGCAAGGCGGGTGCCGCGTTACGTGCGGTGTTGCGCGACGCACGGCATCATCGCTCGCCCAACGCTGGCTGGCCGGAGGCGGCGATGGCGGGTGCGCTCGGTCTTCGCCTCGCGGGCCCGCGCGTCTACGGCGGCGTGAAGGTGCAGGATCAATGGATGGGTGATGGGCGGACAGAGGCCGGCATTGCCGACATCCGCCGCGCCCTTGTCGTCTATCGCGCCGCTTGTGGCTTGCAGGCAGTGCTCATCGCTCTGCTGCTGGCCGCGACGCTGCTGTGAGCCTCTCTACCAGGTGGCGCGCAAGCCCGCGGAGAACGAGCGACCGGCCGTGCCGTAATTATAGACCTCTTCGTACCGGGCATCCGTCAGGTTCTCGGCCCGAGCAAAGAGGCTGAACGTCTCGTTGACCTTGTACGCCGTATAGATGTCGAAGCGCGCATAAGGCTGCAGCTTGTTCTGCTCACCCGGTGACGAAAAGCGCGTGCCGGTGAAAATGACGGTTGGTTCGATGGAAAGCCCCTGCATCGGTGTCACGATCAGGCCGAGACGTCCGGTGTCGGCGGGTCGCCGCGCAAGACGCCAGGACGTCTCCTCGTCAAACGCTTCCGTGTGCGTATAAACCGCCTTCATGCGCAGAAGTAAGGGCACGATGTCCATGTCGGCCGATAGTTCGACGCCCGTGCTGCGCGCCCGGTCGATGTTGAGATAGCAACCATAGACTTGAGCAGGTGCGCAGGCGTTCGCATCGAACGTGAAATCGATGAGATCACGGAATCGGTTCGCGAAGAATGTCGCGGAAAGCGTGAGCCGGTCGTTCATCATGCGCTGGTCGAATCCGATATCGAAGCCGACGGAGCGCTCCGCCTCCAGTCCCGGCGTTCCATAGGTCGGGTCGAATTGCTGGAATAGGCTCGGTGCCTTCGCGCCGGTACCGAGACTTGCGCGAAGCGTCGTGTCGCTACCGGGAATGTCATAGGCCGCCGTCGTGCGCCATGTGCCGAAACGGTCACCATCGACGATGTCGTCGAAGCGCCCACCGAACGAGAGATGTAGATTCTCGAAAAGAGTGATCTGGTGCTGCGCAAAGACGGAACGCGTCGTTTGCGCGGCATCGTTCGTCTCGATCACCGGGCCGGGGAAAGGGAGCACGTCGCGTGATGTGGAGACAAGCCGATCCCGCTCCAGCTTCGCGCCGAAGGTGAGGAGGCCGAACGTTCCGAGATTGAGATCGCCCTGGTATTCCGCAGCGACTCTGTCACCGGCATAGTCGCTGTTCGACCTGGATGTGGAGAGCGGAAAGCCGAAGTAACTCACGTCACGATAGTCGCGTCGCGTGCGCGTCGCTGACACCATGACCGTGTTGCGTAGCGCGCGGTCGAACGTGTAGGCGGTGAGGCGCGAATAGCCCTCGAGAAGTTGTTGGCGAGACCGGGATGGCGTATCGGGGAACTCGCCAAACGCGGCGTCGTATTGAGCGTTGTTCCCACTGGCATAGCCGCCGAATTCGACCTCGACATCCGGTGAAAGCGTGACGCCGACACGACCCGAGGCGCCGAGGCGTTGGGCGCTGTCGGGCTCGAGCGGCCAGAGACGGGTGTTCTCGATGCGCCCGATGCGATAACCGTAGCGCGAGAAACCCGCCGTATCGAAACCGGTCAATGAAAAGGCGTAGGAGAGTGGCCCGCTGGCGCCGGAGACGGCGGCACGCACCGACTTCATGCTGTAGGATCCTGCTTCCACACTTGTGTTGAAGCGCGGCGCACCTTCGCCTTTGCGTGTGATGACATTGATGACGCCGCCGATGGCATCGGACCCGTAAAGGGCGGATTGCGGGCCGCGCAAAACCTCGATGCGTTCGATATCGGTTGCGACAAGATTGGCGAAATCGAATTCACCTGCGGAAGAGGAGGGATCGTTTACGCGCACGCCATCGATGAGGACGAGTGTCTGGCCTGATTCCGCGCCACGAATACGCACCAGCGTCGTGCTCCCCGGACCTCCGGCTTCGACCACCGACAGGCCGGGCACGCGGCGCAGCACGTCGGCCAGGCTTTTGGGCGATTCCTTTGCGATCTCCTCCGCAGTGATGACCGAGATGGCGCTGCCTGCCTTGGTGATATCAAGCGGCGTGCGCGTTGCGGTTACGACGATTTCATCAAGTGCGATGGTCTGATTCTGCGTGGAGGGGGATTGGGCGTAAGCCTCACCAATCTGGATAAGGCACAGGGACAGACCCGCCGCGAGAACGCGGGCTGAAGACTTCGACATAGAGACCTCCTGCTCGCCCCACCGGCGAACATGGCATGAGTGACGACGCAGGCCGGTCTCCTGGCTCGCGGGTCGTAGCAGGCAGTCCGCCTTCCCGAATGCTCTTGCGCTTGCCGCGCGTGGAGCAACAGTGGCATGAAGGACCGCCGCTCACCGCTTACAGTTGCGGGGGCAGCCACGGAATGGGATGAGACATCCGCACCGTGTTCCCGTTTCACCCCGATCATCGGGGCACCAACGTCAATGCTTGTCTCATAGAGGCTCTCTTTCGATGCCGCAACTCTCCAAACAGAGGTTCCTGGGATGGCTTGTTCTCGCCACTCTGGCGCTTTGGAGCGAAGCGGCCGTGGCGCAAACGCGCCCGCAGCGGATCGTGTCGCTCAACCTCTGCGCCGATCAATTGCTGCTGGCGCTGGCCGAGAGAAGCCAAATTGCATCCTTGAGCCCGCTTGCGAAGGATCGTTCGATCTCGTTTCTCGCTGATCGTGTCGACGACATCCCTGTCAATTCAGGGAAGGGGGAGACCATCCTGTTCAGCGGAGCCGGCCTGGTTCTCGCCGGGACCTTCGGCCAGCAGGCGCGAACGGCTCTTTTGAAGCGGCAGGGCTTCGACGTGCTGACACTCGAACCTTGGCGCAACCTCGATCACGGACGAAAACAGATCCGTGAGGTTGCGCAACGCATTGGTCATCCAGAACGCGGTGAGGCCTTGATTGCCGAGATCGATGCGGCGCTCGCACGAGCGAAGGATATCGTGCCGTCGGGGCGCAGCGTTCTTGTCTATTATCGCCGTGGCTTCGTGCCTTCCACCGACTCGCTGGTGAGCGAAATCCTGCGTCATATGGGCTTTGCACTTCAGCAGGAGAAGCTCGGTCTGCGGCGCGGCGGCGTTTCCCGTCTCGAAAGCCTTGTGACGACACCGCCCGATTATCTCATGATGGATGAAGCGGTCGGTCGCACGATCGACAACGGCTCTGCCTTGTTGACGCATCCTGCGCTCGCTGACGCGGTTCCGGCAGACCGACGCCTGCTCATCGCTGGAAACCTGATGATTTGCGGTGGCCCTTCGACGTCGGCCGCCATCGATGCCATTGCAAGTGAAGTGAAGACGAAGGTTCGCTGATCAAAGTCCCGTACGCGCGATATCGAGAATGCGCTGCGCATCGAGATGTTGTTCGAGATGATCGGCCAGAGCGTCGAGCGTGCGCTCGACTTCTACCTCGTAACGAAGGTCGTCGAACGATAATTCCGGGCGCAGGCTCCGCAAAAATGCGGAGCGGAATTCATCGGCAGAGAACAGTCCGTGGAGATAGGTTCCGAGAATACGCCCATCCGCGGACGACGCTCCTTCGGGACAGCCATCCAGCGCGAACGGCGCGCGGGAAGTGTCGGGTCCATCCGTGCGCCCCATATGGATTTCGTAGGCCGATAGCGGCGTGCCGCTGGCTTTGTGCAGGGCCCTTACCGTGCGCACGGTCTTGTCGGCGGCAAGATAAGTCTCGACGTCAAGAAGACCTAATCCCTCGACCTGTTCGGGCTTGCCCTCGACACCGTGCGGGTCTGCAATCGCTCGCCCGAGCATCTGATATCCGCCGCATAATCCGAGCACATGGCCGCCGCGACGCACATGCGCCTTGATGTCGATGTCCCATCCTTGAGCGCGCAGGAAAGCGAGATCGGCAATCGTCGCCTTCGATCCCGGCAGGATGACGAGATCCGTATCGCCCGGCAGCGGGGAGCCCGGCGGCACCATCGTCAGGGCGACGGATGAGTCGAGCTTGAGAGGATCGAGATCGTCGAAATTCGCGATGCGAGGCAGGATCGGAACCGCGATCTTCAAGCCGCAATCCGATTGTCCGGTCGAAGCAATATCGATAGCGTCTTCCGCGGGCAGTTTATGCGCTGCGGGGAACCAAGGTACGATTCCGAGAGCATTCCATCCCGTCATGTCTTCGATCGTGCGCGCGCCTTCGTCGAAGAGGCGTGCATCGCCGCGAAATTTGTTGATCAGGAAAGCGCGTATGAGTGCGCGGTCGTTCGAGTCGAGAACGGCGTGGGTTCCGACAAGACTCGCGATGACGCCGCCACGGTCGATGTCGCCGACGAGAATGACGGGAACCCGAGCCGCATGGGCAAAGCCCATATTCGCAATGTCGCCCGCGCGCAGATTGGTTTCAGCCGGGCTGCCCGCACCCTCCACGACGATGAGGTCCGCGCCGTCGCCGAGTCTTGTGAAACTGTCGATAACAAAAGGGAGGAGGCTTTCGCGGCTTCGGTAACTTGCCGCATCGAGCTGCCCGAACCGTTGACCTTGCACGATGATCTGCGAACGACGATCCGTCTCAGGCTTCAGCAGAACGGGGTTCATATGCACGTTCGGAGCGACGCGCGCGGCACGCGCTTGCAGGGCTTGTGCACGTCCGATTTCGCCGCCTTCCACAGCAGCCGCGTTGTTCGACATGTTCTGCGGCTTGAAGGGACGCACGCGCAGACCCTGTCGCGTGAAGAGCCGGCAGAGGCCCGCGACGAGAACAGATTTCCCGACATTCGATCCGGTGCCCTGAATCATGATGGTGGGCGTGTGCGCGGTCATGAGAACGTCACGTTCAAGACGGGTGCGGGCTTGATCACCAGGGGACAGCCTGCGGCGACGAGGATCACCGTGTCGCAAAGGGCGGCCATGCGTTGGTTGAGACGACCCTGCTCATCCCGAAAGGCACGTCCGAGCGGGGTATCCGGCACGATTCCCTGACCGACTTCATTCGAGACGAGCACCAGGGAGCCCGCCGTTCCGACTACCGCCTTATCCAGAACCGCCATGGCGGATTCAAGATCGCGTTCGGCCAGCATGATGTTGGAGAGCCAAAGCGTCAGGCAATCAACAAGCACGATGCGAGATGCGCTTGTTTGCGAGCGGATGGCATCCGCGAGATGGATCGGTTCTTCATGGGTCCGCCATCGTCCATCGCGGGCGGCGCGATGATGTGCGATGCGCTCACGCATCTCATCGTCCCAGGCTTGTGCGGTCGCCACGTAGATCGGCTCCAGACCGCTTGCTTCCGCCAATTCCTGCGCCGTCCGGCTCTTACCCGACCGGGCGCCGCCCAGGATGAGAACGCGGCGGGAGGATAGCGCGAGATTATGCCCGGCCATGACTTTCAAGCTCCGATCCCCGAACGGCGGTCACGGCGCTTTATGGCAAAGGCGGGCGAGCGGCAAGGTCATGCGCACCTCGAGGCCGCCGGGCCGCCAATCGTGTTCGAGCGTGCCGCCCAATTGCCCGCCGATGCTTCGTTGCGCGAGATGATGGCCGAACCCTTCGAAGGTGGGGGCTTCCGTCAGGCGGGGGCCGTGCATCTCCGTCCAGAGCAGTCTGACGGTCTCGTCATCGACGTCCCAACGAACTGTAAGCTTGCCGCTCGGTGTTGAAAGGCAGCCGTATTTTGCGGCGTTGGTGGTCAATTCATGCAGGACCAGGGCAAGACTCGTGATGGCGCTACCCTCCACTTCGACCGGGGGGCCCTCGGTCAGGATCCGGTCGTCGCCTTCTTGCTTGTAGGGGGCGATGATAGCCTCGATCAAGCGGGCCAGGTTTGTCGAAGAGCTGGGTTGCCCACCCTCAGGGCTAGGCGTCGGGCGAACCAGCTCATGCGCACGCGACAAAGCCGCGAGCCGACCCCGCAAGGCATCCGCCATATCCTTGGGGTCCCGTGCGGTGCGCGCGGTCATCGAGACGAGGCCGCTCGTGATGGCGAAGAGATTTTTGACCCGGTGGGTGAGCTCGCGCGTCAGAAGCTGTTGTGCTTCCTGCGATGCGCGTCGCTCGGTCGCATCTGCGCAAGTCCCCGAGAGGCGAACCGCGTGGCGGGTCTTGCCTTCGCCCGCGAAGACGACATGCCCCTCCGATCGGATCCATCGAATGTTGCCGTCAGGCAGAACGACGCGGAATTCCGTCAGATACCGCCCGTCGGCTTCCGGAGCCAGAGCGGATGCAACATAATCCCGCAGCCGTGGGCGATCGTCCGGATGAATGGTGGAGAATGCATCCTCCAGCGCAATGCGACGCAAATGGTCGGGCGGGGCGCCAAAAAGACGACAGGCCTGCTCGTCCCAGCTCACAATGCCGGTTCCAACGTTCAGGCTCCACGTTCCCAAGCCTGCGGCTTCGAGCGCGAGACGGTGTTGCTCATCCGTGCGGCGAAGTGCTTCTTCGGCGTTTTTCTGGGTATCGATATTCGTGAAGGCGCCTGACCACCCCGCGACGCTACCGGACGTGTCCCGCGCGGGAAGAGCCTGACAGAGGAACCAGGAATAGGCCCCTTTTGCGGACCTGAGGCGCAACTCCGCTTCAAAACGGGTGCCCGCATCGACGGAGCGCTTCCAGGCCTTCCAGATCACCCGAGCATCATCCGGATGAACGAACTGAAGCCATTCCATTTCAAGGGATTGGCTCGCATCGAGCCCAGTAAAGTCGTACCAGCGCCGGTTGAGGTATGCGAAAGACCCGCGCGGATCGCTCGTCCAGACAATTTGCGGCAAGCTATCTGCGAAACGAGAAAATCCGGTGTCGTTGTCTTTGACTTCCACTCGCGACCTCAAGGTGCCTGGTCCATGGCTCTCGCATGAAAGCGGAAGCACTCTACATAGCAACCAAACCAGAGTCACAACCTTAACCTGTGACTTTTTTCAGTCAAACAGTAGTTCTTTCTTGAGCGGCGCTGTAATGAACGCTGGCCTCTGGCGGATCTCTTCCAGAGCCCATAAATGCGGGAAGACCAAGGACCGGAAATTGGGGCTGTCGACCAAAGTGATCTTTTCTCTCGCATGAACGACGTGAGTCCGAAGCCGGTTCCGATAGAGGCCGAAGGCGAGGCAGGGCGTGCTGGCGCGCGCCGGCGCCGGTTTGCCTGGATTGGCACTATCGCCAGCATCTTGATCTTTGCGGCTTCCGTCCTCGTTCTCTGGCATGTCGTGTCCGACCTGGACGCCGAGAAGCTGAAATCCGCCTTCACGGCGGCGAGTGGCCGCCAGATCGGTCTCGCCGTTCTGTTGACTGCGGTCAGCTATAGCCTTCTCACGTGCTATGACGCCCTGGCGCTCAAGCAGTTGAAACTGAACGTGCCGTATCGGACGACGGCACTCGCGTCCTTCACGAGTTACGCGATCAGTTTCACCTTGGGGTTTCCTCTCCTGACTGCCGGAACGGTCCGATACTGGATTTATGGGTCGAGAGGCGTCGGCCCCGGCCGGATCGCCAGTCTGACTGTGATCGCCGGCGTGACCTTCTGGCTCGGGATGGCGCTCATCCTCGCCTGGAGCATGGTCGGCAGTGCGGATGACGTCGCCAATCTCGTTTATTATTCCAACGTTCATATCAATCAATTGATCGGTGTCGCCGCGGCGGGGCTGGTGATTGCTTATCTGATGTGGATTTCGCTGAAGAAGCGAATCGTCCGAATTCAAGGTTGGCGCCTGGAACTGCCTGGCTTTCGCCTTTCCGCGGCGCAGATGCTGATTGGAGCGGGAGATGTCTGCGCCGGGGCGGGCGTGCTGTTTGTGCTGCTGCCGGGCGGTCACAATCTCAGCTTCGAAACTTTTCTCGCAGTTTATATCTTCGCGGTGATGTTCGGCGTGGCGAGCCACGCACCCGGTGGGCTCGGCGTCTTCGAAGCCACGATCCTGATCGCTCTTCGGCAATACCCTCGGGAGCCGGTACTCGGCGCGTTGCTGCTTTATCGACTTTGCTACTATCTCGTGCCCTTCGTCGTCGCTCTTGCGATGCTTGGCGCCTACGAAATCCTCAATCGCATCGGCTCGGCGCGAAAGTCTCTCGAGACCGACGACATTGATCCTTCATGCAGCTAATTTATAGGAATTGATCTCCGCGACGAGGAGATTCGTTCAGGGAGCTGTCGGGAGCGAGATCGACAAAGCGAAATGTATCATTTGCTGATCACGCTCTAAGCCATTGAAAGAACGCATGATTCAGAGGCATTTCTCTTTGAATCAAGTGTTAAGCGAGTTTCGAGCAAACCATGCCTGCTCCTTTAGAGTTTTTTCTATCCGAAGATCGGCCCGCTCGGCATTCGGGCCTCGCGGCAGCGCTTCGTGGAGCCTTGATTGCAGGCATCCTCGTGGGCGGCGTCGTCGTGTGGCAGGGGCCCAAGATAAGCTGGATCGCGATTGCCGCATTTCTGGCGCTGATTCTCATCGCTGCTCTAGAGGGCGTCCTGCGAGAGGGTCGACGCGGTGCGGGGCGGCGCATCGAAGGACCGGGGCATCTGGGGGTGGCCGATACGCTTCTTGCTCATATTCCCGATCCGGTCATTCTCGTGGACAGGCGCGCGATCGTCGTTGAGGGAAACGAGGCGGCTAAAACTCTTCTGCCGGGCTTGCAGACCATGCAACCTTTGTCCTTCGCACTGCGTAGCCCCGACGTTCTAGGCGCTATCGACACCGTGCTCGAGACCGGAGAACCTCTCAAGACCGAGTACTCGGAGCGCGTTCCGGCAGAGCGTGCTTTTGAGGTGCACGCAAGTCCGCTCCGTGTCGGTGCCGAGAACACCGACACGCGGCTTGGCGTAGTCCTGTTCTTCCGCGACCTCACCTCGGCGCGGCGTCTCGAGAGTATGCGCGTGGATTTCGTCGCCAATGCGAGTCATGAACTGCGCACCCCGCTGGCGTCGCTTCTCGGGTTTATCGAGACCCTACAGGGTCCTGCCCGAAACGACCTCACCGCCCGCGACCGTTTTCTGGAAGTCATGCGCGAGCAGGCCCAGCGAATGACCCGCCTGATCGATGATCTCTTGTCATTGTCGCGCATCGAAATGCGCGCGCACGTGCCGCCCAATGCTGCTGTCGATCTGGTCTCCATCGTCACCCACATGATCGACACATTGTCGCCTTTGGCGAAGGAGCGTGGCGTCGTGATCGCGACGGAGTTGCCGAGCGAGCCGGTGACGGTTCTGGGCGACCGAGACGAGCTTCTCCGCGTTACCGAAAATCTGATCGAGAATGCAGTGAAATACGGCGAGAGCGGCGCTCGTGTGGACGTGGTTCTAAAATGCGACGGGGAGAACTCACAGGTGGAATTCTCCGTTCAGGATTACGGCCCCGGCATTGCGCCCGAGCACCTGCCGAGATTGACGGAACGGTTCTATCGCGCGGATGTGGTGCAGAGCCGACAGAAAGGTGGGACAGGTCTCGGACTTGCCATTGTCAAGCATATCGTCAACCGTCACCGGGGTCGCTTGATCATCGAAAGCGAAGTCGGGCAGGGGGCACTCTTTAGAGTCCTCCTACCACGCGCGCCCGGGAACACCTGAGATCAAGCGCCTTCGATCATGTCACGAATGCGCTTTGTGAGCACCTCGATGGGGAACGGCTTCGTAATCATTTCCATGCCCACTTCGAGAAAACCCGAGGCGATGGCGGCGTTCTCGGCATAACCGGTTATGAAGAGAATTTTGAGATCCGGGCGATATTTGCGAGCGTGATCGGCAAGTTGCCGCCCGTTCATCCCAGGCAAGCCAATATCCGTCACGAGCAAATCGATATGCCCCGCGGCTTCGAGAATCTTCAAGCCGGACGGCCCATCCGCCGCTTGCAAAGCCCGATAGCCGAGGTCCTCAAGAACGTCGACGATGAGCCCACGCACAACCGGCTCGTCCTCGACGACGAGAACAGTTTCACCAGTGTCAGTTTTTGACGCAGCCGCTTGCTTATCGGAAGGGGCGGCTTCCTCAGCCGGCCCGTCGTAGCGCGGCAGGAAAATGCGGACGGAAGTGCCCTTCGCTACCTCGGAATCGATGACGACCTGTCCTTCCGATTGCTTTGCGAAACCGTAAACCATTGAAAGGCCGAGCCCTGTGCCCTGTCCAATCGGCTTCGTAGTGAAGAACGGATCAAAGGCGCGCGCTACCGTATCCGGAGACATGCCCGCGCCCGTATCGGTGACGCAAAGCGTGACGTATTGGCCGGGCTCTGCGTCGCGATGGCCCGCTACATAAATTTCGTCGAGAACGACATTCTCCATGTGGATCGTCAACGCTCCGGCACCGGACATCGCGTCTCGTGCATTGATGACGAGATTGAGAAGAGCGTTTTCCAACTGGTTCGGATCGCACAATGTCAGCCAGAGATCGTCGGCGCAGACGAGCTCGACCTCGATCGCCTCGCCCATCGTGCGGCGCACGAGATCTTCCATCGATGCGACGAGATGATTCAGCGCGACGGGTTTCGGATCCAGCGGCTGACGGCGCGCAAAGGCGAGCAGGCGATGGGTCAGCGCGGCCGCTCTGTTCGCGGAGGACATAGCGGCGTTTATGTAGCGGTCGATGCTCTCCAGACGCCCCTGCGCTATGCGGGTCTGCATCAATTCGAGCGAGCCGACGACCCCTGTCAGGAGATTGTTGAAGTCGTGCGCGATGCCACCGGTCAGCTGTCCGATGGCTTCCATCTTTTGCGATTGGCGCAGTTGTTCTTCGAGCTCCTTGCGAACAGTGATGTCGCGCCCCGACGCGTAGAACAGATCGCCCTCGGCGACGCTGGTCCAGCTGAACCATCGATATGTCCCGTTGATGTTGCGGACGCGCAAGTCGATATAGACGAGCCCCTCACGCTTCAGAACCTCGAAGGATTTGGCTAGTTTCGGCACATCGTCCGGATGAGTGAGATCAAGATACGTTTTTCCGACTAGATCTTCCTGAGAATATCCGAGAGCCTCCCTCCAGGCTGGATTGGCGCTTCGATAGCCGCCGTCCCGACCGAAGACGCAAAAGAGATCGCGTGAAACGCGCCAAAGTGAGTCGCGCTCGCGGGTTCGCTCCTCGATCTTGGCTTCCAGTTCATCGGCGGCTATGCGGGACTCCGTGATGTCAACGTTGCAGCCGACATAGCCGAGGAACGTACCGGCTCCGTCGAAGCGGGGCACACCTTCACAGCGAAGCCAACGCGTATTGTTGTGTTTGTCGTAGACACGGGCATCGACTCGGAAATTCGCGCGGGCCGTGCTCGCCTTCGCGAACAGGGTGAAGAACCCCTCGACATCGTCCGGATGGATCACCGTACGCCAGGCCTCGTCGCCGAGCCCCTGGGGGGAAATTCCGAAAACCTGTTCGTAATGACGGTTTGCGAAGATGATCCGGTTCTCGGGATCGGTCGCCCAGATCAACGCCGGTGCGCTGTCGGCCATCACCCGGAAGCGTGCTTCGCTTTCGCGGAGCGCGAGTTCCGTTTTTTTCTCCCGGTCGATATCGATAATTGTTGCGATACCGCCTCTTACTCGGCCATCGGCATTTTTGACCGGGGCGCCGATCAGGCGGATCCAAGCGCGCGTCCCGTCTCCTCGGCGATAATGGAGTTCCTTCTCGTTCGTTTCGCCACGGGTCAATGCGGTGAAAAGAGGGTCATCATCAATCGAGACCGAGCCATCCGTATCGCTGTGGGAAATCCACATACCGTCGGTCTCGGAATCCGATGAAGGCGGGACGGGATGCCCCACGATTTCCGCTGCCCTTGAGTTGGCGTCGGTGATGCGGCCTGACGGAGCCTCGGCGAAGACGAGGCCGATAGGAATCGTATTGAAGACGGCCCGAAGCCGCGCTTCGCTCTCCTGATAGGCATCTTCGACGAGCTTTCGTTCGGTTACATCGACAACCGCGCCGGGAAAGCGGAGTGGGTTGCCTTGAGTATCGTAGATGCATTCGCCACGTGCGAATATCCAGCGGACCGTCCCGTCCTTCTGGCGCAAGCGGAACTCCTGCGCATATTTTTCCCGATTCGCGATAGCTCCGCTGATGGTCTCCCAGACACGTTGCGTGTCATCAGGGTGGATGCCGGCCATGTACTCGGCCATCTCCGCACCTTTTGCCGCCTTGGCAGGGTCGACGGAAAACATGGTTGCAAACTTGGCGTCGGAATAGAACTTGTTGGTCCCGACATGCCAATCCCAGGTTCCGACCATGCCGGCCGCGTCGAGGGCATATCGAATCTGTTCGTCGCGCTGCGCCAGGCGCTGCTCGGCCAACACCCGTTCCGTCGTTTCGACGACGATGGCGAGGACGCCTGCGGACATCCCATTTTCGTCCCGAATGGGGCTGTAGTTCAGATCCACCCAGACGTCTTCCTTGATGCCGTTTCGGGAAAGGACGAGATGGTGATCGCGATAGGACAGAGTTCCTCCGCGCAGGCCGACACCCATGACGTGGCGGTTGAAGTCGGCCAAGTCGGGCCAGCCCTCCAGCACCGGCATGCCGAGCAACTTGGGATGCCGGTCGCCTGCGAAGGCTGAATAGGCATCATTGTAGATCATGATCCCGTCGGCTCCCCACAACGTCAAGATGGGGACAGGGGAGTGGAGGGCAAAGTCGATCACGGACCGAAGACTCTGGGGCCAACGTTCCAGACCGCCGAGACTGGTTTTGGACCAGTCGAAAGATCGGATCATCGCTCCGGTCTCGCCGCCACCCACCGGGAAGAGAACTCCCGGATTTCCACCTGTCTTGGCCGGCATATTCATGGCTGCGGTGCACCACATGGGAGGGGATTATGAAGAGTGGATGCCATTCACAACCTACGCGCTCCGTTCGGAGCCTTACTAACTGGGCCGCGAGCGTAGCTTTGTATAATTTGAAACGACGATAGATCAACGGTTCGCGAGGTTCAACAAGGGCCGAACGATCCTGTCTTCGGGTCATTGTCATCCAAGTGTCATTCAACTGTCGTAGACCCGACACGGCTAGGGCTTAGCGCTCCTGATCGAGCGGCATGCCCAGCGGTCCCGGACTGCCTGCCGCGTCTGATGATAAAGGGAGACGTTCCGTGAAATTCTTATCCTATGCGTTCCTGGCGGGCCTTGCTGCCGCTTCGCTGTCGAGCCCCCTCAAAGCCGCTGAAATCACTGGCGCCGGCGCGACCTTCCCGTTCCCGATCTACGCGAAATGGGCCGAGAGCTACCAGAAAGAGACGGAAAACCGTCTCAACTATCAATCCATCGGTTCGAGCGGCGGCATCCGCCAGATTCGCGCCAAGACGGTCGATTTCGGCGCCACGGACGCCCCGCTGAAGGGTGACGAGCTCGAGAAGGACGGTCTTCTCCAGTTCCCGATGGTCATGGGCGGTGTTGTCGCCGTTTATAACATCGAAGGCGTTGCCTCCGGCCAGCTGAAGCTGACGGGTGACGTTCTCGCCGACATCTACGCCGGCAAGATCACCAAGTGGAACGACGCGAAGATCGCTGGGCTCAATCAGGGCGTTAAGCTCTCCGACGCAACGATCACGCCGGTCTACCGTTCGGACGGATCGGGCACCACCAGCGTCTTCACAACCTATTTGTCGCAGGTTTCCGACGGCTGGAAGACTGGCCCGGGCGCTGGCGCTTCCGTGCAGTGGCCAACGGGCCAAGGCGGCAAAGGCAACGAGGGCGTTGCGGCACTCGTGAAGCAGGTACCGAACTCCATCGGTTACGTGGAATATGCCTACGCCAAGCAGAACGCCATTCCCTATGCTCAGCTCAAGAACAAGAGCGGCAAGTTCGTGGCTCCTGAAGCCAAGACGTTCCAGGCTGCTGCTGCTGGCGCGGATTGGAAGTCGGCTCCCGGCTTCGGCATCTCCCTGACCGACCAGTCCGGCGATGAAGCCTGGCCGATCACGGCTCCGACCTTCATCCTGGTCTACAAGAACCCCGAGAAGCCGGAGCAGGTGGCTGAAGCTTTGAAGTTCTTCAACTGGGCTTTCGCCAAGGGCGATAACCAGGCTGTCGAACTCGACTACGTGCCGCTTCCTGCCGCGCTCAAGGATCAGGTTCGCGCCAGCTGGGCCGAGATCAAGGACAAGGCGGGCCAGCCGCTTCTCAAGAAATAACTCTGACTTCGAGTGTGACCCTGCCGCCGAGGCAGGGTCATGCTCTTCCTGTCCTACCGTATGATCCTTTGGGCGAACTGGTCTCCATTTCGCCGGCTCATGCTCTAGAACCTTTGGGAGTGATCGGTGATGGTGGCTCTGTCTCAGAAACAATTCGTCATGAGCATGGATCGTCCTTCGCGCCGTTCGTCCCAATCGAACTTCGACAAAGTCTTCCGGCTCGCCAGCCTCGCCTCGGCGCTCCTAGTGTTGATCGTTCTCGCGGGCATCATCGGCTCGATGATATACGGCGGCTTGCCAGCTTTCGTCGAATTCGGTCCCGGTTTCATCACGTCGAGCGTCTGGGATGTACAGAAGGACCAATATGGCGCCTTCGTTGCCATTGTTGGCACTCTCACGACAGCTCTTATCGCGCTCGTGATCGGCGTTCCGGTCTCCATCGGTATCGCGATCTTCCTGACGCAGCTCTGCCCCCCTTGGCTCCGCCGTCCGGTTTCGACCACCATCGAGCTTCTCGCGGCGGTGCCGAGCATCATCTACGGCATGTGGGGCCTCTTCGTCTTCGCTCCGCTCTTTGCGAAATTCGTCCAGATCCCGGTTTCCAAGATTGTCGAAGGGCTGCCGATCTTCGGTACCATTCTCTACGCCCGCGTTCCTTCGGGCGTCGGCGTGCTGACAGCCGGCATCATCCTGGCCATCATGATCATCCCGTTCGTTGCGTCCATTACGCGCGACATCCTCGATCAGATTCCCACGATCCTACGTGAGAGCGCCTATGGCATCGGCTGCACCACCTGGGAAGTCGTGCGTCACGTCCTGGTACCGCAGGCCGGCGTGAGCATCATCGGCGCGATCATGCTCGGCCTCGGCCGTGCGCTCGGCGAGACCATGGCGGTGACTTTCGTCATCGGTAATGCGAACCGCCTGTCGGGATCCCTGTTCGATCCGGGCTCCACAATCGCATCGCGGATTGCCAACGAGTTCAACGAGGCTATCGGGCTTCAGCTCAATGCATTGATGGCCTTGGGCTGCATTCTGTTTCTGGTCACATTCGCAGTCCTTGTTCTCGCGCGGTTGCTGATCGCACGCGTGCAGACTCGCTGAGGAGAGCCGTTCAATGGACGTGGCCTTGCAACAAAGTCAGACGAAGCCCGCTCCTTGGGGACGTGTTCGGCGCGGCCGCTATGTGGCGGATCGTGCGCTTCGGGTCATTTGCACGCTGTTCACCGCACTCGGTGTTTTCGTACTGGGGTGGATCCTGCTGATGTTGCTTTATGAAGGTATCACTGCGCTTTCGCCTTCGATCTTCATAGCGACAACGCCGGGGCCCGGCACGAAAGGCGGCGGTATCGCCAACGCTCTTCTCGGGAGCCTGGTCCTCACCGTTCTCGGCATTGCGGTTGCAACGCCTATCGGCGTTCTGGCTGGAACCTATCTCGCGGAATACGGCAAGGGGTCTAAGCTCGCCGAGATCATTCGTTTCATCAACGACATCTTGCTCGCCGCGCCGTCGATCCTGATCGGCCTTTTCGTCTACACGCTCATGGTGAAACCCATGGGGAGCTATTCCGGTTGGGCGGGTGGTGTGGCGCTGGCGATCATCGCCGTGCCGGTGATCGTTCGCACGACCGAAGACATGCTGCGCCTCGTGCCCGGATCGCTGCGCGAAGCGGGTGCGGCTCTCGGCGCTCCGCTCTCGACGGTGATCATGAGCATCACCTGGCGCGCAGCGCGCGCCGGCATGGTGACGGGCGTGCTGCTCGCAACCGCACGCATCGCGGGCGAGACCGCGCCACTTCTGTTCACTGCGCTCAATAATAATTTCTGGTTCAAGCCGAACCTGATGGGCGGCGTCGCCAACCTGCCGGTCATGATCTACCAGTTCGCTCTTTCGCCTTATGAAAACTGGCGTCAGCTGGCCTGGGCCGGCGCTCTCATCATCACTTTGTCGATCCTGGCGCTGTCGGTCGTGGCGCGCCTCTTCCTGAAAAAGGACAATGCCCGATGAACCCCGTCGCTATCAGCGCGAGCTCCGCTATCGGACACATGCCCGCCGACATGGCCTCGCCGATACGGATCGCCGTCAAGAACCTGAACTTCTACTATGGTGACTTCCGCGGTCTGAAGGACATCTCGCTCGACTTTCACGATCGCCAGGTCACGGCACTCATCGGGCCGTCCGGCTGTGGCAAGTCGACCTTGCTGCGCACCTTCAATCGCATCTACAGCCTCTATCCCGAACAGCGGGCCGACGGCGAAATTCTGCTCGACGGGCAGAACATTCTCTCGAACGCTCTCGATGTGAACGAGCTGCGCGCCCGCGTCGGCATGGTCTTCCAGAAGCCGACCCCTTTCCCGATGTCGATCTATGACAACATCGCCTTCGGGATCCGCCTCTACGAGAAGCTCGGAAAGGTCGATCTCGAGGCCCGTGTCGAGGAAGCGCTCCGCAAGGCGGCCCTGTGGGACGAGGTCAAGGACAAGCTGCGCCAATCGGGCATGGGTCTGTCCGGTGGTCAGCAGCAGCGCCTTTGCATTGCGCGCACCATCGCGCAAAAGCCGGAGGTGATCCTGCTCGATGAGCCGACCTCCGCCCTCGACCCGATTTCGACGGGCAAGATCGAAGATCTGATCGAGCAATTGCGATCCGAGTTCACCATCGTGATCGTGACTCACAACATGCAACAGGCGGCACGCATTTCGCAGTTCACCGCCTTCATGTATCTGGGCGAGTTGATCGAATTCGGGCCCACGAACAAGATGTTCATGAACCCGAACCAAAAGCAGACCCAGGACTACATCACCGGCCGCTTCGGCTGATCGAAGCTCTTTTAATTTGCCGCATGACCTTAATGGATAACCGGGCTCCTTTCCCTGGTCATGCTCTACAAACGGAGGCTTCTCCATGGCGGAGCATATCGTCAGCTCCTACGACACCGATCTTCAGGATCTTCGGCGCCGCATATCCGAGATGGGCGGCATCGCGGAAAAGATGCTGATCGACGCCATCGCGGCGCTCGTGCGCAGTGATGTTCCTCTTGCGCAGGCCGTGATCGCCGCCGACGCGCGGCTCGATCTGTTGCAACGCGAGGTGGAGGAAAACGCGATCAGCACCATCGCCCGCCGGCAACCGCTCGCCATCGACCTGCGTGAGACGATCTCAGCCATTCGGGTCTCGGGTGATGTGGAGCGGATCGGCGATCTTGCGAAGAACATCGCCAAGCGCGCTCTGGCCATCGCGGGTCAGTTCCAGCCTCAAAAGATTGTCGTCGGCCTTCAACACATGAGCGATCTCGTGCTCGCGCAATTGAAGGACGTGCTCGATGCCTACGCACAGCGGGATACCGAGCGGGCACTCGATGTGTGGAAGCGCGACGGCGCAATCGACGCGCTCTACACCTCGCTTTTCCGCGAGTTGCTGACGTATATGATGGAAGATCCGCGCAACATTTCCTACTGTACGCATCTTCTCTTCTGCGCCAAGAACATCGAACGCATCGGCGACCACACCACGAATATCGCCGAGACGATCCATTACCTCGTCACGGGTGAGACACTCGCCATCGACCGCCCTAAGAACGACCGTTCCATCGACGCGACCATCGTCGCGACGGGGGCATAACGCATGGGACCGCGCATTCTGATCGTCGAGGACGAGGAACCGCTGACTCTCCTCCTGCGCTACAATCTCGAAGCGGAAGGCTACGAGGTGGATAGCGTCAGCCGCGGCGACGAGGCTGAGATCCGTCTGCGCGAGCAGGTGCCGGACCTCGTGCTGCTCGACTGGATGCTGCCGGGCCTGTCGGGGATCGAACTCTGCCGCCGTATTCGTGTGCGGTCCGAGACCGAGCGGCTGCCGGTGATCATGTTGACGGCTCGTGGCGAAGAGGGCGATCGCGTGCGCGGTCTTGCGACGGGTGCCGACGATTACATCGTCAAGCCGTTCTCGGTGCCGGAGCTGCTGGCGCGGGTCCGGGCTTTGTTACGGCGAACGAAGCCCGCGCATATCGCGACACTCCTTATCGCGGGCGACGTGGAGCTTGACCGTGAAACGCATCGTGTCCGACGCGGCAATGGGGAGATCCATCTCGGCCCGACGGAATTTCGTCTTCTCGAATTCCTCATGCAGAGTCCTGGGCGCGTGTTCAGCCGCGAGCAGCTTTTGAACGCGGTATGGGGCCACGATGTCTACATCGACGAGCGGACCGTCGATGTCCACGTTGGGCGGCTGCGCAAAGCGGTCAACGTGCCGGGTAAGCCGGATCCGATCCGCACGGTTCGAGG
This sequence comes from Microvirga sp. 2MCAF38, assembly GCF_052115485.1. Taxonomy (NCBI): domain Bacteria; kingdom Pseudomonadati; phylum Pseudomonadota; class Alphaproteobacteria; order Hyphomicrobiales; family Methylobacteriaceae; genus Microvirga; species Microvirga sp. 2MCAF38. The sequence continues at coordinate 849,837 of NZ_JBFRGU010000001.1, read as the reverse complement.
CGCCGGCTACTCCTTCGATGAGATCTTTGCCCGAGGTGAAGCTGCCGCGAGCTAGCGCGCGCGTTCAGTAAAATTGGCTTCCTGATAAACGTCAAAAAGAAAAGAGGGCGTCCAGAGACAATCTGGACGCCCTCTTTAATTCAGGGAAATATCTGCGCGCCTTAAGCGCGGGCCAGCTTCCTGTCGCGACGGCGATCGATCACCGGCTGATAGGCGATCTGGGCGTGATGGGTGCAATACGGGACGCCCGGATTCGAGCGAGCGCCGCAGAAGCGGAATTCCGGTTTCGTCGGATCGCCCATGGGCCAGCGGCACATGGATTCACGCAGTTCCATGATCGTCACGCGCTCGGACGTGGGCAGAGCGATAGAGTCGTCCATGACCGGAAGTTCGATTTCGGACGAGGCGGCAATCGCTGCCGGAATCGGTGCGATCACAACGTTACTGCGAATGGGAGCTGCGATGGGCGTCGGCGCGCTCGGTGCGCGGGTGGTCTTGCGCGCACGGGCAGGTGTGCCATTCGCGGCCGGCTTCGCGGTCTTGGTGCGGCCTGACAGGCCGAGGCGGTGAACCTTGCCGATCACCGCATTGCGGGTGACGTTGCCGATCTCCGCGGCGATCTGACTCGCGCTTAAACCATCGGACCACAGCTTTTTCAGCTGTTCGACCCGCTCGTCAGTCCATGTTCCGCCCGCATCAATCATTTTCAACTCTCCACCGGGGCAACTTCTACCGAACCTTGAATCCCCCACCTGTCGCGGACGAACGGGTCCGACCGCGCCATTGTGGTCGCTCTTGAGGGTAAAAGTCGCCGCACGAATGTCCGTACTCGACGGCTCCGAAGTTACTTATGGGGGGAGTCCGGCGCAAGAGTCACGGGCCTCACCGAACTGTTTTCCCCAGGGAAACTCGCCACGACCCATATGGCGCGCGTGATCATTGAGTTCATTTCTCTTGAATTGACAAGGGGTTTAGCCTCGCTAGAATCTCCACCGTGCCGCCCCGGTTGGGCGGCGCTTTCTTTTTTTGGCCCCAAGGTGCGACCTTGGGTCCTCATGCGGAGACGCACCGTGACATCGCATTTGCTGCCGATCTTTGCTCGCGCCGACCTATCCTTCGAAAGGGGAGAGGGAGCCTGGCTCTTTGGCCGAGATGGGCAGCGATATCTCGATTTCGGGGCCGGCATTGCCGTCAACGCCTTAGGCCACGCCAATCCTCACCTGATCAAAGCTTTGACCGAGCAAGCGGGAAAGATCTGGCATACGTCCAATCTTTATCAGATCCCCGAGGGCGAGCGGCTGGCGCAGCGCCTTGCGGAGAACACCTTCGCCGACGTGGTGTTCTTCACCAATTCCGGCGCGGAAGCCAATGAAGCGGCCATCAAGATGGCGCGCAAGTATCACGCGGCGAAGGGGAATCCCGAGCGTTTTCGGGTGATAACCTTCGAAGGCGCCTTCCACGGCCGCACTCTCGCCACAATTGCCGCCGGTGGACAGGCGAAATACCTGGAGGGCTTCGGACCAAAGGTCGAGGGCTTCGATCAGGTACCCTTCGACGATATCGAGGCCTTGAAAAAAGCCATTGGCCCTGCGACGGCTGCTTTGATGATCGAGCCGATCCAGGGCGAGGGCGGCGTCCGGCCCGTGTCGAATGCCTTCCTGCGCGAGCTGCGCGCGTTGTGCGACCAGCATGACCTTCTCTTGATCTTCGACGAGATCCAGACCGGCGTTGGACGCACCGGCAAGCTCTTCGCTTATGAATGGACTGGGATCGCGCCGGATATCATGAGCGTCGCCAAAGGCATCGGCGGTGGTTTCCCCATGGGCGCATGCCTTGCGACAACGAAAGCTGCATCGGGTATGACGGCTGGCTCCCACGGCACCACCTTCGGCGGCAATCCGCTCGCCATGGCGGTGGGCAACGCCGTGCTCGATGTGATCCTCGAACCCGGTTTTCTGGAGCACGTGCAGAAGGTCGGTCTTCTTCTCAAGCAGCGTCTCGCAGAATTGAAGGATCGTCATCCCGCTGTGATCGCCGAAGTGCGTGGCCAAGGGCTCCTGATGGGCCTGCGAACCCACGTCCCTAATACCGACTTCATCACGGCCGCCCGCAACGAAAAGCTGATCGTGATCGCCGCCGGCGACAACGTCACGCGTCTTTTGCCGCCCTTGATCATTTCGGACACGGAAGTGACGGAAGCCTTCCAGCGCATGGATGCGGCCTGCGTTGCCATTGAATCTCACTTGAAAACCATCTCGCAGCGGGGAGCTGCCGAATGACCACCGATAATGTCCGTCACTTTCTCGACCTGTGCGATTTCACGGGGCCGGAAATTCGCCATGTCCTGAATGTCGGCGCTGCCATCAAGGCGAAGCACCGCAAGGGTGAGCGTCAGAAGGAGCGCCCGCTTGAAGGCAAGGTGCTCGCCATGGTGTTCGACAAGCCCTCGACCCGCACGCGCGTCTCGTTCGATGTGGGCATGCGCGAACTCGGTGGTGAGACGCTGATGCTGACCGGCGCGGAAATGCAACTCGGTCGCGGCGAGACCATCGCCGATACCGCGCGCGTTCTTTCACGGTATGTGGACGGCATCATGATCCGCACGCTCGATCACGCCATGGTGGCCGAGCTTGCCTCGGCTGCGTCGATCCCGGTCATCAACGGCCTCACGAAATCGACCCATCCTTGCCAGATCATGGCCGATGTCATGACCTTCGAGGAACATCGCGGCCCCATCAAGGGCCGCACAGTCGCGTGGTCGGGCGATTCCAACAACGTGCTGGCCTCGTGGGTTCATGCGGCGGCGCGTCTCGATTTCCAGATCAACATCGCCTCTCCGCCGGAATTGGCGCCGCAGAAGGAGCTTCTCGCCTGGGCGGTCAAGGAAGGCGCAAAGGTCAACGTGACGACGGATGCGTTCGAAGCCGCCGAGGGAGCCGATGTGATCGTCACCGATTGCTGGGTCTCCATGGGCGACGAGGACGAGTTCCGCCGGCACAATCTGCTTAAGCCTTACCAGGTCAACCGCCAGCTCATGAACGTGGCGGCCAAAGACGCGATCTTCATGCACTGCCTGCCTGCCCATCGCGGTGAGGAAGTGACCGATGAGGTCATGGATGGTCCGCAATCGGTTGTCTTCGACGAGGCCGAAAACAGGCTTCACGCGCAGAAGGGTATTCTGGCGTGGTGCCTCGGAGAAGCCGGAGCATGAGTTCTGCGCCTTTCGAAGGAAACGACGACGTCGTTCTGCCCTTTTCCGTCGAACCGCTCGACGTGCGTGGCCGCGTTGTGCGGCTGGGTGCGTCGATCGACACGATCCTGGCACGGCACGGCTATCCGGATGCGGTCTCACGCGTTCTCGGTGAGGCGACGGCGCTGACGGTTCTTCTCGGCTCGTCGTTGAAGTTCCAGGGACGCTTCCAGCTCCAGACCAAGACGGATGGCCCCATCGAAATGGTGGTGGTCGATTTCGATGCGCCTGATCGCGTGCGCGCCACGGCGCAATACGATCAGGTGAAGATCGACGCCTTGGGCGCGGGCACTCACAAGACCGGAGATTTGATCGGTTCGGGCTATCTGGCGATGACCATCGACCAGGGTTCTGACACCAGCCGCTATCAAGGTGTCGTGGCACTCGAGGGCCAGGGCTTCGAAGAGGCGGCGCACCAATATTTCCGCCAGTCGGAGCAAATTCCGACGCGTGTGCGCCTCGCCGTCGCCGAGCAGTTCGAGGAAGGACGTCGCACCTATCGCGCGGGTGGGATCATGATCCAGTTCTTGCCGACCTCGCCGGAGCGGATGCGACAAGCCGATCTCTCGCCCGGCGATGTGCCGAAAGGCCATGAGGCGCATGACTCTTCGACGGCCGAAGATGATGCCTGGACGGAGGCGAAAGCTCTCGTTGAGACGGTCGAGGATCATGAATTGATCGATCCGACCGTGTCGAGCGAGCGGCTTCTCTATCGCCTGTTCCACGAGCGCGGCGTGCGCGTTTTCGAGAAGCAGAACGTACACGAGGAATGTCGCTGCTCGCACGAGCGCGTCATGGGCATGATGCTGCGTTTCTCCGCTGAGGATCGTCGCGACATGGTCGGCGACAATGGCCGCATCGGCATTACGTGCGAGTTCTGCTCGCGCTTCTACGATCTCGATCCGGCGGAAGTGGAATCCGAGATCGCACGCTCAAAAGACTGAATCCTCACGGTCGGGCTTGCCCCCGAAGTCGGATGTTTCCGACTTCGGTTTTTCAATGTGGAAATAGGCAGATGCCTATTTCCGGCCGCGCCTTCTTCGTTCAAGGCCCCGGGCGTCCTAAGAATTCGCGCAAGTCGCGGCGAGGCGGCGCATGAAGGCGGCGCCGGCCTCGAATTGCTCGAGCGTAATGTACTCATCAGGCTGATGCGCCTGATTGATCGAGCCAGGTCCACACACGACGGTCGGAATGCCGGCCGCCTGGTAGTGACCTGCTTCCGTGCCGAACGGAACGGTCTGCGTCTGGTTGCGCCCGGCAAGCCGCAGCGCCAGGACTTCGGCGACGGAGCCCGGCTCCGGCGCGAGACCGGGAACCGCGACTTCAAGCACCGTTTCGATCCGCCCGAAATCACCGAAGCGATTGAGGCGCTTCAGTGCAACCTCTTTCGCGAAGTGATCGAGGCGTGTCGGAATCTCCTGCGGATCGAGACTCGGCAGGCCGCGGAACTCCCACTGAAACGCACATGATTTCGAGATGATGTTCCGGGCGGTTCCACCCGCGATCACGCCCACATGCACCGTGGTGTAGGGCGGGTCGAAACGTCCGCTGGGGTCGCCGCGCTTCATCATCTCGTCGCCGATGCGATTGAGCTCGACGACGAGTTCCGCCGCGGTCATCACTGCGCTTGCACCGAGATAGGGCTTCGACGAATGCGCCTCGTGGCCATGCACCGTCGTCGTGAAGGTTACGACGCTCTTGTGCGCATCGACCACATCCAAATTGGTCGGTTCGCCGACGATGGCGGCCTTCGGCAGCGGCAATTCGTGTCCAAGCTTGCGAATGGTGTCGATGACGCCAAGGCAGGTCGTCTCCTCGTCATAGGAGAGCATGATGTGGATCGGCGTCGTGAGATTTGCTGCGAGGAATTCCGGGACGAGCGCCAAAGCCAGCGCATCGAAAGCCTTCATATCGACCGCACCGCGCCCATAAGCACGGCCATCGGCGATGCGCAGGCTATAGGGGTCGGATGTCCAGCTCTGACCCGTCACCGGCACCACATCGGTATGGCCCGACAACACGACACCGCCCCGATCCTGCGGACCGACCGTTGCGTAAAGCGCCGCCTTGTCACCCTTTTCGTTGGGCACGCGAATAAAAGGCACGCCCCAACTCGTGAGATATTCCTCCACGAAACCGATCAGCGCGAGGTTCGACTTCGCGCTATCGGTATCGAAAGAGACAAGCTTCGCCAGCATTTCAAGCGGCGTCAGCCGCTGGCCGTGGGGAGACATGAGAGTCCTCGAATTTAGGGCCGACCGTGGAGCCGAGCATCAACGGTCCTAGTCGCCGGACGCATCAGCGTCAATTTTACGAACTCGACTTCTGCGCGATTGATAACGAACCGGGAGTTGTAATTTGGTCCCTCCGCAGGAAACATGATCGAGGCGCCTGTCGCTCAAGGACTGCCTGGAGGTGGCTATGCCTATGCCATGGCCTATGGAAAGGCTGACAATGAGAAAATTTATTTCGGCTCCGTCAGCAATCCGTATTCCTCGCTGTCTGCGGACGTCTTTACACCAGGAGTCGTTGCCAATCAGATCGACCCGACCTTTGGCGTGTTGCGGGATGGTCGCTACGTCATAAACTGGTTGGAGGGAAACAGCTCAGGCTATTCCGTGAAGTCAAAGATCCTCGACGAGCGTAAAAGCGCTGTCACCGTTTACGGCACCGAAGATCGCGACGACTACATCGGAACCACCTATAGTGATCAGCTTTTCGGGAAAGGCGGCGACGACTACCTCGAAGGAAGCGGTGGTAACGACACGCTCGACGGTGGCGCTGGTGCCGATACGATGTCGGTGGCTACGATTGGGCGTCGAAGAACAACACCATCTATTACGTCGACAACTTGCTCGACAAATGCATCGAGACCTGGGATGGCGACACCGACAAAATCATCACGTCGATCGATTGGACGCTGGGCAGCTACATAGAAAATCTCACCGCCAGTGGTTCCGATGCGTTGAAATTGACAGGCAATAGTTTGGCGAATGTCATCGTTGGCAATGCTGGCGACAACACTATTTCCGGCGGCCTCGGGAAGGACACGCTAACAGGCGGAGATGGTAAGGACACTTTCATCTTCAACACGAAATTGTCGAAGACGAATATCGACAAAATCACTGATTTCAACATCAAGGAAGACGTCATTTATCTCGAAAACAAATATATGCCGAAACTCGGTAAGAAAGGGTCTCTCTCCAACCCGGCCCAACTGAACAAGAAGATGTTTTGGACCGGAGCGGCGGCACACGACGCTGATGACAGGATCATCTACAACAAGAAGACCGGTGCACTGCTGTATGATGCTGATGGATCGGGGAGCGGAGCCGCAGTCCAGATCGCAACCTTGAACAAGAATCTCAAGATCAAGGCCGACAAATTTTTCGTTATCTAGGACCCGGCGACGACGTCGCAGACTAAGGGACTCGATGGCAGAATGCTGCTGTCGAGGCCCTTAAATGGCAGAAACAATACCGTCTCAGAGCGTAAGCCAGAACCCGGTCTTCCGGAAGGATCACGCCGGCCTGGATTTAATGAAGGGTCTTCTTCAGGTCTGGGCTATCGAGTGAGAAAGCCGGGATTTCCGCGCTGAAGCTTTCTCCCGAACTCATTTCCATGACGTAACTTCCCTGCATGGTTCCGCTTGGCGTCGCAAGCGGGCAGCCGCTGGTGTAGTTATAGCTTTCGCCAGGGCCGAGAATGGGCTGCTCGCCCACCACTCCGGCACCCCGCACCTCCTGAATGCGCCCGTACTGATCGATGATTTTCCAATAGCGTGCGCGCAACTGCACGCGCTCCCGGCCGGTGTTGATGATCTCGACCGTATAGGCAAAGAAATAGCGGCTTTCCTCCGGGGAGGATTCCTCGGGCATGAAACGCGGGGTTACCGTCACGCTGATGCCGCGGGTTACGGCCTTATACATCGAACCTCTCACAGGCAGGGTAAAGCATGAGACGCCTTGGTACGGCGATCGCTATTTCCCGTCAAATCAGTAAGCCGCGACATCGAAGTCCTCACAGTGCTATCGGAGCAGGCTCAGCCGGCTCTTCGCACCCTGGAGGCAGAGGAATGGGGAGAATTTAAAGCAAGCCTCTTGGCCGTACCGCTTGATTTAAGCTAGGGAAGGAGATCAAGCGCGGAAGAAGACATGGTTGCGTTGCAGGACGGTATCCAATCGGCTGATGCCATTGCACGCCTCGCGGAAGCGGGCGTGATCAAGACGGACACGCCTTTCGCGTCCGATCAAATCCAGCCGGCGAGCCTCGATCTACGCCTTGGACGGCGTGCCTATCGGGTTCGTGCGAGCTTTCTGCCCGGCCCGACGCGGACCGTGCACGATCGGCTCGAGCGGCTGAGCTTCCACGAAATCGACCTGTCGGCAGGCGCCATCCTCGAAACCGGCAGTGTTTATATCGCCGAGTTGCAGGAGGGGCTTATTCTCCCCGCTAACCTTTCGGCATCCGCCAATCCCAAGAGTTCGACAGGCCGGATCGACGTTTTTACCCGAGTGATCACTGACCGCTCACAGGAATTCGACACGATTGGCGCAGGCTATTCCGGCCCACTCTATGCGGAAATATCGCCGCGCACTTTCCCGGTGCTAGTCCGCACGGGCACTCGTTTGTCGCAGTTGCGGTTACGCAAAGGCGAGTTTCGCCTGAGTGATGCGGAGCTTCTAGCCCTCCACCGGCGAGATCCGGTCGTGACCTCCAGCGTGCCGTCCATTCAGGGCGGCGTGGCGGTCAGCGTCGATCTGGAAGGGTTCGGTGAGAATAAACTCGTTGGCTACCGCGCCAAGCGCCATACGGGGCTCGTCGACGTGGACAAGCCCGGATCCTGCCGCGTTGACGATTTTTGGGAGCCGCTTTACGCGGATCCGAGCCGCACTCTCATCCTGGATCCCGGTCAGTTCTACATTCTCGCCTCGAAGGAGGCGGTGCGCGTGCCGCCGGACTACGCCGCCGAAATGGTACCGTTCGACCCGCTCGTCGGCGAGTTTAGGGTTCACTACGCCGGCTTCTTCGACCCAGGCTTCGGCCATGAGGCAGCAGGCGGCGAGGGGGCTCGTGCGGTGCTGGAAGTTCGCTCCCGCGACGTGCCCTTCATCCTCGAAGATGGACAGATCGTCGGGCGCCTCGTCTATGAGCGCATGGCTGAGCGCCCAAAGACGCTCTACGGGTCGGGGGCCGGATCGAATTATCAGGCGCAAGGCCTGAAGCTTTCCAAGCACTTCAAGTAGGGCGCTTTAGCCCCGCGCCCGCGGGGCCCGCACGAGCCAACTGACGGACATGAAGGCCCCGATCCAAGAGCCGATGGCGGCGAAAACCACATAGACCGCGTGTTCCGTATAGCTGATGACGGCGAAGGCCGAGAGCAGATACCAGATTCCACTCCAATTGGCGGCTCTGAAGCGATGCCGCGCGACGACGGCGGCGTTGAAGAAGACATAGGCCGCATCCGTCGTGGCCGTGGCTAGGACGACACCCAGCGCTATAAGAGGGTCGATGTTGAACGGCATGGCCTGCTCCGTGGAAAACAGCTTCATGATTTGCCAACGGCTATGATTGCGCAATGACCTTCCCGCACAATGCCAAATTGTTTTCCGTGCCTCGGGTGGTATCTTCGCCTGGAAAGACAATGAAGGTTCGGGAGCCGTGGGATGCCGAAGCTGAACGCGATCTTGGAAACCGCGCTCTATGTCGATGATCTCGACCGAGCCAAGATGTTCTATACGACGGTCATGGAGCTTCGCCTTCTTCTTTCCAACGACCGGATGTGCGCTTTCGATGTGAACGGCAGGAACGTTCTTTTGCTTTTCAAACGCGGCGAGTCGGCGAATGCGATGACCATTCCCGGAGGGATCATCCCCGGGCACGACGGGGATGGCTCTTTGCACATCGCCTTTGCCGTGGCGACCGAAGACTTGCCTCAATGGGAGACTTCACTGGAAGCGCATGGCATCGACATCGAGAGTCACGTGGACTGGTCGCGTGGCGGCCACAGTCTATACTTCCGGGATCCGGACGGTCACTTGATCGAACTCGCGACACCGGGGCTTTGGGAGACATATTGAATACGTTCAAACGCAGCCATCTCAGATATCACGTCGCATTCGCGACGAGCCCAATTTTGTCGGGACCTGCCTCGTGCATCTCGTTGTCGGTTCAGCCTGGGCCGCCGATATCCAAGTGAGCTTTTTTCGATAAGGCGCGGTGTGGATGGTGTCGCTCGGGCGCACGGTCGTCTCGCACGCCTCCGAGCTTCGAGTAGCCGCTGACCTCGGAATTATTCCCGAGCAAGGATCCATGAGAATGCGTTTGACGCCATCGCTACCATCTTGCTAAAAACGAAGGGCACACAAATAGCACATAAAGCCCTCAGCAAAATCCGCTGAGGCGCCTAAATTGCTGATATTGTTAGTGTTTGCGGGTGTAGTTCAGAGGTAGAACGTCAGCTTCCCAAGCTGAATGTCGTGGGTTCGATTCCCATCGCCCGCTCCAATCTTTTCCAAAAAATCGAGAGGCTGAGGTCGTCCTTGCAAGGGCATGGCTTGCAAGGTCCTGATTTTACTGGAATTTCGGCCCCATCGTCTGTCTATTCCAACGAGCGCAAATGCGGGGTGTGGATGAATACCAGCGAATAAGGCCCTTCTGCCGAGACGTTCCTGTCTTCGAGAACAGGCTGCTCAACTAAGTTTTGACCGTTTCTGCTGACGCCGGTCCTTGTACGTTCTCCTAAATCATCGCGTCGACCGTCACTCTTTCTCGTCCATGAAATACCGTCATGCTATCGCGCCGGGCGATGCCGATCAGAGTTATGTCGTGTTGGCGGGCGCGTTCCAAGGCAAGGGATGTCGGAGCCGAGATAGCAATGAGGGTTCGTGCGCCGAAGGCCGCGACTTTTTCCACGAGTTCGAACGAACAGCGGCTTGTGACGATGACGAAGCCTTCGTTGGCGGGCGTCCCCGAGCGCAAAAGAGCGCCGATGAGTTTGTCGAGAGCGTTGTGACGGCCGACATCTTCACGCACCACGATGAGGCGACCGTCGAGGTCGGCCCAGGCGGCGGCGTGGACGGCATGCGTCTCGCGGTTGAGCGGCTGCGCATCGTCGAGGGCCGTTAACGCACGAGCGATTGCGGTCGCCGACAAGCGCGGTGCGGCATGCTCGGGAGAGCGGGAGCTTGGCAAGGCAGCGAGATCGTCGATCCCGCACAGGCCGCACCCGGTGCGGCCAGCGAGCGCTCGTCGCCTTGCGAGATGTGCGTGGAGGCGTTCGGAAACGAGATCGATCTCAAGCCTCAAACCGCGCTCTTCTTTTGCAACCCGAACGGCGCGGATGTCGCCCGAGTGTTCGACGATGCCTTCTGTGAGACTGAAGCCGTAGGCGAAATCCTCAAGGTCGGTGGGTGTCGCCATCATGACCGCGAAAGGGAGGCCGCCGTAGATAAGATTGATTGCCGTTTCGACAGGCACGGCGCGGCTTGCCGCCGAGGCATCGCCTTCGTCGAATGGCACGATGACGGTAGAAACATCCTCCGAAGCGCGCAGCGGACAACCTCCTCTGTGCAGGCGTTGAGATGAGCTTACACGCGAAGGCTGCCCGCTCAAACTCGCCGTGAGGCCGCGCTCAGATATTCACCTCGTTCGCAGTGATCGAGTACTTCACCAGATCCGGCGAAAGGCAATCGAGCCGCCCGGCGGCGGTCTCCACCTGCGGGTACATGAGGAAGCCGACGGCAGGTCCTTGGGAGCCGGGAAGCGCGATGTCATGCGCGGTGTTGTAGGGCAGCCAGTTTCCCTCCCACGCGCCGAAGAGCATCTTGCGTGCCGCGATTACGCTCGGAGCGTCGAGAGGCAGCCCTTCGGGCGTTTCTTCCAGCATCACCTTGCGCACATCTGCCGGGTCCATAGGCACCCAACCGTGATCGGAGAAATAAACCTCGGCGCGGCAATGCTGCGCTTTGGTGATAGTCGGGGAATTAGCACCGAGGCTCTTGTATCCGAGTTTCGAGGGTGCAACGCGCACACCATAGATATCGCGCGCCGGAATACCAGCTGCACGCACGAGCCCGATAAAGAGGCCGTTGAGATCCGCGCACTTGCCACCGAAATCGTTGACCTTCAGCATAGTGGCCACATCGCCTTCGCCGCAGCCGCGTGTGGCGGCGCGACGGAATGTGTTCTCGACCATCCATTCGTAGATGGCGCGAACCTTGGCGATTTCTCCATCAGCGCCAGTCGTGATCTTGTCGGAAAGCGCCTTGATTGCGCCGTCGGTGGGGATGAGAGTCGTGGGCGCGAGATTGAGTTTACGCTCAGCCTCGCTCAAAGCCTCTGCTTGTCCGGTGCCCGTGAGGTCGATGGCTCGGTCGCGCGTCGAAAACCGGCTCGTCACGGCGATCATGGGCGCGACCGTTCCCTCATCCCAGATCGCATGAAGCATCTTCGCGCCGTAGACCGGGTCCTCGACAATTCCGGCTGAGCTGGCATTGGTCTGCCAGGTGTCGCCTTCCGCTCGCGCCCAATTCCGCGCGGAGAAGCCGGCGAGGGGAATCCAGGCTTGCGACCGACCTGCAGGAGCAGCGACCTCAAGGCTCGTGACGACGTCAAATTGCCGCCACCCTTCGGCAGCGACAGGAGCGGCAAAGGTTGATCGCGGCAACGCGAAAGAGGCGGACAATGCGGCGCCGGTCATGAGTATTTCGCGACGGGTCTTCATGGGCAGAGCTCCCGTTGGAGGACGAGCCTTATCCGCGCAGGCGATCTGCGACGCGCCGGTGCGTGGCTCGTGAAGAAATGGTTTGAAGGATTGCGAGCGTCCTCACAAAACCGCGACCGCGAAAACATCGCGCGCTCCGGCAAAGACGCCATGAAGCCCCGCAACGCGGGAGCGGTCGTGAAGGACACGCCTTCATTCTGTGGCGGGGGACGTGATCGTCAATACGCGCAATACGCGCGAGGCGGGGAGAAAGCTTGGCAGGCGGTGAATGTCCCAAAAGCAGCTGGACACTTTGCCACTGGAAATTCTTAAAACTAACCTAGATTCAGGTCGATAGACGCTGCAGTGCAGAAACGAAGGGAGGGTTGCCATGAATATGGAACTCTCACGACGCGGCTTCCTGAAGGCGGCCGGCGTGGGTGTTGCGGGGACCACACTCGGGGCTTTCGGCTTCGGGGATCTTGAAGTGGCGCAGGCTGCTGCGATCAGACCCTTCAAGCTCGTCAATACCATGGAGACGCGCAATACCTGCCCGTATTGCTCGGTTGCCTGCGGCATCATCATGTATTCCAAGGGCGACCTGCGGAAGGGTGAGGTTGCCGACATCGTCCATATCGAGGGCGATGCGGACCACCCCACCAATCGCGGAACGCTTTGTCCCAAAGGTGCTGCGCTCAAGGATTTCGTGAAAGCCGAAACGCGGCTGAAATACCCCATGCTCCGCAAGCCTGGATCGGACAAGTTCGAGCGGATCTCCTGGGATCAAGCTCTCGATCGCGTCGTGCGCCTGATGAAGGACGACCGCGACGCGAATTTCGTCACCGCCAACAAGGCCGGTGTGCCGGTCAACCGTTGGACGACGGTGGGCTTCCTCGCCGCATCGGCCACCACCAACGAAACCGCTTATGTGACTTACAAGGTCGTCCGCAGCACAGGGATCGTCGCATTCGATAATCAGGCGCGCGTTTGACACGGCCCCACGGTGTCCAGTTTGGGCCCAACATTTGGCCGAGGCGCGATGACCAACTCGTGGACCGATATTCGGAACACGGATCTCGTGGTGATCATGGGCGGCAACGCCGCTGAAGCGCATCCGTGCGGCTTCAAATGGGTTACGGAAGCGAAAGCCAACCGTGGCGCGAAGCTGATCGTTGTCGATCCGCGCTATACCCGCTCAGCCTCCGTCTCCGATTTCTACGCACCCATCCGGCAAGGGACCGACATCGCGTTCCTGCTCGGCGTCATCAATTACTGCATGCTGAACGACAAGGTGCAGTGGGAATACGTGAAGGCCTTCACGAACGCGACCTATCTGGTGAACGAGGGCCTTGTCTATCAGGATGGTCTCTTCACAGGTTATGACGAGAGCAAACGCGACTATGACCGCTCGACCTGGGAATACCAGATCGGGCCAGACGGCTTTGCCGTCGTCGATGAAACTCTGCAAAATCCGCGATGCGTCTGGAACATGCTGAAGGCGCATGTGGCGCGCTACACGCCCGAGATGGTGGAGCGTATTTGCGGAACGCCCAAGGATAAGTTCCTGAAAGTGGCGCAGATGATTTCCGAGTGCTCGACGCCGACGAAGACTATGACGTCGATGTACGCGCTCGGCTGGACACAGCACTCCAAGGGCTCGCAGAACATCCGCACCATGGCGATGCTGCAATTGATCCTTGGCAATATCGGTGTGCGTGGGGGGGGCATGAATGCCCTTCGCGGGCACTCGAATATCCAGGGTCTCACCGATGTAGGCCTGATGTCGAACTTGCTTCCGGGCTATCTCAACATCCCGGTGGAAAAGGAGGCCGATTTCACAACTTATATGTCGAGTCGCGTCTTCAAGCCGCTACGCCCAAACCAGACGAGCTACTGGCAGAACTACAAGAAGTTCTTTGTCAGCTTCCAGAAGGCCATGTGGGGAGACGCCGCGACCGCGCAGAACGACTTCGCCTATCACTATCTGCCGAAGCTCGACGTGCCGGCTTATGACGTGTTGCGCACTTTCGAGATGATGCATCTGGGCATGGTGAACGGCTACTTCTGCCAGGGCTTCAACCCGCTGCTCGCCTTCCCGAATCGCAAGAAAATCACGGAGGCGCTCTCGAAGCTGAAATGGCTCGTGACCATGGATCCGCTCGACACGGAAACCTCACGCTTCTGGGAGAACCACGGCATCTACAACGATGTCGACACGGCTTCCATCCAGACGGAGGTGATCCAGCTTCCGGCCACGTGTTTTGCGGAAGATGACGGTTCGCTCACCAATTCCGGCCGATGGCTGCAATGGCATTGGGCAGGCGGCACGCCTCCCGGCGAGACGAAGAACGATAACTGGATCATGGGACAGATCTATCGTCGCCTGCGCGCGCTCTATGAGAAAGAGGGTGGAGCCTATCCCGACCCGATCCTCCAACTCACCTGGAACTACAAGAACCCGGACGAGCCGACGGCGGATGAATTGGCAAAGGAGATCAATGGCTATGCCGTGGAGACGCTCTACGATCCGGCGGACCCGACCAAGGTCGTGCTCGAAAAGGGCAAGCAGGTCGTGAACTTCTCGGTGCTGCGCGATGATGGCTCGACGGCCAGTGGCTGTTGGATCTATTCCGGTTGCTACAACGAGGCCGGCAACAACATGGCCCGCCGCGACAATTCGGATCCGGACGATACCGGCGCCTATCTGAACTGGACTTTCGCGTGGCCGCTCAACCGGCGCATTCTCTATAATCGCGCTTCGGCGGATCTTCAGGGCAAGCCATGGGATCCTACGCGCAAACTCATTTCGTGGGACGGCACGAAATGGTCCGGCTACGATGTGCCGGACATCGCGCCGAACGCGAAGCCCGATGTGGTCGGTCCCTTCATCATGAACCAGGAAGGAACGGCGCGGCTGTTCGCTCGCGGGCTCATGCGCGATGGGCCGTTCCCGGTCCATTACGAGCCGTTCGAAGCACCGATCGCCAACGTGGTTGCACCGAAAATTCGCGGCAACCCGGTGGCGCGCATCTTCCAGGACGATGTGGCGCAATTCGCCACGTCGGAGGAATTTCCTTATGCGGCGACTTCTTATCGGCTGACCGAGCATTTCCACTACTGGACGAAGCACAACAAGGTGAATGCCGTGCTTCAACCGGAGTTCTTTGTGGAGATTTCCGAAGAGCTCGCGAAAGAGAAGGGCATCACGGGCGGTTCATGGGTGCGGGTGTGGTCGAAACGCGGTGAGGTCAAGGCCAAGGCGGTCGTGACCAAGCGCATCAAGCCGATGATGTGTGACGGCAAGGTCGTGCACGTGGTCGGCATTCCGCTGCACTGGGGCTTCATGGGACAGGCGAGGAAGGGTTGGGGCCCGAACTCGCTCACGCCTTTCGTCGGCGACGCCAATATCGAGACACCTGAATACAAGGCATTCCTTGTCAATATCGAGCCCACGACCGGGCCGGTGACGGCTTAGCACATGATCCGAAAAAGTGGAGTCCGGTTTTTCGGAAAGATCATGCGCCATTAGAAAAGGGAGCCCGATCATGTTTCAACGAGACATGGTCGGGCGAGGAGACAAAGATGGATCCGAGCCCGCATAACGCGCAGAGCAACCCGCCAGTCACGAACGTGGTCTCGAATCTTTCCGAGAAAGACCTCGTTCGCCGCTCTGCCTCGAACATCCCGCCACCGACGCGGCAATTGGAACCGGTGGCGAAGCTCATCGATGTGTCGAAATGCATCGGCTGCAAAGCCTGCCAGTCGGCCTGTATTGAATGGAACGATACGACCCCAGCGATTGAGACGAATGTGGGTGTCTACGAGAACCCGCACGATCTCACGCCGGAAATGTTCACGTTGATGCGGTTCACGGAATGGGACAATCCCAAGACCGGGAATCTCGAATGGTTGATCCGCAAGGACGGCTGCATGCATTGCGAGGATCCGGGTTGTCTCAAGGCCTGCCCCGCACCTGGCGCCATCGTGCAATATTCCAACGGCATCGTCGATTTCGTACATGAGAACTGCATCGGCTGCGGCTATTGCATCCGAGGGTGCCCGTTCAACATTCCACGCATCTCGAAGGTCGATCACACGGCCTATAAATGCACGCTGTGCTCGGATCGTGTGGCCGTGGGGCAGGGGCCTGCCTGTGCCAAGGCTTGTCCGACCCACGCGATTTCCTTCGGTACCAAGGAGGACATGAAGAAGCTGGCCGACAGCCGCATCACGGACCTCAAATCGCGCGGCTACGACAATGCCGGTCTCTACGATCCGCCGGGGGTCGGCGGGACGCACGTGATGTACGTTCTGCACCACAACGATCAGCCGGAGATCTACTCCAACCTGCCGCGCGATCCCAGGATCAGCCCGGTGGTGACCGCCTGGAAAGGCGTTGCGAAATATGTGGGCTTTGCCGCCATGGGGTTGGCCGCCGCAGCGGGAATTCTCCATTCGGCGATGGTCAAGCCCAATCGCGTCACGCGTGCCGATGAGGAGAATGCCGAGAAACTGGTGAAGGATAAGGCGTGATGGAACCGGATGACATTGAATCGGGAGACGCCATCATTCCTGGAAAGCCGGTAACGGTGGATCGCTATCGAAAGGGCGCGCGGATCAATCATTGGGTCACGGCGACCTGTCTGATCCTGCTTGCTCTATCCGGTCTGGCGCTTTTCCATCCGTCACTCTTCTTCCTTACGGGCCTTTTTGGTGGCGGGGAGAATACGCGGGCGATTCACCCGTGGATCGGCGTTATTCTTTTCTTCAGCTTTGCCGGTCTGTTTTTCCGGTTCTGGCGCGCAAATCTGCCGAAGCCCGTCGACGCGGAATGGCTGGGGCGTGCGAACGATCTGCTCGCAGGCCATGAAGAAAGGATGCCGGAAGTCGGCAAATATAATGCCGGACAGAAGTTCATCTTTTGGGGAATGACAACCCTGATCCTCATCCTCATCGTCAGCGGTGTGCTGATGTGGGATGAGTATTTCTATCAATGGACCACCATTCCGCAAAAGCGTGTGGCGGTTCTGGTCCATTCCCTGGCGGCGGTGGTCATCATCTGCGTCTGGATCATCCATGTCTACGCGGCGATCTGGGTGCGGGGCACCATACACGCCATGACGCGCGGCTCCGTGACGGGAGGGTGGGCCTGGCGGCATCACCGCCTTTGGCTGCGGGAACTGGCTGGTCGCAATAGAGTTAAGAAGCCTGAAGCGCCTGCGGAATAAGGCGCGCTTTGCTGGCACGTGACCCGTGCGGTTCGTGAGGATGCATGACGAATCCAAGCTCGATCCAGCCCGATCCGACCGTCATCGGCCGCGTGCCGTCTCCGCCTTTTGTGCGGCTACCTGATCCAAGCACGCTCTTCGAAGCGCGCCGTCAGCGCCTCGAGGCACTCGCACAGACCAGCGATCTCGCGCCCTATCTCACCTTCATCGCCGGGCTGAGCGCGGCGCAACACCGCATTCAGAATAATCTCCTCGATCCTGCTTTTCCCACTGAGGATGTGCTTACGCGCGCCCGCGAATTCGGCATGCCGCCCTTGGACCGCAATCGCTTCGAGATCGATGCGGTTGTCTCGCAAACATTGAACCGTCTGTTCGATGCAGTTTCGACGCTTGAAAAGCCCAAAGAGGCTGAAGCGGCGTTGGCCCGTGTGAAAGACGCTACGCGGGGGGGCATCGAGGCGATGGTTCGCGATGTTCTCGACAATTCCATTCCCGCTGATGCTATTGCCGAGCATGCTTATGTGGCGGCAGGCCTACAGGTCCATTTCGCGCGGCTCGCGAACAAGCTCGACGCCGAGAGTCTCGTGCGCGTTGGCGACGGCGCTTGTCCATCCTGCGGCGGACCTCCCGTGTCGTCTCTCGTTGTCGGGTGGATGGGGGCTGAAGGCACGCGGTACTGTGCTTGTTCCTTGTGCGGCGTGCTTTGGAATGTAGTGCGCGTCAAATGCGTTCTATGCAGCTCGACGAAAGGCATCGGCTATAAGGAAGTCGAAGGCGGCTCTGGCACGATCAAGGCCGAATGCTGTGACGCATGCCACGGCTATGTAAAGATCCTCTATCAGCAGAAGGATGTCGCGCTCGATCCGGTCGCGGACGATATCGCAAGCCTCGGGCTCGATCTTCTGATGCGGGAGAGCGAGTATCGGCGCGGCAGCTTCAATCCGTTTCTGTTGGGAGTCTGAACCGATGGCGGAGGCGGCGCTTCTCTCTCTTCGCGGAATACCCTCTGTCGATCAGATCCTGCGGCATCCGCAGACGGCGACCTTGATAGAACGATACGGGCGTGCTGAGACGACGGACGCTGTCCGCGAAACTTTGTCCTCGTTGCGGGCGAGCCTGCGGGGCGGCGAGAAGGCCTTTCCGGATGAAGCCGGCGTCCTGGCCTCGGTTCTCGCGCTTCTGGCGATGCGCTCACGCTCGACCCTGCAACCGCTCTTCAACCTCACGGGGACGGTGTTGCATACCAATCTTGGCCGCGCGATCCTGGCGAAGGAAGCTGTCGAGGCTGCAATGGCCGCTATGCGTCAGACGGTTTCTATCGAGTTCGATCTCGAGACCGGCAAACGTGGTGAGCGCGATGATCACTTGCGCGGCCTGATCTGCGATCTGACCGGCGCGGAAGACGCAACCGTGGTCAACAATAATGCGGCAGCAGTGCTGCTCGTTTTGAACACGCTGGCCGAGGGTAAGGACGCCATCGTTTCGCGTGGCGAACTGATCGAGATCGGCGGTGCGTTTCGCATGCCGGAAATCATGGCGCGGGCGGGTACACGGCTTGTCGAAATCGGTACCACGAACAGAACGCATGCGAAGGACTACATTGCGGCTCTTCGGCCAGAAACGGGCCTCGTGCTTAAAGTGCACACGTCGAACTATCGCATCGAAGGTTTCACCTCCGAGGTGAGCGCACGGGAGCTATCGGAAATTGCGCGCGCGCATCGCGTTCCTCTCGTCAATGATCTTGGCTCGGGTACACTCATCGATCTGTCGCGATATGGTCTCTCAAAAGAGCCGACCGTTCGTGACGCCGTGGCGGAGGGCGCCGATCTCGTGACCTTCTCCGGCGACAAGTTGCTCGGTGGCCCGCAGGCTGGCTTCATCGTCGGACGCAAGGATCTTATTGCCGTGATCAATCGCAACCCAATGAAGCGTGCGTTGCGCGTGGACAAGATCCGCCTTGCGGCCTGCGAAGCAACGCTCAAGCTCTATCGCGACCCCGACCGCCTCGCGGAGCGGCTGCCGACGTTGCGCTTTTTGGCGCGCCCCATAGAGGATATCGAGGCGCAGGCCAATCGCCTTGCTACGGTTGTGGAACGTGCGCTTGGTGATAGCGTCCGCGTGAATGTCGTCTCGTGTCGAAGCCAGATCGGGTCGGGCGCCTTGCCACTCGAAACCATACCGAGTGCAGGCCTCGCGTTGTCGCCATGCGGAGGCGGAAAAGTGCTCGATGCACTCAGCCGCGCCTTCCGTCGATTGCCGAGACCGGTCATTGGACGTGTGAGCGACGACGCACTGATATTCGATTTTCGCTGTCTCTCCAATGAGCCGGGCTTCGTGGAAAATCTCGCCTTTCTCGATTTCAAGGCTCCTCCATGATCATCGGGACCGCTGGTCATATCGATCATGGCAAGACATCACTCGTCAAAGCGCTGACCGGGGTCGATGCGGATCGGTTGAAGGAAGAGAAGCTGCGTGGCATTACCATCGATCTCGGCTTCGCCTATTGGCCGCAGGCCGATGGTCAGGTGATCGGGTTCGTCGATGTGCCCGGTCACGAGCGCTTCGTGCACACGATGGTGGCGGGCGCGAGCGGTATCGATTTCGTTTTGCTGGTCGTCGCCGCCGACGATGCGGTGAAGCCGCAGACACGCGAGCACCTCGCCATCATCGATCTTCTCGGCATCCAGCATGGCGTCGTAGCCTTGACGAAGGCTGATCTGGCAGATGCCGAGCGGCGTGTTGCCGCAACAGATCAAATCCGCGCCATCCTTGGCGGTACGAAACTTGCTGAAGCTCCTGTGATCCCGGTTTCAGTCGTCACGGACGAGGGCATCGAGACACTGAAGACTTATTTGCGCGAGGCGGCATCGGTGCAACAAAAGCGCAGCGCGTCGGGTTTGTTTCGCCTCTCCGTCGACCGGTGCTTCACCTTGGCGGGGGCAGGAACGGTGGTGACGGGCACCGTCCTGTCTGGCACAGTCTCGGTGGAAGATCGCGTCGTCGTCAGTCCGTCGGGCTTGCCCGCGCGCGTGCGTTCCATCCATGCGCAAAACCGCCCCGCCGAGAGCGGTATTGCGGGTGAGCGCTGTGCTCTCAATCTCGCGGGCGAAGGCGTTGCGAAAGACGCGATTGCTCGTGGTGACGTGTTGCTTGATCCTATAGCACACGCGCCGACGGATCGAATCGATGCCAGTTTGCGCATCTTGTCGAGTGAGGCGAGGCCGATTCGGCAGTGGTTTCCGGTTCGGCTTCACCATGCGGCGGTGGAGATCGGTGCACGTGTCGTGTTGCTCGATGATGCACCGATCAAGCCGGGGCAAGAAGCCCTCGTGCAATTGGTTCTCGAACGCCCCATTGCGGCCGCCGCGCGCGATGCCTTCGTTGTGCGCGATACTTCGGCTCAGCGCACCATCGGCGGCGGGCGTTTCATCGATCTGCGCGCACCCGCCCGCCACAGGCGTGGACCTGAGCGGCGCGCACAACTGGAGGCGCTCGCTCATGACAATCCGGCCGAGGCCATGGCTGCATTGGCAAAGGCCCCGCCGCGCTTTTTCGATCTTTCGGCCTTTGCGCGGGATCGGGCGTTGACAATCGCCGATATGGAAGCAGAGGCGGACCGATTTGGGTTGGTCCGCCTTGTCGCCGGGGCTTCCGTGATCGCGCTCGGCGGCGAAACCTGGAGGGAGTTTGAGAGCGGATTGATCGAGATACTCGGCAGGTTTCATGCGGACAATCCGGACCTTCAGGGCATGGGGCTCGAACGATTGCGATTGCAGGCCGATCCACGCCTTCCCGCCACGGCGTTTCGCGCTGCGCTCCAGGTTTTCGTGCAAGCTGGAAAGCTGATCCTCGATGGCTCGTGGGTCCGCCTGCCGGGGCACGAGGTGCGCCTGAGCGATAGTGAGGAGCGACTTTGGAGCGCAATACGCCCTCTTCTTTCGGGGGGTGAGCGTTTCCGCCCGCCGCGCGTCCGCGATATCTCTGGTCTCCTGAATATATCGGAAAGTGATGTCCGCAGCTTATGCAAACTCCTCAGTCGATTAGGCAGACTCGATGAGGTGGCGCATGATCACTTCTTTCTGCGTGGCACTGTCGCTGAAATGGTCGGCATCGTTCAGGATCTCGCGATGTCGGCTCCTGACGGACAGTTCCCGGCAGCGCAGTTTCGCGACCGGGTCGAGAATGGCCGTAAGGTCGCCATTCAAATTCTCGAATTCTTCGACCGTCACGGCGTGACATTGCGTCGGGGCGATCTTCGGCGCATCAATAAATATCGGCTCGATCTTTTCAAGGAGGCGTTGCCGAACGATCAGGCGAACGATCAGGGAGGAGAAGCGTCCCCGGTGGGGCGTCCGGACTTCAAATCCGGGTGGGGCCGCGAGCCGGTCCTTGGTGGGTTCGACTCCCACTCTCTTCCGCCGTCTTCGCAGTCACGAAACAGTTAGCATTTCTTGTCAACGCCAGGCGTTGCGGGCTTCATCGGATCGAGGCCGCTTGCGGTCGCCGGATGCTCGGTTGGCGAGTGCTGCGATGGGCCTTTCGGCGCGGTTCCGATGTAGGAACCTCCGGTTCCGCCCGTCCAGCCCGTCGAGCCTGCGGTTCCCGGCGATGTGCCCGAAGCCGTGCTGCCAGGATCGGGCGGCGTTGCGGCTTGAGTGGCAGGCGCATTGGTGCAATTGCTTTGTTGCGCCAATGCGGGAGCGGACAATCCTAGCACCAACACGGAGAGAGACAGGAAACCTCGCATTGCTTCCATCCTTTCGCGCACAATGGCGAAGGAACGCTCGTATGAGGGTCGGGTTCCTGAAGTATTTCACACGACCTTGATCGAAGGCGGGCCGTTTTCCGCGCGGCCGATGACCCGGGCCGAGGGATAGCCCGCATCGAGGATGCTCTGAAGAATATCCTTTGCTCGTTCGGCTGCGCAGGCGATCAGCAAACCGCCGGATGTTTGCGGATCGGTGAGCAAATGGCGTTGCCATAAGTCGACATCCGGCGGCAAAATAACGCTGTCGCCGTAGCTGTCCCAATTCCGCGTCGATGCGCCGGTGATATAGCCCTGCTGTGCCAGGGTGCTTGCGTCATGAAGAAGTGGCAGGTCGTTTCGCACAACCGTCAGGCTGAGGCCCGATCCGCGCGCCATTTCGAGGCCATGCCCTAGAATGCCGAAGCCCGTGACATCGGTGATTGCGTGAACGTCAGGGTCGCGGGCTAGCACCGTGCCGATCTTATTGAGCAGCGTGACCGAGGCGATCATCTCCGCGTAGGCCTCGGTGGATAACGCGTCCTTCTTGAAGGCTGCGGAGTAGATGCCGACACCGAGCGCTTTCGTCAGGATTAGTGCATCACCCGCTTTTGCGCCGTTGTTGCGTCGGATCTCGCTCGGTCGCCCTGTGCCGATGACGGCGAGGCCATAGAGGGGCTCAGGGCAATCGATGGAATGGCCACCGGCCACCGGAATGCCAGCCTCCGCGCAAATCGACGCGCCGCCGTTCAGAATCTCGCGCACGACCTCCGGCGCGATCTTGCCGAGCGGCATGCCGAGGATCGCGAGCGCCATGATTGGCCGGCCACCCATGGCGTATACGTCCGAAATGGCATTGGTGGCGGCGATGCGTCCGAAATCGCGCGGGTCGTCCACCATGGGCATGAAGAAATCGGTGGTTGCGATGATGCAAGTATCATCGTCAAGCTGCCAGACAGCGGCGTCATCGGCTGTCTCCGTGCCGACGAGAAGCTCGCGATAGGGACCTGCCGCCGGTTGCTCCGAGAGAAGTTGTTGCAGAACGGAAGGTGCGAGCTTACAGCCGCAGCCACCGCCATGGGCCAGATGAGTGAGCCGGAAACGTTGCGTATCCATGAGGCTTCCTCCAATCAGCCTGCCCATGGTGTCAGACGTTGCTCTTGGAGGCAAACCTACACCTTGCTATGATGGTTGCCGAAAGAGAGAGCGATGAGCGCGAGCCCTTCCCATGTTCGAACCCAGGAAAAACTAGTCGGCCGCGTCTTAATCGCGGCGGGGGTGCTGTGTCTCGTGGCGACAGGGGCACTTCTCTGGGCGCGCTACGGCGGCGTTGTCTTCAACGATATGGTTTTATCCGCGCTGGCCTGGTGCTTCTAAAGCACGATCAGAACAAGTGGAAACCGGTTGCTCGCCTGGATCATGCGGCATCGAAGAATCTAAAGTTTGATCACGTTTCAATCTGAAACGATCGAACTCTAGAATTGGCCCGTGCGTGATGTGCGGGCGAGACCGTGGTTCGTCTTGTTCCAATGAAACGGTGCGTGGGCCAATTCCCAGAAGCTTCGCCATGCGGCGAAGCTGACGAGGAGATAATAAGCGGGCAGAACGAGGGCCCAAGGCAAGAGCCCCCAGAGATTGCGGCGCTTGATGGCGACGAGTGCTGGAATCCCGATCGCGAGCAGACCGAGAATGAAGAGGGTCGAGCTCCAACTCTCCAAGGCGGCGGCCCAGATCCTGTCCGAATAGGTTTTCGGGATATCGAACCACGCGCGTAACGCGAAGGGCAGGAATATGGGATAAGTCAGCGCGCTCAGCACAGCGCCGGCGGTCATTAGAAACGAGCCGATGAAACGCCAAGGCCCCAACTCGCGGAAGGCTTTCCACGGCTGCCGGGAGTTGCAATAGCAAGTCTGGACGAAGCCTTT
The DNA here is from genome assembly GCF_052115485.1 of Microvirga sp. 2MCAF38. Taxonomy (NCBI): domain Bacteria; kingdom Pseudomonadati; phylum Pseudomonadota; class Alphaproteobacteria; order Hyphomicrobiales; family Methylobacteriaceae; genus Microvirga; species Microvirga sp. 2MCAF38. The sequence goes on along the minus strand of NZ_JBFRGU010000001.1, from coordinate 825,986 downwards.
CATCCATCGCGTCCGCTGATGCATCCAGGCGCTAAGTGAGCTCGGAGCCTCTTCCAGGGTCGAGGAAGGGAGATCGCTCACGTACAGACCAAATCGAGCGAGACGAATACCGAGGTCTGCATCCTCAGTGACGTTCCAAGCGTCCCAACCGCCGACACGGCGCAGTGCCTCAGTCCTGAAATGGTTCGATGTCCCACCCAAAGGTATCGGGCATCCGATCTCTGCAAGGCCAGGATTGATGACATCGAACAGCATCGCATATTCGAGTGTGAAGAGGCGCGTGAGCCAGCTGTCCTTGGTGTTGTCGATGGTCAAGCGGGCCTGAAGGCAGGCGATTTCCGACGGGAGAGAAGCAAAGTTGGTGGCGGCGAGTCGAAGTTGGCCTGGTTCGGGCACGTCCTCTGCATCGTAGAGAACTGTCAGAGCCCCGCGGGCGAGCGGCAATGCGACATTGAGCGCGCGCGGCTTCGTGCGAGGGAGGCCCGGAGGTGCGGTCAGCACTTCCATGAAGCCGGGGAGATCCAGGGCGTCGAGAGCCGCTTTTGTCTCTTCATCGTCCGTCTCCAGCACGAGCTTGATATCGAGCTTCTCGGGCGGATAGTCGAGGCGGCTCAGGGCCGATACCAGACGCGAGGTGACGCGTCTTTCGCGGTAGAGCGCCACGATAACGGTGTACGTGGGCAACTCCGAATCCGCGATGAGCACCGGCGGTGGGGACGGGGAGAGCGGGGCTGGAAGGAATGCGGCTGCCAGCCGCAATGCGGTGATCAAGAAGAAAAGCGGACTCAGCAAGGCTGCCGTCAGAATCAGCGTATATTGCAGGTCGAAGACGAGTGCGAATGACACTCCCCCACTTGCTAGCCCAAGCAGGCCGATTTGCATGGAGCTGAGATCATCGCGATTGGAAAGACCTGGGTGCAAGTCCGGTAGGAAATGGGCCGCTTGATGAGCGATCGTTTTAGCCTGTGTCTCAAACACGGCGGCTCTGAGCGCCGAGGGGGTCGAGATAGCTATCGACCTTGACCGTACGGGCTTGGATTTGAGCAGTTGCGCGATCTGGCTTCCTCTGGGCGTAACGACGAAAGCGGGCGAGCCAGTCACCAATGGAGCCAGGCCACTGAGGATGCTTTCGGGATATCCCGCGCGCTGCGAGACTCTCGGTTTTATGAGAAAGGGAACGCCCAGCTCGAAAGCCAAGGCACGGTAGAAGACATCCTCCTTGATAAGCCCCTGGGCGAGTATCACACGATCGGCGGTGACGCCCGTGATCGTGGCTATGGTTGTCGCGTCCTGGAGAAGGTCCGATGGGATGCCATGTTCGACAAGAAACCCTATTTCCGTCGGTAAAGGGAGATTTTGAACAGAGATCGGTGCCGGGAGGTCTTCGGCTTGACCATGCCTTACCAACAAGAAAAGCTCCCGGAAGCGGGGCGAAAACCCACGGTGCGAGCATGCGGGTAATCGAATCGAACAATATTACATTGCTTGCGCGATTTGGCTCCAAGATCAAGTGGGCTCTCATCGCATTGATGTTGGCGCTCTCGGGAGGGCAGGCTCTGGCCCAGGCTTCCACGGTCCAAAATCCTTTTGCCCAAACACTCCTCGCAAAGGACGTCACCATTCCGGGGTTCTGGGATCCACGTGCCGCATTGGAGAGGCCCGATCTGACCGGGTTTCGTACCGTCCGCTTCTTAATCGACGACGATTTCGCGCCGCTTGGTTTTTCAGGGCTCGACGGTAACCCCACCGGCTTCTCGGTTGAGCTGGCCCGATCGGTCTGCGAGAAGCTCAGACTGACCTGTACTGTCCAGGCCCGCCGGTTCGATACGCTTCTCAAAGCCTTGGCCGACAAGCAGGGCGATGTTGTCGCGGCTGCCATTCCCACGACGACGGGATTGAGGGATCAGTTCTCCGTCACCTCCCCATATTTCAAGTTCCCCGCCCGCTTCGCCGTTCGGCTCGACCGGAACCTGCCCGAGCCGCAGGCGAAGGTTCTGGCGGGAAAGGGCGTCGGCGTTGTCGCCGGTACGGCGCATGAGGCGTTTGCGAAGGCGTTCTTCCCAGGCGCGGTGTTGAAGCCCTTTGACGATCTTGCGAGCGCCCAAGCGGCGCTGAAGGCCGGAGATCTGGATTATCTCTTCGCGGACGGGCTGAACCTCGCTCTATGGATCGGCGGGGTCGACGCGGATGAGTGCTGTGCGTTTTCCGGGGGGGCCTATCTGGAGAGCCGGTTCTTCGGGGAGGGGATCGGCTTCATTACTCGTAAGGACGACGAAATTCTCCGGCGCGCCCTGGATTTCGCCCTTCAGCAGCTCTGGAAAGAGGGCAAATATGCCGAGCTTTATCTGCGGTTCTTCCCAGTCAGCCCCTTTTAGGAGCATGATCGGAACAAGTGGAACCGGTTGTTCGCCCGGATCATGCGGCACTAAAGAATCGAGAGCTTGATCATGTTTCAATCTGAAACGATCAAACTCTAGGAGCATGCCGCGATTTCTGATGGCGGGCCTGAATCCCCGCTCAGCCGCATTGACCCTTGCCGGCTCGCTTTCTAGTGTGCCGCCCTTCACCAACCTGTCGGATATCATGTCTAAGCCTCTTATCCTCGATCCAGCCCTCGTCGAAGCCGCCCAGACCGCCACCGCGTGGCCGTTTGAGGAAGCGCGCAAACTTGTCGAGCGGCTGAAGAAAACCGGGAAAAAAGAGGCTTTGTTCGAAACGGGCTACGGTCCCTCGGGCCTGCCGCATATCGGCACCTTCGGCGAAGTGGCGCGGACCAGCATGGTCCGCCATGCCTTCCGGGTGCTGACCAACGATGCCATTCCGACCCGCCTCATCGCTTTCTCGGACGATATGGATGGCCTTCGTAAGGTGCCGGACAACGTGCCGAACAAGGAGCTTCTGGCGTCTGCGCTCGGCAAGCCGCTGACGCAGGTGCCGGATCCGTTCGGTAAGTTTGAGAGCTTCGCCCATCACAACAACGCGCGCCTGCGCGAGTTTCTGGATGCTTTCGGGTTCGACTACGAGTTCATGTCGGCGACCGCGTGCTACAAGGCGGGCCGTTTCGACAAGGCCCTCCTGACGGTGCTCGCGCGCTACGACGCGGTGATGGCGATCATGCTGCCGTCCTTGCGCGAGGAGCGTCAGCAGAGCTACTCGCCCTTCCTGCCGATCCATCCGAAGACCGGCATCGTGATGCAGGTGCCGATCGACGAACGGAAAGTCGAGGCAGGTACCATCGTCTGGCGCGATCCCGAGACCGGCGAACGGTTCGAAACTCCCGTTACCGGCGGCCACGCCAAGCTGCAATGGAAGCCCGATTGGGCGATGCGTTGGGTCGCGCTGGGCATCGATTATGAGATGGCCGGCAAGGATCTGATCGACTCCGTCAAGCTGTCGGGCGAGATCGCCAAGGCCCTTGGCGGCCTGCCGCCGGAGGGCTTCAATTACGAGCTCTTCCTCGATGAGAACGGGCAGAAGATCTCGAAGTCGAAGGGCAATGGCCTGACGATCGACGAGTGGCTGACCTACGGCACGCCCGATAGTTTGCGGCTCTTCATGTACAACAAGCCGCGCGAAGCGAAGCGCCTCTTTTTCGATGTCATCCCGCGCCAGGTGGACGATTATCTGACTTTCCTGGAGAAGTTCCCGGCTCAGGACGCCAAAGCGCGCCTCGTCAATCCCGTTTGGCATCTTCATGCGGGTGAGCCCCCGGCGCCGGAATTTGTGTCATCCAGCGACGGCAATCACGCAGGCACGACGATTTCGTTCTCGATGTTGCTCAATCTCGTGGCGGTGGCGAACTCGGAAGAGCCTTCGGTGCTGTGGGGTTTCATCCGTCGCTATGCGCCCGGCGTATCGCCCGAGACTCATCCGCGTCTGGACAGTCTCGTGAAGCATGCGGTGCGCTATTTCCGCGACTTCGTGAAACCGCAGAAGAGCTATCGACTGCCGGACGAGGTCGAGGCTGCATCCCTACGCAAGCTCAGTGAAGCGCTTGCACCCTTCGAGCGGGGAGAGCGCCCGGCGACGGCCGAAGCGATCCAGGAGGAAATCTACAATGTCGGTCGCGCCGAGCCGCGCTATCAGGACCTCAAGGCCAAGGGCGCTACGCCCGAGCGCCCGGGGGTTTCAATCGAGTGGTTCAACACGATCTATCAGGTGCTTCTCGGAGAGCCGCGCGGCCCACGCTTCGGGTCTTTTGTTGCGCTCTACGGCGTGAAGGAGACCCGCGCTCTCATCGAGAAGGCGATTGCCGGCGGCCTTGTGCGCGAGCATGAGGAGTTTGTACGCTCGCGGGAAGCCGGTCGCGCGGCGTAGGAGACGTTACGTTTAATGAGCGGCGAAGCGGTCTCCGCTCGCCGCCGAGAGCTTGATCGTCGTGTCTCTTTGAAACACGATCAAGCTCTCGATTCCTTATTGCCGCATGATCCGGGCGAACAACCGGTTTCCACTTGTTCTGATCATGCTCCAGGCCTCAGTGACGGCTCCACATGACGCGTGCGACCCAGGCCAGGTCCTCGACCGGGATAACCAACTCTTCCTGGCCGGGCTCAGGCGAGGCCAATTCCAGGGCTTTAGGGGATCTGCGTTTGAATTCGGTCGCGAAGATCTCGCCCTTGTTGGTGCGCACGATAACCCGGTCACCCTTATGCGTACTGGCCGTCGGCGAGACGATCAGAACGTCGCCGTCGCGGAAAAGGGGACTGAAGGTCTCCCCTGTGACTTCAATGGCAAAGACATTGTCACCCGCAAAGCCGGGGAAATTGATTTCTTCCCAGGCGGGCCCACCGTTGGGCAGCCCGTTCTCGCTGAACAAATCGCCCTTGGCCGCCTGATCGAGCTTTGCCAGGGGCAGAAGCGAGCCGCGTATGGCTCCGGACGGTTCGACCAGCCGCAAGAAATCCTCGAGCGAGGATCCGGTGGCGCGCAAAATCTTGGCGATCGATTCCGTCGATGGCCATCTGTCACGCCCCTCGGGACTGGTTCGTTTCGATTTATTGAAACTGGTTGCATCAAGCCCGGCTTTGCGAGCCAGACCCGAGGCGGTCATACCGTGGCGCGCAGCCAGGGCATCGATCGCAGCCCAAACACGGTCATGAGACAGCATGGTGTGACCCTTCGCAGCTTAAAAACATAAAGCCAGAACCTTTCCCTAGGAAATTAAGGCCGATTGTTCCACCTTCAACCGTCTGACGCACCACGCGACAACTCGCCCATGTCCGGGTTGCTCCTCGAGGTCGGCCCAGCTACTCAGAGCGTATGACACTCATCTATAAAATCTGCTCCGAAGCCCTTTGGAAGCAAGCCGAGAAAGACGGTTCTTTCGCTGGCGCGCCTATCGACCTCCAGGACGGCTACATTCACTTCTCCACGGCGGTCCAGGCGCGCGAAACGGCGGAGCGACATTTTGCCGGACAGACCGATCTCGTGCTCGTGGCTGTCGAGGCTGAGAAACTGGGTGACGCCCTCCGATACGAAGTGTCGCGGGGCGGCGCGCTGTTTCCGCATCTTTATTGTGTCTTTTCAATGGCTACGGTTGCCTGGGTCAAACCGCTGCCGCTGGGCAGTGACGGCCGCCATGTTTTTCCGGAGCTGACATGAAGATCGATGCTCTCTTCCCTCTGGCGAGGCCGCTGCTTCACGCCCTGGACCCCGAGACTGCCCATCGCGCGACCATCAAAGCCCTGTCGTTGATGCCGATGCTGCCTTCCACGAAGGACGATCCGCTTCTCGCGGTGGACGTCTTGGGAAAGCACTTTCCAAATCCAATCGGATTGGCGGCGGGTTTCGACAAGCAGGGGGAAGTGCCCGATCAGCTCCTGGCGCTCGGTTTCGGCTTCGTCGAAATCGGCGGCGTGACGCCCAAGGCGCAGGCCGGCAATCCGCGTCCGCGCGTATTTCGTCTGGAGCGCGACAGAGCCATCATCAATCGCTTCGGGCTCAACAGCGAGGGGCTCGAGGCAATGCGAGAACGCCTCGTTCGTCGCCAGGGGCGGTCTGGGGTCGTCGGCGTGAATATCGGCGCGAACAAGGAGACGAGCGACCGGCTAGGCGACTACGTCCGATGCGTTGAGCGCCTGTGCGGTCTGGTTGATTTTCTGACGATCAATGTCTCGTCTCCGAATACGCCGGGCTTGCGTGATCTCCAGGGCGAAGCATTCCTCGACGATCTTCTGGCGCGTTGTCTTGACGCCCGCGACAAAGCCGATGCGGGACTGGCCTTGAAGACCGCGATCCTTTTGAAGATCGCGCCGGATATTTCCCTCGAGACGCTCGACGCCATCGTTGCGACCGTTCTGAAGCGTGGTGTCGATGCGCTCGTCGTTTCCAACACGACCATTGCCCGGCCTGAGACCTTGCAAGAGAAAACGATTGCTACAGAAACCGGTGGCCTGTCGGGCAAGCCTCTGTTCACTCCCTCGACCCGATTGCTGGCCCAGACCTTCTTGAGGACAGACAAGAAAATTCCCCTGATCGGTGTCGGCGGGGTCGACTCCGCTGAGGCTGCCTGGACGAAAATTCGCGCGGGCGCCACGCTCATCCAGCTCTACTCCGCTCTTGTCTATCAGGGGCCTGGACTGATTGGCGAGATCAAGCGAGGTCTCCGCGACCGGCTGCGTCTGTCCGGCGGCTCCCTGAATGCGCTTGTCGGAAGTGACGCACCAAATCTGGCGCGCTAAATTCGATACTACTTCAGAGCTTGTCGATCGCGGCTATAACATTGCCGGCTGATCTTAAGGGTGATTGAAAAAGGGAGCATTTCGCTCCAAACAAAGAATGTTTAAGCTCCGTTGGACACGGAGTGGCGCACATCATTGTCCATGTGAGACTGACTATGACTCTGCGCGAGGATACATGATGCTGGCAGGCAAATTGCTTGGTCGCATAAAGGCAAGCAGAGAGCGATTTGAGTGGGCCTTGGCTGTGCTCGTCGCGCTGGCGGTGGTGGCGCTCGAATTGAAGATGAATCTGCTGGTTCGGATTTATTTCATCACGCAGCAATTCGAATATCTCCATCTCGACAAAATATTCCTCGGCTTCGTGGCGGCCTGCATCGCATTGGCGTTTATCGGTATCCGGCGCTCGTTCCGGTTGCGCACCGAAATTCGCCGCCGCATCGTCGCTGAACGACAGGCCCAGGCATTGGCGCGACATGATCCTGTGACGGGCTTGCCGAACCGGAGCAAATTCCTTGAGGAGGTTGCCTCCGTCATTCAAAGGACGAAAGCCTATAATGCGTCGAGCGCCGTTCTCTTGATCGCCATCGACCGCTTCAAAACGATCAACGAACTTTATGGCCATGCGACCGGAGACAAGATTCTAGCCGAGGTCGCTACGCGACTTCGGCGGGTGCTCCGCGTCGGCGATGGGCTCGCCCGTACCGGCGGTGATGAATTCGCTCTGATGATTTCGCTTAATTTCGACGAAGACATTCCTGTCCGCTTGGCGCAGCGGATGATCAATATCGTCACGCAGCCGATCTATCTGGATGGGGCCGAGATTAAAGTCAGCGTTACTGTCGGCATCGCTCTTTTTCCATGTGACGCTGTCGATCCCGATCTCCTTCTGCACGCGGCGGGCCTTGCGCTCAATCGTGCCAAGAAGGATGGACGCGGCAAGTATCGGTTCTTCGAAGACGGGATGGACGAAGAACTCCGGTCTCGCGCGAATACGGAGCAGGAGCTGAAATCGGCGATCGAGGACAATCTGATAAAGCCCTATTATCAGCCGCTCGTCCTGCTGAAGACCGGCGAGATTTGCGGTTTCGAGGTTCTGGCTCGGTGGCAGCACCCGCAAAAAGGGCTTCGACTACCGGCCGATTTCATACCGATTGCGGAAGATACGGGCCAGATCTCGGCCTTGTCCCATCATTTGCTCCGACAGGCGTGTCTGGATTCAAAGTTATGGCCCAATCACCTGACTCTCTCGTTGAACATCGCTCCCTGCCAGCTTGAAGAGCGCAATCTACCTTATGAAATCCTCGCCGTTCTGCGTGAGACGGAGTTCGATCCACGTCGTCTCATCATTGAAATTACCGAGGCGGCGTTGGTGCGGGACATGGAGACGGCGCGGGAGATTCTGGGAGTGCTCAAGCGCGAGGGTGTTCGCATCGAGCTCGACGATTTCGGCATCGGCTATTCGAGCCTCTATCATTTGCGTGAACTGTCTTTCGACGCGATCAAGATCGATCGTTCGTTCATCCAATCGTTCCGCCTCGATGATGAGAACAAGCGGGTTCTGGGCGCCATTATCAATCTCGGCCACACATTGAACCTCGCGACCGTGGCGGAGGGCATCGAGGACGAGGGCGACCTTGCGCTGCTGACCGAACTCCAATGCCAGTTCGGTCAGGGTTATTATTTCGGCATGCCCGTTCCCGTGGAAGAAGCCACGCTGATCGTGCGGAAAAGCGAGGCTTCGACTTTAACCAGGGTGTGAGGCGTCACGTCCAGAGTTTGATGCCGCATGATCCGGGCGAACAACCGGTTTCTATTTGTTCGGACCATGCTCTAGGTGCTGAAACTCTGCCGCGTCAGCTTAGGATAGAGGACAGCCTGTCCAATTCCGCGTGTCCCAAGAAAAACCAGAAGCGCGATCCAGAGACCATCGTTTCCGAGATTGCTCACTGAAAAAAGAGTGACGCTATAGGCACCGAAGGCGACTACCATGAGGTTTCGCATGGCCTGCGTCCACGTCGCACCGGCGTAGATGCCGTCATAGGCGAAGGCGAAAGCCCCGACCAGCGGCGTCAAGGCTGCGAAAACGAGGTAGTGCTTTGCGGTCTCGCGGACATTCGGATTGGTCGAAACGAAATCGATGAACCAGTCCCCGCTCACGAAAAAGATTGCCGAGACGGCTAGGCCAAAGCCGAAGCACCATACCAGGCTTAACGAAACGGCGCGGCGAAAGCCGCGTTCGTGGCGAGCCCCAATGCACTGTCCACAAAGTGTTTCAGCAGCTGTCGCGAAGCCGTCGAGGAAATATCCGCCGATCAGGAACATGTTGTAGAGCACGGCATTTGCCGCAAGCGTTACATCGCCTGTGCGCGCGCCAAGCGAGGTAAAGATCATAAAGGCGAGAATGAGCGCCACATTGCGGATCATGATGTCGCGGTTGACGGAGAGCGTCTGGATCATCGCTGCGCGATGCAGAATTTCGCTTCGCGCAATGGCGAAGGGATTGGAACCGAGACGGCGCAACACGACAATGCCGAGACCGACGCCCACCACCTCGGCGATTGCCGTGCCTATGGCGGCACCTGCGACACCCAACGCGAAGCCGAGCACCAGTAGCGAGGTCAGCAGGATGTTGGCGACATTGATCGCGACTTGCAGGAAAAGCCCGAGATCGGTGCGCCCGCGCCCAAGCGTCGATCCGAGAATGACATAGTTTGCGAGCGTGAAGGGTGCCGCCCAGATGCGCAGGAAGAAATAAGTCGAAAGAGCCTCAGTGACGGATTCGCTGGCCCCGGCGAGCGAGAATGAGATGGTCCCGATGGGCCATTGCAACGCAATCAGGACGAGGCCGGCGACGACGGCAACGGCAAGCGCTCGTGCAAGCGTGCGGTCGACCTCGCGTTGGTTACCTGAGCCAGTGGCTTGTGCCGTCAGCCCCGCGGTCGCCATGCGAAGTGACCCGAAACTCCAAAACACGAAATCGAAAATTACCGCGCCGAGCGCAACCGCCCCTAGAAGATGCGCCTCGCCGAGCCGCCCGATCACAGTCGCGTCCACAAGGCCGAGAAGCGGCGTGGTCACATGCGAAAGCGTCATCGGAAGGGCGAGCAACAGGACTCGCTTGTGGGTGACCTCGATGCGCAGGGAAGGAGGAGTGCCGTCCATGGTCAGCGGCTCCGGTCGAAGAGGCGCACGAGAAACCAGATCGGCACGACGATGATCGCCCCGTAGAGAATCCAGCGCCCGACTTCCTTCACCGTGTCGAGGCTTACATTCAGAATCGACTGGATCCAGTTGAAGAGACCTTGGATCAGCCCGATGGGCGTGACATTCAGAAAGGCCATGAACGCCCCGACGAGGAGGGACAGAAAGATCAGCTTGGCGAGGACGGAGGCCGGCGATCCTCCGATAAAACGGTTCATGTTGGACATCGTCATCCTCCCAAAAGCACTCTGGACCGGAGCGCCCGCGCATGCTTCATCGCAAGTGGAACAAACGAACGCAACCTGTCCAGACACCATGATCGACCAGACTCTTTTCGACCCCGCCGCGATCAGCGACGAAATCAAAGCCCAGAACGCAGACATTGTGGAGCGATTGACGAGATTGCCGGATGTCTGGTCGGTTCCGCCGGCGGTGGTGCGGGAGCGGCGCGCCCAGGGGCTGGGGCCTTTCCCGCCGATGAAACTGAGCGAAAGGGCGAAAATCGTCACGATCGACGGCCCCCGCGGTCCCATTCCCTTGCGGATCATCGCGCCGGACAATCCGCGCGGAGCCTATTTTCATATCCATGGCGGCGGTTGGACCTGGGGTACCGCCGATGAGCAGGATCCCTGGCTCGACCGGTTGGCGGAGCGCTCAGGCCTGGCGGTGGTGTCGGTCGAATACCGGCTCGCTCCGGAAAATCCCTATCCGGCAGGTCCGGACGATTGCGAGGCGGCGGCCTTGTGGTTCCTGCGCGAGGCGCAGGGCCGATTCGGAACAAGCCGCCTGTTCATCGGTGGCGAATCAGCCGGGGCGCATCTTTCGGCGCTCACGATCCTGCGGCTGCGCGATCGGCACGGGCTCAAGCCCTTCCGCGGCGCGAACCTTTTCGCCGGATGCTACGATCTCTCCCTCACGCCGAGCGTGGCGCGCTGGGGAACCGAGAAACTGATCCTCAATACGCGCGACGTCCGCATGTTCGCGGATAATTTCTGCGGCCCCGATGCGGACCGTCGGAGCCCAGATATTTCACCGCTTTATGCGGATCTCACCGGCTTGCCGCCGGCCCTGTTCTCGATTGGGACGCGGGATCTCCTGATTGACGACACGCTCTTTATGGCGGCCCGCTGGGCCCGGGAGGGCAACGCGACCGAGCTTGCGGTGTGGCCAGGCGGGGCGCACGTCTTCATACGCTTCGAGAGCGCCTTGACCGAGGCCGCTTTGTCCCGGATCGATAGCTTTATCGACCGACTTTAGATGCTTTATTCGGCGCTGGCCGCGGGGCGCTGGGTCACGCCGATCTTGGACGCCGCGATCACGGCCTGCGTGCGGCTGTCGACGCCGAGCTTGTCGAGAATGGCTGAAACGTGGGCTTTCACCGTCGCCTCGGAGACCCCGAGCTCATAGGCGATCTGCTTGTTGAGCAGACCCTCTGAGAGCATGGCCAGCACCCGCACCTGTTGCGGCGTCAGGGTGCCGAGACGGCGAACCAAATCGGCGGTTTCTTTGTCCTCGGCCGCATTCAGGTCCACATCGGGTGGGGTCCAGGTATCGCCTGCGAGGATAGCCTCGATGGCTCCGCCGATATGGTCCACATCCACGGATTTGGGAATGAAGCCGGAGGCGCCGAATTCCATCGCGCGGCGGATCACGGTCGCTTCTTCATTGGCGGAGACGATGACAACCGGAAGTTCGGGATACTGCGCACGGAGCGACAGGAGCCCCGAAAAGCCCTGGACGCCCGGCATGGTCAGGTCGAGGAGGATCAGATCGACGTCCCGCTCGTTGCCCAGCAAGGCGTTCAGCTCTTCCATGCCGCTCGATTCGATCACGCGCGCCTTGGAGAGCACCGAACCGATCGCCTGCCTCAACGCACCGCGAAACAACGGATGGTCATCCGCGATCACGATCGTGGTGTTTTGACCCTGCACTCTGTCTTCTCCCACGCAACCCCCTTGAGCCTTACCCGCAACCGGTAGTCAATATCAAGGATGTGACCTTAGCCATGAACATTCCATGGAAAAGTGCAAGTCTTTCCCTAGGGTTAGGCGCCGATCAGATGAAATATGATTTCGCGATTATGAGGCCGGTCGCGATGTTCGACAAGATAAAGCGCTTGCCAGGTTCCGAGCGCCATCTGTCCTTCGAGGACAGGAATGCTCAAGGAGGTGGCGGTGACCATAGCCCGAACGTGAGCCGGCATGTCGTCTGGGCCTTCCATATCGTGCCGATAGCCGGCATTGCGGGGCGCAAGGCGGTCCAGCGCGGTCATCAGATCGGCCCGCACCTCCGGATCGGCGTTTTCCTGAATTGTGAGGGAAGCCGAGGTATGGCGGCAGAACACGGTCAGCAATCCGTGCAGAATTCCCGTGGCGAAGACCCAGCGAGAGGTGGCTTCCGTGAAATCGGTGAAGCCCTGACCTCGGGTTTCGATGACAAGCCGCCCATTCGCCTGCTGAGTCACGCTGCCTTCGGTCAGCGGTTCGATGTCGAGCGATTTCATGACTCCTTGCCCTCCAGCGGATAGATTTCCTCCTCGCCCCGGACAAGGATTCTTTCCAGGGTCTCGATCCGGTCGGCCTCGTGCGCGGGCTTGTCCCAGCGGATTCGATTAATGCGCGGGAAGCGCATAGCCACGCCGGATTTGTGGCGCGTGGAGCGTTGCAATCCCTCGAACGCCACTTCCAACACGAGGCCGCGATCCTTGCCGTATTCCACTTCGCGCACCGGGCCAAAACGGTTGACCGTGTGATTGCGGACATAGCGGTCGAGCTGCACAAGCTCATCGTCCGTGAAGCCGTGATAGGCTTTGCCGACAGGCACCAATTCCTCACCCTCCGCACCGTCGCGCCAGACGCCGAAGGTATAGTCGGAATAAAACGACGAGCGCTTCCCGTGGCCGCGCTGCCCGTACATCATCACGGCATCGACGAGGTAGGGATCGCGCTTCCACTTGTACCAATAGCCTTTCGGCCGTCCCGGCAGATAGGGACTGTCAGCGCGCTTCAGCATGCAGCCTTCGATCGCGTCCGCATCCGGGCCTGCGCCCACGGAAGCTGGATCGGCGCGGGCGGCCGCGAGATCGTTCCATGACGTGAAAGGAACCGTCGGCGACAGGTCGATGCGCGGATGATCGAGACGGCTGACAAGCGCCTCGAGACGTTTACGCCGTTCCATGAAACTGAAACCACGCAAGTCTTGCTCACGTTCGGCGAGAATATCGTAGACGCGAAAGTGCGCTGGAAATTCCGTCATCAACTTCGCTGTCACGGTCTTGCGGTTCAAGCGTTGCTGCAAGACGTTGAAGCTCTGCACGAGCCCATCGCGCACGATCAGCAATTCACCGTCGAGAGCGCCTTCGAAATCGAGAGCTTCGACAAGGTCCGGAAAAGCGCGCGAGACATCGTCGCCAGTACGCGAATAGATGCGGCGCACGGTGCGCCCGTCCTGGGTCCGTCCGGCCGCAGCCTGAAGGCGAATGCCGTCCCATTTCCATTCGGCGATGAAATCGGCGGCGTTGAATTTCTCAAAGTCCTCATCCTCAATGGGATGCGACAACATCGGAGGACGAAACGGCGCGGGATTATTCGATTCCGGTCGTGGCTCTCGCCCTTCGACCCACGCGAACAAGTTTTCGTAAGGCGCTTCGAGCCCGTGCCAGAGAAGCTCCACTTCGTCGGGATCGATCCCGCCAAGCTGAGCGACGGCGGTTTTCGCGAGGCGCGCGGATACGCCCACGCGCAATTCGCGGGTGATCAGTTTGAGCAACGCCCACCGCCCGGTTTCATCCAACGCATCGAGCCAGCCGGCGATGCGTGCAGGTAGCTCGCTCTTGCCGGTATTGGAGAGCGCCTCGACGACCTCGGTTAGCGTCGGCACAGGGGGCGAGACACACCCTCCTCCCCCTTGTGAGGAGAAGGAGTTGGAGGTGGGGGTGGTTTGACTGGGCGTGTCGGGTTGAGACGACACGCTGGTACAGGCGTCGATCAAACCAATGTTCGGGACGCGATCTGACTTTACAACCCCCACCCCTATCCCTCCTCGTAAGGCGGAGGGGATCTGTCCCGCTTGGTCCGGCGTCGGCCAAATCAGCGCCGTCGTTTCCGCGAGATCGCCGACGTAGCTATAGGACATGCGAAACAAGACTGGATCGACTCGTTCCTCCACGAGACCACGGATCAGGCCGGGCTTGGCGCCCTGGAACATGAGCGCATCCGTCATGGCGGCGAGCGCGTAGCCGCGATCAGGGTCCGTCGTGTGGCGAAAGTAATCGACGAGGAGCCGTAATTTCGCATTGCGGCGCGGCTCGTAGGCAAGGCGGTCGAGAAGGGCGGCGAAGCGGTTCATGGCGCACTCGTTTCATTCGCGGCCTGTGCCTGAGGTGCTTCCTCGGCCTCGCTCTCATCGCCGTAACCGAGCATGTGGAGCGGCCGCGCGCGAATGCCCTGGCTGAGGCACCAATGGACGAGCGCATCCTCCTGTCCATGCGTGACCCAAACCTCACCGGCGCCGGTCTCGCGAACGGTGCGACAGAGATCGTCCCAATCCGCGTGGTCGGAGATCACGAGCGGTAGTTCCACGCCCTTTTGCCGAGCGCGGGCGCGCACGCGCATCCAGCCCGAGGCGAAGGCTGAAACCGGATCGGGGAAACGCCGGGACCAGCGATCCTGGATGGAGGAGGGTGGGCAGAGCACGATGGTGCCCGCGAACTCCGAACGGGGCCGGTCGGCGACGAGGGGCGTTTCGCCCAAGGGCACGCCCTCGTCCTTATAGAGATATGTCAATCGCTCCATTGCGCCGTGGAGATAGATCGGTTCGTCATAGCCCTCTCCCCGAAGCATGGCGATGACTCGCTGTGCCTTGCCCAGCGCATAAGCCCCAACCATGTGGGTGCGCTCGGGAAAGAGCGAGACGGAGTTCAGGAGTTTTCGTACCTCTCCGCGCACATCGGGGTGGCGAAAGACAGGGAGCCCGAACGTGGCTTCCGTGATGAAGACATCACACGGAACGACCTCGTAGGGACGGCAAGTCGGATCCTCGGTTCGTTTGTAGTCTCCCGAAACCACGATGCGCGTGCCGCTGGCCTCGATGGTGATCTGCGCCGAGCCGAGCACGTGGCCCGCCGGGGTAAAGCGCACGGAAACGCCACCGATGCGCAGCGTTTCGCCAAGCTCCACTTCTTGCATCGTGTCCGCGAAATCTTCGCCGTAACGCACGGCCATGATCCGCAGCGTCTCCCGTGTCGCCAGCACGGAAGCGTGACCGGCGCGAGCGTGGTCGGAATGACCGTGCGTAATGAGTGCTCGCGTCACCGGCCGGATCGGGTCGATGTGAAAATCGCCGAGGGGGCAATAGAGCCCTTGCGGGGTTTGGGTCAGGATGTCGGTGGAGCGCAGCGCCATGGGCCTCGAATATAGGAAGTGCAGCCGGTATTTTCAGCCTTGTCGGGTCCTTTAGGAACGGCCCGCGCTCCACCGTTGACAGCGGACGTTCCGTCTTTCATGCAACGTCATGGCCTCATCCTCGACCCTGCGATCCTCCGGCGACATACTGGCTGACCGCCGTTACGAATATGCCCGTGCCGCTTTCGATGAGAAAGATTTCGAGGCGGCCGCCGATCTGGCGCGGCAGGTGCTGGAAATCGCACCCCGGTTCGTGGCCGCTCACGCACTTCTCGGCCGCGCGACTGCCGCGCTTGGCGAGCGGGAAGGGGCCGTCGAGGCCTTGCGTCAAGCGTTGGTTTTGGAACCGGAAGATTCTCTGGGTGTACGTCTCGATCTTGCCAAGCTCGGGGCATTACCGCCCGATGAGGCGATCACCGACGGTTATGTGCGCGCGCTCTTCGACGAGTACGCTCCGAAATTCGACGCCCATCTCACCAAGAGTCTTGCCTATCGGGGCCCGGAACTGATCGCGGACGGTCTGAAACGCGCCTGCGCGATTTCGGCGCGGCCGTTTGCCTTTGCGCATTGCCTGGATCTCGGCTGCGGCACGGGCCTGATGGCGCGGGCGCTACAAGGGGCGTGCGAGTCGATCGAGGGCGTCGATCTTTCGCCGCGCATGCTGGAGGTGGCGCGCCGCACAGGGCTTTATGACGCCCTGCACGAGGCCGAGCTTGTCGCCTTCCTGCAAGGACGCGCGGTGGGCGAGGCGGAGCTGATCGTCGCGGCCGATGTATTCGTCTATATGGGCGCTCTCGATACCGCCTTCAGCGAAGCACATCAGGTGTTGAAGGACCGGGGCCTTTTTGCCTTCACGGTCCAGGCTCATCAGGGCGAGGGCTTCGTGCTCGGGGACGATGCGCGCTATGCCCACAGCGAGGCTTACCTGCGCGAGCTTGCGACGGCATCAGGTTTTGCCGTCGCGATTTTCGAGCGAGTGTCGAGCCGGGAAGACCGAGGTATACCGGTTCCCGGCTTTCTGATGGTTCTCGAACGGATTTAGACCTGCGACGGGATCGAAGGATGCGGTGCATCCTCCCAGCAGCCCAGAACCGACTGGTCGAAATCGATGATCGAACCGGTCATGAGGCCGGATTCATGGCTGGCAAGGAAGGAAACCGTGCGCGCGACTTCCTTCGGATCGAGCAGGCGCCCGAAAGGCTGCGATTTAACGGCCTCTTCCAGCCAGCCATCCTGCGCGCCGTGATAGGTGCGCATAATCCGGTCTTCGCCGGGCGTGCTCATCCAGCCGATGTTGAGGCCGTTCACCCGAATGCGCCAGGGCATGAGGCTGAAGGCGGCGTTCTTCGTCAATGTCGCCAGCGCGCCCTTCGAGCCGCAATAGGCCGAGATGAAAGGCTGGCCGCCATGGGCGGACATGGACAGGATGTTGATGATCGCGCCCTGGATCTTCTCGCGGCGCATGATCGTGGCGGCATCCTGCGTGAGGAAGAACGGCGCGCGCACGTTGACTGCGAACATACGGTCGAAAAGCTCAGGACTCGTGTCGAAGACCGTTCCGCGATCCGTCATGCCCGCGGCGTTGACGAGGATATCGACCCGGCCGAAAGCGCTGTCGGCCCGCGCCGTCACCTTGCGCACATCGTCCATGTCGGCGAGGTCGGCCTGGACGAATTCGGTCCGGCACCCTTGCGCCGTGATGTCCTGCGCCACGGCCTTGCCGCGCTCGGCGTTGCGGCCACAAATGACGAGACCTTTAGTGCCGCGCTCTGCGAGGGTGCGGGCAATGGTTTCGCCGAGGCCCTGGGTGCCGCCGGTGACGATGGCGACGGTGTCCTTGAGGGATGAAAGGGAGGGGGATTGCGGCATGGTTTTACTTCTGGGTTTGCGATTGGCGTCGGCCCAAGCAAAAACCTAAGCCGGCAAAAAGAGCAAGTGGGCGGGGCGGGCGTCCACATCCATCGCGCCGAGCCGGAGCGCGCATGACGGATGACCGTCAACAGCCTATATGTTGTGACCCATGCCGAGGAAAGCCTCATCTCCCTTGCCTGAGCGGTTTCAGCGCTGGTTCGACAGCCGAGGCTGGCGGGCGCGTGCGCATCAGCTCGAGCTTCTCGCCAAGGCGGAGGCGGGCCGGTCGGTTCTGCTCGTGGCCCCGACCGGGGCGGGTAAAACGCTCGCCGGCTTCCTGCCGAGCCTTATCGAACTGTCCGAGCGCGGATCAGGGACCGCGCGTGGCAAGCGGACACTTCATACACTTTATATCTCGCCGTTGAAGGCGCTTGCCGTCGATATCGCCCGCAACCTTGAGACGCCTATCCGGGAAATGGAGCTTCCGGTCCGCGTCGAAACGAGGACCGGGGATACACCCGCCCATAAGCGCGCCCGGCAGATCGAGCACCCGCCGGACATTCTTCTCACCACACCCGAACAGTTGGCACTTCTTCTCGCTCACCGCGACGCACGAGACCTTTTCAAGGATCTGCGCCGGGTCGTGCTCGACGAGTTGCACTCGCTCGTCACCTCGAAACGCGGCGATCTCCTCTCGCTTGGTCTCGCCCGGCTCTATGCTCTCGCTCCGGAGATGACGGCTGTCGGGCTTTCGGCCACCGTGCGCGAGCCGGACGATTTGCGGCGGTATCTGATCGCGAAGCGTCGCCCACCCTCTCCCCCCTTGTGGGGGAGAGATGGAGAGGGGGGTAGCAACGGCTCGATTGGGCACGAAGATTCATCCGTTGGCGCTCCACCCCCCTCCCTAACCCTCCCCCACATGGGGGGAGGGGATGCCCCTATCCTTCAAGAAGCACTCGCCGATCTCGTCGTGGTGGAAGGTGGGGCGGAGCCCGATATCCGCATGCTGGAATTGGACGAGCCGTTGCCGCTTGCTGGCCACACCGCCGCTTTGTCCATGCCGGCGATTTACGACCTGATCGGCAAGCACAAGACCACGCTGGTTTTTGTCAATACGCGAATGCAGGCGGAATACACCTTTCAGTCACTTTGGGACCTCAACGAGGACGGTCTTGCCATCGCGCTACATCATGGATCGCTCGATGTGTCGCAGCGCCGCCGCGTCGAGGAGGCGATGATTGCAGGCAAGCTACGTGCCGTGGTCTGCACGGCGACGCTCGATCTCGGCATCGATTGGGGCGATGTCGATCTTGTCGTGAATGTCGGAGCGCCGAAGGGGGCTTCGCGCATCATGCAGCGCATCGGCCGTTCCAACCATCGCATGGACGAGCCGTCGAAGGCCTATCTCGTCCCCGCCAACCGGTTCGAGATTCTGGAATGCCGTGCGGCGCTCGATGCGGTGCACGAGGCGGCGCAGGATACGCCGGACGCGCGCATCGGCGCGCTCGACGTTCTCTGTCAGCACATTCTCGGCATGGCCTGCGCGGAGCCCTTTCGTCTGGAAGAGCTTTACGAGGAGGTGCGCGCCGCTGCACCTTACGCCGATCTGACATGGGAGGAATTCGAGGCCTGCGTCGCCTTCGTCGCCACAGGCGGATATGCCCTGCGCGCTTACGAGCGCTTCGCCAAGATCGTTAAGGGCAAGGACGATTTGTGGCGTGTGCGCGATGCGCGCGTCGCGCAGCAATACCGGCTCAACGTGGGCACCATCGTCGAGTCGACCATGATCAAGGTGCGACTCGGGCGGACCTCCCGCGCGCGTCCCGGCACCGTTCTGCCGCGCGGAAAAATGCTCGGCGAGATCGAGGAATATTTCGCGGAAACGATGACGCCGGGGGACACCTTTCTCTTCGCCGGTGAAGTGCTGCGCTTCGAGGGCATTCATGAGGATGAGGTTCTCGCGACGCGGGCGAGCGGGAGCGATCCGAAAATCCCATCTTATGCGGGCGGCAAGTTTCCCCTCTCCACCTTTCTCGCCGCACGGGTGCGCGAAATCCTGGCCGATTCCTTTGAATGGGATCGTCTGCCGTCACAGCTTGCGGATTATCTTCTCGCGCAGCGTCGCCGCTCCATCGTGCCGGGACCCCGCGACCTCCTGGTCGAGACCTTTCCGCGCGGAGAGCGCTATTACATGACCTGTTTCCCTTTCGAGGGAAGGCTGGCGCATCAGACGCTCGGCATGCTCCTGACCCGACGCCTGGAGCGTGCGCGACAAAAGCCACTCGGCTTCGTCGCTAACGACTACGGCCTCGCGATCTGGGGCGTGAACGATCTTGCCGAGAAACAGGGTCGCGATCCGCACTTCCTCGATGCTCTCTTTGCGGAGGATATGCTCGGCGACGATTTGGAAGGCTGGCTCGCGGAGTCCGCCCTGATGAAACGGACTTTTCGCCAATGCGCCGTGATCGCAGGCCTGATCGAGCGCCGCTTTCCGGGTCAGGAGAAGACGGGACGACAGGTGACGATCTCGACCGATCTCATCTACGACGTGTTGAGAAAGCACGAGCCGGATCATGTGCTTTTGCGCGCCGCGCGGGCCGATGCGGCAACGGGGCTTCTCGACGTGAAGCGCCTCGGTATGATGTTGAAGCGTATCCGGGGGCGAATCATCCACAAGCCGCTCGACCGGGTTTCTCCACTCAGCGTCTCCGTCATGCTGGAGATCGGCCGCGAGCGCGTTCAGGGCGAGGGTGCGGACGATATTCTGGCAGAGGCGGAATCAGCGCTTCTCGATGAGGCTTTGGCGTGACGGCACTGCTGAAAATAAGCCCGGCGACGAGCGAGATAAGCCTTTCCGGGCTTGCGGGGGTGCTCGATCTCACGGGGGCGATGTATCTCGCCGATGAGGGCGTTCTTCTCGTCGCCGATCTGCATTTCGAGAAGGGCTCGTCCTTCGCGCGGCGTGGCATGATGCTGCCTCCTTACGACACGCGCGAGACCTTGAAGGCGTTGAAACGGGCTGTTTCGCATTTCGATCCCCGTGCGGTCATCGCTCTCGGCGACAGTTTTCACGATATCGGGGGACCGGATCGACTGGGAGAAGAGGAGCGTGCGTCGCTCGCCGGGTTGCAGTCCGGGCGCGATTGGATCTGGGTGACAGGCAACCATGATCACACCTTGCCCACGGCCATTGGCGGCGAGGTGGTGGAGACCATGATCCTCGGCCCGCTCACGCTGCGCCACGAGCCGGAGGCGGGGTCGCAAGCCGAAGTCGCCGGGCATCTGCACCCGGTCGGCAAGGTTGTCATGCGCGGGCGCTCGACACGCCGGCGTTGCTTTCTGACCGATGGCGCGCGCTGCATCATGCCGGCGCTCGGGGCCTATGCAGGCGGATTGAATGCCTGCGACGATGCGTTCGAGCCGCTGTTTCCCGGGGGCTTCATGGCACATCTCATCGGCTCGGAACGCATATTCGCGATCACCCGCGCGATGCTGTGCAGGGATTGAGGCCTATCAATCGCGCCGGAAGATGACGTTCGCGAACCAGCCGAAGGCGAGCGCGAGAAGCGCCGTGGCAAGGCCATAGAGCAGCGACTGATCGCGCGCCGCCTCGCCGACTTGTTGTTCGAAACCGGTCTTGACCAGTTCAAAACTTGTATGGCTGCGCGCCAGAACGACTGTGTCGGCCAGGAGTGCGACTTCCACGTCGTAATTGCCAGTCGGAGCGACGGCAGGAACGGGGATGCTGGCGTTGAAGATAGTCGGCGTCAGGAACGTGACGCCACGCTCGTTCTCGATGTAGAGCCCGTCGCGTGCTTTCAGGCGGCGCAAGGCATCGCGAAAAGGTTCATCCACGGGGCCGCGATCGTTGGTGAAGTCTGCGGCATGGATGATCGCGTTCACGCCGATCTTCTGGCGCATCCGGGATTGCACCGAAGTAATATCGGCGACAGGGCGTGACGTGAACACACTCAGATAAGACGGTGCATCCGGAAATTTCTGCTGCTCCCGATTGAGCCACACGAGTCCGCGTCGCTCCTTCTCGCGCACGACGATGGATTGGCGTGGTCCGCGCACAGTGATGGCGACGTCATAGTTGCTGCCACGGGCAACCGTCTGCGCGTCGCGCTCCACCGCGCCGAACACCGCGATGGACGTGCCGGTGTAGTTTGAGTTGATCAGAACCCTATGGCTCGACAAGGTTGCAATCAAGGTCTCGGCGAAGGCGGGCGCCGGGGCGAGGGCCAGAAGAAGAAACGGCAGCGCGCCCCTCACGTTCGTGTTTCCTGGACGGTAATGGAGAATGGCTCGTTCGGACGAACGATCAATTCGAGCGCAAAACGCAGGCCGACGGCGAGCAGCAGGATCGCGAGAAGAAAGCGGAACAATTCCGCGCGCAGATTTCTTCCGGCGCGCGCGCCGAATTGTGCGCCGAAGACGCCGCCGACGATCAGCAGAATGGCCAGCACGATATCGACCGCCTGGTTCGCGACTGCGTGCAGCACAAGCGTGACGAGTGTCGTGCAGACGATCTGGAACTGCGACGTGCCGACGACCACGGAAGTCGGAATGCGAAAGATATAGAGAAGAGCGGGCACCATGATGAAGCCGCCTCCGATGCCGAGGAGCGCGCCCGCAAAGCCGACGAACAGCGCGAATGCGAGGATCGGGATGACGCTCGCATAGAGCTTCGAGCGGGGAAACCGCATCCGCAGCGGCCAGAAGAGATAGGGCGCATGCTCACCCGCTCGCCGGCGAGGGCGGATTTGGCCACCACGCCGTTTTGTCCAGAACTCGCTCAGGCTCTCCTTCATCATCAGACTGCCGACGACGGTAAACAGCGTGACGTAGGAGACGACGATCACGAGATCGAGTTGTCCGGCGCGTCGGGCGGCGGCAAAAAACCAGACGCCGAGCACAGAGCCGACGAAGCCGCCCGATACCAGAACGGCTCCCAACTTCAGATCGAGAGCGTTTCTGCGAAGGGCCCCAAGGGCGGAGGTTGTCGAGGAGGCGACGATCTGAGCCGATTGAGTCGCGACAGCGACGGCCGGGGGGATGCCGAGAAAGATCAGGAGCGGCGTCATGAGAAAACCGCCGCCGATGCCGAAGAGGCCGGAGATGAATCCGACAGCCGCGCCTAGGCCCAGGATCACGAGCACGCTGACCGACATCTCTGCGATAGGCAAATAGATTTGCACCCCGGTACCCCTATGGCCGGTGCAGCCACGCTTGAGAGCAGGATCACGATTCACCGAAGCATGATCAGGCTGTCTGTTTTTCATGCCGCATGATTTGGAAACCAGGTTTCCAAATCATGCGGTTGTCGTCAGGCGCGCGAAGCGCCTGTCCAACACATCTTTATAACCTTCGGCGTGAACGGAGGCTGACTTTTTTCCATCCGCCATCCTTTTTCATGTGCGGCCGGCGACGTGCGGATCAAGCGCGGCGGTTCGGCCTTCGATCGACGGCTTCACGTCGTTAGCTTGGCTGTCGACAGCGCGCGGGCGCCAGCGTTCCACCAGAGCTTTCGCGATGGCGAGATCGCCGGCACTCAATTTGATGCTGACCTCGTCGCGCTTTTTGGCGGCGTCCGCATCGCCTTGATTGGCCGCGAGCGCGAACCATCGATAGGCCTTGGTCAAATCCTGTCGGGTGCCGGCTCCGCGCGTATACATGACGGCAAGGTTGAACTGGCTGTCCTTCAAGCCTGCTTCTGCGGCCTCCACGTACCATGGCAAGGCAGCCACATAGTCCGGTTTTCCACCGATACCAGCCGCGAGCAGGGTCGCAAGGTTGTGCATGGCGCGGGTATTGCCGCCGAGCGCAGCGCGTTCATACCACGTGGCGGCGAGCTTCATGTCTCGCGTGACGCCGAAGCCCTTCTCATAGGCCATGGCGAGTCTCTCCTGTGCGGGGACGAGTCCCGCCTGGGCCGCCCGCTCGAAGAGATGCACTGCCAGCGCCGAATCCTGATCGAGACCGCGCCCTTCCGCGCTACGGGTCGCCAGTTCGTAGACCGCTGTCGCATCGCCTGCGAGCACCGCTTCCCTCAACATGGCTGGAATTCGGGTGGGAATATCGCCGATCGTGGCCGGGTTGATGAAGAAGGCGCTTGTGCTTGGAACGGCAGGCCCGGCGGTGAAGCTGACAGGCTGCACAAAGCCGGCACCAGCGCTTTCCTTCGTCACAGGATCCTGCTGTGAGATTTCCGCCGTGACGATCTTTTCCGCCAGCGCGACTTTGTCGATTTCCTGATCGAAAATGGCGGAAGCGATGCGGAGGCTTCCCGTCGCCAGGACGAGCAGGGCCAAACCAAAAACAAGGGGGCGCTTGTGGTTGTTCAGCACCTGCCGCAGGCGGCGGATCAAGCCGGGCGATGGCGCTTTGCCGACGGTCTCAATGTCGAGAGCGTCGCTGTCGAGGTGACCGGCAAGGGCGTTCTCAGCCAAAGCTCCGGGCGCGGGTTCGCTCGCCTGCACGGTTTCTTTTTGTGCTGCGCGGCGTGCTGCCGCGATGAAGCCGGAGCGCATGTCTTCCAAATCGGTTCTCGATGAGAAGACGGCTGTATTCAGATCACGGGTTTCTTCCGATCCCTGTTCCCGATCGGTGACATCGGTATCTTTAGCGTCAGGCGTGGGCGATCCAGTGAAAGGCGACGTCGCAGCGACCTCCTCGATTTGAGACAAGGCAGCCGCGTGAAGACGACGAACGGCCGCTTCGAGACGGTCGGCCGAAGGCATGTCATCCTGTTTTTCGCCGGGCGCATACGCTTCGACCGTTGCAGCCTGCGGAATGCCGCGACCGATCAGCGTTTCCAACGCGTCGTGCACGGCGCGCAACGTCTGCTGGGTCTTCTTGTCGGCGCGAGAGTGCAGAGCTTTCAACTCGACGAAGCCTTGCTTCAGTGCATCAAGATCGCTCTCAGTGACACCCGCCGGCATATCCTTCAGGGCGGCCTTGGCGGCGCGTTCCGCGATGAGGGCGGCCTCTTCCTGCAATCGTTCTATGCCTTGCGGCTCGGCAATGACAGGAGCCGCTGCTTCGCTTCTGCTCTTCGCCAATTGCTCAGTCAGTGCGGCAAGGCGCTCCTCGAGTGCATCGAGGGCCGGTGCGGGCGCACGGTCAAGTTTCTCGCTAATTGAGAGCAGCATTCCCTCGACGCCAGAAATGTCGGCTTGCTGGCCAACCTGGCGCAGTTCGCTCTTCAATTGGTCGAAGCGATCGAGAAGGGGGGCATGCGATAGTGCAGGGCGCTCCGTCACGGATTGCACGTCAGCGGATAACCGTTCGATCAAGGTCATCAACGCTTCCGAGTGCCGAGTCCGATTGTCGTTGGCCTCACTCATGCGCTCGGTCAGAAGCGCCAGTTGGCGTGCGACGGGCGTGAGGTTGATCGGCTCAGGCTCGGGACGGTTGACAAGAAGATCGACACGCTCGCTCAAACTGTCCAGGCGATCAGGCACATCGCTTGTCGCTTGCGCCGCGGCCGTCCGGTTCAATGCGGAGCAGATATCTTCAAGCGATGCCTTGAGCGCAGCAAAGTCATGACGACCGACCTGATTGAGACGCAGTTCAGTCACCTGATGCCCGAGGGCCGCCATGTCGTTGGAGAGCTTTTCCAACTGCCGGGGCTCGGCCCGTTGCGCCAGATCCTGACGCATATCGATGATCTGGCTGCTGAGAAATTCGATGACACTCCGGTCGATGCCTGCTTCCGCGGCCTTGTCGATGCGGCGCGAGAGGGTCTCGATCTCGGAGGATATGCGCGAATGAACCTTATCGGACAGGTTCTCCGTCATGTGCTGGATCTGCCGTTCCAGATCGGCGACGACATTGGCCAGCGCCAGCATGTCCTGAGAGTTTCGACCCTCCACGAGGCTGCCGACGAGATGACGAATGGAGCCTTCGAGCGTGGCGATCTCGTCACGGCTCGCGAGCGAGCCGACACTCATCTGAAGCCGTTCAAGATCGCTGCGAATGGTTTCGATAGCGGGGGACGGTGAGATATCGAGTGGTTTTTCGAGGCGCTCCGTCAGCCGGCCCATATCCGAGCGTAGACCCGTCAGCGTGTCGGATAAGGGAGCCAGGGCCCTCACGGCATCCTGGATCGGAAATTCGATGCGGGTCGGAGGTGCGGGGGCGCGCGCGGTGACGATCTGGCGCTCGACCGTGTCGAGCCTGTCCTTGAGGGTGGAAAAAGCCTGCGCGAGGACGGTGGCGAGCCTGTCCTGATGATCGGCGGAGCTACGAGCCGCCTCATTCAGGCGATCCTCCGCCTGTTCCATCCAGACGGCCATGGATTCGAGCGCGACCGCTGTGCGGGCGTCACGATCCTCTGCCTCGACCCGTGCTCGATTCTCATCGAGGGTCGCTCGTCCGCTTACCGTTTGTCCCATGCGCGCGATGATGGCATCGATATCGCCAGCTTGCTGACGAGACGAAGTGGCCGGTTTCCTGTTGGTGAGGGCCGCAACCCATTCCTCGAGGCTTAGACCGGCGCGGCGCGCCGCCATCTCGGCAGCCTCGCGCGTATCCAGACCTATATCCTCAAGGTTTGCATTTCGTCTCATGGCGCCCCGCCAACTCGGTACTTTGGAACACCGGCCCGCCAGAAATGGCTGCGCCGTGCCGATCCTTGGCACTGACGCAGCGAATCAGGACGCCGCATCAGACCTCAGTCGACGGCCTAGCGTCCCGCCAACGTGGTAAAAAAGCCGTTAAGCAGAGTGGGTTAGCGACCTGACGGTGGGGCAACGCATCCGTGAACGGATAAACAGCCCCAACTTTTACGATAATTTCTACCTCTGCGTGAGGTCTGTGCCTTTTCGCACTTGGATTAGAAAAGCGAATGTTCTACCATTGCATTACTTTAGGCCGTTGTTCTGGAGGGGACGCGGCTCAAACAATAACGTGGGGCACCATGACCACCTATAACCTTGATAAAGTGACTAACTCGGGGATTAAACTGCCTGAGAAGACGAATTCCTATACCATCGGCGATCTCGCTCGCGAGTTCGGTGTCACGCTTCGCACATTGCGCTTCTACGAAGACCGCGGCCTCCTTTCGCCGCGTCGCGAAGGTCTGGCACGGATCTACGATGCTCGCGATCGTGATCGCCTGGCGGTTATTCTGAAGGGTAAGCAGCTCGGCTTCACGCTGACCGAGATCCGAGCCATGCTTGCGGAAGAGCGTCTGGGGGACAGCTCTGCCACCAACCTGAAGCTCTCGCTCGACCAGATCGAAGACCAGATCGAGCATCTCGAGCAGCAGAAAATCGAGATCGAACAGGCCCTGACCGAACTCAAGGCACGCCGCGCGAGCTTCGTCGCTGCCGCCTAAAGAGGTTTCGGCCTTATCGCCGACAATCTCGCAGATATGAAAATTGGAGTGGCGTCAGATTGTTCTGGCGCCATTTTCGTAATGGGCGGACGGCGAGACGCGTCGTCTTTTGTTTCTCTTGCTCGGAAGAAAGATGTTTCTCTTGCTCGGAAGAAAGAGGTCTTTGGCTCGGTGAGGGCCAGGGTTTTCCCGACGCGAGGTGATCCTTCCTATTAATGTGATCGTCCGTTTTAATGGACCTTCCATTCCGGAAGGAACCTTTGCTGCGCGTACCGGTTGCTTGCCGGAGGCTGGAACGCTCACAGGTATGCCCTTTCGTCACGGTGTGGCCTTCCCCTCGGCTCTGAGATAGTTTATATGTGAACTATTGGTCGACCCGGATGTTCGCCTGAACGTAGCCGGTCGTGCGCTTGATCTGGGAGGAGCTCCATGCCCGTGTACAAGGCCCCCGTCGAAGATGCCCTTTTCCTCCTGAGCGATGTGTTCCCGATAGGGCGCTACAATAATCTGCCGGGCTTTGCCGATGCGACGCCGGATATGATGGAGGCTATTCTCGGCGAGGGTGCGAAGCTCTGCGAGACAGCTTTCGCGCCCTTGAACCTGAGCGGGGACCATGAAGGCTGCACCCGCAACGCCGATGGCTCGGTCACCACTCCGAAGGGTTTTAGAGAGGCTTACGAGGCCTATGCCCAAGGCGGTTGGATGGGACTTTCCGCACCTGAGGAATATGGCGGCCAGGGGCTGCCCACTGTTCTCAACAGCGTCATGCAGGAGTTCATTTCTTCCTCTAACCTTGCGCTCGGCATGTATCCCGGCCTGACCCAAGGAGCCATCGCGGCTCTGCTCGTGCATGGCTCGGAGCAACAGAAGCAGCTCTACGTGCCGAAGATGGTCGAAGGAGCCTGGACCGGCACCATGAATCTCACCGAGCCGCATTGCGGCACGGATCTAGGCCTTCTGAAAACCAAGGCCGTGCCGAACGGGGACGGTTCTTACGCCATCACCGGCACCAAGATCTTCATTTCCGCCGGCGAACACGACATGGCGGAAAACATCATCCACCTCGTTCTCGCGCGCATCGAAGGCGCGCCGGCCGGCACCAAGGGCATTTCGCTTTTCGTCGTGCCGAAATTCCTGGTGAAGGAGGATGGTGAGCTAGCCGACCGCAACGGCGTTTCCTGCGGGTCGCTCGAGCACAAGATGGGTATTCACGGCAACTCCACCTGCGTCATGAATTATGACGGCGCGAAGGGCTGGCTCATTGGCGAAGCCAATCGCGGCCTCAACGCCATGTTCGTGATGATGAACGAGGCGCGCCTTGCGGTCGGTCTGCAGGGCCTGGCGCAATCCGAAGTCGCCTATCAGAACGCTGTTGCCTATGCCAAGGACCGGCTTCAGGGGCGTGCGCTGACCGGGCCGAAATTCCCTGACAAGCCCGCCGATCCCATCATCGTGCACCCCGATGTGCGCCGTACGCTTCTCACCATCAAAGCGATCAACGAAGCCGCGCGGGCACTTGTGCTCTGGACCTCGCTCAAGAGCGACATTGCTCATCGCTCATCCGATCCTACCGAGCGCCAGGCCGCGGATGATCATATGGGCCTGTTGACGCCTGTCGTTAAAGGCGTGCTGACTGATCTCGGATTCGACAGCGCGGTCAAGGCGCAGCAATTGTTCGGTGGTCACGGTTACATCGAGGAATCGGGCATGTCGCAGTTCGTGCGCGATGCTCGCATCACCATGATTTACGAAGGCGCAAACGGCATTCAGGCCATGGACCTTGTCGGCCGCAAGCTGGGGAAGGATGGCGGCCGAGCTGTCATGGCCTTCTTCAACGAGGTCGGCGCGTTTTGCCAGGAGAACGCCAACGACGAGAATCTCAAGAGTTTTGTCGCGCCGCTTCAGAAAGGCCTTGCCGATCTGCAACAGGCCACCATGTGGTTCATGCAGAACGCCATGGCGAAGCCTGACAATGCTGGCGCTGGCGCGACTGATTACATGCACCTCTTCGGCACGGTCGCCATGGGTTATATGTGGGGTCTGATGGCGAAGGCAGCGCTTGAGAAGAAGGCGCAAGGCAATGGCGCGGCCGAGAAGATGGACGGGAAATTGCTGACCGGTCGCTTCTTCATGGAGCGTTTGATGCCGGAAACCGGCACACGTTTGGCGCGCATTTCGGCAGGAGCAGACGCCACGATGGCGATGCCGGTCGAGATGTTTTGACTTGAACGCTGTCATCCCGACCGTTGCGTAGCGAAGAGCCGGGATCGCGGGACGGGAAGACGCGTCATCTGAAAACGATCCCGGGTCCGGCTGTGCCCGCCCGGGACGACTTGCTGGGTCTAGGGAGAACACCATGCCTGACGCCTTTATCTACGATGCCGTGCGCACACCGCGCGGACGCGGCAAGCCTGACGGCTCGCTCCACGAAGTGCCGACGGTCGATCTCGCCGTGACGGCGCTCAACGCGATCCGTGAACGCAATCATCTCGATCCGAAATTGGTCGAGGATGTGGTGCTCGGCTGTGTCGATCCGGTTGGTGAAGCGGGCGGCGACATCGCCCGTGCGGCGGCGCTGAAGGCAGGCTTCGGCAAGGAAGTGCCGGGCGTGCAGATCAACCGATTCTGCGCCTCGGGCCTCGATGCCGTGAACCTCGCGGCGGCACAGGTCATGAGCGGCATGAAAGATCTTGCCATCGGCGGCGGCGTGGAATCCATGAGTCGCGTCGGCATGGGCGCGTCGGGTGGCGCATGGCCGGTCGATCCGGGGCTCGCCATCGCCAGTTATTTTCTACCGCAAGGGATCTCGGCGGATCTCATCGCCACGAAATACGGCTTCTCGCGCGACGATGTGGATGCCTACGCCGTCGAGTCGCAAAAGCGAGCCGCGAAAGCCTGGGAGGATGGCCGGTTCGTTAAGTCGATTATTCCGGTCAAGGACATCAACGGCCTCACCCTTCTCGCCAAGGACGAGCACATGCGCCCGTCTACAGACATGCAGTCGCTCGGTCAGTTGAAGGCGTCCTTCGTGCAGATGGGCGAGATGGGCGGGTTCGACGCGGTGGCGGTCTATGCGCATCCGGAGGTGGAAGCCGTCAACCATGTGCATCATGCAGGCAATTCTTCCGGCATCGTCGATGGCGCTTCTGCCGTGCTCGTCGGATCGAAAGAAGGCGGTGTAAAAGCCGGCCTTAAGCCGCGCGCGCGGCTGAAGGCTTTCGCCTCTCTCGGTTCGGATCTCGCTCTCATGCTGACAGGGCCCATCGAGGTCTCGCAGCTGGTGCTCAAGAAAGCGGGCATGACCACGAACGATATCGATCTGTTTGAGATCAATGAGGCCTTCTCGGCTGTCGTGCTGCGCTATCTGCAAGCGATGGAGCTCGATCCGTCGAAGGTCAATGTGAATGGCGGCGCCATCGCCATGGGCCATCCGCTCGGCGCGACCGGCGGCATGATCCTGGGCACAGCCCTCGATGAGTTGGAGCGCACCGGCAAGAAGACAGCCCTGGTGACGTTGTGCGTGGCTGCGGGCATGGGCACCGCGGCGATCATCGAGCGCGTTTGATAACGAGACGGGAGGAAACTATGACGAAATTTACGAACTTCCGTTTCGATGTCGATGGCGACGGTATCGCGCTTGCGACTTGGGATATGCCGGACCGCTCCATGAACGTCATCACCCCGGAGGTGATGGAGGAGCTGTCGCAGATCGTCGAGAAGGTTGCAGGCGATGCAGCAATCAAAGGCTGCGTCATCACCTCGGGCAAGGAAAGTTTCTCGGGCGGTGCCGATCTCAACATGCTGCAAGGGCTCGGCGCGCAATATGCCAAGCTCGCCAAGGAGAAAGGCGAGGAAGAGGCGATGGGCTTCTTCTTCGAGGAATCGCGCAAGCTCTCGTTGCTTTATCGGCGTCTTGAAGCCTGCGGAAAACCCTTTGCAATCGCTGTGAACGGCGTGTGCCTCGGCGGCGCGTTCGAATTAGCGCTCGCCTGTCATTTCCGCGTTCTGTCCGACGCTGATTCAACGCGCGTCGGCCTGCCTGAGATCAAGGTCGGTCTTTTCCCAGGTGCCGGCGGCACGCAGCGCGTTTCGCGCCTGATGCAGACGGGTGATGCGTTGCAGATGTTGTTCAAGGGTGAGCAGCTCCGTCCGCTCATGGCGCGCAATATGGGCCTCGCTCACGCGGTGGCGCCGCGTGACGAGATCGTCAAGACGGCGAAGGAGTGGATCAAGAACGGCGGCTCCGCGGAAGCGCCGTGGGACAACAAGAATTTCAAGCTGCCGTCGAACAAGGTGTATTCGGCGGCTGGCATGCAGACCTGGCCTGCGGCGAACGCCATCTATCGGCGTGAGACTCAGGGCAATTACCCGGCAGCCTATGCTATTCTGGAAGCGGTCTATCAGGGCCTGCAACTGCCTATGGACCAAGCCTTGAGAGTGGAGTCGCGCTGGTTCGCCAAGATCCTGCGCTCGAAGGAAGCGGCGGCGATGATCCGCACGCTCTTCGTCTCCATGCAGGAGTTGAACAAGGGCGCGCGTCGCCCGAAAGAGGTGCCCCCGACCCATCTGAAAAAGGTTGGCGTCGTCGGCGCGGGCTTCATGGGCGCGAGCGTCGCCTACGTCACTGCTAATGCGGGGCTCGAAGTCGTGCTCATCGACCGCGATGTGGAAACGGCGGAAAAGGGCAAGGCTTATTCGCACAAGCTCATGTCCGATCAGATCATGAAAGGTCGCGCCAAGACGGCGGATCGCGATGCCTTGCTGGCCCGCATCAAGACGAGTGCGGACTACAAGGACTTGAGTGATTGCGAGCTCGTCATCGAAGCCGTGTTCGAGGACCCGAAGGTGAAGGCTGAGGTGATCGAAAAGGTCGAGGCCGCCATCCGCCCCGAATGCATCTTCGCGTCCAACACGTCGACGCTGCCGATCTCCGGCCTTGCGAAGACCTCGAAACGGCCGGATGAGTTCATCGGCATCCACTTCTTCTCACCGGTCGAGAAGATGATGCTGGTCGAGGTCATTCTCGGCAAGAAGACGGGTGATAAGGCGCTCGCCACCGCGCTCGATTATGTGCGGCTGATCAAGAAGACTCCGATTGTGGTGAACGACTCGCGCGGGTTCTTCGCCAATCGTTGCGTGCTCGCTTACATCCTCGAAGGCCATCTCATGCTGACCGAGGGCGTTCCGCCTGCGATGATCGAGAATGCGGGCAAGCAAGCCGGCATGCCGGTCGGACCGCTCTCGCTCAACGACGAAGTCGGTGTCGATCTGGGCTTTAAAATCCTCAAGGCCACAAAGGCGCAACTGGGCGAAACCGCGATCATCCCGCAGCAGGAGGCGCTGCTGGCGCATCTTGTTGAGAAGGAAGGCCGCTTCGGACGGAAGAACAAAAAGGGCTTCTATGATTATCCCGAAAACGGGCCGAAGAAACTCTGGCCCGGTCTGACGGATCTGCAGCCGAAGCATCTCGATGGCGAGAGCATCGACATGCAGGAGCTGAAGCAACGCCTTCTCGTGACGCAGGCATTGGAAGCCGCACGCACGGTGGAGGAGGGCGTCATTACCGATCCGCGTGAGGCGGATGTGGGCTCCATTCTCGGCTTCGGCTTTGCGCCGTTCACGGGCGGTGCGCTGTCCTACATCGATTTCATGGGCGCGAAGGTTTTTGTGGATCTCTGCAAGGCGCTGCAAGCCAAGCATGGCGATCGCTTCGCCCCCCCTAAGATCCTCGTGGACATGGCGGCAAGCGGTGGCACCTTCTATGGCCGCGCGGAAACGAAGAAAGCGGCGTGAGTTTGTCTGATAGCGACAGAAACCCGGGGCAGCCCCCGGGTTTTTCAATTGGCGCCGTGTCACAAGGCGTCCGCATGGAAAACATATGAATCTCTGGCTTCGTGTCCTCCATCTTCTGATAGCGTCGTTGTTCCGTCCCAAACTCGACCCGGTGAACGAGGTCTCGCGCCTCGACTTCCGCGTCTGGCCGCACGACCTCGACACGTCGTTCCATATGAACAACGGACGGTACTGGTCGCTGATGGACCTCGGCCGTGCGGACATTATGGTTCGATCCGGCATGTGGCGCGCCGTTCTGAAGAACCGCTGGCTACCCGTGGTGAGCGCGGGTCAGATCAGGTTCCGGCGTGAGTTGAAGCTCTTTCAGCCCTTCACGCTCGAGACGCGCATCGTCACGTGGGGCGAAGGTTGGGTCGTGATGGAGCAGAAGCTGATCACGATCGGCAAGGATGCGAGCCCCGTCTCTGCCGCCGGCGCCCTGGTCCGCGTGGGTCTCTACGACCGCAAGGCCAGAAGCTTCGTTCCTGTCGAACGCATCCTCACCGATCTCGGTATTCGCGCCTCGGCACCGCCGGAAAGTCCTCAGATCACGGCTTTTCTGGCGGCGGAGGAAGCGATGAAGAAGACGGCTTGATCGTTTCATCGGTCAGGATAGCTTGTTCTTACAACAGAAACGAAGAGTGCCGCCAATGCCCCGCACCATCGATTACTACTTCTCCTTCGCCAGTCCTTGGGCTTATCTCGGCCATATGCCCTTCATGGACATCGTGCAGCGGCATGGGATCGAGGTGAACTACAAGCCGGTCTTTCTCGGTCGGGTGTTCTCGGAGACGGGTGGATTGCCGTTGGCCCAACGGCATCCAGTGCGCCAGCGCTACCGGATGGTCGAACTGCAGCGTTGGCGGGACAAGCGCGGCCTTTCGTTCAATCCCAAGCCGAAATACTGGCCGTTCGATGTAAACCTCGTGGACCGTTTCGCGATTGCCATCGGAGCTGCGGGAAAGGATCCTGACCCATTCCTGCGCCGGTCCTTTGCTGGAATTTGGGAGGAGGAGCGCGATCTCGCCAATCCACTCGTCATCGCCGAACTGGCGGAAGCTGCGGGTCTCGATTCCTCATCGTTGATGGACGTGGCCACGGGTAGCGTGACCGAAGCGATCTATGCGCTGAACTTGGAGAACGCCGTGGCGGGCGACGTATTCGGGTCGCCCTCCTATGTACTCGACAGTGAGGTGTTCTGGGGACAAGACCGCCTTGAACTGCTCGACGATGC
This sequence comes from Microvirga sp. 2MCAF38, assembly GCF_052115485.1. Taxonomy (NCBI): domain Bacteria; kingdom Pseudomonadati; phylum Pseudomonadota; class Alphaproteobacteria; order Hyphomicrobiales; family Methylobacteriaceae; genus Microvirga; species Microvirga sp. 2MCAF38. The sequence continues at coordinate 792,443 of NZ_JBFRGU010000001.1, read as the reverse complement.
CTTGACGACCGGTCGCGCGCCCTACGGCCCCAATATTTGATTATTCGGCGGCCACCTTCGTCGCGCGCCATTGGGTGAGAAGCGCCCGCAAAGCTGCTGGTTTCAGCGGCTTGTTCAGAATGTGAACGTTCATCTCCGTCGCCGCATCACGCACTGTCGGCGTGCGGTCGGCGGTGATGAGAACCGCAGGCGTGTCCACCTGTGTCTTCCAGCGTAGCGACTTGATGGCTTCGAGGCCATCGCCTTCGTCGAGATGATAATCGGCGATGATCGCTTCCGGCGCCTCCTTGCGCTCCTTGATGAGCTTCTGCGCGTTGTCGAGGTCGGAGGCCGTCCAGACTTCACAACCCCAACCGGTGAGGAGAAGGCGCATACCCTCCAGAATCGCCGGCTCGTTATCGATGGCGAGCACGCGCAAGCCGGACAATTGCGTGACCGGAGCCTTGGGTGGCTCTGGCGCTGCCGTCGAGGCCGGCAAAGCGGCGACCACCGGCACATCCACGCGGAAGACCGAGCCTCGCCCGGCGGTGGATTGGAGTATTACCGGGTGGCCCAGAACGCGGCAGATCCGCTCCACGATAGAGAGGCCGAGCCCAAGGCCGCGCGCGGCCTTCGCACCCTGATCCAGTCGCTGGAATTCACGGAAGACGATCCGTTGCTTCGAGGGCGGAATGCCGAGGCCCGTATCCCACACTTCCAAAATCAGGCGTCCGCCGCGCCGCCGGCCGCCGACCAGAACGCGGCCCGAGAGCGTGTACTTGATCGCGTTCGAGACGAGGTTTTGCAGAATACGCCGCAACAGGCGACGGTCGGAGCGTACGGTGAGCGAGGAAGGGACGAAGGTAATCTCCAGCCCCTTCTCCCGTGCGATGGGATCGAACTCCCGTTGCAACTGGCGGAACATCTCGTCGATTCGGAAGCTCGACCATTGCGGCTTCATCGCGCCCGTGTCGAGCCGCGAAATGTCGAGAAGCGCAGTCAGGATTTCTTCCACCGCATCGAGGGAGGCGTCGATGTTCTCGGCGAGCAAAGCGTCGCCTGCATCCCGGTCGCGCTCCACCAGCGAGGTCGCGTAGAGCCTTGCAGCATTGAGCGGTTGCAGAATGTCGTGGCTTGCGGCGGCGAGGAAGCGCGTCTTGGAGATGTTCGCTTCCTCCGCCTCTCCCTTTGCACTCGAGAGAGCCTCGTTGAGGCGCGTCAGCTCTTCCGTGCGCTCCTTGACGCGTTGCTCCAGCGTCTCGTTGGCGCGCCGGCTTTCTTCCTCCGCGGCGACGGTTTCGGTCACGTCCGTATAGGTGGTAACGAGGCCGCCATCCGGAAGCTGATTTGAGCGGATCTCGATCACGATCTCTGACGGATAAAGTCTCAAACGCACCGGTTCGAGGTCGTGCAGGAAGGAGTGGATCCGCGATGCGATGTGACGGTCGAAGGAACCGGGACCGTAGGAACCTCTCTGGGCATTGAAACGGATGATGCTGTCCATGCCGACGCCGACGCGCACGAGGTTGGGCGGCAGATCATAGAGATCGACGAAAGCCTGGTTCCAGGCGAGCAAGCGCAAGTCGCGGTCGAGCACCGTGATGCCTTGCTTTGCATAGTTGATGGCGTGTTGCAGAAGATCGCGGCTCTGCTGAATTGCGGCGGACGCATCGTCCAGGAGTTTCAGCGCGTCTTTGGTCGAGACGGTGCGGCGGCGCAACAGCAGCGACAGGGCGAGGCGTGACGAGGCTGTTCCGATAGCGGATGCGAGCAGATGTTCCGCATATCGCAAGAGGTGAAAGTCCGCTTCCGCACGACCTTCGAGCGGCTGCCCACGGCTATGAGCGAAGCCCGCAAACGATTTCGTCGCACGCTCGTCTCCGAGATAACGTGCGACGGTGGCGCGCAACTCGTCGACGGTGACGCTCGCGCGAAACAGGCGGAAGCTCGGGGCTGCGGATACATCCGGTTCGCTGACGAAGACCTTGGCCTGAATGCGCTCCAGTGGCGTCGCCTGCCGCCAGAACGAGATGCCGATATAGGTCAGGATGTTGAGCGTCAGACTCCACACGACTCCGTGCGTGAGCTGTGGAAGATCGACACCGAAAAGCGCTGTCGGTTTGAGCGCCAGAATGCCGAAGGGGCCGGTGACCACGACGTCCGACCAGAATACGCCGTCCCACACGAGGCTCGGGAGCAGGAGCGTGTAGGCCCAGGTGAAGAAGCCGACGATGAGGCCGGCGCAAGCTCCCAGTGCCGTGCCGCGCGACCAGATGAGACCGCCGAGAAAAGCGGGCGCGATCTGCGCCACGGCGGCGAAGGAGAGAAGCCCGATCGAGGCAAGCGCGGCCTCTCCGGAACCGCGATAGTAAACATACGCGAGCAGGATGACGAGAACGATGGAGAGCCGACGCACGCCGAGCACGAACCCGCCGGGATCGACGCCGGCGAAAGCGCGTCGTCGCAACACGATCGGCATCACGAGATGGTTCGAGATCATGATGGCGATGGCGATGGAATCGACGATCACCATGGCGGTCGCCGCCGAGAACCCGCCGAGGAAGGCGAGAAGCGCGATGGACCCTGTCTTGTCGAACAGAGGCAGCGCGAGAACCGTCATGTCCCGGTCAATCGCCCCTTGCGGGAAAACGGCCATGCCGGCGAGCGCGATGGGAATGACGAACAGATTGATGAGAAGAAGATAAACCGGAAATAGCCACGCGGCCCGCTTGAGATCGGCAATGGACCTGTTCTCGACAACCGTCATGTGAAACTGGCGCGGCAACAGAATGGACGCGCAGATCGAGAGCAGGATCAGTGTCACATAACTGCCGAACCCGGATGTCCGGTCGACCATGCTCGGGTTGATGCCCTTCGCGGTCACCTGCGCGACGATGTCGTCGAAGCCATCGAACATGACGAAGGTGACATAAAGGCCGACAACGAGAAAGGCGATGAGCTTGACGACGGATTCAAGCGAGATCGCGAGCACAAGCCCGTCTTGGTGTTCCGTTGCATCCGTGTGCCGGGTTCCGAATGCCACCGCGAAACCGGCGAGCACGAGAGCGACGACGAGCGCGAGATCGCCGAAGATTGGAATGGCGTGCGAGGTCGTGCCGCTCGCGACTGTCAAAAACACATCGAGCGAGGACGAGACCGCCTTCAATTGCAGCGCGATATAGGGAACCGAACCGATCAGCGCGATCAGCGAAACGATAGCCGCAACGCGTTCGCTCTTGCCATAGCGAGCCGCGACGAAATCCGCGATGGACGAGATGTTCTGGGCCTTCGCCACGCGCACGATGCGCGCGACAAGCAGGTGCCCGAGACCGATGACGAGGATTGGGCCGATATAGATCGTCAGGAAGTCGAGCCCCGAGGAACTCGCGAGACCCACAGATCCGAAGAAGGTCCACGAGGTGCAATAGACCGCCAGCGACAGGGCCGCGATCGTTGAGCGCGCACGCCCTCGCACGATCCGCCGCCCGAAAGAATCGCCCCAATGAGCGACCGTGAAAAGCAGGCAGAGATAGGCGAGAGCCAAGAGGATAACCGCCCAACTGGCGACCATGTGCTGATCCTTGCGAAGAAACCCCGTGAGATTAGCGGCTTAAGTCTGTGAATGCTACGTTCCGAGGCAGATAACAATTGCCGCTGCAGCGGGTCATAATTCCCTGTCCCAGGCGGGCTCTGGCGCGAAGCGTTCAGCCAGAAATTCTATGAAGACGCGAACCTTGGCAGGGGCCTGACGGCCGGAGGGCAGGATGGCATGGACGCCGAATTCGTGGGGCGGACAGTCGAGATCAATCCGCATGAGCGCTCCGGCCCGCAAGCTATCGCCAACGATGAAGGTAGGCTGATAAATCAAGCCCTGACCGGCAAGCGCGGCTGCAAGCAGAGCGTCTCCGTTATTGGCCCGTAAGTTGCCGGAAACGGGGGCGACGATCTCGCTGTTTTCGCCAAAGGTCCAGCGGTTCGCGCCGAGCGCATTCGGCAACGTGTAGCCGAGGCAGTTGTGTTGTTGGAGATCCGCAATCGTTCGTGGCGTGCCGTGGGTGAACAGGTAGGAGGGGGCCGCGCAGACGACGACCCGGCAAGGAGCGATGCGGCGCGCCACGAGGCCTGAATCCTTCAGGCGGCCGATGCGGATGGCAAGGTCCCAACCTTCCTCGATGAGGTCGACATAGCGGTCGGTGAGGCCGAGATCGACAGTGACCGCCGGATGAAGCCGGCTGAACTCGGCCAAGGCCGGGGCAATCTCACGTATGCCAAAAGCCAGCGGCACATTGAGCTTGAGCGTTCCGCGCGGTTCCACTCGGTCTAGACTGGCGGAGGCGTCGGCCTCCTCGATCTCGGCGAGAATGCGCTCGCAGGCAGAGAGATAGCTCCTGCCGGCTTCAGTCAGGGTCATGCCGCGTGTGGAGCGATTCAGGAGCTTGACGCCGAGCCTGTCCTCAAGGGCGGAGACATGCTTCGTCACCATGGTCTGCGAGAGATTCAAAGCCCGCGCGGCGGCCGAGAAATTGCCAAGGGTGCCGACGCGAGCGAAGACCTGCATGCCGGTGACGCGGTCGAGCAATTCACCCTCCTGGTGTGAGCTTATATCCAGATATTGATATTATCGTATCATGGGTATGAGGTCATATAAAGCGGACACGTTATTTCAGGAAACCTCCCATGATCGACAACCGCACCGCTCCCTTCGCCGCCCTCGTGCTTCGTGTGACGCTCGGCATTCTCTTTTTCGCCCATGCCGGTCTGAAGATCTTCGTCTTCACCCCGGCCGGTACGGCGCAGTTCTTCGGCAGCCTCGGTTTGCCGCCTGCGCTCGCCTATCTCACCATCCTCATCGAGGTCGTCGGCGCGGCGGCGCTCATCCTCGGCTTTTACACCCGCATCACAGCCATCGTCCTTATTCCGGTCCTGCTTGGCGCCATATTCACCGTGCATGGTCCTGCCGGCTTTTTCTTCTCGAACGCCAATGGCGGTTGGGAATATCCGGCCTTCTGGGCGGTGGCTCTTCTCGTCCAGGCTCTGCTCGGTGACGGCGCCTACGCCCTGCGCTCCGAGCCAGCGAAACTCGCCCGCGCCTAAAACGGAACACACATCATGTCCGCACCCCTTTCGCCTTTGAATGACGCCGGCCTCGCATCGGTGCGTCCCATCGGGGCGGGCGTCAGGATCGGCCACGTTCATCTGAAAGTGTCCGATCTCGACCGTTCGCTCGCCTTCTATTGTGGCGTTCTCGGCTTCCAATTGATGCAGCGCTACGGGACGCAGGCCGCGTTCATCTCGGCCGGTGGCTATCACCATCACATCGGCCTCAATACCTGGGAGAGCAAAGGCGGCTCGCCGCCCCCGCGTGGCACGACCGGGCTCTACCACACGGCCATTCTCTACCCGACCCGGGCGGAACTGGCCGATGCGCTCCGCCGTCTCATCGAGGCTGGCGTGCCCCTCGAAGGCGCCAGTGATCACGGGGTAAGTGAGGCGCTCTACTTGAGTGACCCGGACAGGAACGGCGTCGAATTGTATTGGGACCGTCCCGAAGCCGAATGGCCCCGTGCGCCCGACGGTAAGTTACAGATGGTGACAGAGCGCCTGGATCTGCAGGACCTCCTCGCCAGCGCGCAACCTTAAGGATGCGAAGTCGGCGCCTTCCTTGATCTGGGAGGCGGCGGCTTTCTCTCGACTAGCCCGCTCCTTGACCTAAATGCTAAGATTCCTAACGGTACTGGCTGACGAGGAGATGGGCTGTGTTGGAAGAGTTCAAGAAATTCGCCTTGCGCGGAAACGTGGTCGATCTCGCCATCGGCGTGATCATCGGTGCGGCGTTCAGCCGGATCGTGGATTCCATGGTCAGCGATCTGTTCATGCCGATCATCGGGGCGGTGACCGGCGGCCTCGATTTCTCCAATTATTTCCTGGGGCTCTCCAAGGAGGTGACGGCGACCTCTCTCGCAGAGGCCAGAAAGCAGGGCGCTGTTCTTGCTTTCGGCAATTTCATCACCGTCGCCATCAACTTCCTCATCATTGCCTGGGTTCTCTTCATGGTCGTGAAGGGCATCAACAAGCTCCAGCGCAGTGAAGGAGAGAAGGTCAAGGAGAAGCCGGAGGACATGGCCAACGTGAAGCTTCTCGCCGAAATTCGCGATCTCCTGAAGGAGAGGTCCGCACTCTAGAGTTTAATCGTTTCAGATTGAAACAAGATCAAACTCTCGATTCTTTTGATGCCGCATGATCCGGGCGAACAACCGGTTTCCACTTGTTTCGATCATGCTCTGACCCATCACCGGATTCGATCGGTCCCTTCGCATCTTGTCATAACAGCTTCCGAAAGCTTGCCTTGCGCGGGCGAACACGCCATGCCTGTTCGTCTGCCGAGGAGCTTTTCATGAACGCGTCCGTCTCGACCTCTTCCGTCTTCAATCTCCGCTCGGAAGCGGAGCATGCACCGACGAGCGGCATCGTCGATGTCTTCAACTACGGACGCAACCGCGAAGGCCTGATCCCGCTCTGGGTCGGCGAAGGCGACCTTCCGACCCCGTCCTTCATCTGCGAGGCCGCGACACGTTCGCTTGCCGCCGGCGAGACCTTCTATACCTATCAGCGCGGCATTCCGGATCTGCGGCAGGCCATCGCGCGCTATCATGAGCGCGTTTACGGCAAGCCTGTCGATCCCGAGCGCTTCTTTGTCACCTCGGGCGGCATGCCGGCGCTTCAGATCGCTGTGCGCATGCTCGCGGGCAACGGAGATGAGGTTCTGGTGCCGACGCCGGTCTGGCCCAATTTCATTGGTGCCCTCACCATCGCAGGGGCGAAGGCCGTCGGCGTGCCGATGACTTTCTCGGCCAAGGGCTGGATCCTCGACATCGCACGCCTGGAGGCCGCGATCACTCCGCGCACCAAGGCACTCGTCATCAACTCGCCGTCGAACCCGACCGGGTGGACGGCAAGCCATGACGACTTGCGCGCAGCACTGGAGCTCGCCCGCAAACACGGTCTCTGGATCATCGCTGATGAGATCTATGGCCGTTTCATCTACGACGAGGCGCTTGCCGTCGAGGGCCGCGCGCCCTCGTTCAGGGATGTGATGGCGCCGGAGGACCGGGTTCTGTTCATCCAGACCTTCTCCAAGAACTGGGCCATGACCGGCTGGCGTCTCGGCTGGCTCGAAGCGTCTCCGGCTCTGGGGCAGGTGATCGAGAACCTGATTCAGTATCAGACCTCCGGGACGCCGGTCTTCATCCAACGGGGCGGCGTTGCAGCCCTGGAGCAGGGCGAGAGTTTCGTCGCCCATCAGATCGCTCGGGCGAAAGAGGGGCGCCAGATCATCATGGGCCTTGCGGAAACCGGGCTTATGGAATTGCCTCCACCCTCCGGCGCGTTCTACGCCTTTCCAAAAGTCAAAGGGGCCAAGAATTCGCAGGATGTCGCGATCCGGCTCATCGAAGAGGCCAATGTCGGCCTCGCGCCGGGCTCGGCTTTCGGTGGTGCAGCAGGAGAGGGATATTTGCGGATCTGTTATGCCCGCAAATCCGAAGACCTGAAGGAAGCAGTGCGCCGCATCGCTGCTGCCCTGCCCAAGATCGCCGCTAGAGTTTGATGCCGCATGATCCGGGCGAACAACCGGTTTCCACTTGTTCTGATCATGCTCTAAGACAGCCAATGCATGGCTTGCTTGCGCGATGGGCATTTGACGGATGGGCCCATCGCCGTCATTGAGCGACCAGAGTTCTTCCAGCCGCTCATGCAAACCGTTCTGACATACATCGCCCAGATCCTGATCGCCGGCCTTGGCGGTTTGATCTTTCACGTCGTCGGGATACCGGGAGCCTGGTTGTCCGGGTCGGCGGTCGCCGTCGTCCTCTGGGGACTGACCGGATGGTCGAAGGCGATGCCCCGCGCCCTCACCGATATGGCGTTGCTCACGTCGGGAGTCTCCATGGGTGCGGCGGTAACGCCTACGGCCATTGCCGCCATAGGACGCTATCCACTCAGCCTTGTTCTGCTCGTCATAGGGGTCGTGGCCATCTGTGCCACGTCGGCTTTCTGGCTGACGCGGGTTTCAGGCTGGGGGAAAAGCGATGCTCTTCTGGCGTCCGCGCCGGGGGCGTTGTCGACGGTGATCGCCATCGCCATCGACAGGAACGCTGCTGTCGCGCCCATCGTCATCGTTCAGAACGTGCGCCTCTTCGCCCTGATCGCGCTCCTGCCGGGCGTCGTCGTGATGTCCGGAGATGGAGAACTGGGGTCCCGTCTCCTGGGGGAGGGACAGCAGATCATGTCGCCGGGAAGCATGGCGATCATGCTTTTCGGCAGCGTCGTCGTGGGGACTGTTTTCAAGCGGCTCGGTATGGCCGCGCCGATTCTTCTCGGTGCGACGCTGGTCAGCACTTTCGCTCACGCGACGAGCTTCATCCAGGGCGTCATTCCACCTGTGATCGCGACAGGTGGTCTCGTTCTGATGGGAGCCTTCATCGCAGACCGTTTCCGTGATCTGAATTTCGCGACGGTTCGCCAATCCATCGTTGCAGGCCTTGGTTCATTCGCTGTCGGGATGAGCGTCGCAGTGGCCTTTGCGGCTCTCGCAAGCTGGATTGCCGGTGTCACGTTCCACAATGCCCTGATCGCTTTCGCGCCCGGAGGGCTTGAGGCGATGACGGTGCTCGCCCTGATGCTGGGGCTCGACCCGCTCTATGTGGGTATCCACCATTTCGTCCGGTTCATCGGCATCGGCTTCACGCTACCGCTCGTGTTGAGCTGGGTGCAGCCGAAGCAGCAATCCTGATCATTCCCGGCGACGCAGTCGCTCCACAGCCTCCATGCGGGGCTTTGCGGTTTCCCACAATCGCTTGGTCACCGTCGCGACAAGAGCCTCGGTCAGCATCAGCAATCCGGCGGAGGAATCCCAGTTGGAGGGAGCCGTAACGTGCGCCGGCAGGACATGGCGAGCGACCCGCGCGATGGGCGAGAGCCAGGGATCGGTAATCAGAACGACCGTCGCACCCTGTTTTGCCGCCGTCTCAGCCAACAGCACGATGTCGTCCTGATAGCGCCTGATGTCGAACACCACGAGGACGTCCTTACGGCCGATCTCGATCATCCGATCCCGCCAAAGAGCGGGTTGGCTATCGATCGCATCCACGTTGCTCCGCACGATGCGGAAGTGGCTCTCGGCGTAGCGCGCCAGCGCGCCGGTGAAGCGGCCGCCCGTGAAGTGAACGTTTCGACGCGGATCGCTCAACAGGGTCACAACCGCATCGAACTCAGCGGGGGCGATGTTCTCCACGGTCGCACGCAAGTTCGCGATGGTCGCCTCCGCGAAGGCGGCCAGCGCCGGAGCCGTCTGGCCCTTGTCCAGTGGGCTCGCCTTAGCGAGGGGGGAGAGAAGCTGCGCCTCCAGCTCTTCGCGCAGGTGCTTCTGAAAATCCGGGAAGCCGTTGAAGCCGAGCCGGGTCACGAAGCGAAGGGCCGAGGGTCCCGAAATGCCGGCGCGCGATGCGAATTCCGCGACTGTCTCCAACCCGGCGAACGGATAATGGCTTAAAAGAACATGGGCCGCCCGTTTCTCGCTCGGCGTAAAATGCTCCATCTCATGGCGAATCCGGTCCGCGAGACTTGGCGGATCGGCGGGCGGGAGGAGGCTTTGATCGGGCATGCCGGAATGCTTGTCCACAGATGTCCTTGACGAGATCTGAAACCTGTATCAAAAATTTCAAAACAAGAAAAATGATAACGAACGTATCAAACGTTCAATACAGGGGACGGCTTGCCTCAAGCAGGCTGATGGAGGACCGCATGGTGCATGAGAGCCGAGCCGGCTCCGTGGGGGATGCTGCGTTCCAGGGCGACGAGCCCGTCGCCCGCATTGAGAATGCGGGTGGACGTTCGCCGATTCTGCTCATCTGCGAACACGCCTCCAATCGACTCCCCGCACGATACGGTACCCTCGGCCTCGGTCCTCAGGAGCTTCAAAGCCACATCGCGTGGGATCCCGGCGCTCTCGGGGTGGCGATGGGGCTTTCTCGCCTTCTCGACGCGCCTTTGATCCATGCGACAGTGTCCCGTCTCGTGCTCGATCTCAACCGCGATCCGTCCGCGCCTGATTCGATCACCGTTTTGAGCGAGCACACGGAAGTTCCGGGAAATCTCAATCTCGATCCTACTGAGCGCGCGCGCCGCGCCCGGGAAGTTTACGCGCCGTTTCATGACGCGGTCGATGCCTTCGCCGATGCGCGCAAGGCGGCGGGGCTGACTCGATCCGTCATCTCGATTCACTCCTTCACCCCCGTCTACAGAGGCGTTCAGCGTCCCTGGGAGATCGGGCTGATCTTCAATAACGACGCGCGTTATGCCCGCGATGTCGAGGCGGGTTTAAAGCGTGACCCTGCACTCACTGTGGGCATGAACGAACCCTATTCTCCGGCGGATCGGGTGTTTCACACCCTTGAACGCCATGCCGAGCGGCGCGGCCTTGCCCCGCTCATGATCGAAATCCGCAACGACCTGATCCGCACGGAAGACGGACAGGCGTCGTGGTCTAACCGTCTTGCGCCTCTTTTGAGGGAGGGAGCGCAGACGCTGTGACGACAGCCATGGCGCGAGGTGTGCCATGGCTCAGAGGTCAGACTTATTCTTGGAGGAAGAGTCGATGTCGGTCGGACAAGGGAGTACGGGGGTTCAACCCTCAGCCGGAGCGCAAGGCGCTGCCGGCATTACCTACACCAAAGTAGACGATAGTTATTTCGAAGCCCGCAAGCTGAAGCGATACGCACGCGTGTGGTCGCTCTGGGCGCTTGGCGTCGGGGCGGTGATCTCGGGCCATTATTCGGGCTGGAATCTCGGCTTGGCGCAGGGCTACGGCTCGATGCTATTCGCGACGATCATTATCGCGACGATGTATCTCGGGCTGACCTTCTCGCTCGCCGAGATGTCTCCGGCGCTGCCGCACACGGGCGGTGCGTATTCGTTCGCGCGCACGGCGATGGGACCGTGGGCGGGTTACATCACGGGCATCGCGGAGAACATCGAGTTCGTTCTCACCCCGGCCGTGATCGTGTTCTTCATCGGCTCCTATCTCTCGGCGATCTTCGGTACGGCGCCCGAGTTCCAGCCCGTCTACTGGATCTTGTCCTACGCCTTGTTCGTCGGGCTCAACATCGTCGGCGTCGAACTCTCGTTCAAGGTCACCGTGACCGTGACCGTGATGGCGCTTGCGGTTCTCGTCGTCTTCTACCTCTCGGTTCTGTTCTCCGGTAAGCTCGACTTCGCTCACTGGGCGCTGAACATCGGTGCGGACGGCGCGGAGCTCGCGAATGGCGGCGGACCGTTCCTGCCGTTCGGTATCAAGGGCATCTTCATGACCATGCCGTTCGCGGTGTGGCTGTTCCTTGCCATCGAGCAATTGCCGCTGGCAGCCGAAGAGTCGCACGATCCGCAGAAGGATATGCCGAAGGGAATCATTCTCGGCATTCTGACGCTCATCGTCTCGGCGTTCCTCGTGACCTTCCTGAACACGAGCATCGCGCCGGGTGCGGCAGGCCTTGCCAAGTCGGGTGAGCCTCTGCTCGATGGATTCCGCACCATCTTCGGTTCGGACATCGCGAAGATCCTCGCCGCCATCGCGGTGATCGGCCTTATCGCCTCGTTCCACACCATCATCTTCGCATTCGGCCGGCAGATCTATTCACTCTCGCGGGCGGGTTACTTCCCGAGCTTCCTGTCGGTGACACACGGCAGTCGCAAGACCCCGCACGTGGCATTGATCGCGGGCGCGGTGCTCGGTCTTCTGGTGATGCTCATCATCTGGTTCTCGAAAGGTGCTGAAGCGGGTGCGAACGTCATCGGTGGAACGCTGCTCAACATGGCGGTGGCAGGGGCGATGCTGGCCTACTTCATGCAAGGCATGTCCTACATCACCCTCAAGAAGAAGTTCCCGAACATCCACCGGCCTTACAAGAGCCCGTTCGGAAACGCAGGCGCACTGGTGTGCATGATCATTGCGGCAATCACGCTGTATTTCCAGTTCACGGATCCCGTGTTCCAGAATGGCGTGCTCGGCGTTGCCATCTACTATGCCGTCATGATGGCATACTTCCTGATCTGGGGTCGCCATAAGCTCATTCTCTCCCCCGAGGAGGAGTTCGCCGTCACCAAGGGCGAGGGCGAATACAAGTCCCATTGACCATTCGGGGAGCGCATTCGTGCGCTCCCTTTTCTTCTTCATATCCGTTAGGTTCTCGGCATGAACGCCCCCACACCCCGTATGGACATACCCAAAATCGAGACGGCCGCCGATGCCGCGGCTTATGTGCGCAGCCGTGACCTGCCCTTCGTGAAGATCGGCATCGTCGATGTCGATGGCATCATGCGCGGTAAATACATGGCGCGTGACAAGTTCGAATCCGCTCTTCAGAACGGTTTCGGCATGTGCGACGTGGTTCTCGGCTGGGATTCGAACGACCAGCTTTACGACAACACGACACTCACCGGTTGGCACACTGCCTATCCCGATGCGACCGCGCGTATTCTGCCTGATACGATGCGTCTCATCCCGTTCGAGAATGATTTACCGTTCTTCCTCGCCGAGTTCGATGGCTATGCCGAAGCGGCGTGCCCGCGCGGTGTGCTGCGGCGGGTGTTGAAGAAGGCGGAAGACATGGGTTTCGCCGTCTCGGCGGCGGCGGAATTCGAATTCTTCGTGTTCGAGGAAACGCCGCATTCGGTGCGCGAGAAGAACTATCGCAACCTGAAGAACCTCACACCGGGCTTCTTCGGCTATTCGGTGCTGCGTTCCGGCGTGCACTCTGAATTCTATCACGACCTTCTCGAACTCGGCACAAAAATGGATTTCGAGATCGAAGGCCTTCACACCGAAACCGGCCCCGGCGTTCTTGAAGCGGCGATCCGCGTCGACGAGGCGCTCAAATCCGCCGACAAGGCCGCCCTGTTCAAGACCTACACCAAGATCCTCGCCCAGCGTCGCGGCTTGATGGCGACCTTCATGGCGAAGTGGTCGCGCGATTGGCCGGGACAGTCAGGTCACCTCCATGCTTCGCTGAAAGACACCAAAACCGGCAAGGGCGCATTCTACGATCCCAAGAAGCCGCACAACATGTCCGACACCATGCGCTGGTTCGTCGGCGGTCAGCAGCAGCTGATGCCGGAATTCCTGTCGATGGTGGCCTGCACGGTGAACAGCTACACCCGCCTCATCCCGGGTTATTGGGCGCCGACCGATTCCGCCTGGGGCGTGGAAAACCGCACCACGGCGCTTCGGGTCATTCCCGGCTCGGAGAAGTCGCAGCGCGTGGAGTATCGCGTCGCGGCAGCCGATATCAATCCTTACATCGCGCTTGCCGCCGCCATCGGGTCCGGCCTATGGGGCATCGAAAACAAGGTCGATCCGGGTGAGCCGATCCAGGGCAATGCCTATGCAGTGAAGCACCCGAAGAAGCGAGCGCTGCCGCGTTCGCTCGGCGAAGCGGCAGAACGCCTGAAGGCGTCGAAGCCTGCGCGCCAGCTTTTCGGCGACACCTTTGTTGACCACTACGTGGCAACGCGCGAATGGGAAGAACGAGAGGCCCGCAAGGCCATCACCGACTGGCAACTCGCCCGTTATTTCGAAATCATCTGACGAGAAGGATCCGGAGAGGCGTCGATCTGTCTCCCCGGATCACTGCGACACTTTATGAGGAGAAGGCTATGGTCCCGATTGGGATCATTGCCATTCAAGAGAGCATCATGGCCGAGACCGATATCGTCTGTATCTCCCCCGTCGACGGGCGCGAACTTGTCCGCCGTCCCATCATGTCCGAGGCCGCCATCGGCGCCGCTATTTCGGCGGCGCGCGAGGCGCAAGCCAAGTGGCGTCATGTGCCGCTGACGGAGCGCACCGCAAAAGTGCTCGGCATGCTCGACGCGCTGGTTGCCATGAATCAGGAAGTAGTGCCGGAAATCGCGCAGCAGATGGGGCGTCCGGTGCGTTATGGCGGCGAGTTCCGTGGCGTCGAAGAACGCGCGCGCTACATGGTGCGCATTGCGGAAGAGAGCCTGAAGGCGATTCCGGCCGACGACCCGAAAGAGGGCTTCCGCCGCATGATCAAGCGCGAGCCCGTCGGCCTCGTGCTTGTCGTAGCACCCTGGAACTATCCGTACCTGACAGCCATCAATACCATCGCGCCTGCGCTCATGGCCGGTAACGCGGTTCTGTTGAAGCACGCCTCGCAGACGATCCTTGCGGGCGAGCGTTTTCAGGCGGCGGCAGATCGGGCCGGGCTGCCGAAGGGCCTGTTCCAAAACCTCGTTCTCAGCCACGACCAGACGAGCCGCATTCTCGGCGAGGGTCTTGTCGATCACTGCAATTTCACCGGCTCTGTTTCCGGCGGCAAGTCCATTGAGCGCGCAGCGGCTGGTTCCTTCACCTCGCTCGGACTCGAACTCGGCGGCAAGGATCCGGCCTATGTGCGGGCGGATGCGAATATCGAGAACGCTATCGAGAACCTCGTCGACGGCGCGTTCTTCAATTCGGGACAATGCTGCTGCGGTATCGAGCGCATCTATGTGCACGAGAGCCACTATGATCGCTTCGTCGAAGGCGCGGTCGATCTCGTGAAGAAGTATGTGCTCGGCAATCCGCTCGATGAAGCGACGACGCTTGGCCCGATGGCGCATAAGCGCTTCGCCGATCTCGTGCGCCAGCAGAATGCGGAAGCGGTAGCGAAGGGTGCAAAGGCGCATATCGACACCAAGCTTTTTGCAGCTGATGTTGGGACCACTGCCTATCTCGCGCCGCAGGTGCTGACGAATGTGGATCATTCCATGAGCGTCATGCGCGAAGAAAGCTTTGGCCCCACTGTCGGCATCATGAAGGTGAAGGGCGACGAAGAGGCGATCCGCCTCATGAACGACTCGCCCTACGGCCTCTCCGCTGCCATCTGGACCTCTGACATCGATGCGGCGGAAGCCATCGGCGACAAGCTTGAAACCGGCACCGTCTTCATGAACCGCTGCGACTATCTCGATCCCGCACTCGCCTGGACCGGTGTGAAGGATACGGGTCGCGGCGCAAGCCTCTCGAAGCTCGCTTACGAATCCCTCACCCGTCCGAAATCCTTCCACCTCCGTCAGATCTGAGTTTGAACGCTATGACCGTTTCTCCCCGCTCCAACTGGAACTATCCAACCCCCGTGCGCTTTGGCGCGGGCCGCATTTCGGAACTCGCGGAAGCCTGCAAGTCGGTCGGCATGAATGCGCCGCTCATCGTCACCGATCCGTTTCTCGCAACCCAGCCGATGACGAAGAATGCGCTGGAAGCCTTGAAGGCTGCTGGCCTCAAGGCTGCGATTTTCTCCGACATCAAGCCGAACCCGGTCGAGACCAATGTCTATAAGGGCCTTGAAGCCCTGAAGGCGGGCGGTCACGACGGCGTTGTCGCCTTCGGCGGCGGCTCGGCGCTCGATGCCGGTAAGGTCATCGCCTTCATGAAGGGCCAGACGCGTCCCATGTGGGACTTTGAAGACATCGGCGATTGGTGGACGCGCGCGGACCCCAAGGGCATCGCGCCGATCATCGCCGTGCCGACGACGGCGGGCACGGGCTCGGAAGTCGGGCGCGCCGGCGTCATCACGCAGGAAGCGACGCACACCAAGAAGGTGATCTTCCACCCATTGATGATGCCGAAGATCGTGATCTGCGATCCGGAACTCACGGTCGGCATGCCGCCCCACATCACGGCGGGCACGGGCCTCGACGCGCTCGCGCACTGCATCGAAGCCTATTGCGCGCCGGGCTATCACCCGATGGCGGACGGCATCGCGGTGGAAGGCATCCGCCTCGTGAAAGAATACCTGCCGCGCGCCTACAAGGACGGTAAGGATATCGAAGCGCGTGCGCAGATGATGTCGGCCGCCGCCATGGGCGCTACCGCGTTCCAGAAGGGCCTGGGTGCGATCCACGCGCTCTCGCACCCGACCGGCGCGCTCTACGACACCCATCACGGTCTCACCAACGCGGTCTTCATGCCCTACGTGCTGGTCTTTAATCGCGCTGCTATCGAGAAGAGGATCGAGCGTCTTGCGGCCTATATCGGCCTGCAGCCGACCTTCCAGGCCTTCCTCGACTGGGTGTTGCAGCTGCGCAAGGATCTCGGCGTGCCGCACACACTTGAGGGCTTGAAGGTGGATAGCGCCCGCTTCGACGAAATGTCGGAGATGGCTCCGAACGATCCCACCGCCGGCGGCAACCCGGTGCCGATCAACAAGGAAAGCGCGCGCAAGCTCTTCGAGAACGCGCTGGCGGGTGTGATGTAAGTCGCACGACGCATTTGTTACGAACGCTCGACGGCGTCCCTGGACTTGGGGACGCCGTTTTCATTTCGTAGCCTGATGGGAGATTGCTTTCGCTATCCGCGTCAGCGCTTTATGCAGCGGCTTTCGTTGCGGGAGACTTGCGCTGCGCCCGCAGTGGCTTCAGGACCTCGGCCCACTTATAGAGTTCGTCGAGCATGGTCGCCGCTGACGTCTTGTAGATGTCGATGGGGTTGAGATTGCCGTTCTCGTCGAGGTTCTGGAAGACCATCGGCATGGGCACGCCTTCGGGGATCGGCATCATCTTGAGGGTCGTCACGATCTGCTTCTCAACCTGAACCGCCCGCAGGCCACCCGAAATGCCGCCATAGCTCACGAAGCCCGCAGGCGCATAATTCCATTCCAGCGACAGGTAGTTCAGCGCGTTCAAGAGGGAAGGAGGCGGGCCGTAATTGTATTCCGGTGTGACGAAGACAAAGGCATCTGCGGATTTCACGCTTTCGGCCCAAGCCTTGGTGTGGCTGTTCTTGTAGTTCTGCCGCATCGGATGCTCAGGTTCGTCGAAAAGCGGCAGGTTGAAATCCGCAAGATCCACGAGAACCGGTTCGAACTTGCCGTGCTCGCCGGCGTATTCGTTGAACCACTTGCCGACGCTGGGACCGACGCGTCCGGGGCGCGTGCTGGCGATGATCGTGTGAAGCTTGAGCGACATTGCGTCTCCTGAGTTGCACTGTAGCGAACTTGTATTTAAGTTCTGCTTTGTAACCAAGGATCATTAGGTAACTTTTGGCCTTACTCGCAAGGAGGCACTTTCTTGTCACCCAGTTACACGCATGTGCCTAACCATTGCCGAACCGTGACGGAAATCCTGTCGCGGGTCGGCGATAAATGGAGCGTTCAGGTTGTGGTGCAACTTGGCGATGGGCCCAGGCGCTTCAACGAGTTGCGGCGTAATGTCGAAGGCATCTCGCAGCGCATGTTGACGCTCACGCTCCGCAGTCTCGAGCGCGATGGCCTCGTGACGCGAACGGTCTATCCGACGATTCCGCCTCGCGTGGATTACGCTCTCACGGGGCTGGGTTGCTCTCTGCTCAATGCTGTGAGGGGGCTTGGAGCCTGGGCCATCGAAAAACGGGACGAGATTCTGGAAGCCCGACGCCGCTTTGACAATGCGGGCTCGAATGACGTCGAGCGTGACGAAGGACGCTCTGACGCGGCCTGAAGTCCTGCTTACGCGGCAACTCGCTCTTCGAGAACATCCCAAAGGGCACGAGCGGAGAAGTCCTCGATGGTGCGATCAGCCCCGACAGCCTTCAATTCCTCGGCGGGCACGCCGGTGAGAATGCCGAAGGAGTAAATGCCCGCGCCTTTCGCCGCTTTCATGCCGGAAGGCGAATCCTCGAAGGCGATTGCTTCATCGGCCGTGATGCTCAGCCGTTCGAGAGCCGTGAGATAGGGCAGTGGATCAGGCTTGCCGCGCGCCACGTCCTGGCTCGTCACAATAACGGAGAAGGCATCGCTCAATCCCAGAACCTCAAGCATGTGCTTGGCATTGAGAATGGGCGCGTTCGTCACGAGCGCGATCTTCAAATCACGCTTTTGCGCCCAAGCCAGAAGGCCGAGCAAACCGTCCAGCGGCGAAAGTTCAGACGAGATCCGGCGGAATGCGGCCTCTTTCTCATCGGCAAGATCGCGATGCTCTTCCACGGAATGATCGGGCAGGAGGCCCCCGAAAATCACTTCGTTCGTGCGGCCGATGATGCGGGAGCGATAGACTTCGTCATCGATCACGACCCCTTTGGGGCCCAACACTTCGACAAAGGCGCGTAAATGCAGCGGATCGCTGTGCACCAGGGTTCCGTCCATGTCGAAGATCAGGGCTTTGAGCATTGAGGCCATCTCGCCGGAGCGCCAGCGTTTTGAGTGTGGGTCGTGGACTTACTTGAAAACTGTCGTGGACTTACTTGAAAACTGAGGAAGCGGCGAGGTCAAACGGAATGCGCCGCATTCCGCTCAACCCAGCTATGCGAGCCCGCGCGTTCCTTATTGGGGAATGATGGCGACGCCGCGTTGCTTCTCGAACGTCACACCGACCGACGTACCCGGCTCAATAGGTTCCTTGCGGCCATATTGAACGACGAAGAGATCGCCTATGCTGGTCTCCACGTCGTATTCCACCTGCGTGCCGAGATAGGAGGCCTTCTTGATGCGCCCGGTGATACTCGAGCCTTGCGAGGCTCCCTCGTCGAGGACAATAGCGTCCGGGCGCACAGCAAGCTTGACGGCGCCGGGCTTCGTGCCGCGATGGGGGAGATCGAGGCTCAACGCGCCGATCTTCACCTGTGCTTGCGCACCCTTAAGCTCGACGAGCGTGCCCTCGATGATGTTTGCATCGCCGATGAAGTCGGCGACGAACAGATCGGCCGGCTCTTCATAGAGTTCGCGTGGCGTGCCCGTTTGAGCGATGCGTGCGTTCGACATGACGATGATACGGTCGGAGACGGCAAGCGCTTCTTCCTGATCGTGCGTCACATAGGCAACGGTGAGGTTGAGGCTCTGCTGCAATTCGCGAATGTCCTCGCGGACGCGGCGGCGCAGCTTGGCATCGAGGTTCGACAAGGGTTCGTCGAACAGAAGAACCTGCGGCTCCAGAACGAGCGCACGCGCGACGGCGACGCGTTGTTGCTGTCCGCCGGAGAGTTCGGAGGGTGCGCGGCGCTCCAGCCCCGAGAGACCGACGAGACCGAGCTTTTCGATGGCCATCGCCTCAGCCTGCTTCTTCGGCACGCCTTGCACACTGGGGCCATAGGCGACGTTCTCCAGCACCGACATATGCGGGAAGAGCGCATAGGATTGGAACACCATGCTCACGTCGCGATCCGCGGCTGAAAGCCGTGTCACATCGCGTCCACCGATAAGAATTTGTCCTTCGCTTGCCATCTCTAAACCGGCGATCATGCGGAGCGTCGTGGTCTTGCCGCAGCCCGAGGGGCCGAGCAGCGTCACCAGCGTTCCGGGCTCGATGGTGAAGCCGACGGAATCGACCGCCGTGACTTCGCCGTAGCGTTTCGTCACGTTGCGAAATTCGACCGAGGCCGCCTGCTTTTTGGAGGGGGAGGAGCGGAGGAGGGGAGAGTTGGAAGACATCTGGTTCATGGCGCTGCTTGAACGGCGATGGGGTTCGTGTTGGTGCTTACGCTGCGGCGGCCGAGGCGGCGTTCGCCGACGGCCAGCTGGATGCCGAGAATGGCGACCAGCATGACGAGAATGAGCACGGTGGAATAGGCGATGGCGAGGCCGAATTCGCCGGCTTCGACGCGGCCGACGATGTAGGTCGTGGCCATGTTGTATTCGGCGGTGACGAGGAAGATCACGGCGCTGACGGCCGTCATTGCGCGCACGAAGGAATAGACCAGCGATGCGACGATGGCGGGGCGCAGCAGCGGCAATACCACACGACGCATGGTCGTCGCCGAACGCGCGCCGAGTGTCAGAGAGGCTTCGTCCAGGCTCTTGTCAATCTGGCTCAGCGTTGCGATGCCCGAACGCACGCCGACCGGCATGTTACGGAACACAAAACACATCACAAGGACGAAGCCCGTGCCGGTGATCTCGATCGGCGGCACGTTGAAGGCGAGGATGTAGGAGACGCCGACGACGGTGCCTGGAATCGCGAAGCTGAGCAACGTGCCGAACTCGAAGGCGCGCTGGCCGGAGAACCGCTGGCGGGTCAGCAGATAGGCCGTGAGAATGCCGATGACGGCTGTCAACGGCGCCGACAAGGCGGCGACTTTCACGGTGGCGAAGAACGAGTTCCACGCCGATCCGGAAAAATAGAAACCCCAATCCGCTCGTTCGACGCGGAATGCGGTGATGAAATGATCGAGCGTCGGCGTGTAGTCGCGGCCCATGGAACGGACGAACCCGCCGATCACGATGATCACATAGACTGCGACGGTGAAGAGGGCCCACGGAATCGCGGTCGCGTAGGATGCGATTGCGACGCGGCGCGGGAGGGGAAGCGAGATGCCCGCGTCTCCCTTGCCCGTGACCGTGGTGTAGACCTTTTTCCCGAGCCAGGCATGCTGCAGCCAGAATGCGCCGAGCGTGAAGGCGAGTAGGACGATCGAGAGGACGGCTGCGCGACCCTGATCTTGCTGGGCGCCGACGACCGCGAAGAAGATCTTGGTCGAAAGCACTTCGTAATTGCCGCCGAGAACCAGCGGGTTTCCGAAATCCGCCAGGCTCTCCACAAAGCCCAACAGGAAGGCGTTGGCGAGGCCAGGACGCATCAAGGGCAAGGTCACAGTGGCAAAGGTGGTCCAGCTTTTCGCGCGCAGTGTCTGGGAGGCTTCTTCAAGCGTCGGGCTGATGCCTTGCACCACGCCGATGAGAACGAGGAAGGCGATGGGGGTAAAGGCCAGTAATTGTGCAATGAACACACCAGGCAGACCGTAAATCCAGCGCGAGCGGGGAATGCCGAACCACTCGAACATCACCGTCGACATCGCGCCGGAGCGACCGAAGAGCAGGATCAGAGCGAGGCCGATCACAAAAGGCGGCGTGATGATCGGCAACACGCTCATCAGACGCAGGACACCCTTGAAGCGAAAACCGGTTCGCGTTGCGATCAGAGCAAAGGCAAGACCGAGAAGCGTTGTGCCGAAGGCGACGAGAAGGCCGAGGAAAAGGGTGTTCCACGCAACGCCGCAACGCAGATCGCTGGCGAGGCAATCGAGCCCCCAGACCGAGCGATCGATGAATTTCGCGAAGAATTCGAGCGGCGCGAAGTTGCCGGCGTTATCGGCGAAAGCGCTCGCGAGAATGGTCGAGACCGGAAAGAAGACGAAGACGACGATAAGCGCCATGATGACGCCGATGGACGAAGTCACGAACGCATCGCCGCGGCACCAGCCGCGGGCCGCGACACCGTGGCAGAGGATGAGCAGGAAGGCGGTCGCGGTAAGCGTCGCGCCGTAGCCCATGCCGGCCTGTTTCGGTCCGGGAGCGCCGAAAAGGTTTTTGAGAGCTTCAAACGTCCAGCCGTTCAGGCCGATTGTGAACCCTTGGAGGATGATAAGTGCCAACCCCAGCAGGCCGGCCGCGATCACCCAGTCGGCATCCGTCTGGCGTGAGCCTCCGGTCAACGGACGCAGGGCGATCAGAAGAGGGGTGAGAATAGGCAGAAGCCACCAGGCTCCCTTCAGGCCGAGCACAAGGCCCGATCCGCCGACGAAATATTCGGCGAGTGTCGGAGTGGCCGTGCTATCGAAACCATACCAGGGCAGAAGAGCATAGCCGATCCAGCCGAGGATGATCCAACCAAGGGTAGCCCGAGACATATTCATACTCACAGAGACCTGAAACGACGGCTTGCCGCTCGAGGGCACGCAGCGTCTCAGTGTTTGGCTTGTGTTGGAAATTGAACCGGCGGAGCGAAGGACGCCCCGCCGGAAATAGGCGTAGAGAGAAGATCCTACTTCGGCAGGTTCTTCACTTCGTTGTCCCACTTGGACAGCAAGCGCTTGCGTTCGTCGGACGAGCCGTACTTCGCGAAGTCGAAGTTGATCAGCTTGATATCCGCGAGCTTCGGCGCTTCCGGCGGAACCGGCGTCGCCTTGTTGGACGGCACCTGGTACGATTTGGTTTCAGCACCAATCTTCTGCGCTGCGGGCGTCAGAGCCCAGTCGTAGAACTTCTTCGCGTTGTCGAGGTTCTTGGCGCCCTTGATGAGCGACATGGAGCCGATCTCGTAGCCGGTGCCTTCGCACGGAGCGACGACCTTGATCGGGGCCTTGTCGACGACCATCGTCACGATGTCGTGCATGAAGGCGATGCCGACAGTGGTCTCACCGAGCGCCATGGCCTTCGCCGGAGCTGCGCCCGACTTGGTGTATTGGTTGATGTTCTTGTGAACGGCCTTGAGGTAATCGAAGCCCTTCTCCTCGCCCATCAACTGAATGATGGTGGCGAGCAGCGTGTAAGCCGTGCCCGACGAGTTAGGATCAGCGACCTGCACTTCGTCCTTCAGTTTGGTCGTGAGAAGGTCGGCCCAGCATTTGGGTTCCGGAACACCCTTCGACTTCACGAGTTCCGTGTTGTAGCCGAAGCCCAGCGCTCCCGAATAGATGCCGACGGTCTTACCTTTGGACTGTTCCCACTGGCGCACCGCCCAATCCTGCAACTCGCCCATTTTCGGCGACTTGTATTCGACCGTCAGACCCTCTTCGGCAGCCTGCATGTGCGGGTCGCCAGTGCCGCCCCACCAGATGTCAGCACGGGGATTGGCCGCTTCTGCCTTCACCTGCGCGTAAACCTCGCCGGCGCTCTTGCGGGTCATCGAGACCTTGATGCCGGTCTCGCGCTCGAAGGCGTTGACCATGCCGCGGCACCATTCTTCCTGCACGCCGCAATACATAACGAGCGCGCCCTGCGCCTTGGCCGTTCCCGCCGAAGCGAACGAGAGCGCCGTGACGACGCCCGCGAACATGCTCGCGGCGACAAGATTCTTCCGAAGTTTCATCAATGATCCTCCCATGACGAATTGAAATGTTATTCTTGTTGGCCGGCTAAGTTCTATGCAATGATCTAGCAGGTCAAGCCTTTTAAACGTGTCTTTTAGGGCAGATCACACATTCTGCGGACGGTGAGAGGGGATCTAAACTCCGGGAACGGCTCGTTGCCAATCCTGATTTTCCCCTCGTTTTAATGCGGGGCGCAGGTTCGCCCTTCCGCAGCGTGCTCCCTTTTAGTCTGTCCACCGGCATGTTTCAGATCTCCAGAGAGCTTAAGTTGTTGTCATACATTCATATTTCACGAGTAGAATACCCGGGTTCGATGCATCCTTGAAAAACAGGAGGTTCTCAAAGCGCGGATTATCTGATTCTTTGATTAGCCGGCTTCAGGCAGACTCTTTCCGAAACCCTCAACAAATTTCCCGACCGACAGGATGCCCAAGGCTCTCAAGACTCTCCCAAAGACCGAAATCGCCCAGGTGGCGGCGCTGCCCTTTCGCGTGACCGGCGGAAAGGTAGAGGTGCTGCTCGTGACGTCCCGTGAGACGAAGCGCTGGTTGATTCCGAAGGGGTGGCCGATGAAGGGCAAGAAGCCCTACAAGGCGGCCGCGCTGGAGGCGGCTGAGGAGGCGGGCGTCAAAGGAGCGATCAAGCATAAGCCTCTCGGGTATTACGAATATTGGAAACGCCGCACCGAACATTTCGATTTGTGTCGAGTCGATGTTTATCCGCTCGAGGTCTCAAAGCAGCTTAAGACGTGGCGAGAGAAGGGCCAGCGCGAGCAGCAATGGTTCGATGTGGAGGAGGCGGCCCACCATGTGTTGGAGCCCGCTCTCGCCGAACTCATCCGCAGATTGCCGCTGCATCTCGCCCCGGCCGTCAGTGTCGAGGCCTAAGACGTCTCAAATTCTCATTTACCATACGCGCTTGTGAGGCGCGTACTCCATCCCTATAGCGGGAAAGGGGCGAGCGTCGTTGACTCGACGGCGAGCGAGCGCGATGCAGAGTTTGCATGATCGTCTGGGAGCGCGAAATGGCCAAAGCCCCGTCCGTCGTTGCGGTGAACCGCAGCGCGACGCATTCTTTCAGCAAGGCGAATGAAGACAGCATTCGTCTTATCGCCGGGCTCGGCGTCGAAGGGGACGCTCATTCAGGCGAAACGGTCAAGCATCGCTCGCGCGTCGCGCAGGATCCGACGCAGCCGAACTTGCGTCAGGTGCATCTCATCCACGCCGAGCTTCATGACGAATTGGCGCAGGCGGGCTTCACGGTCGCAGCCGGTGAGATGGGTGAGAACGTCACGACGCGGGGCATTGATCTGCTAAGCTTACCGAAAGGTGCACGGCTCCGTTTCGGCGGCGAAGCGGAGATCGAAATCACCGGCTTGCGGAACCCATGCGCCCAGCTCGATCGGTTCCGGAAAGGCCTGAGGGCAGCGGTGCTGGACCGTGATGAAGAGGGCCACCTGATCCGCAAGGCCGGCGTGATGGGGATCGTGCTGGCGGGCGGCGAGGTGAAGCCTGGCGATCCGATTCATGTGACGCTTCCCGCGCACCCATATGAGCGGCTTGAGCGAGTTTGATTTTCTTGTCGGGCGCTTGCGGTTGCAAAGTTGCCGGAAATTAGGTATGCCTTCCTCCGACTTTAACTCTAGTAGGGAGGATTGCATGACATCTCGACGCTTGCTCACAGCGCCTCCTTTCGTGTTCAAACGCTAGTTTGAGCCATTGCGGAGGCCATCGGGCCCCGCCTGTTTCCAAGACGCTTTCCCAGTTTCGATTTTGAACGTCGCCGTGCAGCCTCTGCTGCCGTTTTGCGCCGTTTTCCAGTTTCAGGAGAGGTGCGCCCGACGCACCTTGTTCACGCTATGACGCGCAAAAAAATGAGCGGGGATTCGACCCGCGACGTGCTCACATTCATGTTCCGGCATTGGCGCGGCTATCCGGGATATGTCGCTCTCATCGTGCTCGCGATGATGGCTTCGACCTTGGCCGATGTCTTCATGCCGCTCTTCGCAGGACAACTCGTCGACGCCATTACGAAGGGTGCTTCGGATCGCGATGCCGCGCTCCACACAGCGCTCTTCGCCTTTGTCGGGATGACGGGGCTTGGCCTTGGGTTGGTGGTGCTTCGGCACATCGCGTTCTTCGGCATCGTCGAACTCACTCTGCGCGTCATGGCCGAGGTTGCCCATGATGCATTCGCGCGCGTTCAACGATTCTCCACCGACTGGCATGCGAACAGCTTTGCCGGTTCGACCGTGCGCAAGATCACGCGCGGCATGTGGGCGCTCGATCTTCTGCACGACACGATCCTTCTGGCGTTGTTGCCCTCTCTCGTCGTCCTCGGCGGCTCGATGGTCTTGCTCGGCCTGCACTGGCCGGTGATGGGGCTCGTGGTGGCTTTGGGGAGCCTCGGCTATATCACCATGACCGCGCTGGTTTCGACATTCTATGTCGCACCCGCCGCGCGTCTCGCCAATGCGTGGGACACCAAGGTCGGCGGAACGCTTGCAGATGCCATGGGCTGCAACGCGGTGGTGAAGGCCTTCGGTGCGGAGACGCGGGAGGACGAGCGCCTCGCGCATGTGCTGAACAAGTGGCAAGGCCGCACGCGGCGTCTCTGGCGGCGCGGCACCAATAGCGGCACGCTTCAGCTTGTCGCGCTCGTCATAATCCGCGCCGCAATCATCGGCACGGCATTGTGGCTCTGGTGGAACGGCGAGGCGACACCGGGCGATCTCACCTACGTGCTGACGACCTATTTCGTCATTCACGGTTATCTGCGCGACGTGGGCATGCATATCAACAATCTGCGCCGTTCGGTGAACGACATGGAGGAGTTGGTCTCAATTCACCGCGAGCCGGTCGGCGTTGCGGATCGTTCCGGCGCGAAATCCATCCGGATCGAGGAAGGACTGATCGCGTTCGACCGCGTAAAGTTCCACTATGCTGGTCACGCGCTGCCGCTATACGAGGATCTGTCCCTCACGATCCGCGCGGGCGAGCGGGTGGGGCTCGTCGGGCCGTCTGGCTCGGGCAAGACGACGCTCGTCAAGCTCATCCAGCGCCTCTACGACGTGAACGCTGGACGCATCTTGATCGACGGGCAGAACATCGCCGAGGCGCGGCAATCGTCGCTGCGGGCGCAGATCGCTATCGTGCAGCAGGAGCCGGTTCTCTTTCACCGCACGCTTGCGGAGAACATCGCCTATGCGCGTCCCGGCGCGTCGATGGCGGAGATCCAGCGCGCTGCCGAACTCGCCAATGCGCATGACTTCATCATGCGCCTACCGAAGGGCTACGCGACCCTGGTGGGTGAGCGCGGCGTGAAGCTCTCGGGTGGCGAGCGGCAGCGCGTGGCGATTGCTCGCGCGTTCCTGGCGGATGCGCCGGTGCTCATTCTCGACGAGGCCACGTCGGCGCTCGATTCAGAGTCCGAGACTCTGATTCAGGAGGCGATGGAGCGCCTGATGGAAGGGCGCACCTCCATCGTCATCGCACACCGGCTCTCGACCGTGCGTGCTCTTGACCGCATCCTGGTGTTCGATACCGGGCGCATCGTGGAGGAGGGGACCCATGCGAGTCTCTATCGCAAGGGTGGCCTCTATCGGCGGCTTTGCGATCACCAGGGCCTCGAATTCGCGCGAGCGAACGAGACCGTGACGGTCGGCGAGTAATCGTCACGGCAGGCACTGGATGGGAACGAGCGAAGGCTTGATGCTTGCGACGAGATCGGCGGCGCGTTTTTGCGTCGCCGGGTCCGCTCTCAAACCTGTCAGCTTCGGCGCAGCGTCGGCGAACTTTGCGGGTAGTGTGAGCGGGTATCGCGCAGCGGGCAGGATGCCGGCGATCTTCCGCCCATCGCCGGAAACCGTGCCGACCAATCCGACGAGGCCACCTGTTGCATCGAGAACAGGTGCGCCGCTCGCGCCCGGTTGAAGCGGCGCGTTGATCGATGCTTCGTCGAGAGCGCTTGCGGGCGCCGCATTCAGAGAAACCTGGCCGCCATCGGTGGTGAAAGCGACGACGAGAAGGGAGGCGCCTTCCATTGTGGGGCTGGCAAGAACGTTTGCGGGTGTGGCCTTGATATCTTCCGCGAAGGTCAACACCCATGGGCCTTTACCGGAAACTTGTTGCGGCTTGAGGCCTGCCGCTTGCAGGCTCTTGCAAGTGTCCACGGCGGCGGAAGTCAGCACCTGCCGCGAGCCGATGGCGATGCCGGTTCCGATGAGACCGCTATTGTTCGTCGCAATGCTCTTCTGCGGCGATGTCGTGGCCGGAGACATGACGGGGGCGGCGGTTGTGATGGGAGAGGTCGGGAACGGCGTGAACGAATTCGCGATGGCGACGACAAGGCGGTCTATTTGCGGCGCTAGAGATTTGTCGTACCCGATTGAAAAGGCGCGAATGCCGGAGGGTCCACTGGCGTAGCGCGTGTAGAACTTGCCGGTGGGCGTTTCTCCCGCGATCACGTAAAAATCCGGCCTGATGACTTTGTAGGTCACGACACGGCCCGGTGTCTGAATGGCAACGTTGCGGTCGTAAAGCGATTGCAGTGTCGTGTCCGGTGGCGCAACACGGGTATCGAGTGTGATCTTCCCGTCAGTACTTTGCCAGCGGCTCCCGCCGTTCGGGTTCGCGTCCTGCTTCGGCAGAAGCTGCGAGGGCACGCCGATCCTCACGCCGCTTTTCGGGTCGTCGAGCACCGAAAAACCTGCCGCCGCGCGGGCCTGCTGCGCGACCGATTGCAGCGCGGCACGGGCTGCCAGGTTCAAGGTGCCGTTCGACGGCAGCTTGGCGCTTTGCTGATAGGCTGTAATGGCGTCGAAAGTTCCCCGTCCGAATGTTCCATCCGCGGTGCCGCTGTAGTCTCCCGTCCAGATCAAGGCCTCCTGAATGGCCTTTCGGTCGGGCTCAGGCAGTGCCTCGAACGCAGCGCGGGCCCCATCCAGCGCCGCCGCGTTTAAGGATGGCGGGGCCGCATTGGGAGAGGTTTGAGCCCTGGTCTGAACAGGTGCGCCAGCAACGAAAGCAGCTGAAAAAATCGTAAGCGACAAAGGAATCGCGCGCTTGCTGAAGTCGTTCATGAGACCCTCCCGGTCTTTCGCAGTTTCCCAAACTCCGCGCCGCGATGCTAGGATTTTTCGGCTGGAGGACTTTTCATCCTTTTTCTGGCACAACCGAAGCCCGCTGCGGCGGATCCCCTATCCGCTTTGACACCGAGGCAGGCCCGTGACACATCACGGCTCTGTTGCCCTCAATCTTTGGTCTGCATCTGCGATGAGAGCGCTGCGCCTTCCCCGCCTGCAAATTCTTGTCCGCCAGCGCGAGGCCGCTTTCGTCGTGCTCGCGGCTCTGGTCGGCGTGTTGTCGGGCCTCGCGGTCAGCGCCATGGGCTTTCTCACGCAGTTGCTACATAGCCTGCTCTACGACGTGGCGCTGACGGACCGCCTGAGCGCTATCGAGGCGATCACGTCGGAACAGGCTCTCATTCCTGCTGTCGGAGGCCTTTTTGTCGGGCTGAGCGCATGGCTCATCGCACGCTTTCGCACGAGCCATCTGGTCGACCCGATCGAGGCGAACGCGCTCCATGGCGGGCGTCTCTCGCTGAGCGACAGCGTCATCGTCGCCGGGCAGACGATTCTCTCGAATGGCTTCGGGGCTTCCGTCGGCATGGAAGCCGGCTACACGCAGATGGGCTCAGGCCTGGCTTCCCGTCTGGCGCGGCTTCTCAATCTGCGACGCGCCGATGTGCGCGTGCTCGTCGGCTGCGGCGCAGCGGGAGCAATTTCCTCGGCCTTCAACGCACCGCTGACGGGTGCTTTCTATGGCTTCGAGTTGATCATCGGCGTCTATTCTATCGCGACCGTCGCCCCGGTCATGGCCTCTGCGCTTGCCGCGATGCTCGTCACGCGGCTTCTCGGCACCGTGCCGAACATGATCGAAGTGCCGCCGTTCCCCAATCTGTCGGCAGCCGATTACTTTCCGTTTCTGATCCTCGGCTTGGTTGCGGGCATTGTGTCGGTCGGCATCATGCGCCTCGTCACGTTCGTCGAAAAAGGTTTCGTTGCGACGCGGTGCCCGTCTGTCCTTCGCCCGGTCCTCGGTGGCCTCGGCGTGGGCGGCATCGCGCTTGTCATGCCGCAGGTTCTCTCCGCAGGGCACGGTGCGCTGCATGTGGAACTCGAAGGCGGCTCGACAATCTGGGCCTTGGCATTGCTGTTTGGCGCAAAGGTTGCTGCGGCGGCGTTGTCCCTCGGGTCCGGGTTTCGAGGCGGACTCTTCTTTGCTTCCCTGTTCCTGGGCGTACTGCTCGGTAAAATCTTCTCCATCATGGCCAATCCGGTCATGCCGCTTGCAGTCGACCCGACCGTCTCTGCGGTCGTGGGCATGGCGTCACTCGCCGTTGGCATTGTCGGCGGGCCGCTGAGCGTCACGTTCCTCGCTCTTGAGACGACGGGCGACCTCACGATCACCGGCATCGTCCTCACCGCCTCGATCATGGCCGCCATCGTCGTGCGCCAAACCTTCGGCTATTCCTTCTCCACGTGGCGTCTGCATGTGCGCGGGGAAACCATTCGCAGTGCACAGGATGTGGGGTGGCTGCGGACATTGACGGTGGGGCGCATGATGCGCGGCGATGTGAAGTCCGTGCCGGTTTCTCTCTCCCTCGCCGAGTTCCGCAAACGCTTTCCCCTTGGTTCATCCCAGCGGGTTGTGGCGGTCGATGAATCCGAGCGTTATGCCGGTATCGTTCTCGTGCCCGAAGCCTATGCGCCTGAAGCCGATACCAAGGCGAACATCGTCTCGATCCTGCGCCACAAGGACGACATGCTGCTTCCGGCCATGAACGTGAAGCACGCCGCGAGTATCTTCGACCAATCGCAGAGCGAAGAATTGGCCGTGGTCGACAACCGTCTCAACCGCAAGGTCGTCGGCCTTCTGACGGAGAGCCACCTTTTGCGCCGCTATAGCGAGGAACTGGACAAGGCCCATCGTGGCGCGTTGGGCGAGGAGCCTGCCGACGAGGCCGCGATCCGATAGGGATTGGGACATTGCCCGACGCGAACAAAGACTGCCCCTTCATGACGATCCAGCCTCAGACAGGCCTCCGCCGCGGAAAAATAACAGCGTCTGCATATCATTGAGACACATCGTCTTGGTCCCAGGGCGGCGGAGTGATAAGCCATAAGGCTATCGCCGTTGCAGCCTGGAGTGAGACTGATGATCCATCATTCGATGCGTGTGGTCCTGTTTGCTGTCGGGCTTCTTACGGCGACTTGGGCGGGGCAGGCACAGGCACAAAAGAGCTTTGTGCGTGAGGATCTCGCAGGCCAGGTTATCCGCCTGGAGCAATCTTTCAAGACGGATAACGCCCGGGCCATCAGCGGCAAGAGCGCTGTTCAGCTCTACTCCGACGGTTCCAATCTCATGACCCGTGGCAAGCCGCGTGAGGCGGCTTCCGCCTACATGGCGGCCATCGGCGCGGATCCGACCAATTGGGCAACCTGGGCGGCCTTCGTCAAGGCGGCGCTGGCGATCGAGCCTAAGGACTGGAGCGAGCGCTACAAGCTTCGAGAAATGATGACCACCGGTGCCTATGCCGCCTATCAACGGGCGGCTAATCCGGCCAATGAGGCGGCGGCCTTGGCGCTTCTCGGACAGGTTTATGCTGCTCAGGAGTCCTGGCGTCCTTCTCTCAGTGCGTATGCCGCGAGTTTGAAGCTTAAGGACGATGCCGGCGTGCGCGATACTTATGAAGCGCTGCGCGCGGAGCACGGCTTCCGCATCACCGGTTTCAAAGTGGATTCGGATGCTGCCACGCCGCGAGTGTGCTTCCAGTTTTCCGATCCCCTCGCGACCGGCAAGGTTGATTTCGCGCCCTATGTCACGGTTTCGGCGAATTCCGGAACCGCTGTCTCGGCCGAGGGCCAGCAGTTGTGCGTCGATGGGCTCAAGCACAGCGAGCGCTATTCCATTGTTCTGCGTCAGGGCCTCCCGTCGGCAGTGGAAGAGACTTTACTCAAGGCCG
The DNA here is from genome assembly GCF_052115485.1 of Microvirga sp. 2MCAF38. Taxonomy (NCBI): domain Bacteria; kingdom Pseudomonadati; phylum Pseudomonadota; class Alphaproteobacteria; order Hyphomicrobiales; family Methylobacteriaceae; genus Microvirga; species Microvirga sp. 2MCAF38. The sequence goes on along the minus strand of NZ_JBFRGU010000001.1, from coordinate 761,605 downwards.
CGGATTACGAAATCTACGTGCGGGATCGCTCACCGCAGGCGCGCTTTACTGGTCGCAACTATGTGCTGCCCAGCACGGGGCAGGAGGGCATTCCGGTCGTCTCCGTGAACACGGTGAAAGTGAATGTTGAGGTTTATCGTATCGGCGACCGCAGCCTTCTGCCGACGATCCGCTCCGATGAATTTCTATCGCAACTCTCGCGTTACTCGGCCCGCCAGATCGCGACCGAGAAAGGCTTCAAGATCTGGAACGGAACGCTCGACACCGCGTCCGACCTGAACCGCGATGTGATCACCGCTTTCCCTGTCATGGAGGCGGCCGGAAAACTCGAACCCGGAGTCTACGTCATGACCGCGCGGCCCTACAGCGGGCCGCCAGTCGATGCCGGCGACGACGAAGCCGATTACGACAATGTCGCCACGCAATGGTTCGTCGTATCGGACCTCGGCCTCACCGCGTTTACCGGTCGCGGCGGTGTTCAGGTTTTCGTGCGCTCGCTTGCCAGCGCGGATCCGGTTGCCGATGTGGAGATCCGCCTTGTGGCGCGCAACAACGAGGTGCTTGCGACGAAGAAAACTGACAAGAGCGGCGCCGCTATCTTTGATCCCGGCCTCGCACGAGGGGAGGGCGGCTCGGCGCCCGGCCTTGTGGTCGCGACGAGTAATGCGGATTACGGCTTCCTCGATTTGAGCTCCGCCGCCTTCGATCTCACCGACCGCGGCGTCAAGGGTCGCGAGATGACGAGCGCGGTGGATGCCTACCTCTACACCGAACGCGGAGTCTACCGAACCGGTGAGACCGTGGCGCTGACCGCGTTGCTGCGCGACGCGAAGGGCGTTGCCGTCCCGGGCGTGCCGCTCACCCTGGTGTTCCGTCGCCCCGATGGTGTCGAATATCGCCGGGCGCTGGTCGAAGATCAGGGGCTTGGCGGGCGCGCTTTCTCGCTGCCGATCCTGCCCGGTTCTATGCGCGGCACATGGCGGATTTCCGCTTATACCGATCCCAAGGGCGCCGCGGTCGGCGAGGCGAGCTTTCTTGTCGAGGATTATGTGCCCGAGCGGTTGGAGGTGAATCTCACCCCGAAGGTCGAGGCGCTGCGGGCCGGGCAACCTGCGCCCATCGATCTTTCCGCGCGCTATCTCTATGGAGCACCGGGCTCCGGCCTCGATGTGACCGGCGAAGTCGCTGTCGTGGAATCTGCCAATAGCGGCATTAAGGGGCTCGACGGTTTCGCCATCGGTCTCGACGACGAGTCCATCGAAGCATCATCCGTCGAGATCGAGGGGGCCACGACGACGGACGCGCAAGGGCGCGCAAGCCTGCAGATCCCCATTCAGGATGTTGCCGCGCCGCGCCCAACGGCGGCGCGCATCACGTTGCGCGTCTCTGAGGCAGGTGGCCGTGCGGTCGAGCGCAGCGTCACATTGCCGATCCTGCCGAAGGGCGCAGTTGTCGGTGTTCGCAAAGCCTTCGGCGGAGATCTCGCCGAAGGCGCGAACGCTACTTTCGACGTGGTGATCGCTGACCCCGACGGCAAGCGGCTCGCGAAAAGCGGGGTGACGTGGAACCTCGTCAAGATCGAACAGCGCTATCAATGGTACAATTCAGGCGGGCGCTGGAGCTACGAGCCGATCAAGAGTACCCGGCGCGTGGCCAACGGCACGCTCAACGTGAAGGCCGATGCCGCATCTCGCATTTCCGCGCCCGTGGAATGGGGCAGCTACCGGCTCGATGTGAATGCGCCGGGCTTGAGCGATACGGCGCAGACGAGCGTATCCTTCACGGTCGGCTGGTCGGGCCTTGCCACGGCGACACGGCCCGATCTTCTCGACATGACGCTCGACAAGGCGAGTTATCGTGCGGGTGATACCATGCGGGTGCGGCTCAATCCGCGCTTCGCAGGAAAGGCGACGTTAGCTGTCGTAAGCGACAGGGTTCATGACATCCGTGTCGTCGATGTGGCTGTAGCCGGAACCGAAGTGAGTGTACCGGTTCGTGCCGAATGGGGACCGGGTGCCTATCTCGTCGCGCTGGCGCATCGCCCGCTCGATCAAGCGGCAAAGCGCATGCCGGGCCGCTCGCTCGGCACCGCATGGTTCGAGATCGACCACGATGCGCGCTCGCTCGAAGTCGATCTGAATGCTCCGGAAAAAATCAGGCCGCGCGGCACGTTGAAACTGCCCGTGAAGGTCACAGGATTGCAGGCTGGTGAAGAAGCGCGCATTACAGTGGCGGCAGTCGATGTCGGCATTCTCAATCTGACCCGTTATGAGGCGCCGAACCCGATGAACTACTTCTTCGGGCAAAAGCAGCTCTCGTCCGAGATCCGCGATCTCTATGCCTATCTCATCGACGGCATGCAGGGTACGCGCGGGGCAATCCGCTCCGGGGGCGATATGGAGCCGAAACCTCTTGATGGCATTCCGCCGACGCAGGAGCCGCTCGCGCGTTACTCTGGCGTCGTAAAGGTCGAAGCCGACGGGAGCGCCAATATCGAGTTCGAGATTCCGGCCTTCAACGGCACCGCGCGCGTGATGGCGGTGGCGTGGACGAAGGATCGGGTCGGCAATGCTTCTGCGGACGTGATCATCCGCGATCCGGTGGTGTTGACGGGAACGCTGCCGCGCTTCCTCTCCGTCGGCGATCGTTCGCGGTTCTTCGTTCAACTCGACAATGTGGAAGGGCCTGCTGGAAATTACACAGTCGATCTCGACATTCGCGGCCCCATCCTCGTTGCGGCCGACGCCCTGCGCTCCACCATCAAGCTCGATCAGAAGGCGAAAGGCAGCATCGCCATTCCCGTGACGGCGGGTGGCGCGGGTCTCGCTCAGGTCGAGGCGATTTTGCGCGGGCCTGATATGGAGGTGGCGCAAAGTTTCAGGGTCGCCATTCAACCGGGCACGGGTGCGCTTGTGCGCCGCACGGTTCGCCCACTCGATCCAGGCGCAAGCCTGTCACTGTCGAGCGATCTCGTCAGCGACATTCTGGGCGGCACGGGTGCGGTTTCCATCTCCATTTCGCCACTCGCCGGTCTCGACGTTCCGGGCCTGTTGCAATCGCTCGACCGCTATCCTTATGGCTGCACGGAACAAACCGTGAGCCGCGCTTTGCCGCTGCTCTATGTCAATCGATTGGCGGAAGAGGAAAACCTCTCCCTCGACGATAAGGCCGATGACCGGGTGCGTGGCGCAATCGAGCGCATTCTGGCGCGCCAGTCTTCCAACGGCTCGTTCGGGCTTTGGTCTGTCGGTGGGGACGATCTCTGGCTCGATGCTTATACGACCGACTTCCTCACCCGTGCTCGTGAAAAGGGCTTCGTCGTGCCGCCGGTCGCGTTCAACATCGCTCTCGATCGGTTACGTAACTTCATCGCGAATACGACACAGATCGAGGACAATGCGGACAGCCTCGCCTATGCGGCCTATGTACTCGCGCGCAACGGGCGGCCGGTGATGGGCGATTTGCGTTATCTCGCCGACACGAAGATCGGCGAGTTCAAATCGCCGTTGGCACGTGGCCAGATTGCAGCCGCTTTGGCGTTGCTCGGTGACAGAGGTCGTGCGCAGAAGGCTTTCGCCTCCGCCGTCGAGCGCCTGGCGAGCGAACGCGATACCGGAAACTTCCGCGCCGATTACGGATCGCGCTTGCGCGATGGCGCAGGGCTTCTCACGCTTGCTTTCGAGACGGACAATGTGCCTGCCGTTCTTCAACCGGTCGCGCACGTCATCGATGCGGAGCGTGGAACGCGTCGCACGAGTACGCAGGAAGAAGCATGGATGGTTCTCGCCGCGCAGGCCGTGGCGAAACAGGCCGATGGAATGGCGTTGACGGTGGACGGCACGGCGCATAGGGGCGCACTCTATCGTTCCTACCGCGATGCTGCTCTTGGGCGAGCACCGGTGACGATCGCCAATACCGGGCAAGCTCCGGTGCAGGCTGTTGTCACCGTTACCGGTAATGCCATTGAGCCCGAGCCTGCTCTGTCCCGCGGCTATTCCGTAGAGAGAAATTATTACAAGCTCGACGGCACGCAGGTTCCACCGTCCTCCGCGAAGCAGAACGACCGCATGGTGGTTGTTTTGAAGATTACGGAAACCGAAGCGCGACAGGCGCGCGTTCTTCTCGTGGATCGTCTTCCGGCCGGTTTCGAAATCGACAATCCGAGACTTGTGGACAGCGACAGTGTCGCGGCTCTCTCCTGGCTGAAGCGCGATGTAGAACCTGCACATACCGAATATCGTGACGACCGTTTCGTTGTCGCTTTCGACCGCGAGCCAAGCCAACCGGCTTTCTTCACCGTGGCCTACATGGTGCGCGCCGTCTCGCCGGGGCGCTACGTGCATCCGCCGGCGCAAGTCGAGGACATGTATCGGCCTGAGCGCTACGGCCGCACCGCTTACGGTGAGGTCGAGGTGACGGCGGCAAGGCCGTGACGACTGAGCGCGACAGAAGCGTGAGACGCCGCAAGCACCGCCGCATTCTCGCGGCGGTTCTGGCTTGCGCCGTTCTCGCTCCCACCGTTGCATTGTGGCGCTTCGTCGATGGGCTCGGACCTCTTGATCTCAGCGTTGCCGAGAGTCGCTCCACGGTTGTTCTTGATCGTACGGGAAAACTGCTTCGTCCCTTCGTCACAAGTGAGGGACGCTGGCGTCTGCCCATTGAGACAGGCGACATAGATCCGCGCTACCTTGCCATGCTCAAGGCCTATGAGGATGCGCGCTTCGATCACCATTACGGCATCGACCCGCTGGCCTTGTTACGCGCTGCGAAGCAGCTTGTCGTAAACCGTCAGGTTGTCTCCGGCGGTTCGACACTGACCATGCAGGTTGCGCGCCTGCTCGAACCGCGCGAAGAGCGAACGCTCTCGGCAAAGCTTCGGCAAGCGGTGCGTGCGGTGCAGTTGGAGCGCCGCTTTTCGAAAGACGAGATCCTGCGTCTTTATCTCACGCTTGCTCCCTACGGCGGCAATCTGGAAGGCGCGCGGGCGGCCAGTCTTTCCTATTTCGGTCGCGAGCCGAAGCGTTTGACTTTTGCCGAGGCGGCTCTCCTCGTCGCCTTGCCGCAATCGCCCGAGACGCGACGACCGGACCGTTCGATGGAGGCTGCACGCAAAGCCCGTGACCGAGTTCTCGATCGCGCCCAGGCACGTGGCGTGATCACTGTCGTCGAAGCGGAAGCGGCAAAAGCGGATCGCGTGCCGGCAGCGCGCCACGCCTTTCCGATGCTCGCCGCCCACGCTGCCGAGCAGGCCGAGGCGCAGCGCCCCACACAAACCATTCAGCCTCTCACGATCGATGGGCGGTTGCAGACGAGCCTCGAAAGTCTCGCGCGGGAGCGGGCGGAGCGGGTCGGCCCCAAAATCTCGGTGGCCATTCTCGTCATCGACAATGCCACCGGTGAAGTGCGCGCGCATGTGGGCAGTCCCGATCCGATGAACCGCGAGCGTGCGGGCGCCATCGATATGGCGCAGGCGTTGCGTTCGCCAGGATCTGCGCTGAAACCCTTCATTTATGCGCTTGCTTTCGAAAACGGCCTCGCCCATCCCGAAACGCTCGTGGATGACAGGCCCTCGCGCTATGGCGCGTACCAACCGGAGAATTTCGATCTCGCGTTTCAGGGTACCGTCACAGCCCGCAAGGCGCTGCAACTGTCGCTCAATCTGCCGGCGGTCGAACTTCTGAACGGCATCGGCCCCGCGCGCCTTCTCGCGCGGCTGCGCGAAACCGAGACGACAATTGTTATGCCGAAGGACGCTGCACCGGGTCTCGCCATCGGTCTGGGTGGTCTCGGCATTTCGCTCACCGATGTCACGCGGCTCTATGCGGGTCTTGCGCGGGGAGGAGCCATGCCTTCTCTCATTCGGCGGGTCGGCGAAAATACGCCCGACGCGCCCGAGCGTCGGATCGCCGATCCGGTTGCCGCCTGGTATGTCTTCGACATCCTGCGCGGCGCCCCGCCGCCGGAGAACGCTCTTGCCGGGCGCATCGCCTTCAAGACCGGCACGTCCTACGGCTACCGGGATGCCTGGGCCATCGGCTACGACAAGCATTTCACAATCGGCGTCTGGGTCGGTCGCCCCGATGGCAGCGCGGTGCCGGGTCTTGTCGGGCGGCTCGTGGCGGCGCCGATCCTCTTCGATGCCTACGGGCGCCTTGGCGTGGAACCGGAGCCCCTGGCGGTCCCGCCTTTCGCGCTGCAGGCCTCGACGGCCGCTCTCCCGCCGCCGCTCCGGCACGTCCGTCAGGACGTTCCGAAAACCATCGCATCGACGATACAAGCTCCTCTCAAGATCGCCTTTCCTCTGGACGGCTCGCGTGTGGATCTCGGCCTTGGGCGCTCCTCCGACGAGAAGGCCGATCTTCAACTGAAGGCCTCCGGAGGCGTGCCGCCGCTCACCTGGATGGTCGATGGTGCCCCAGTCGTCACCACCAGCCTCCGCCGGGAGGCCGCCTGGCAACCCGAGGGGGCTGGCTTCCTGAGGCTGTCGGTCATCGACGCCCGAGGCGCGACCGACAGTGTCGTCGTAAGGGTCGAATAGACCTGATCGGGCCGAACCCGATCTGCAAGAGTGTGCCGTTGGCGCTGGTATCTGCGCCAGGTCGTCGGGATAGTATTCGGTCGCAACGAAAGCTATGCATGTGCATATCGGGTCGGGAAAGGGATTTGAAACATGGAGACGGGTCTTGAAGGGCGGCGCGCCCTGGTCTTGGGTGCGAGCAAGGGTTTGGGTTTCGGAATCGCACAGGGGCTAGCCGCGGAAGGCGCACGCGTGGCGATTGCGAGCCGCACGCTTGAAGGTTCGAAGGCGGCCGCCGATAAGATCGGTCCCACCGTATTCCCGTACGTTTGCGACACCGGCAAGACCGCGGAGGTTGATACACTCGCGGAGGATGTGGTCAAGGCGCTCGGCGGGATCGACATTCTCATCCTGAACAGCGGCGGCCCGCCGCCCGGCAAGGCGCAAGGCGTGTCTTCCGAGCAATGGCGTAATTCGTTCGAAAGCATGTTCGTCAATCTCGTGCGCCTCGCGGATCATCTTCTGCCGGGTATGATCGAGCGTAAGTTCGGGCGGATCATCTCCGTCATCTCCTCCGGCGTTATCCAGCCGATTCCGAATCTCGCCATTTCGAATGCCATTCGTCCTGCTCTCGTCGGTTGGGGGAAGACCCTGGCCTCGGAGGTTGCCGCCTCCGGCGTAACGGTCAACGCGATCGCTCCGGGGCGCATCGCGACCGATCGACTCAAGCAGCTCGATGCCGCCAATGCAGAGCGGACCAACCGCGATGTCGCGACGGTCGAGGCGGCGGCGCGGGCGGCCATTCCGGCCGGGCGCTATGGCGATATCGCCGAGTTCGCCGCTGCCGCCGTCTTCCTTGCCAGCGACAAGGCCTCTTTCATGACAGGCTCAATCCTGCGGGTCGATGGCGGGCAGATCTCGGCAACGTAGAGCGATCGTCGCGTGCCCCGGGGTGCCTATTTTGTGACAGCCTGGGGTGCGTGCTATTTATGGAGCGCGGAGTTCAGACCTCGCGCTCGATCTTTTTGCAGCGGCGGAACGTTCGAATGCTTAAGCTTGCCTTGCGCATGACGCCTTTCCTTGCCAGCGCTTGTCCTGGGCGCGCGCCGTGAAGTCGGCCGATGGTTCTCCCCGCCTCTGGAGCCTGCAGGCGGTTGTCGCGCTCGTCTTCACGCTTATTGTCCTTGCCATTTCCGGTAGCTTGATTGGTTTCAACCATCAACAGCTGACAACGCTCACTCTGCGGGATGCGGAAGACGACTTCCGTCGGATCACGGATAATGTGAGAGGCGAAATATCGGGAGGTTTTCGGATCACGGGCTCCGTGCTCGATACGATTACGCTGACCGTCGATCCGACGATGCCTCTTGAAGAACTGGGGCCGCGTCTTCTCGCCATTCTGAAGGATCTTGAAAAGCCGCTGCCCGCAGCGATGGGCATCTTCGTCGGTCGCGGGGACGGAACTCATGTCGTCGTGCAAAGCCTGGCGGGGGGCGGGCCGCCTGAGATCGGCCCACCATCCGATGGTGCCGCATATGTCTTCATGATCGTGGAGCGCCCGGCAACGGGGCCGACAGCCCGCTGGATCGTCGTCGACCAGATGGGCCGGGAGTTGCGTCGCGTTTCGTCTCAACCGACGACGTTCGATCCGCGCAAGCGTCCCTGGTACGGCCCAAGCCTGACAAGCCAGGAATCGATCGTCACATCGCCGTATCGGTTCGCCAATATTCCCGAGGCCGGCATCACCATAGCCCGGCGCGCCAGTCAGAAAAGCGATGCGGTTTTCGGCATCGATATGACGCTGGCCAGCCTCGATCAATATCTCGAGAAACTCCGCTTCCCGCCAGAGCTTGAATTATTGATTTTCGACGATGCAGGCACGCTGATTGCGCATCCCCACGGCGACGTTTTTCGTAAGATACGACAGGCGGATAAGGACGACCGGCTTCTGAAGGTGGCCGATCTCGGCGAGCCACTCCTGCGCAGCATGTATTCCACGTTCGAAAAGCTTAGCGGCCGCACGGAGAACGCCTTGTTCGATGTGGGCGGCGTGAATTATTTCGGGCGCACCGAGCGGGTCGGAAACGGCTTCGGCAATCTCTTCATCAGTCTCGCTATTCCCTACGAAACCTTGCTGGGTCCGGCCGAGCAGATCCGCACGAATCTGCTCATGATCAGTGCGATTTCGGTTGCGCTTGCGCTTCTCTTCGTCATGTTCGCCTCCAGGCGGCTCTCTCTGCCGTTGCGCGTTGCGGCGGAGGATATTCGTCGGATCATGCAGTTCGAATTCGTTCATCTTCAACGCAAGCCGGCGCGTGTCTTCGAAATCCAGGAATTGATGCGCGCTCTCGATACGCTCGAACTCGCGCTGAGCACCTTCATGCGCTATGTTCCGCGTGCTCTCGTGCGCGGTATTATCGGGCGTAAATTTTCGTCCGATCTCGGTGGGACGCGCCAGCCGATCACGGTTTTGTTTTCCGATATCGCGGGCTTCACGACTCTCGCCGAGGAGCTCGATCCAGAAGACGTGATGATACGCACGTCCCGCTACTTCAGCGAAGTCGGGAACGAGCTTCTGAGGTCAGGCGCTACTATCGACAAATATATCGGCGACAGCATCATGGCGTTCTGGAACGCGCCGGAGGAGAGGGAAGATCACGTATCCCTCGGATGCCTCGGCGCGTTGCGCGCGGCACGGCGGCTGGATGGTCTCAACGCGCAGTTCATCGCGGAGGGCGGCCTGCCGATGCGAACGCGGTTCGGTCTCCATACAGGCGAGGCGGTCGTCGGGAATGTCGGATCGGTCGATCGCGTGAACTACACGGCGCTCGGTCACACGGTGAACATCGCCTCTCGTCTGGAGAAGCTCAACAAACGCTACGCTACCACGATCCTTGTGAGCGAGGCGGTTCGATCCGCCGCAGGCGAAGAGTACATCTTCCGTTTTGTGGATCGCGTTGTTCCGGAAGGCGCACATGTTGCAATCGCGATCTTCGAGCTCCTTGGGGCCGATGTCCCTGGCGAGCCCGAATTGAAGCCTGGGACCGACCGGGCGCGCACGCTGAAGACATGGGAGGAAGCCTGTGCGCTCTACCATTCCGGTGACCTTGAGAAGGCTGCGGCCCGACTTGAGAAATTGATCGAGTTGGTCCCTGACGATCTTCTCTTCCGGATATATCTGGAACGCTGTCGGGCCGAGTCCCACAAGGCAGCAGCAGTTGCGGAAGGCTCTTGACGCACACTGCAAGCGACGGCAATCCCATCTGCATACTGTGACCTGCAAAGCGCGCCATGCCCGCGACCTATCTCGATACGTACTATAGCCGCACACTCTCCAAAACTGCCGTCTATCCCTCGGCGCGAGGTTCGATGGCTGCAGATGTCTGCATTGTGGGCGGCGGCTTTGCCGGGCTCACTGTCGCTCTCGAACTCGCTCGCGCCGGACGATCGGTTATTCTGCTCGAGGCCAACCGCGTCGCATGGGGAGCTTCCGGGCGCAACGGAGGTTTCGTCTCAGCGGGCTATGCCACATCCCTATCGGCCATCGAAGGCATGGTGGGGAAAGAACAGGCGAAAGAGCTTTTTCGTCTGTCTTTGGAAGGCGTCGAGATCATCCGCCGCAACATCGCCGAGCTTGGTCTTGCAGATGCCGTTCCCGTGCCGGGAATCATCAAGGCTGTCCGCTATGATCCAGGCGACGCCTTGCGCGTGTCCCGGGATCGCCTGGAGCGCGAATTTGGGCTGAGGCAGCGCCATCTGGCCGGAGACGAAATCGGCGATCTCCTTCGGTCACCGAAATATCGCCAAGGCCTCCTGGATGAAGGGGCCTTCCACTTCCATCCTCTCAATTACGCGCGCGGTCTTGCCGAAGAAGCAGTGCGTCTTGGCGCGGCGATCTATGAAGGATCGCCGGTCGTGTCGGCGGACTTCGATGGCCCGCGCAAACGCGTGAAGACGGATCATGCGGAGATCGAAGCCGAGCATGTCGTCTTCGCGACCGGCGGCTACACCGGCAGTGTCATGCCGGCCTTGCGGCGGTCTTATCTCCCCATCGCGACGTATGTCTTGCTGACGGAGGAGGCGCCTGATGTCGTGCAGACTGCCATGCGAACCTCCGCCGCCGTGCTCGACGACCGGAGGGCGGGGGATTATTACCGGCTTGTGGACGGCGGGAAGCGCATCCTTTGGGGTGGCCGCATCACGACTCGGACAACGGATCCGCGTGACATCGCCTCTCTTCTCGAGCGGGAGATGAAGACGACCTATCCCCAACTCGCAGGTTTGAAGACGGAGATTGCCTGGTCCGGCCTCATGTCTTACGCGCGGCATCTCATGCCGCAAATCGGACAGTTCAAGCCTGGCGTCTGGTACTGCACGGCGTTCGGCGGGCATGGCACGAATACGACCGCCATCGGGGGGAGAGTGATCGCCGAGGGCATTACAGGCGAAAGCGACCGCTTCCGTCTCTTCAGCCCCTTTGGGCTGCCATGGAACGGGGGCCCCTTCGGAAAGGCTGCGGTGCAATTGACCTATTGGTCGTACCAGGCCGCCGACCTCTTGCGCGAGTTTCGTTCGCGCTGACGGGCAAGATTTGTCCGCGAGGACGGCTTCGTCACGGCGAGGCCCTATCGAAACGCCATCAACCACGAAAAGAAACTGAGCGTAAGCCCGATGAGAACGAGCCCGATTGCCACGAGAAAAAGGCCGGCCAAACGCTCTGGTTCTGATGTGCCGCGTTGCGAATTGGTGTCGGCGGGCGACTGATACTCGGACGAGTAGCTCGCGCGAAATGTCGGATATTTCAGCCCCATGGGGCACCTCTTTCAATCGCCGGCTCTCCGGCAATTTGAGAGTTACCTTAGGTCATGAAAAAAGAAGGTGCATTGGCGCACAGGACATTGTTGGTCACGTAATAACAACCTCGGATATTCGATAAGCAATATCCTGCAGGTTGTGTGGGGTTGCCCAGGAGGCTTGCGACCTGTAAGTGCCGCCCATCCAAATGGGACGGTAGAATGAATAAGCTCTGGGCCGCTTTCCTGAACTCCTGCCGCGGAATCCACGTGGCGGCCGCGACGGAACGGGCGGTGAGACAGGAGTTGATCTTGCTCGTCGTCGCGCTCCCCGCGTCTTTCCTGGTTGGAATGACGGCTTGGACCAGAATAGCACTCGTCTCCACGATCCTGCTTCTTCTCGCCGTGGAACTCCTCAATACGGCCGTTGAAAAACTCTGCGACCACGTCAATCCCGATCACCACCCCACCATCGGACGCGTGAAGGATTTCGGCTCCGCCGCTGTCTTATGTGCCCTTGTCATCGTCGGGCTTGTCTGGGGAACGGCATTGTTCGAGCGCTTGGTCTCGCTATCCTGACCTTGCTGAACAGGTGATCAGAGCCGTTAAGGCGCAGATAAGGCTCACTGCTGTTTCAGTGAGATGCAGTATGACAACAAGGCGTCGGCCTGAATGGCGACTGCCTTACTTTGTCTATCTTCCTGCCTTGGAGCAGATTGGCCAGATAAATCGCGCTGGAAATGAATGGTGCTGCCAGAGAGGATTGAACTCTCGACCTCTCCCTTACCAAGGGAGTGCTCTACCACTGAGCTACGGCAGCGCGCTGTTGAAGCGGGCCGGTTACTGCCACAGGGCGACGGCCGGCGCAAGTTTGAAAGTGAAAATTCACTCGGATGATTTTCGCTCCGGGCTTTGGCTGGGCCTTGAAAAGGGGATGGGCCAAGGCGCCGGAGGCAGGTTTCGGCTTTGAAAAACTCCTTAAGCCGCCGCCGCTTTTGGGTCCAGCGGAAGCTTGAGTGTGGTCCAGACCTCCACCAGCGCCGATGCGAGGGCGGCAATGTGAGCTTCCGAGTGGAACGGGGTCGGGGTGATCCGCAGCCGCTCGGTGCCGCGCGGCACGGTCGGGTAGTTGATCGGTTGGATGTAGATGCCGTGCTGTTCCAGCAGGCGGTCCGAAGCCGCCTTGCAGGCCTCCGCGTCGCCCACCATGATCGGCACGATGTGGGTGCTCGTCTCGAGCACCGGCAGGCCGGCATTGACGAGGGCGGCTTTGGTGCGGTTCACCTGGTAGTGCTGCTTGGCGCGTTCGTCGGAGGAAGTCTTGAGGTGCCGCACCGAAGCGGTGGCGGCAGCCGCGACCGCCGGGGGCAGGGCGGTGGTGAAGATGAAACCCGGCGCGAAGCTGCGCACGGCGTCAATGACGCTCCGGGAGGCGGTGATATAGCCGCCCATGACGCCGAAGGCCTTGCCGAGGGTACCCTCGATCACATCAATTCGGTGCATTGCGCCCTCGCGCTCGGCGATGCCGCCGCCGCGCGGGCCGTACATGCCGACCGCGTGAACCTCGTCGAGATAGGTCATGGCGTTATAGCGCTCGGCGAGATCGCAGATCGCGTGGATCGGAGAAATGTCTCCGTCCATGGAATAGATGCTCTCGAAAACGATCAGCTTGGGCCGCTCGTCTGCGGCCTGTAGCAACTCTTCCAGATGCGCCAGGTCGTTGTGGCGGAAAATAGCCTTCTCGCAGCAGGATTGGCGCACGCCTTCAATCATCGAATTGTGGTTGAGGGCATCCGACAGAATGAGGCAGTTCGGGATCAGCTTCGCGATGGTCGCGATGCCGGTCTGATTCGAGACATAGCCCGAGGTGAAGACGAGCCCCGCCTCCTTGCCATGGAGATCGGCGAGTTCGGCCTCCAGCTCCACGAGAGGGTGGCTGTTGCCGGAAATGTTGCGCGTTCCGCCGGCACCCGTGCCGACCCGCCAGGCGGTTTCGACCATGGCGCGCATCACGCCTTTGTTCTGCCCCATGCCCAGGTAATCGTTGGAGCACCACACGGTGATGTCGCGGGAGCCTTTCGGGCTGTGCCAGATCGCAGTCGGGAAACGTCCCGCCTGTCGCTCTATATCGGCAAAGACGCGATAGCGCCGTTCTTCCTTGAGGCGGTCCAGGGCGGAGGCGAAGAAGTCTTGATAGTCCATCATCTCACCGGATACGGCAACGGAACACCCGGGAAACTAGGGCGCTACGCCAGGGGCGGCATTGATCTCGGTCAAAGCCTGCGACACTGAATAATCGGGTTGAGGCCCGTTTGCGAAGCCTTTATCTGGAAAGGCGACGATGGGTCGCGTGAAACATGTCTGACGTGAAATCGCAAGCAAAAGCCGACCGCCTGAAGGCGGCTTTGAAAGAGAATCTTAAGCGCCGCAAGGCTCAAGCTCGTGGCCGGCAAGCCTCCAAGCCGATAGAGGCGGACGAGCAGCCGGAACGGGCGGACGATAAGCCTGTGTGAATTTTTTGGTCGAGGCCGCTTTGCGGCCCTTTGTTGCAAGGGACTTTTCATGGATCGCATTCGCATTCGCGGTGGCGTGCCGCTGAACGGCACCATTCCGATCTCCGGCGCCAAGAACGCGGCGCTGCCTTTGATGATCGCGAGCCTTCTCAGCGAGGAGGTGCTGGAACTCGGGAACGTGCCGCGTTTGGCCGACATTTCCTCACTGTTGCGAATCCTGAGCAACTTCGGCGTCGATCACATGATCGCCGGCCGCCGCCCCGGCGAGACGACGGAGACGGGCCAGACGATCCGCCTGACCGCGCGCTCGATCATCGATACTTGCGCGCCCTATGAACTCGTTTCGACGATGCGGGCGAGCTTCTGGGTTATCGCCCCCCTCGTCGCCCGTTTCGGGGAGGCCCGGGTGTCGATGCCGGGAGGCTGCGCCATCGGCACGCGCCCGGTCGATCTTCTCATCATGGCCCTGGAAAAGCTGGGCGCCGAGATCGAGATCGATGGCGGTTATGTGGTTGCGAAGGCGCCGAAGGGCCTGACAGGGGCGGAAATCGCGTTTCCGAAAGTCACGGTAGGCGGCACCCATGTGGCTCTCATGGCGGCGACGCTTGCCAAGGGCAAGACCGTCATCAAGAACGCGGCGCGCGAGCCGGAAGTCGTCGACCTTGCCGATTGCCTGATCAAGATGGGCGCTAAGATCACCGGCGCGGGCCAGTCCGAGATCGTGGTGGAAGGCGTGGAACGCCTGCACGGTGCATCGCACGACGTTCTACCGGACCGGATCGAGACCGGCACCTATGCCATGGCGGTCGCCATGACCGGTGGTGACGTGACCCTCGAGAACACGCGGCCCGATCTGCTGCAATTCGCTCTCGATGTGCTCAAAGAGGCCGGGGCCGAGATCACCGCGACCGAGAATTCTATTCGCGTCCGCCGCAACGGCAACGGCATCAAGGCCGTCGACATGACGACCGACCCGTTCCCGGGTTTCCCGACCGATCTGCAGGCCCAGTTCATGGCCCTCATGACCAGAGCCGGCGGCACGTCGCGCATCCGCGAGACGATTTTCGAGAATCGGTTCATGCACGTGCAGGAGCTGGCCCGCCTCGGCGCAAAGATCCGCCTCGATGGCGATAGCGCTTATGTGGAGGGCGTCGATACGCTGAAAGGTGCGCCGGTCATGGCGACCGATCTGCGGGCTTCGGTCTCACTCGTCATTGCGGGCCTTGCCGCCGAGGGTGAGACGACGATCAACCGTGTCTATCACCTCGATCGGGGTTTCGAGGCTCTCGAAGCCAAGCTGGGGCGCTGCGGCGCCGAGATCGAGCGGATCAAGGGATAAGGGCAGGGGGATGATGGATTGGAGGCTCATAACCTCCAATCCGTCTTTCAGAGTCAGTATCCGATAGCGCCGCGCTTGCGGCCGAAACCGGGAATGTCGCAGCTGCAAGGTGTATTGCGCTCGAAGAACTGCGGATATTCGCAGCTTCCCCGCGCCGTCACGCAGACATTGCCCATCTGGCGGCGGGGCTGCGGACGCCAGCGTTGCCCCGGCGGCGGTCCCCAACCGGAATGAGGCGGCGGAGGCGGTCTCCAGCCGGGCGGCGGCGGGGGCGGGCGGTGCTCCCAGCCGGGGCGTGGAGCATAAGGGTCGTAATATTGAGCAAAGCTCGGGCCTACGAGTGCCACGAGGGCGAGAAGGGCCAGGGCGAGACGTTTCATCGGGCTTTTTTCTCCAGACGGGGCCATGGTGCGGGTCGAAAGGTGAACCTCGCGTGAGTGGAAAGGTTGCGCTTGCCGCAAGCGGTCTCTAGAGCATGATCAGAACAAGTGGAAACCGGTTGTTCGCCCGGATCATGCGGCATCAAAAGAATTTAGAGGTTGATCGGGTTTCAACCTGAAACGATCAAACTCTAGGTAGCTCTCAAAGCTCAATAAGAGGTTGCTGTCCCATGGAGCTGTTGAAACTCGTCGCGCTCGACCAGGAAGATCTTACGGTCGTCTCCGCCTATCTTCAGGATGCGCTCGTTCGCGTCGGTGACATCGCCTATCTGCCGGGCGAGCGTCGCTTTGCCATCGTGGCGAAGCGTTTCGCGTGGGAGGAGGGTGCTTCGGCACCGCCCCAGCGCCGTCTGATGGGGCTTCATTTCGAGCGTGTGAAGGCGGTTCGCGTTCGCGGTATCGATCCGAAGAACCAGGACGCCGTGCTCAATCTTCTCGCCATCTCGTTCGATGAGACGGATGCGCCGTCCGGTACTGCGAGCTTGATTTTCGCCGACGGCGGCGCGATCCAGGTCGATGTGGAGTGCATCGAGATGCAGATGAAGGACCTGGGGCCCGTCTGGGCAGCCGAAAGCCGCCCCAAGCACGACGATACGCCGGCGGGGCGCTCCTGATGGCGAAGCGGCTGGATGCCCGGGATGCGGATTTCCCGAAAGCTTTTGCTGAACTGCTCTCGGCCAAGCGTGAAGTGTCGGAGGATGTGGATCAGGTGGTTCGCGCGATCATCGACGACGTGATCGCGCGGGGTGATGAGGCTCTGATCGACTATACCCGCCGTTTCGACCATCTAGACCTGACACCGCAGACCTTACGTGTCTCGGATGCGGAAATCGATGCGGCCGAGGCGCAGTGCTCGAAAGAGGAACTCGACGCCCTGCGCCTCGCGAAAGAACGTATCGAGGTCTATCATCGCGCCCAGCGCCCACAGGATTCGCTTACGACGGACGCTCTCGGCGTCACTCTTGGCTGGCGCTGGACGGCGCTTGAATCGGTCGGCATCTACGTGCCTGGGGGCCTGGCAAGTTATCCCTCTTCCGTCTTGATGAACGCAGTGCCTGCGAAAGTCGCGGGCGTGCCGCGCGTCGCTATGGTGGTGCCGACCCCGCGCGGCGAAACGAACCCGCTCGTTCTCGCGGCGGCGCGTCTGGCTGGCGTCGATGAAGTCATTCGCGTCGGCGGTGCGCAGGCGGTCGCGGCTCTCGCTTATGGGACGCCGAGCGTGCAGCCGGTCGCCAAGATCGTCGGCCCCGGCAATGCTTATGTCGCCGCAGCCAAGCGTCGCGTGTTCGGGCAGGTCGGCATCGACATGATCGCTGGGCCTTCCGAGGTTCTGGTCGTGGCCGATAGCCACGCGAACCCGGATTGGATCGCTGCCGATCTGCTGGCGCAAGCCGAACACGATCCGGTGGCGCAGTCGATCTTGATCACGGACAATGCGAGCCTCGCGGATGCAGTCGAAAAAGCCGTCGCTCGCCAGCTCACGACATTGCCGAAAGCCGAGATCGCCGGTGCAAGCTGGCGCGATTACGGTGCGATCATTCTGGTCGAGCGGCTTGACGACGCGGTCTCCCTCATCGACCGGCTCGCACCGGAGCATCTCGAAATCGAGACTGAGAACCCGGAAGAACTGGTCGGCAAGGTCCGCAATGCCGGATCGATCTTCCTCGGAAGCCACACCCCGGAAGCGATCGGCGATTATGTGGGCGGGCCGAACCACGTTCTGCCCACCGCCCGGTCCGCTCGTTTTTCATCGGGCCTCGGTGTGCTTGACTTCATGAAGCGAACCTCGATCCTGAAATGCGATGCGGGTGCGCTGCGTGCTCTCGGTCCCGCCGCCATTGCGCTCGGGCGCTCCGAGGGGCTTGAAGGCCATGCGCGGTCGGTGGCGATCCGCCTGAATATGTGATGGATGGAGTGGAAATGGCGAGCGAAGGGAACGAGCGGTGTCGCCTTGTTGCCGTCACGCTCGACGAGGGCTCCATCGGTCGCGGCAATCCCGACCAGGAGCATGAGCGCGCCATCGCCATCTATGACATCGTCGAGGAAAATTTCTTCGCGCTGCCGAATTACGATGGCGGGCCGTATGCCTTGCACATAGCCCTGATCGAGAAGCGGCTCTGCTTCGAGGTTCGGACGCAGATTGGCGAGACGCTCGTGACGCATCACTTGTCGCTGACACCTTTTCGCAAAGTGATCCGCGATTACGAATTCATCTGCGACAGCTACTACAAAGCCATCCGATCCGGCTCGCCTTCTCAGATCGAAGCCATCGATATGGGGCGGCGCGGATTGCACAACGAGGCGGCGGAATTGCTGATGAAGCGTCTCGAAGGCAAGCTCGTGGTCGACTTCGACACGGCGCGTCGCATCTTCACACTCATTTTCGCACTTCACTGGCGGGGCTGACGCTTGGACGAGGAAGCCCGCCCAAAACGGATTCACTCGGTTCTTTTCGTGTGCGCCATGAACGCCGTGCGTTCGCCCATGGCCGAGGCGATTGCACGCTATTACTGCGGTAAGTCGGTTTATGTGCAGTCGGCCGGTGTGCGCAAAAGCGAAGCCGATGCGTTTACGGCACAAGTTCTCGATGAAATCGGTATCGATGCCTCAAAACACAAACCGCGCACGCTCGACGAACTGGAAGAATGGGAGGGGCTTAATTTCGACCTCATCATTTCCCTTTCGCCGGAAGCTCACCACGCTGCGCTGGAATTGACGCGCACGCTTGCAGCCGACGTTGAATATTGGCCGACGCCCGACCCGACATTGACACAGGGCTCGCGCGAGCAGGTGCTCGATGCCTATCGCCATGTGCGCGATGGCTTGCAGTCGCGGATCCGCCAGAGACTGGCGCCTGTCCTAGAAGCCTAGAGCTCGGATGAGGGTCATGGTGCCGAGCCCGGCGGCAAGCCCGACGAGCTCTTTGCGCGTCAGCACCATGGCGACGATTGTCGCCATGAGGCCCAGAGCGGCTGTCGGCCCCTTGTCGAGAACGATGGGCAGAATGGTCGCCATGATGATGGAACCGGGAAGCGCGCGTAACCCGCGTTCGATGCGGGGCGTGATATTTACGCGGCTCATCACGACAGCACCTGCAATGCGGCAGAGAAAGGTCGCGAGCGCCATCGCCGCGATGGCAATGGGTGCGCCCCAAGGGCCGGCGATCAGTGCTTCGAGATCCGTCATTCGGTGAGCATTCCGGCGATCACGCCGGACACCGCGCCGGCGACGAGGTAGAAATACCCCGGTAGAACGGAATGAACGATGAGAGCAACCGCTCCCGCGATGAACCAGGGCAGGGCTGGTCTCACGCCTTTCCACAGCGGTACGAGCATCGAGCCGAAGAAGATCGGCATCACGAGATCGAGTCCGAAACGCTGCGGCTCGGGCACGAGCGCACCGGCGAAATAGCCGACGAAGCTGGCGGCGAGCCAGACGAGCCAGAGGGTTACGCCGGAGCCGAGCAGAATGCCCACGTCCCGTCCACCCTCGTTGTAGTAACGGGTCCCGAAAAGCCAGTTCGCCTCGGTGAGCAAAAACAGGTTCAACGCGGAGCGCGCCAGGGGCTCTTTCTCGAGCCACGGTTGAAGCGTCGCGCCGAGCAAGATCAGGCGCGCATTCACCACCGCCGTTACCGTCATGATGGTCAGGATCGTTGTCGGAGACCAGACCTGTTGCCAGACCTCCAGGCCCACCATCTGCGATGCGCCCGCATAGACAAAGCCGCTCAAGCCCAGAGCATGAGCGAGCGGCAGTTCTTTTTGCGCGGCTGCGGTGCCGAAGGCCATGGCGAAGACGATGTAGCCGGGAAAGGCCGGCAACGCCATGCGCGCCCCGCGACGGCAGGCGGCAAAGGTGCAGTTGATGTGAGATTGAGATGACATGAGCGGGTGCGATCTGTGCCCGCCGGCGCCTTCGCCGTCAACCGCTCCTCCGCAATCGCAATCGCGGAGGAGGTATGCATTTTTTCAAAGTGCCTCAGGTCTTCGCGACGTCCCGTCCCGCGTTGCGAGACATGACCCACCCGCCGACGATGACCACGAGGGCGCCGATGGCCGCGGCGCTATAAAGCACCATGGAAACCGGCTTGAGGTCGAGCGGGGGATGGCCCGGATCTGGCATCACGAATTGCGGGTAGTTGCCGCTCAGCCAGGTCAACACCACCGGATCGGTCACGATCATTTCGGCGGCGATGTAACCGAGAAGCGCTGCGCCGGCCCAGACGAGGATCGGGAAACGGTTCAAGAGACCGGTGATCACCGATGCGCCCGCCATGATGAGCGGGATCGAGAGCAAAAGACCGAAGATGAAGAGTTCGGGGTGCCCGCGCGAAGCGGCGGCGATGGCCACCACGTTGTCGAGGCTCATGACGGCGTCGGCGATAGCGATGGTGCGAACGGCCTTCCAGAGGCTGTCGCTGGCCTTGACCTCATGTCCGGCCTCTTCCTCGCCGCCGATCAGTTTCAGCGCGATCCAGAACAGCAGCAGGCCGCCGATGATGCGCAGGTAAGGAACGCCGAGAAGGTATGAGATGACCAGCGCGAAGACGATCCGCAGCGCGACCGCAGTGCCGGCGCCCAGCATGATGCCGAGCTTTCTCTGGTGCGGCGGCAGCGAGCGACAGGCCATGGCAATGACGACGGCGTTGTCACCGGAAAGCAGAATATCGATCCAGATAACCTGTAGTAGCGAGACGAGAAACGTTGTCGAGAGAATATAGTCCATCAAGGTTAGCCTTGGCCTGCAGGTTGGATCGGGCGGCGCGGCTGCTTAGGTATATATTGTATTCGTGGATTCAACCGTGGTTCTCGCGTTTTCCCTTCAAAAAGACCCAAAAATGGCTGAATTGGACAAAGGTCTTATTCGCTAAGTCTATGTTTTTTCTCAACCTCTCTTGAAAATACGCGTCTATTGGTTGATCGAAAATGATGCTTTGGGCTCAATTTAATGAGTCAGAACAGGGTGCGATCAACGCGCCCGGTCGGGGAGGACGTCGATGTCTCTTTCACGTGAACGCACTGGGCAACCGGAGCGCCGTAGCCCGATACGCGGCCAGCAGAATGTTGCGGGCGGCATTTTTCTGATTGCTCTGGCGGGTTTGGGGCTTTGGTTGATGCGCGATCTTCCGCGCGGGACGCTGCGGGCGATGGGGCCGGCCATGCTGCCCGACTGGCTCGCCATGGGCGTCGGCTTGAGCGGTCTCGCGCTGCTCGTGACGGGGCTCGTCAAACAGGGCGAAGCGCTCGAGCGGTGGAGCCTGCGCGGGCCGGTCTTCGTGATTCTGGCGATCCTCGCTTTCGCGGCGACGATCCGGCCGCTCAATCTCGGTCCGGTCAGCCTGCCCGGCCTCGGCATGGTTGTCGCCGGTCCCTTGTCCGTCCTCATCGCCGGTTGCGCCACCTCCGAGGCGCGGCTGCGGGAATTGCTGATCCTCTCCCTGAGCCTCACGCCGTTCAGCATGCTGCTCTTCGGCGACATGCTGAACCTGCCCATCCCGATCTTTCCGCAGAGCCTGACCACACTCTTCCCCGAAGGCTGGTCACAGAAGGACATCCTGCGCGCTGTTGCCGCCCTCATGGTGCTGGGCGCTATCATCCTGTTCATGACCGGTCGCCACCGCCACACGACGAAGGTCGACATGGCCGTCGAGATGGAGCAAGGCTGATGAACGATCTGATTGCCAATCTCAGCCTCGGCTTCGGCGTCGCGCTGTCGCTGCAGAATATCGGCCTCGCCTTCCTCGGCTGCCTCGTCGGCACGCTGATCGGGGTGCTCCCCGGCGTCGGTCCTATCGCGACCATCGCCATGCTGTTGCCGATCACCTTCGGTCTCGATCCAGTCGGCGCCCTCATCATGCTCGCCGGCATCTATTACGGCGCGCAATACGGCGGCTCGACCACGGCGATCCTCGTCAATATTCCGGGCGAGGCGACATCGGTTGTCACCACCCTCGACGGCCACCAGATGGCCCGGCAGGGCCGCGCCGGCGTCGCGCTCGGCATCGCCGCCATCGGCTCGTTCTTTGCCGGTACCGTCGCGACCCTCGTCATCGCGGCGCTCGGCGCGCCGCTGACCAAACTCGCTCTCATCTTCGGCCCGGCGGAATATTTCGCGCTGATGGTCATGGGTCTCGTTTTCGCGGTGGTGCTCGCACGCGGCTCGATCCTCAAGGCCATCGCGATGATCCTCGTCGGCGTGTTGCTCTCCACTGTCGGCACCGATCTCGAGACCGGCCAGGAGCGCATGACTTTCGGCTTGCCGTTCCTCTCCGACGGTATCGATTTCGCGGTGCTCGCCATGGGTATCTTCGGCGTCGCCGAAATCCTGCGTAATCTCGATCAGACCGAAACCCGCGACGTGGTGCGCCAGGCCATCGGCCGCCTGCTGCCGAACCGGGAGGATTTCAAGCAGGCCTATCCGTCGGTTCTGCGAGGCACCGTGATCGGCTCGATCCTCGGCATCCTGCCCGGCAACGGCGCCGTGCTCGGACCGTTCGCGTCCTACACCGTCGAGAAGAAGCTCGCGAAGGACCCGAGCCGCTTCGGCCGTGGCGCCATCGAGGGCGTTGCCGGACCTGAATCGGCCAACAATGCCGGTGCACAGACCTCCTTCATCCCGCTTCTCACGCTCGGCATTCCGCCGAATGCGGTGATGGCGCTGATGGTCGGCGCCATGACGATCCACGGCATCGTCCCGGGCCCGCAGGTCATGACCAAGAACCCCAACCTGTTCTGGGGCATGATCGCGTCCATGTGGGTCGGTAACCTCATGCTGCTGGTCATCAACCTGCCGATGATCGGCATGTGGGTGCGCCTCCTGAAGGTGCCCTACCGCCTCATGTTCCCGGCGATCCTGATGTTCTGCTCCATCGGCATCTACTCCATCAATTCGCTGCCGACGGATGTGGTCTTCATCGGCCTCTTCGGCATCATCGGCTACATGCTCATCAAGTTTGGCTTCGAGCCTGCGCCCATGCTGCTCGGCTTCGTCCTCGGCAAACTCATGGAGGAAAACCTCCGGCGCGCACTGATCCTTTCGCGCGGCTCGCTCGCGACTTTCATCGAACGCCCCGTCAGTGCGGGCCTGCTCGCGCTCGCTGTTTTTCTTCTCGTGCTGGCGCTGCTGCCGTCCATTCGGAAGGGCAGGGACGAGGTGTTCGTAGAGTAATGTGCCGCGCCGACGAACGATGATGAATTTGCCGACGACAAGATCTTCCAGGGAGAGAAACATGAACAAACTAGCGATAGCCTTAACCGCAAGCCTCGGCCTCGGATTCGCCGCTGTAGGAGCGCAGGCGCAGGGAGCCTATCCGCAGCGCCCCATCACGATGATCGTGCCGTTCGCGGCGGGCGGTCCGACGGATGTGATCGCCCGGATCGTCGGCGATCACATGTCCCGCACGCTCGGCCAGCAGATCGTGATCGAGAACGTCGCCGGCGCAGGCGGCACCACCGGCATTACGCGCGCCTCGCAGGCCCAGCCGGACGGTTACACGATCATGATGGGCCATATGGGTACCCATGGCGCGGCGCCCGCTCTTTATCCCAACCTCAAATACGATCCGACGAAAGATTTCGCGCCGATCGGTCTTGCCGCCGGCACGCCGATCGTCATCGTCGCCCGAAAGGACTTTCCGGCCGCTGACCTCAAGGGCTTTCTCGAATACGTGAAAGCCAACGGTGACAAGGTGAACATGGCCCATGCCGGTGTGGGTTCGGTCTCTCATATGACCGGCATCTTCTTCAGTTCCGTCATGAAGACCAAGCCGACGATGGTCACCTATAGCGGCACAGGACCGGCCTTGAATGACCTGATGGCGAACACGGTCGATTACATGACGGACCAGATCGTCAACGTCGCTCCACAGATTCAAGGCAACAACATCAAGGCCTTCGCTATTGCGACAGCGCAGCGCTCGCCCGCCCTGCCGAACGTTCCGACCACGAAAGAAGCGGGGCTCGATGGCTTCGAAGTCAGTGCCTGGAACGCTGTCTTCGCGCCTAAGGGCACCCCGTCTGAGATTACCAAGAAGCTCAACGATGCCCTCGTGAAAGCTCTGGGTGACGAGGGAACCCGCAAGCGTCTGCTCGATCTTGGCGGCGTCTTGCCCGCCGACGCTGAGCGCACTCCCGAGGCCCTTCAAAAGCTCGTGGAATCCGAAGTGGCCCGCTGGACGCCTGTCCTCAAGGCTGGAACCAAGACGGAATAGGGGTCTTCCTGCTTATTTCCTCAGGAACGGCGGGTCTTGCGGCCCGCCGTTCGCATTTGCACCGCTGCGACGACAAACAAGCCTTGAAATCTGCCGCCGGGGCGATTACACCCTGCCCGGCGTGCAGCCGTAGCTCAGTTGGTTAGAGCACCAGATTGTGGATCTGGGGGTCCCCCGTTCGAGCCGGGGCGGCTGTACCATTTGCGCCATAAGGGGTTGAGCTGATTTTATCGCTCCGCTTACGGCGTCCGTTTTGCAAGTCGTTTTGCAGAACCCCCTCCTCTTCGCCATCCCCATCTTTCGAATAGTGTTGTCCGCGATCCCGGTTGTCCGAGCCAACTAGCGGTCAAGAATCGCTTGGGCGCTGCGCAGCGAATGGCCGGTGTGGCGGCAATCTTCGTAATCGCGCATCGGCTTCGGCTAAAGTGGTCGTTCCGGACATCTGGAAGTGCATTTTCAATCACCGCCCGGGCCCGGAATTTGAAAGAATATCTCTCAAAGAACCATGGATTCGATGGGTTTCTGAAGAGCACAAAGGAGATATTCGCTGTTGGCCAGCATCGTCTGGCAGAAATCAGTGATGCTGATTGTAAATTGTAAGAAAGAAATTCGCGTACGGGACTGCTCAAGCTTGTCGTGGTGTCAGTGCTTTTGCTGCCAGACTCGCATTCGGGAGCTCCGGCCGGCGTCCTCACCGCGCGTGCATCGTGAGAAGGATATTTTTAATTATGAATACCAGACATCTTTTCGCAGCCATGCTTTGTCTTCTTGCTGCGGGTTGCAGCAGCAGCGATGCTCGGATGAGTGCGTTGCGCGCCGACATGGCTGGTCGCCAAGCGGCCGCCGAGGCGGTGGCCAGCAGTCCCGATGCCACACCGGAAGATAAAGAACGCGCCAGGGGCTACGCTTCTGCGCAATCATGCATCGATCAGATTCAGGCGCATTCGCGAGCCACGCAGGCGGCGAGCATGGCGGCGACCGGCGCAGCGGCCGCCGTCAGTTTTGCGCCGGGCGGCGCACTGGCGGCCCGCGCGATGGGGCCGATGACCGGCATGGCGATGCAAAGCCAGGGACAATACAGTGTGGCCTGCTACTAATGCGCTGATCCCTGGATCGCTTTCATTGGAGTTTTTAGCGTCGCCGAGAAAATTGTTGCTCCATCGCCCCGATGGCGCTGTCCGATAGACCCGAACGCAGCCCGTCGCGCCAAGGCTGCCCGAACGCTGCTGTTGTTTCAGCGTTCGGGCGGCGCGCTTTTCGTGTCTTTAGCTCAGGCGATGGACATATCGAGCGGGGGTTCGACACCCTCCGCAAGAGGGGAGACGTACGGTGTCGTGCGTGTTCGCTCAGTGAGGTCTGCTTTCGCCGCCGCCAGCAGGGAGACGTCCGTCACCATCGCGGCGCCTGTGGCCGCCATCGCCTTCGCGGCGTGAACCATGGCTTTGTGGGCTGCTGGACTCTTGCCTTGCGCAACAATCTGCCATGTGTGGAATGGTGTTCCGATTGCCACGGTCGGCGCGTGAGCCTGAACGGTCGGCACCACCCAACTGACATCGCCGATATCGGTAGAGCCGATCATCGGTTTGCGCTGCGCGTCGAGGGGAACAAGGAAGTCGGCAAGCGGTGTGTCGGTCTGCGGTTGTCCGATTGCTCGATAGACGGAAGCAAGTTCCTCAGGAGACAACGTCGCTCTGATTTCGCGCGCGAATTTGCGATCCTGCTCATCGAAGAGCGGGGGACCGAGTTCCTCCATCGCATTGTGCAAGGCTTTTTCGAGCGGTGAGTTGCCGAGGATGTTCGAGACCGCGCTGACGATGCGCATCTCGACTTTCGTCTCCGTCATCAGCGCCGCGCCCTTGGCGATGTTGTGCACGCGTGCGACCAATTCGAGCATGCCGGGAAGGTCGACCGCTCGAATGGAATAACGCACTCGCGCATGGGCTTGAACGACGTTGGGCGCAATGCCCCCCGTATCGAGCAGAGCGTAATGCACGCGGGCATCGCTCGGCATGTGTTCGCGCATATAGTTCACGCCGACATTCATCAACTCCACAGCATCGAGAGCGCTGCGTCCGAGATGCGGCGAGGCTGCTGCGTGGGCCGCACGTCCGGTGAAGATGAAATCGGCGCGCGTGTTGGCGAGAGACAGCGGCGGCGCGACTTCCCAGAAGCTGTTGGGATGCCAGGAGATCGCGACATCCGCGTCGTCGAACGCCCCTGCACGTACCATGAACGCCTTGGCGGCTCCGCCTTCCTCGGCCGGGCAGCCGTAATAGCGTACACGGCCGGGAATCTTGTTTTCGGCGAGCCAATTCTTCAACCCGATTGCCGCGAGCAGCGAGGCGGAGCCAAGCAGGTTATGACCACATCCATGCCCGTGACCGCCGGCTTCAATGGGGCGATGTTCGGCGACACCCGCTTCCTGGCTGAGACCTGGCAGGGCATCGTATTCGCCCAGAAACGCGATGACCGGACCGCCTTCGCCCGCCTCGCCGATGACGGCGGTCGGGATGCCGGCGACATTCTCGGTGACGCGGAACCCGTGATGACGCAATTCCTCGATATGCTCGGCAACAGAACGCGCTTCGGTATAGCAGACTTCCGGCATGCCCCAGATCCGATCACTTAACGCGATCAGCCTATCCTTGGCCGTATCGACCTGCTGCCATATCTCGCTTCGATTATTCATTCTCGACTCCAGAACTTGCTCTCATCGGATATTTCGCCAAGGCGCAGCGGCAAGTCCAGAGCATTGCACTCCTGATCCCTGTGAAAACTATCGGCGACCTAAAGGAACTCGATGAGCAGCGCGTTAGAGGCTCAAAGTTCACGGGAGAACGGTGCTGATCATATTCAGGCGAGAGAATATCATCGCGCTCTCCAGTTAGGGAAGAGTACCTCATCGGTCTCAAGTGAGCGCGGGCGTCGCATATAGTTTAAGTTTCATAGTAACGTTTCAAATCATCCACAGGTTGAATATTAAGCTTGGATAGTGCCGAGCGATTTGGTAGGTTATCTCGTTGGAAATTGGATGTGACGTCAGACTGAACTTCAAAACGCTTTAGACGGGAGCGTGTCTCTAGATCTCCGATCAAGTTCAACCATATATGCAGGGCGTTTGACTCAGGCGCCGATAGTCTAGGACCATGGCAGCAAGAGTTTAGCGCGGCCACCCCTTGCAATTGCCTCACTCTGCATCCATATAGGGTTGATCGACTTTGGCCGGACAACTGGGCCGCTACGCCTTTCGCTGTACTGAGGGCGCACGTGCTGACTTCTCTTCCAACTTCGACACTCTGTGCAGGCGCGCGCGTTGCGGGTCTGCGTCAACGTGCACTTGATGCCACTGAAAGGACTACCCGATGATTACGGGCACCGTGAAATTCTACAACGACCAAAAGGGCTACGGCTTCATTCAGCCGGACAACGGCGAGAAGGACGTGTTCGTCCACGCTACCGCTCTTGAGCGCGCAGGCATCCGTGGCCTTCGCGAAGGTCAGAAGGTCTCCTTCGACACTCAGGAAGATCGTCGCACTGGTAAGGTTGCAGTCGGCAACATTCAGGCTGACTAAGTTCGCCTCTTTGGCGTGATGACAAATCGCGCCGCTTATTGAGGCCGCACCTGCCTAGGTGCGGCCTCTTTCTATTCGCAAGATCTGCGAGAAACGCGTCCGAAAGGGGCGCATTGGAGAAGGTCATGTTCGCTTTCAGGAAACCCGCCCCGGTCAAATCCGTCATGTTCGCCGCGAGCTATGATGACGGACGCACTGCCTATTTCGTGGTGCCGAACCATGGCGGCCCAAGCGAAGACTATCTCGCTCTCGCGATCGCGAAAGAACAGCAGGAAGCCGGGCATCTGCCCGAAGGGCAGATCACGAGCGTCCGCCGCGTTCGGTAGGATCAGGCAGCCGAACCCAGTTACGAAAAGAGGCAGGCCCGATGGCTCGCAAGAAGTCGAAGCCGCTCGAGAGCGCCTATGTCCTGTTCGACGTTCTCTATGAGAATGGTGCGAGATCTTCCAACCGCCGTGTGCCGACGTCCGCCGTCGGCGGTCTCGACGGTGACGAGCCGGCGCGCCGGATCATCGAAGATCAGGACAATGCGATCGCGGAAAAATCGGGCCAGCCCCGCATCCCGATCAAGACGCTCACCCGCTCGCGGGGGTAGGGTTGATGCTGCATGAGGGCGAACAACCGGTTTCCATTTGTTCTGAATCATTCCAGGCATTCGGAAAATCGCTTTGGGCGAATGGGAAAAGCAGGACGTGCAAAGTTCACGGAATGTGTTATAGTCCGCGCCCATTCAAGAATCCTCTGGTCGCTGTAGCAAGCCGTTCCAGCCTTTCGCAGGGAATGCGTGTGGCGCTCGGCAACAATTCGGTAAGGACATATTTTGCAAGTACTCGTTCGCGACAACAACGTTGAGCAGGCGCTCAGAGTTCTCAAGAAGAAGATGCAGCGCGAAGGCGTCTTCCGTGAGATGAAGCAGAGAAAGTCTTATGAGAAGCCTTCCGAAAAGAAGGCCCGTGAAAAGGGTGAGGCAGTTCGTCGCGCCCGGAAGCAGGCTCGTAAGCAGGCCATTCGCGAAGGCCTGATCGCCGCTCCAAAGCCGAAGCCTCGTTTTGCCGGTGGCCCGCGCCGCCCAGGCGCTCCGTCCGCCGCACCGCGCTCGGAAGCATAAATCAAAGAAGATCCAAGATAACGCCGGACCTCGTGTCCGGCGTTTTTATTTTGTCTATTCGTCAAGATTCGAACGGATCGGGATATTTTACCGGTGGCAATGACGATCGCCGGTCTTGCGGTTCGTGTGGCATCCGTTGCGATCCAGCCCTCCGCCATGGGCGAAAGCCTGCGAGACAAGAAACAGCGAGAGAAGAAGCAAAGACAAGGTTAGTCTCATAGCGAGCACACCTTTCAGGAGCTGTGATCGATATTACAATCAAAGATTGCATTGCAAGAAAATGGGTGGTGACTCAGTTTGGCCTGCGCTCTTCCCTCCCCCTTGTGGGGAGGGGCAGGGGTGGGGGGTTGAAAAGTCAGAGCGTTGCCTGTGATCCTGCAAATAGGAAGGCTGCTCCAGCGCCAGACGTATGAAAGTTTCACCCGGGCAGACGACCCCCACCCTTCGTCCCTCCCCGCAAGGGGAGGGAAAGCCTGTGCCTTATTCTCCTCAAACTGAGTCACGACCGAACGGGTGCGCAAACAAAAAGGCCCGGTGCGAACACCGGGCCTTTTCGATCTGGTCTCGACTTGGAGATCAGTTGAACTTGTAGTTCACACCAGCGCGAACGACGCCGAATTCGGTGTCACGACGGCCATTGTAAACGCCGCCAAGAGCGTAATTGCTCTTGGTGTCGAGGTTCACATAGAGGCCTTCAACCCGGGCGGTGACATTGTCGGTGACAGCGTATTCGACGCCCGCACCCAGCGTGTAGCCGCCGTTGGTGTCGCGATCGCGGCGGTAGCCGAGGAGCGCGTCGTTGCCGCTGTTGCCGCCCACATCGCCGTAAGCGAAGCCGCCGGTGCCGTAAACGAGAGCGCGATCAATGGCCAGACCGGCGCGGGCACGGATTGTACCGAAGTAGCCGTTCGAATTGCCGCGGTAATAGAGCGGGCCGTAATAGCCACCCTTGTTGCCGACCGAAGCGTACTGAAGGTCCGTCTCAGCACCGATCACGAACATGCCCATCTGGTAGTTGTAGCCAACCTGGCCGCCGCCGGTGAAGCCGCCGCTCTTGTTGCCGCCCACATACCCGAAAGCCGGGTCGTAGTGGCGGCTCGTGCCTGCGTTCCAGCCATAGCCGGCGTTCGCGCCAACGTAGAAGCCGGTCCAGGTAAAGGCGGGGACTGCGTTATAGACCGGAGCCGGAGCACGGCGCGACGGCAGATCGGCCGCGTTGACCGAGGAGGCGGCAATGATGATTGCGGCGGTACCGGCGAGCAATCCGAGAAGGGAGTTACGCATAGCAATTCTTCCGTACTTGATACTAGATTTCACAAGGCGATAGGCTGCCTGTTGTGTTTGGATCTTTAGAGAGTTGAATAATATAACGCAATTACGAAGTTGAGGGGTCGTTTTACTGTGCTTTACAAAGTGTAAATACTTAACAGTCCATTTACCATATCTTGCCGGATAATGTTGCGTTTGCAGATTGGCTGTGCCTCAATCCGAGGGCTTGTTCCAGCCCACGAACTGAGACGAGTAACGAGGATACTTGGCCCCGCCCACACGGCGGGGCCTTCTTTTTCGTTCGCATCGTCGGCTTGCAAGGGTTCCCATATCGCGATAGGCGCTAGGGGCTTGCGCGCCCGTATGGGGTTGCGTGTTCATTCCGATCAAACAGGCGATTCCGGATTTACCCCTCGTGCCGAGCAGAAGCAGCCAGGTTCATGATCTCGTCGGTGAACTCGATGGGAGACTTCGCGTGGCCGCCAGCGCAACGCAGGTCCTACAGACGTGGTGTGAGGAGTTTGGAATCGGCGACGGGCCGGTCGTGGCGCACTGCATCGACCGTCTTGCGGCTTTGGGAGAGGGCGAGAGCGGCCTGGCCGAGGAATGGCTTCGCGCCTCCAAAGGCGAGATCGCCTATCGGCGGGTTCGTCTCATGCGAGGCGGCGTCTGCTTATCGGACGCGGAGAACTGGTTTCTGCCGGCGCGGCTCACGCCGCCCATGATAGCCGATCTCGGAAAAACCGATATTCCTTTTGGCGTGGTGGTGTCCGCTCTTCGGCCCACACGGCAAACGATCTTGTCGCGAATTTTAATCTCGCCGGATGAGGAGCGTTTGCCAGGAATCGTTCTGGAACATCGCGCGTTATTGCGAGACGGTGAAGGGCAGCCGCTGTCGTTCGTTCAAGAGCATTATCGGGCCGCTTTGGTGCAGCCCGATAGCATCTAGCGAAAAATCAGCGAAACCGGTCCGTCCAAACGGAATGGATCGGCCGGACGCTCTTGTCGATCCAGGTCCTGGCCGTCTCCGCGACATCCTTCCAATGGCTGCTGGCGGTCTCATAAACCTGCCGCACACCACCGGCCTGAAGGCGAAGGGCCTCTGCGACTGAAGGTGCGCTCAAGGTCGAGCGTACGAGATCGAAAGCCGCATCGCTTTGGGCGCGAAACGCCGCAAGCACCTTGTCGTTTACTGCAAGCGCGCCGTGAGTGGTCGCGGTTGCGGCCTCTGTCAGGGCAAGACGCAGCGCCTCGCCGGGCACTTCCACAATGGGCTTCGGCGGCATAGCGGCCTTGGGCACCACAGGCTTGGCTTTGGGTGCTACCGTGGCGGCTTGGGCCGGAGCCTTTGCAGCCTTCACGGGAGCCTTTGCGACCTTCAGCACGGGCTTGGGTTCCTTCGCCGTAGACTTCGTTTCTTTCACGGAAGCTTTGACGGTTTTCACGGCAGGCTTTGCCTTCTGCACGTCCGCGGGCAAGACAGGAGCGGCCGACGCGGCCGGAAGGGCACGGGCCTTTGCTTCGACGACGGGACTTTGAGGAGGCAGGCTGGCTTTGGCGACCGCGGGCGTCTTCGGGCCCGGGTTTAGGCTAGGCAATTTGGTTTCGGCCATGGTCTTCTCCTGGCTGAAGACGAAAACTTCCGCTTACTTCTTGGTGGCTTGCTTGATGGCGGTCTGCGTCAGGGAGCCGAGCTCCTTGACCTGCGCCTGCATCGCTTCGAGCTGGGTACGCACGAACTCGGATTGATGCTGCATGGCCTCGTTGAGGTCCTTCGAGCGAACGAGCTTTTGGGCCAAGTCGAAGGCTGCGGCGATATTCTGCTCGGCGTAGCTGAACGTCTTGTGCGTCACTTCCTTGGCGCTGGCCTGGGCAGAGTTCGTCGAACCTTCGAATGTTTCGGCGGTCTTTTGCGCGGCGCCGAGGAAGCCGTCGACGGCCTTGCGGGCCTGCTCGACGCTCTTTTCCGCGAAATCGCGCATTTCGGTCGGGATCTCGTAACTTTTGGTCTTCTCTGGCATAGCACTCTCCTTGCAAGGCTTTCATTGTGCACTGCAATATTTAATTGTGCAATGCAAAAATCAAGTAGGGGCCTTCCGGTTAACCTTAGCGAGCGGTAAATATGTCAAAGTCGCCGTCCGCACAGGCGCGGGGACGAAGAATGGTCTAAAAACTCTCGAAGTTCACAGTGAGGCAAGTGGGGGCGAGGCCGTTCATGACGGATAGTCCGAACCGGTATGAAAGCATGATCGCGCGGCTTGCCGCCGATCCCGCATTCGCGACCTTGGCGAAATCGAACCCGGCCATTCTGGTCTGGGACGTATCGGCCGAGCGCATTCTGTGGGCATCGCGCACCGCCGAGGGGCTGCGCAATGCGCTTGCCGATACGGCCGGACAGGTCGAGGCATCGTTGAAAGCGCGCGACCGATTGCGGGCATTGGCCTCCGGTATGGCTCCGCGTCAGGGCATGCGCCTCGAACGCCTCTGGCTCGATCCCGACCGACTCGCGCCGCCGATCACCTGTGCTTGCCGCATGGCCGATCTCGACGATGGAGGGGCCGTACTGGTTACAGCTATCATCGGCGCGGCGCCGAAGGGCGAGGCTCTACCACGCGGGGCGGGAGCCCCAGTCGAAGAACCCGTTCCCGTGGTGGAGATGGGAACGAAGCGGCAGAGTAAAGTTCGCTTCGTCTGGCAGGCCGACGCAGAAGGGCGCTTCATTCACATCTCGCCCGAATTGGCAGAAACCGTCGGTCCGATGGCGGCTGATATTCTCGGCCTCACTTGGGTCGAGGTCGCGCGCTCCGTTGTCGAGGACCCGGATGGCGAAGTTGCGTCCTTGTTCGCGCGTCGCGAAACCTGGAGTGGCCGGGTCGTTTACTGGTCCATCGACAACAGCACGCAGCAAGTGCCCGTTGATTGGGCGGGCATGCCGGTTTTCGGACCGGACAAATCCCTCGTCGGTTTTCGCGGCTTTGGCCTGATGCGTCTTGATGCTGTGCAAGAGCGCGTGCCTGCCGACCTCGCCGCTGCCCCCGAGCCCGCTGAG
The DNA here is from genome assembly GCF_052115485.1 of Microvirga sp. 2MCAF38. NCBI lineage: Bacteria > Pseudomonadati > Pseudomonadota > Alphaproteobacteria > Hyphomicrobiales > Methylobacteriaceae > Microvirga > Microvirga sp. 2MCAF38. The sequence goes on along the minus strand of NZ_JBFRGU010000001.1, from coordinate 728,796 downwards.
CCTTACATCGAATCTGACGTCCAAAGCCTTGAGGCTGAGGTTGCCCATAAAAAGGAAGCGGCCGAAGCTGAGCGTGCCGAAGCCCCTTCACAAGAGGTGCCTTCGGACGAAGACAACTGGTTTGCGATCCTGCAGCAGCAGGTCGCCGCGTCCCTGGCGAGCACCCCGGCTGAACCGGCTCCAGTGCCCCAAACGCTAACGCCGGAGGAACCCCTCAGCACTCCGGTCATCAAGGCTCGGCCCGTCGGCGAGGCCTCTCTCGGCCTCTCGAACACCGAACGCAACGCGTTTCGTGAAATCGCGCGTGCGCTTGGCGCACGGCTTGAGAGCGAAGCAGCTCTTGAGTCGACTGCTGTTGCGCCTGAGCCGACACCTGAGCCGGCCCAGGACGTGGCGAAGGTAGAGGAGGCTCCTCCGCCGCCGCGACCCGCTGTTGCTGACCCCGTGCTCGATCGCCTGCCCATCGGCATACTCGTGCACCGGGACGAGCGCATCCTTTTCACAAACCGTGCGCTGCTCGAACTCGCCGCTTATGCCGATGCCGACGAGATCTCGTCGGCAGGCGGCCTTGGTCACCTCTTCAAGGGCAGTCCAACTCTGTTGCATGCGGAAGGGGGAGGAGCGCAGATCGCGCTCACCAACAGCGCGAACGCCAATGTCGCCGTCGACGTGCGCGTCACCCCGGTCGTATGGGCCGACGAACCGGCGAGCCTTCTTCTCGTTCGTCGTGTTCATGAACCGGATGCAAGCCAGCGCCTGCGCGCTACGGAGATGGATCTTCGTGTGAAGGAATCGCGGATTCGGGAGCTGGAATCGATCCTCGATACGGCGACCGACGGCGTTATCGCTCTCGATGAGACCGGGCGCATTCTCTCCCTGAACCGGTCCGCCGAGGCCTTGTTCGGCTACGATCAGCGCGAGGTCGTGGGCGATGCCATCACGGTGTTGCTCGCACCCGAGAGTCACATCGTCGCTCTCGACTATCTCGAAGGGCTGCGCACATCGGGCGTCGCGAGCCTTCTCAATGATGGTCGCGAAGTTCTTGGCCGCGTGCGTCAGGGTGGAGCGATTCCACTGTTCATGACCATGGGTCATGTGGATGAGGGCCCGCACCGCAAGTTCTGCGCCGTATTGCGCGACATCACCGCTTTCAAGAAGGCGGAAGGCGAACTTGTGGCGGCGAAGCGCAACGCCGAAGAAGGCTCCGCGCAGAAATCCGATTTTCTGGCGAAGATCAGCCACGAGATCCGCACGCCGTTGAATGCGATCATCGGTTTTGCGGAAGTGATGCTCGAAGAGCGCTTCGGCCCCATCGGCAACGAGCGCTACAAGGATTATCTGAGAGACGTCCACGCCTCGGGCGCGCATGTCATTTCTCTCGTCAACGACCTGCTCGATCTCGCGAAAATCGAGGCGGGCCGCATGGATTTGACCTTCACGAGCGTCAATCTCAATGATCTCGTCTCATCCTGCAGCGCCATGTTCCAGCCGCAGGCCGCACGCGACCGTATCGTGGTGCGCACGAGCTTCGCGCCGAAGCTTCCCCCGGTGGTGGCGGATGAGCGCTCCATCCGGCAGATCGTGTTGAACCTCGTATCGAACGCCATCAAGTTCACGGATGCGGGTGGACAGGTGATCCTCTCCACCGCGCTCACGGATCGCGGCGAGGTCGCCTTCCGCGTGCGCGACACGGGCATCGGCATGACGGATGGCGAGATCGAGGCAGCTCTGGAGCCGTTCCGCCAGATCGCAACCACGCATCGGCGCGGGGGAACCGGTCTCGGCCTGCCGCTGACCAAGGCTCTGGTGGAGGCGAACCGCGGCGCGTTGCAAATTTCGAGCAACCCGCATGAAGGCACGCTTGTCGAAGTGATTTTCCCGCCAACACGCGTGCTGGCCGAGTGACAAACGGAGTTTCTAACTACGCCGTGCCCGGTTCGAGGACATGGCGGAGGTTGCGATAGCCCGACGCTCGCTATTCCTGGCACGCAGCTTCAGGGGCGCCGAATGGGCTTTGACCGTGGCGGCAAATATGCTCGAATTCCCGAAGAATGCTAAGGGACACGCATGTCGACCTACCGCCTCGATAAGCTGCTTGCCCCGCGCTCGGTCGCGGTGGTCGGCGCGAGCCCGCGTCAGGGGTCGGTCGGCCTGACATTCCTTCGCAACCTGCGCGAGGGCGGTTTCAACGGAGCGATCTATCCGGTCAATCCGCGTCACAAGCAGATCGATGGCAATCGGTGCTTTCCGAAAGTATCGGCACTACCGGAGGTCCCTGATCTCGTCATCATCGCCGTTCCTCCGAAAAAAGTGCCTGATCTTGTTGACGAGGTTGGTCGTAAGGGTGCAGCCGCTGCAATCGTCGTGACGGCCGGGATGGGCTATGGATCGGGTTCGCTTGCGGACCGCGCTCGGCTTGCCGCACGCAAATATGGGTTGCGTCTGCTCGGTCCCAACTGCATCGGCGTCATTGCGCCACGAGCGAACCTGAACGCCAGCTTCGCCTCGCGCACGGTGCAAGCGGGGGATCTTGCGCTGATTTCCCAGTCCGGCACTGTGGCCGGCGCTATCGTCGAATGGGCGGGCCATCGTCGCATCGGCTTTTCCGCCATGGTGTCCCTCGGCGATACAGTCGACGTTGATTTCAGCGATTGCATGGACTATTTCGCCGCCGATCCGGCGACCCGCGCGATCCTTCTCTACATCGAGTCCATCTCAGACGCGCGGAAGTTCATGTCCGCAGCGCGTGCCGCTGCGCGCACGAAGCCTGTCGTCGTCATCAAGTCCGGACGTCATGCTCCAGGTGCGAAAGCCGCCGCGACCCATACAGGGGCGCTTGCCGGTTCCGACGCGGTCTACGATGCTGCGTTTCGGCGCGCCGGATTGTTGCGTGTTCTCGATCTCGATCAGCTCTTCGCGGCTGCTGAGACACTCGGACGGCAAAAGCCGTTTCCCGGCAACCGCCTCGCCATTCTCACCAATGGTGGCGGCATCGGCGTGCTTGCGGTCGACCGCCTCATCGATCTTGGCGGCCATCTCGCCGAAATTTCCCCTGAGACTGTGGCGCGGCTCGACGAGATCCTGCCTGCATCGTGGTCGCGCGCCAATCCGGTCGATATCGTCGGCGACGCGGATGCGGAGCGCTTTGCACGATCTTTGGAGGCCTTGCTGGCGGATACGGCGAACGATGCCGTTCTCGTGCTCAATGTGCCGATGGCGTTGGCCGGCGCATCGAAAGCGGCGGAAGCGATCGTCGGTGCGGTCAAGCAGGATCGTGCGAAAAGCTATCGCAAGAAGCCGGTCTTTACCGCGTGGTTGAGCGCGGACGAAGCATCTTTCCGCATCTTCGAGGCTGCGCAAATCCCCCATTACACGACAGAGGCCGATGCGGTGCGCGGCTTTCTCCAGCTTGTGCGCTATCGTGAGGCGCAAAGTGAATTGATGGAGGCGCCCGATAGCTTGCCGCATGATTTCGTGCCCGATGTCGGAAAGGCGCGCCGTGTGGTCGAGGATGCCATCGCGGTTGGCCGGACCTGGCTCGATCCCCTCGAAATCAATGCGCTTCTCAGCGCCTACGACATTCCCTTCGCGCCCGTGACCCTGGCTAAATCCGCCGAGGAGGCTGTCGCTGCGGCGCGTCCGATCCTCGCTGAGAGAAATGCGGTTGCCCTGAAAATTCTCTCGCCCGACATTCTGCATAAGACCGATATTGGAGGCGTGAAGCTCGACCTTACGACGGAAGCCGCTGTTGCCGAAGCGGTCTCGGATGTCCTCGCGCGCGCCGCGCGCCTGCGGCCCGATGCGCGTGTCGAGGGCGTGATCCTGCAACCGATGATCCGGCGTGGGAAGGCGCGCGAACTCATTGCCGGTCTCGCTGATGACCCGGCTTTCGGTTCGGTCATCGTGTTCGGGCGCGGTGGCACCGCCGCCGAGGTCATCAACGACAAAGCGCTGGCATTGCCGCCGCTCGATCTGAAACTCGCGTACGATCTTATCGCGCGCACGCGCGTTTCGCGCATTCTGAAAGCCTATCGCGATGTTCCGGCTGCCGACGAAGCGGCGGTGGCGCTCGTTCTCGTGAAACTTGCTCAACTCGCCGCCGACATTCCCGAAATCCGCGAGCTCGATATCAACCCACTTCTCGCCGACGAGAAGGGCGTGATCGCTATCGATGCTCATGCGGTGGTGGCGCCGCTCGGGAAGAACGAGCGCAAGGGACATCCGCGCTTCGCAGTTCGTCCATACCCCAAGGAATGGGAGCGTCGATTCACATTGCGCGATGGGCGCCACATTTTCGTGCGTCCAGTGCGGCCGGAGGATGAGGGCGAGTTCCTGCGGTTTTTTCAACAGATCACGCCGGAGGATTTGCGTCTGCGCTTCTTCGCGCCCGTCCGCGACTTCAGCCACGCTTTCCTCGCGCGGTTGACGCAGATCGACTACGCGCGCGCCATCGCTTTCGTTGCGTTCGACGCCACCGGCGACATGATGGGTGCCGTGCGTCTGCTGGCCGATGCCAACCTTGAAACGGGTGAATACGCCATACTTTTGCGCTCCGACCTGAAAGGAATCGGACTCGGCTGGGAATTGATGCGGCTCATGATCGAGTGGGCAAAAACCGAGGGCTTGCACGAGGTGGAAGGTCAGGTTCTGCGCGAGAACACCGCCATGCTCGAAATGTGCCGCAAGCTCGGCTTCACGCTGCGCAACGACCGGGACGATCCGGATCTTCTTGTCGTGACCTTGCCGATTGCGACCATCGATAAGGATGCGCTGCTGCCCTCGTGATCCGTTATTTTTCGTATCGCAATTCAAGAGCGCGATAAAAAAGCCCTCCGCGTGGATAGCGAAGAGCTTGGGATGAGCGTGAAGTGAGGTTTAAAAGATCTTAGTCGTCCTTTACGTCGCCCACGTGTTTTTGCGCGTAGAGCTGAACGCCGAGCTGTTCGACGAGGTTGAGCTGTGTTTCGAGGAAGTCGATATGTCCTTCCTCGTCGGCCATCAAATCCTCGAACAGGTTTTTGGAAACCCGGTCGCCGACGCTTTCGCAATATTTCGCGGCTTCCAAATAAAGCGCGCGCGCTTCAACCTCGGCAGCGAGGTCGCATTCCAGGATTTCCTTGACCGTTTGCCCGATGCGCAAGGGGTCCAGCACCTGCAGATTGGCGAAGCCGTCGAGAAAGAGAATGCGCTCGATAAAACGATCCGCGTGGTGCATCTCCTCGATGGATTCCTTGCGCCACGCCTTGGCCAGATCCTTGTAGCCCCAATTGTCCAGGACGCGGAAATGCAGCCAATATTGATTGACGGCGGTGAGCTCGCTGCGAAGTCCACGGTTGAGGTATTCGATGACCTTCGTGTCGCCCTTCATCGCTGCCCTCTTTTGTCGATCCGCTGTGAGGTGAAGAGTGGCATTATCCAGAATAGTTCTAAGCTGGACAAGAAGTTTTTGAGGTCACGCCGCAACGTCGGAGGGTGTGGTTTCCTCCGGCAAGGGACAGCAGCCGCGTGTGCAAGCTGTTGGCGGCCCTGCTGCGGAGGTGGAGAGGGCTTGGTCCATGATCGCGCGGATCGTTCGCACGCAGCGTCCGCAATTGGGGCTGCAGCCGAGGCATTGATAGACCTGCCCAGGCGTGCGCGGGCAATCCGGACCCGGCTTGAGACAGGCTTTGACGTCGCCGTCAGATAGGACGTTGCAGGAACATACGATCATGAGAGGATAGTTTAGAGCTCTTAAAAACTACAATCGTTTCAAAGACTTAACCCATTTTTGCCAATCATCCAAGATCCGCTCCCCGCGCCGAGTTGTCACGCCCCAGCGGTCGGCGAAAGAAATCCGTCTCCAAAGCTTTGCCGAAAAGCCATCAGGCGCAGATTCGTCGGAGGCCGACGATCAGGAAAGACGCTTGAAGAGGTCGGGATAGTCGAGAACAAAGCCATCCACATCGACCGGAAGATCGGCCGTAAAGCCGCTTTGCACTGACTCGAAGCGATAGAGCGCATTGTCGAGCGCGGTGTAGCGCTGATGCGCGACCGACACGGTGAGGTCCGGCACGGCAATATAACAGAGGCGCAGTTCGCTCATGCCCCCATGTTGCAAGCTGAGCCGTCGGATCGGCAGCGTGTTGGTGACCGGGGAGGCTTGAATGTCGATGTCGATACAGCCTTGCAGGGCAGGTTGCTCCACACCGTTTTCGTGCCACGTCCCTTTGCCGTTGCTCTCGAGATGCAGACGGTGTCCCGATGTGGTCTTGAGGCGCGCTTCCCGCACACGCCATTCGACATCGACGCGCAGGCGATAGGCGAGAGCGAAATTTGCGTCGTCCTCCTGCCCGATCACGACGCCTGCAAAGTCGATGCCGCCATCGGCGGGCGAAATATCCACGTGCTCTATCCCGGCTTCACACCCCTCCCATGCCGACCAGCGAATGGTGCGAAAGATGAAGTTGGTGGGCATGGGACTGGCGCTGGGTTACTCGCGCACCACGACAATGTGGAGGCGGCGTGGTCCATGTGCGCCGAGCAGCATCGTCTGCTCGATATCGCCGGAACGCGAGGGGCCGGTGATCCAGTTCACCGTGCGCGGCATGCTGCTTTTGCCAAAGGCGAAGCGCACTTTCGACCACACGGCTTCGTAATCGCCCGTGATATCCTTCTCCGCGACGACAATGATGTGATTATCCGGCAGAAAATTCAGCGTCGAAGGATTCTCCGGTCCCGAGATCATCACGAGCGAGCCGGTCTCGGCAACGCCGCCGAAGGCGTGGCTGACCGCATTCAGATCGCCACCGGCGCTCGGTCCATGCGACATGTCGAGGGATGTCTCGCCCCAGGGCATCGCTTTCAGGCGCAGATCCGCGCCCATGCGCAACGTGGCCGGCAGGTTGTGATCGCGCAGGTAGCTTGCGATGGATCGCGGTACGTCGGCGGGAGAGGAAACCTCGGTCACCGTGGCGAGCGCCGCTTCCGCCTGCGCCTTGAACATTGCAAGCCGTTCCTCGCCCGAGACCTGCCCACGGGCGGGGATGAGGCCTTTCGGCGCGCGCTCGATGCGCTCTTCCACGATTTGTGTGCGGATCGTCTCCCGGCCGGTCACGCCGAGCGAGCGGCGGATATTGGCGAGAATATCGTCGCGGGCGCTCATGCCGTTCCTCTTTGCGTGGTCTTGCCGCGCTCGCGCTTCCAGCGCGCTTGAAAAGTATCGCCCTGTGGGGCGGGGAGGTCGCGGCTCTTGGTCCACCCCCTCGCGAAGGGAAGCCATGCGAAGCGGCCTTTGTTGCGACCGGCAAAGCCTAAACTTGTCATCGCCGCACGCGTGGCAAGCCGATAGAGGGCCGGGCGTTTTGCGAAGAACCCCCAGAAGGCGAGGCCGGAGCGCACGGCGGCCGGCGATAGGTGGTGTTCGAACTCCCGATCCCGCCAATGACGCATGAGTTTGGGCAGTGGAATGCGAACCGGGCACACGCTTTCACAGCGGCCGCAGAAGGTCGAGGCATTGGGCAGATGTCCCGCCTGATCGACACCGATGAGAGCCGGCGTCAGCACGGCGCCCATGGGGCCGGGATAAACCCATCCATAAGCATGTCCGCCGACCGCATGATAAACCGGGCAATGGTTCATGCATGCGCCGCAACGGATGCAACGCAACATCTCCTCAAAGCTCGTGCCGAGCATGGCCGAGCGGCCATTGTCGATGAGCACCACGTGATAGTTCTCGGGCCCGTCCGCATCTGAGACACGGCGCGGCCCGGTCGAGAAGGTGGTGTAGACCGACATATCCTGACCAGTCGCCGAGCGGGCGAGCACACGCAGGATCTGGCTCACGTCTTCGAGCGTCGGCACGAGTTTTTCGATGGAGGCGAGAACGATGTGCGTTTTCGGCAGGATCTGCGTGAGATCGCCATTGCCCTCATTCGTCACGATGACCGAAGTGCCGGTCTCCGCCACGAGAAAGTTCGCGCCGGTGATGCCGACATCCGCGGCCAGAAACCGCTCCCGTAGGACCGCGCGCGCTTCCGTCAGAAGCTGTACGGGTTGCGAGAGGTCGCGCTTGGGATCGAGGTTTTTGTGAACGCGCCTGAAATCCTGTTCCACCTGGGTCGCGTTGAGGTGAACGGCGGGAGCGATGATGTGGCTCGGCATCTCATGGCGAAGCTGGATGATATATTCGCCGAGATCCGTCTCGATGGGGGTGATGCCGTTCGTTTCCAGATGGTCGTTGATGCCGATTTCCTCGGCGATCATCGACTTGCCTTTTGTGACTGTGCGCGCGTTCACATCGCGGCAAAGGGAGAGAATGATTTCGCGCGCTTCCCCAGCATCGCGCGCGAAATGCACATGCCCGCCGGAGGCCTTCACCTTCGCCTCATAGGCCTCGAGGTAAAGATCGAGATGCCGAAGGGTGTGATTCTTGATGTCGCGCGCGGAATCGCGCAGCCCCTCGAATTCGGGTAGCCTCTCAACGGCCTTGCGACGCTTGTCGATGAAACCCTGCTTCACATTGCCGAGTGCGCGCTGGAGCTGCGCGTCGCCCAAGGCCTGGGCGGCATTCTCCTTGAATTGCGGTGACGTGGAATGAACGCTCATGGTGTCATCCTGATTCCGCCGCCTTGGGCTTCGGTTGGCCGATCGGCGGCTCGTCCGTCATGCCTGCGAGCACTTCCGCCACATGGCGCACGACGATGGGCTTTCCGTCGCGAGTGAGTTTGCCCGCCATGTTCATGAGGCAGCCGAGATCGCCGGCAAGTAACGTGGGCGCGCCGGTCGCCTCGATATTCTTTTCTTTCGCTTCGACGATCGCCGCGGAAATGTCTCCGTATTTGACCGCGAACGTGCCGCCGAACCCGCAGCACACATCACTCTCGTTCATCTCGACGAGGGAGAGGCCCTGAACGGAGGAGAGAAGCTTGCGCGGCTGGTTCTGGACGCCGAGTTCGCGCAGGCCCGAGCAGGAATCGTGATAGGTCACTTGTCCTTTGAAGGTCGCATCGACGCTCGTGACGCCGAGCACGTCGACGAGAAAGCTCGTCAGCTCATAGGTGCGGGCGGAAAGGTCTTCCGCCCTGGGCCGCCAGTTCGGATCGTCGTCGAACAATTCCCGGTAATGTGTCTTGATCGTTCCCGCGCAGGAGCCCGAGGGGGCGACCACGTAATCATAACCCCGGAAGGCCTCGATCACCTGTTCCGCGATGGCTCGCGTCGTGGCGCGATCGCCTGAATTGAAAGCGGGCTGTCCGCAGCAGGTCTGGGAAGGCACCTCGACGGTGCACCCGGCATCCTCCAGAAGCTTCACGGCGGCAAAGCCGATGGAGGGGCGCATCAGGTCGACCAGACAGGTTACGAACAGGCCGACGCGAAGGTTTCGACGCTCTTGAACGACGCCCTGTGTCACGCTCGGAAATCCTGACTATCGCGAATGGAGTCGATCACGGTCTATTGTGCTTTCTTGCCTGTCGCGTCGAACTGCTTGAGGTAGGCCAGAAGATCGTCGACCTTCTTCTGGTCCTTGACCCCGGCATAAATCATCTTGGTGCCGGGGATCTTCTTGCGCGGATCCTGGATGTATTCTCGGAACGTCGCCTCGTCCCAGGTGAGATGGGATTCTTTGTTGGCGGGAGAATAGGTATAGCCCTCATAAGTCCCGGCCGGGCGCCCGATGACGCCGTTGAGAACTGGGCCGACGGCATTCTTCGCTCCTTCACCGATCTGGTGGCAGGCCTTGCATTGGGTGAAAACCTTCTCGCCTGCCTCCGGGTCCTGCGCCTGGGCGGATCCGAACCCGACGAGAACGAGGGCGGCTGAGAGGAGGAAAAGACGCATGGGACCAGGCTCCAGAAAATCGAAGAGGAAACTATCTTAGAGATATTCTACGGTGTTGGAAAAGCCAACGCGAAGGCGCTAGAACCTCTGCCGGGTGGTTCGGGCGAGCAGAAAAGCCAAGCTGGCCCCAAGGGACCCCAAGGGAGACGCTATGGGAATCGCATTTCCGCAGCCGGATGAGGCCATTCTTGCGCGCCGGGAAGAGATTCTGGCGGGCCTGGGGAAGCTTGTCGCGCCGGAGGCCCTGATCGTCACGGAAGACGAGCGCCGGGCCTTCGAGACGGACGGACTGACGGCGTATCGCCAGATCCCCCTCGCAGTGGTGCTGCCATCCTCGACCGCCGAAGTCTCGGCCGTGATGCGGTTTTGCAATGAGAACGGCGTGAAGGTGGTTCCGCGCGGCGCGGGAACGTCGCTCTGCGGCGGCGCCATTCCGCAAGCGGACGCCATCGTGCTCGGCATCGCCAAGATGAACCGAGTTCTGCATATCGATTTCGCGAACCGGACGGCGCGAGTCGAGGCCGGCATCACCAATCTCGCCATCAGCCAGGCGGTCACTTATGAGGGCTTCTTTTACGCTCCCGATCCGTCGAGCCAGCTCGCCTGCACCATTGCCGGTAACATCGCCATGAATTCCGGCGGCGCGCATTGCCTCAAATACGGGGTGACGACCAACAACCTGCTCGGCGTGACCATGGTGCTTCTCGACGGCACGGTGGTGACGTTGGGCGGCGAACATCTCGACAGCGCCGGTTACGATCTTCTCGGTCTCATCACCGGCTCGGAAGGGCAGCTCGGCATCGTGACGGAAGCGGTTGTGCGAATTCTACGTGCCGCGGAGGGTGCGCGTCCGGCGCTTCTCGGCTTTGACTCCGTGGAGGATGCGGGGGCTTGCGTCGCAGCTATCATCGGCGCGGGCATCATTCCGGTTGCGCTCGAATATATGGATCGCCCGGCGATCAAGATTTGCGAGGCCTTCGCCCATGCGGGCTATCCGCTGGATGCCGAGGCCATGCTGATCGTCGAGGTGGAAGGGTCTGATGCCGAAATCGACGACATGCTTCGCCGCATCGTCGCCATTGCAGAACCTTTCAAGCCGAAGACAATCAAGGTTTCACAATCGGAGGCCGAGAGTGCGGCGATCTGGAAGGGTCGCAAATCCGCCTTCGGCGCGACAGGGCGCGTCGCGGATTACATCTGCATGGATGGAACCATTCCCACCGGCCAACTCCCGCGCGTTCTTCAACGGATCGACGAGATCGCGAAATCGTACGGGCTCGGCGTCGCGAATGTGTTTCATGCCGGCGACGGCAATCTTCATCCGCTCGTGATGTTCGACACGTCAAAACCGGGCGAGATGGAGAAGGCGGAAACAGTCGGCGAGGAAATCCTCAAGCTGTGCGTGGAAGTCGGAGGCTGTCTCACCGGCGAACATGGCGTCGGTATCGAGAAGCGGGACTTGATGACTTATCAGTTCAACGAAACCGATCTCGCGCAACAGATGCGCGTGCGCGGCGTGTTCGATCCGCATTGGCTGCTCAATCCGGCGAAGGTGTTTCCTCTCCAAGGGAGGTTCGCCGCGTGACGACCCATACTCCCCGCGACGAACAGGATGCGGCCGCGATCGTTACCGAGGCTTTCGGCAAGGGCACGACCTTGCGCGTGTCGGGGCAGAACACGAAGGCCGCTTTGGGGCGTGTGATCACGACCCACGCCACTTTGTCCACGTCCAATCTCACCGGTATCACGCTCTATGAGCCTGCAGAGCTTGTCATCTCGGCACGGAGCGGAACGCCTGTTTCGCAAGTTATTCAAACGCTTGCCGATAGCGGGCAGGAATTGCCCTTCGAACCGATGGATTACACTTCGCTTCTCAGTGGGCAGGGTGAACCGACCATTGGCGCCGTTGCTGCGCTCAACCTGTCGGGGCCGCGTCGCATCATGGCGGGTGCCGCGCGCGACAGCCTGATCGGTGTTCGCTTCGTCAATGGCCGTGGCGAGATCGTCAAATCCGGTGGGCGTGTGATGAAGAACGTCACCGGCTTGGATCTTGTGAAGTTGATGGCGGGTTCCTGGGGCACGCTCGGTGTTCTCACCGAAGTGACTTTCAAGGTGCTGCCAAAGCACGAGCGCATGGCGACGCTTCTCTTGCGCGGGCTTGATGACAGGCAGGCCATCGATGCCTTGTCGGCGGCACTCGGTTCGCCCTTCGATGTGACGGGAGCGGCCCATCTTCCCGCTCCCGATTTGCAGGGCGCACGCACGCTCATTCGGCTCGAAGGGTTTTCCGTGTCGGTCGATTATCGTCTCACAGAACTGCGTCGCCTGCTGAAGCACTTCGATGCCGGTGACATTCTCGAAGGCAGGGCCGCCGAGGCGCTTTGGGCTTCCGTACGCGATGCGACGTTTCTTCATGATCGCGAGGACCGCGCGATCTGGCGCGTTTCGACCGCGCCCACGCGAGGCCCGGATATTGCCGCCCACATCGCCAAGGCGCATGACGCGCGCTGGTTCTACGATTGGGGCGGTGGTCTGGTCTGGCTCTCGACGCCTACGAAGGGTGATGCGGGAGCGGCCATCATTCGCGAGGCGACGAAGGAATTCGGCGGTCACGCGACGCTCGTGAAGGCACCGGAAGCGATCCGCGCCAGTGTCGATGTGCTGGAACCGCAAACTGAATCCGTGATGGCGCTCTCACGCGGCATCAAATCGTCCTTCGATCCGGCGGGAATTCTCAACCCCGGCCGCATGTATGCGGGTGTGTGAAATGTCGAGCACGGCTATTATCGGAAGGGCTGAAGGCGAACGCGACTGGAAACGGATTGCGATTTACGGCGCCATCGCGCTCGGTTTCGTTATGCTTACGGCTTCCATATTGCTCTCTATGGGCCGTTTACCAATCTGCAAGTGCGGCGAGATCAAGCTTTGGCATGGAGTGGTGAAAAGCTCCGAGAATTCGCAGCACCTTACCGATTGGTATACGTTCTCCCATATCATTCACGGCTTCCTGTTCTATGCGGGGGCGTGGCTGATCGGGCGCGTGATTGGGCGTCCGCTGCCGCTGGGCATCGCCTTCCTGATCGCGGTCGGCATCGAATGCGCGTGGGAGATTGCGGAGAACACGAATACCGTGATCGAGCATTACCGGTCAGCGACCATCTCGCTCGATTATTTCGGCGACAGCGTCATCAATTCTGTTTCCGACATTCTCGCCATGATGCTCGGCTTCTGGCTCGCCTGGCTTTGGCCGGTGTGGCTTACCGTGCTCGCGGCCATCGTGATGGAAGTCGCTGTCGGATACATCATCCGCGATAATCTCACTCTCAACATCATCATGCTGATTCATCCGGTCGACGCGATCTACCGGTGGCAAGCGGGGGCTTGAGCGACTCAGATGCAAACGAACTTTACCCCCGATCAGTTGAAAGACGCCGCCATGGAGAGTTCGGAGAAGATTCTCCGGACCTGCGTCCATTGCGGATTCTGCACCGCGACCTGCCCGACCTACCTGCTGCTTGGTGACGAACTCGATTCGCCGCGCGGGCGTATCTACCTCATCAAGGACATGCTGGAGGGCGGAAAGCCCGCGACGCCGGAGGTCGTCAAACATATCGATCGCTGCCTGTCGTGCCTGTCCTGCATGACGACCTGCCCCTCGGGTGTGCACTACATGCACCTCGTCGATCATGCGCGAACTTATATCGAAGAAACCTACACGCGGCCTTGGCATGACCGCCTGCTGCGCGCTACGCTCGCGAAAATCCTGCCCTATCCCAACCGTTTCCGCATCGCGATTGCTTTTGCTCTTTTGGCGAAACCCTTCAAGGGCCCGCTCGGCGCGGTGCCTCTGTTCGGGCGGCGGCTTCAAGCCATGGTCGATCTCGCGCCGTCGCGGATTCCGGTCCGCTCTCCCTATGACGCGCCGGGGACCTTCAAGACGCAAGAAGCGCGTCGCGGCCGGGTGGCGATCCTTGCCGGCTGCGCCCAGCCGGTCTTGAAGCCGGGCTTTAATGAGGCTGCCATCCGGCTCCTCAACCGGCACGGGATCGAAGTCGTTCAGCCGAAGGGTGAGGGCTGTTGCGGCGCGCTCGTCCATCACATGGGCCGCGACGAGGAGAGCCACGCCTTCGCCAAGCGCAACATCGACGCGTGGATCGCGGAGATGGACGGGGAGGGGTTGGACGCCATCGTCATCACGGCGTCGGGCTGTGGCACGACCATCAAGGATTACGGCTTCATGTTCCGGGAAGACCCGGACTACGCCGAGAAGGCTGCAAGAGTGTCGGGCATCACCAAGGACATCACGGAATATATCTCAGGCTTGAAGCTGATGGCGCCTGTGCGCGAGACCAATCTCGTCGTCGCCTATCATTCAGCCTGCTCCATGCAGCACGGCCAGCAGATCCGAACCGAGCCCAAGACCCTCCTGAAACAGGCAGGTTTTCTGGTGAAGGACGTGCCGGAAGGGCACATCTGCTGCGGGTCGGCGGGAACCTATAATCTTCTTCAGCCTGAAATTGCCGAAAAGCTCCGGGAACGGAAGGTCGCCAATATCGAGCGGGTCCGTCCCGACCTGATAGCGACCGGCAATATCGGCTGCATGACCCAAATTGGGAAAGGGACTGAAATTCCTATCGTCCATACGGTCGAGCTTCTCGACTGGGCGACCGGTGGCCCGTTGCCGGAAGCTCTTGAAGAGAAAGGATTTTCAACCCAATTTCCGGCGAAGTTAACCACCGCAGCCGAGTAAGTCTCCGACGCCGCCCCGCAAGGAAATTTTGTTTCCCCAAAGCCGAGCTCTCGGCTAAAAGGAAACCTAAAGTTTCCATTTCATGCGCCAAGGGGCGGAGCCATGACATCCGGTTGGACGTCTTTCAGAAGCCGTTTCGGCAAAAAGCCTGACGAAGATGGCGCGACAATCGTGCCGGATCAGGGCGGTATCGCGGCACCCGCTGTTCAAAGCAAGCCGGATCCCGTGCTGGCGCGCCCTGATGGCGCCCTCGATTCCATCGGTCAGAAAAACGAGCTGATCCGTGTCCGGTTCGCGAACCTGATAGACCGTCTCGAGGAGATCCGAAGCCTGAAGGAGGACTTTGCGCTTCTGACAGAGCCGGTTTTCGATCTCATCTCGCATTATCCGCAATTGCGCTCCCGCCTGCTCGAAACCGAGGCGGTCCTGAGGCAGGAAACGGATACCACGGTCGGCCTGCGCCGCGAGGTCGGCGATCTGACCGTGGCCCATGCGCGGATGACGGACGATCTCTCCGCCACCGTGTCTCAGCTTCGCAAGGCCGAGTCCAAGGTGCGCGAGCAGGAATCGTCCATCGAGGATCTGCGCCTCTCCGTCAAGGACAAGGAAGCCATCGGCATCGACCTTGAGAACCAGCTTCTCATCGAGACCGAGCGCGCCCGCACCATCACGGAAGAGAACCAGGCTCTGCGGCTCGAAGCGCAGGAGGCCGACCAGACGGTTGCGCGTGCTGAGCGCGAGCTGATCGAGACCCGTGAGCGCAATAGCCTTCTCGATCATGAAGTGAAGCGCCTGCAGAAGGTGGCCGAGGAGCAGAACTACCGCCTGTCGAGCCTCTCGAACCGCCACAGCGAAGTGGAAGGCCAGCTCGAGACCACGCGCGCCCGCGCGTCCGAGCTCGAGACCAAGCTCATGAGCGAGCAGGTCACGCGCCAGCGTCTCGAAACGCAGCTCGATTCCGAGCGCTCGGCCCACCAGACCGACCTGTCGGCTCTCGACATGAAGATCGAAGGCCTCAACTCGCGTCTCGCCGCAACCGACAAGATCCTGGCTCACACCCGCGATCAGCTGCGCGACAAGAACGAGGCGCTTCGCTCCGTCGAGCGCGGTCTGAAAGAAACCACGATCGAGAAGAACACCGTGGAGCGCCGCCTGGAAGCGACTCAGCAGGAGGTCGAGCGCCAGGTCACGCTCGTCAACGAATTGCAGCGTTCGCGCATCGAATTGCAGGAACGCGTGGAGATGCTCAACAAGGCCATCGCGGCCAAGGACTTCCAGATCGAAAGCTCCGATAACAAGCTCTCCAACCTGTCCGAGCGCATCGACCAGATGACCAAGCGTTTCGAGCAGGAGCGCAACACGCTCGAATCCGCCAATCGCCGCCTGACGGAAGAGTTGCAGAACGAGAAGGCGGAGCGCTCGCTCATTCAGGGCGCGCTGGAGATCTCCCGCGAGAGCCGCGTGAAGATCCAGAAGAAATACGTGTCCTTGCGCAAGAACACGCGCCTCGACACGCCGGAAGAAGATTCGTCCCTGTTCGACGAGGACGACGGCGATTCCAACGTTCGGCCGATCAAGTCTTCGGACAAGGAATAACGACCCTAGAGTTTGATCGTTTCAGATTGAAACAGGATCAAACTCTCGGTTCTTTTGATGCCGCATGATCCAGGCGAACAACCGGTTTCCACTTGTTCTGATCATGCTTTAAAAGCCCCGCTCTTTCGCGGGGCTTTTTGTTGGGGCGATACGCGGTTATGGACGGCATATCCTTGCGCGTTTGAAGAGGCCTTCCCTTGGCATTCGATCCGGCGATCTTCCGATTGCGGTTGCAATCCACGCTCGACCTCTATGCTTCCGCCTTCGGTATGGGGGAGGAGGCGCATACCCTTTTGCGACGCCAGCTCGCGGAAGGTGACGAGCTCCACCACCGTCGCACCTTCCCTGGCCACGTCACCACATCGGCGATCATCCTGGACCAAAAGGGGCGCAGAACCTTGCTGATCCACCACCGCTCATTGGGACGTCTGCTCCAGCCAGGCGGACATTACGAGGCGCCGGATGATTTGAGCGCCTCCGCGTTACGGGAAGCGACCGAGGAAACCGGGCTTGATGGTTTGGAGCTCGATCCCTGGCATAGGGCATCGAACCTGCCAATCGATATCGACTCGCACGTCATCCCGGCTCGTCCTGAGAGAGATGAGCCGGAACATGTCCATCACGATTTCCGCTACATCGTCAGGGCCGATGAGGCGGCGCTCATGAGCCCCGATCTGGCAGAAGTCGAAGGCGCTGTCTGGCACGATCTTTCCGCGTTGGAGGGCATCGCGCCGCAAGTGCTGCGCAATCTCGCCAAGCTGGGGTGATCCCGGACCTGAGAAACTTGGATTACCAAATGCCGAATGCGCGCAAGAGACGCCCGTCTAGAATCTGATCGCACCATAAGACGGCTGCAACGTGAAACGCGGTCAGACCCAGATAGGCGCTCGCGGCCATGCCGCCTCCCATGAAGGATAGCGGCCTTTCGGCCTGGGGACGTTTGGGTGAGGCGCTCCAGAGAATGGCGGTCACGACGGTTATCACGAGAAAGGTCTGCGAGCGGAGGTGAAGCGCCAGAGCCGCGCCCGCCAGGATGAGACAGCCGGATGCTGCAAACCAAATCTTGTCGCCGAGTGGCTTCAGGAGTGTCTGAACGAGCCTGCCGCCATCGAGCGGTGGAACGGGTAGCAGATTGAACAGATTGACTGCCAACGCCACGAAACCGGCACCGAGCCAGCGATCGTCGGACATGGCGGCGAAGATACCGAGGCACGCGAGCGGCGGCAGCAGCCCGAAGGCCGGTCCCATCAGGATCACTTCTGCCGCTTCGGCGTCAGAGACATAAGCTCGACTACCGACGGCGACACCGCCGAGGAACGGGATCAGATAGAAATGCGCTTGATGCCCATGGCGACGCAGGGCCCAGACGTGACCGTATTCATGCACGATGATCGTCGCCAACACAGCCAAGCCCATATCGACTCCGAGCGAATAGGTCATTGCCGCGAGAGACAGGACGGTGAGACAGAGCTGCGTCATAAGATTGCGGCGCGGGCTCGGCGCACTTTGGTTGGTGGTCGATTGTGGAGCACCAGAATCGAGACGTTCTTTGGCGAGGTGCGCCCGAACAAGCCTAGATACTCTTCCCGTCAGCATCGGATAGCCCAGGCGGCGAAGGAGGCCCCTCGCCAGATGGCTGCGTTCGATGATGTAGGCGAGATCGACTTCGGTCCCTTCCGGAACAGCCCGCAGTTCCAGACGGGTATGGATGATATCACTTGGCCCCGATCCCTCGTTCCAGCGAAAGACGGTGACGCCTTCCTCTCTGGTCGGAGGGATTCTCAAGGTGAGGCGGCTAAAGCCTTGACCGTTTTCGAAGCGAGAGACGATTTCGTTCGCGTTTTCGTTGCTCCATTCGATTGAGATCAGTCCTGGAATCCACTCCTTTCCGCGTCCTGGTGTCGCGCTGAGAAGTTCCCAAGCGGCCTCGATGGGAATGTCGAGCACGAAGCGTCTCTTGTAGAGCTGAAGGCGACGGTTGACGAAAAGCACATACCCGAGGGCGGCCGTGCCAAGAACATAAGCCAGGATCGGGTCCGGATCGAACATTGCGGGTAACCTTATCTCGATGAGGAGTATATACCTTAACGAAATAACATATGGAATTCCCGCGCCGTAGACTCTTGGCCCCTAGCAATCGCTTACGCCATTCCCATTTTGAGGGCGGCCAGATTCCAAAGGAGACAGCGCCATGAACGATCAGGAACGCGAGGTCATCGCCGATATCTTTCGGCGTCTCGAGCAGGTCGCGAACCAGCCGCGCGACCCTGAGGCCGAGCGGTTCATCGCCGACAAGGTGCGTCAGCAGCCCTACGCTCCTTACGCCATGGCCCAGGCGATTTTCGTGCAGGAGCAGGCTCTCACCAATCTGAAGACGGAAAACGAGCAGCTTCGTGCCGCGCTCGGTCAGATGCAGACCCAACCGCAACAGGGCGGATTTCTGTCGGGCTTGTTCGGAGGCGGCGCACCGCGCGCACCTGAACAGGATTATCGCCAGCCGACCCGTCAATCGGTGCCGCAAGCTTCGCCCTGGGGCAATCCAGGGCAGCCGGCGTATGGCGCACAGCAGCAACCTGCGCCAGGCGGCCCTTGGGGTGATGCGATGCAGGGCCGCCCGGGCGGAGGCGGCTTTTTCCAATCCGCGTTGACCACGGCGGCGGGTGTCGCTGGCGGTATGATGATTGGCAATGCCTTGTCTCATGCCTTCGGGGGCGCAGGTCAGGCCGCGCAGGGAGCGCTCGACAAGACCGGATTTGCCGACCTCGGCAAACCCGATACGGGCTCCCAGCAAGCAGGCGGGACGCAAAACGCCGATATCACCGATTCACTCTACCAGAACGCCAGTCAGGACGAGGAAAGCTACGACGACGATTTCGGTGGCGGCGGAGACGACTGGGCTTAGCCGCGCGATTCTTGTGCTCCGAGCATTCACGATGCCCGTCTTTCGGCGGGCATCGTCGTTTCAGTGCCCGGCTTTCGAGAGCAGGTTCACCACCAGGACACCTGCGATGATAAGGCCGAGGCCGACGATGGCTGCGAGGTCGAGTTTCTGGTCGAACAGGATCCAGCCCACGAGTGCGATCAGCACGATGCCGATCCCGGACCAGATGGCGTAGGCGATCCCGACCGGAATGGTTCTGAGCGTGAGCGACAGGAAATAGAAGGCCAATCCATAGCCGATCACGACGATGATCGAAGGCCAGAGCCGGGAGAAGCTGTCCGATGCCTTGAGTGCGGAGGTGGCGACGACCTCACAGAGAATGGCGGCGAAAAGGTAAGCGTAGTTCATGATCGTGGCACTTGTTGCGATGGCTCTGTTTTACTGTCCGGAGCATCTTCAAGGCGCTTTGGCAACTCCGTATAAAAACACCCTCTATAAACAAATAGTGATCCCTGTTTATGTATTTCATTTGTAATGATCTATTGATATAGCTATATTAATAGATAGTATTTCGTGAAATGTTAATTCACTGAAGAATATGTTTTCCTTTCATAGTTCTTTTGTTCTCGCGACGTTCGAATGACAGTGAAACATTATTCGTTATATTTCTGAAATTCGGAACGAATTGGGAACTGGATTTTCGCGGCGAAGCATGGCCGCAGGAGTGAGCGGTGTCCGCGCAAGGGCCGGTGTCCATCAGCGGCATTGTCGCTTCCGCCGAGTGAGACCATCTTAATAAGCGATTTGTCGAGATCTCACCCGCAGAGGGGACGTGCTGACATGAAACAGCCGAGAAAGACTGCCGAAGAGGAACGGCGCGAGGCGCTTGATCGGGAACTCGATCGGGAATTGGAGGATACGTTTCCCGCGAGCGACCCTCCGAAAGTGACCCGTGTACCTCCGGCCAGCCAGATCATTTCCGATAAGAACATCGAAGTCACGCCGGGTCCCAAGGGCCAGCGCTAAAGACTGCGAGGCTCAGATCACCACGACTGGAGCGCCCACCGGCACGCGATTGTAGAGATCGATCACGTCGCGGTTGAGCATGCGAATACAACCCGATGAGACCGCATGCCCGATCGTATCAGGCTCGTTGGTGCCGTGGATGCGGTAGAGAGTCGAGCCGAGATAAAGCGCCCGCGCGCCGAGCGGATTGTCGAGGCCGCCGTCCATGTGTTCGGGCAGATCGGGGCGGCGCTTCAGCATTTCCTTGGGAGGATACCAATCCGGCCATTCCCGTTTCGCGCTCACCGTCTTGCGCCCGGCCCATTCGAAACCCGGTCGTCCGACGCCGATGCCGTAGCGGATCGCGCGCCCACCGTCCTGGATGAGATAGAGATGTCTTGTGGGTGTATCGATGATGATCGTGCCCGGCTGCTCTCCGCCGCGATAGTTCACCGTCTGGCGACGGTATTCCGACCCGATTCCGTAGCTTGGACTACGTGTATCGCCAAGATCGTTTCCTGATGGAAGCGAGACAGCGTTGCTGGCAGGGCGCGCTGTCGTCGGCGATTCATAGGGATATCCCACCAGTGGGTCGATGGGTTGAGACTGATACATATAGCCAGGTTGCGCTTGATAATAATAAGAGCGAGCGGCCGGGCGCGGAGCGCGGGAATAGCCGTTCAAGGTGCTCTCATCCACATAGCCTCGCGCTTGCCCGGAGCCTGGGACGACCAGAATGTTGCCATAGGCATCGCGCGGCAACCCGTAGGCTCCACGCTGGTCCTGCGCCAGAACGGAGGAAGGAAGCAGCGATATGAGAAGAATGGCGGAGGGGACAAGGAGCGCGCGCATCGATGCACCTGTGCAAGTTCTGTTCGAAATTGCTTTGAAGGTTGCGATTTTCGCTCCGGAGATCGGCTGATGTGGGGCGAAAGGCTTCGCTTCCGCTCATTTTCCAGTCGAAACGCCACAAACTCCGGATGCCGACGCCACGCACATACTGTAAGAGCAACCTTCGCTCATCGCGCGGTCCGATCCGGAGCCCGCGCCACGTCAACGTCGAGACCTCCCATGCAGTTCGGTCCCATCGCTCGGATGGCGGCATCCATCGCGCTCCTGTCTTTCATGGACGCGATCATCAAGGGGATGCACGCGTCCTATCCGACGCTTCAGATCGTGTTTCTGCGCTTCGCTTGCGGAAGCATCGTCGCGAGCTGCGTGTTCGCGGCCATGCGCCCCGGTTGGCCATCCCGCGATACGGTTATCGCTAATGCCATGCGTTCGGTGGTGGCTGTTTTGACGGCCATCGCGTTCTTCTATGCGCTCGGTGAACTGCCACTCGCTGAGACGCTCGTCCTTTCATTCCTTGCACCGATGTTCATCGCGTTTCTCGGCCTCGTCTTGCTCAAGGAGCGGATCGACGGGCGTATTGTCGGTGCGCTTGTCGTCGGCTTCGGCGGCACACTCATTGTCGTATTCGGCCAGACGGGCGAGGCGGGTGCGGTGCGCTCCTGGAGCGGCGTGGCCGCGGCCCTTCTGTCGGCGATCACCTATGCCTTCAGCATCGTGCTGCTGCGCCAGCGTGCCCAACGGGACAAGTTCATCCATATCGTCTTTTTCCAGGCGGTAGGGCCGATGATCCTGTCCGCACCTTTCGCCTTCTATGTCTGGCAACCCCTCGACTGGACCGATCTAGGCTGGTTCCTGACCATGGGCTCGCTCGGTGTTGCCGGTCACATGCTGATGGCGAGCGCCTATGCCAAGGCGCCGGCCGCCCGTCTCGCGCCTTTGGAATATACCGCCCTGATCTGGGCGGCGTTGATCGGCTACGGTGTCTTCAGCGAAGTGCCGACCTGGGCGACCCTGGGCGGAGGCGCCCTCATCGTCGTGGCGGCAGCGATCACGTCCCGGCGCTAGGAGCATGATCAGAACAAGTGGAAACTGGTTGTTCGCCCGGATCATGCGGCAGAACAAGTGGAATCCGGTTGTTCGCCCGGATCATGCGGCATCGAAAGAATCGAGAGTTTGATCGTTTCAATCTGAAACGATAAAACTCTAAGTCTCTGGAGGAGAAGAGAAAATTTTCAGTCCCAGAAAGGCCTGAATTTTTTCGCTCATTCCCGTCCGTCCCAAACCTTGACTCGTCCCGGGGGGCTCCTTATCTCGCGACAAGCGTTGGCACTCGATGCATGACAGTGCTAACAGCGTAGGGAACTGGACGCGGCCATGGGTGGCTGCGCCATTTGTCAAAGAGGAAGTTTCATGAAATTCCGTCCGCTGCACGACCGCGTCGTCGTCCGTCGCCTGGATAGCGAAGAGAAGACGAAGGGCGGCATCATTATTCCGGATTCCGCTAAGGAAAAGCCGCAAGAGGGCGAGATCGTCGCCGTCGGCTCCGGCGCTCGCGACGAGAACGGCAAGCTCGTTCCGCTCGACGTCAAGAAGGGTGACCGCGTGCTGTTCGGCAAGTGGTCCGGCACGGAAGTGAAGCTCGATGGTCAGGATGTCCTCATCATGAAGGAATCCGACATCATGGGCGTGATCGGCAAGTAACCGTATCGGCAAGTAACCGTCCTTCCGAATTATCCAGGAACTCGACCATCCCGCACGGCCGCTTTGCCGCCCGAGGGGATCAGGAAGAACTGAAAAGGAAAAGCCCAATGGCTGCTAAAGACGTTAAATTCGGCGGCGAAGCCCGCGAAAAGATGCTCCGCGGTGTCGACATTCTCGCCGACGCGGTGAAGGTCACCCTCGGCCCGAAAGGCCGCAATGTCGTGATCGAGAAGTCCTTCGGCGCTCCGCGCATCACGAAGGACGGCGTGACCGTCGCCAAGGAAATCGAGCTTGCAGACAAGTTCGAGAACATGGGCGCCCAGATGGTCCGCGAAGTTGCGTCAAAGACCAACGACATCGCCGGTGACGGCACCACCACCGCGACGGTTCTGGCCCAGGCCATCGTTCGCGAAGGCGCCAAGGCTGTTGCCGCCGGCATGAACCCGATGGACCTGAAGCGCGGTATCGATCTCGCCGCCGCTGAAGCCGTCAAGGACATCCAGGCGCGCGCCAAGAAGGTGAAGTCGTCGGATGAAGTCGCGCAGGTCGGCACGATTTCGGCCAACGGCGACAAGGACATCGGCGACATGATCGCCCATGCCATGCAGAAGGTCGGCAATGAAGGCGTGATCACGGTCGAAGAGGCCAAGACCGCCGAGACCGAGCTCGACGTCGTCGAAGGCATGCAGTTCGACCGCGGCTACCTCTCCCCGTACTTCATCACGAACGCGGAGAAGATGGTTGCCGAGCTCGAGGATCCCTACATCCTCATCCACGAGAAGAAGCTCTCCTCGCTCCAGACCATGCTCCCGATCCTCGAGGCCGTGGTGCAGACGGGCAAGCCGCTCCTCATCATCGCCGAGGACGTGGAAGGTGAGGCTCTCGCGACCCTCGTCGTCAACAAGCTCCGTGGCGGCCTCAAGATCGCTGCCGTCAAGGCTCCGGGCTTCGGCGACCGCCGCAAGGCCATGCTCGAGGACATCGCCGTCCTCACCGCCGGCCAGACGATCTCCGAAGATCTCGGCATCAAGCTCGAGAACGTGACCCTCAACATGCTGGGCCGCGCCAAGCGCGTCCGCATCGAGAAGGAAAACACCACGATCATCGACGGCGCCGGCAAGAAGAAGGACATCGAGGCTCGCGTCGGTCAGATCAAGGCTCAGATCGAAGAGACCACGTCGGACTACGATCGTGAGAAGCTCCAGGAGCGTCTCGCCAAGCTCGCTGGCGGCGTCGCGGTCATCCGCGTCGGCGGCGCGACCGAGATCGAGGTGAAGGAGAAGAAGGACCGCGTTGACGATGCTCTGAACGCCACCCGCGCGGCGGTCGAAGAAGGCATCGTTCCCGGCGGCGGCACGGCACTGCTCCGCGCCAAGGCTGCGGTCTCGAAGCTCAAGACCGACAACTCCGACGTCAAGGCCGGTATCAACATCGTCCTGCGCGCTCTCGAAGCTCCGATCCGTCAGATCGTCGAGAACGCCGGTGTCGAAGGTTCGATCGTGGTCGGCAAGATCAACGAGAACAAGTCGGACACCTTCGGCTTCAATGCGCAGACCGAAGAGTTCGTGGACATGCTGAAGGCCGGTATCGTCGATCCGGCGAAGGTCGTCCGCACCGCTCTGCAGGACGCAGCCTCCGTGGCCGGCCTCCTCGTCACGACTGAAGCCATGGTCGCCGAGCTGCCGAAGAAGGAATCCGCTCCGGCGATGCCGGGCGGCGGCATGGGCGGCATGGACTTCTAAGAAGTCCAAGTAAAACCGCCCATCACTCAAGGATACTCAAGTCCGGCAAGTCGGACTTGAGGGGCGGCATGGACTTCTAAGAAGTCCGTAAGTCCAAGCGCACTGCTTGATACGATGAGGCCCCGGAGCGATCCGGGGCCTTTTTCATTTCACGCTTTCAGATTTCTCGGCGCTTGCCTTGGCGACCGGGCGAACCATTACTGATAAAGGGTGCGGACACGCTCGCGCGTAACCCGACGAGTAGGGACGAGGTGGCATTGCCGGTGGCATCGCAATTTCGGGACTGGGTGTCGAACCGCCGTGCGGAGCTTCGCCTGGCGTTTCGCATCACAATCGCTGGCGGCATCGCCTTCGTTTTGGCTCATGGGTTTTCTTTGACTCAAGGCTACTGGGCCGTGATTACCGCCGTCATCGTCATGCAGGCGAGTGTTGGAGGTTCCATCAAGGCGGCAATCGACCGGTTCCTCGGAACTTTTGCAGGCGCGATCTACGGGGCACTCGTGGCGGCCCTCGTTCCTCACGGTTCAGTCGTACAACTCGGGGCCGCAGTCGTCGTCGCACTCGCGCCGCTTGCGCTGCTCGCATCGATCAAGGCGAGTTTCCGCGTGGCGCCGATCACGGCCTTGATCGTGCTTCTCTCTGCATCCGGGCAGTCGTTGGGCCCGTTCGCATCGGCCATCGAGCGTGTTCTCGAAATCACTCTCGGCAACGTGGTCGGTGTTGTCGTCGCTTTGTTCGTACTGCCCGCGCGGGCGCATACGTTGCTGACGGAGTCGGCGGCGCAGGTGTTGCGTTTGAACGCTCGGCTCATGACCGCTTTGATGAATGCGCTCATCGTCGAGCCGAATGGTTCCGCCGGTGTAGCGTCTCTTCATGCAAGCATTCGCGCCAGTTTGAAGCAGGTCGAGACCGCAGCTGACGAAGCATCGCGCGAACGTAAGGCGCATTTGACCGACGCACCGGACCCGGAGCCGTTGGTGCGCACGCTGTATCGCGTTCGGCATGATTTCGTGATGATTGGGCGGGCGGCATCAGGGCCGCTGCCGGACGCGGTTCGCGATCGGCTCAAATCTTCCATCCTTGTGATCCGTGATAGTGCTAACGCGCTCTTGAGCGAGCTTGGCGATGCGCTGCAAAAGCGTGCCCCGCCTCCGACATCCGATGCTTTCGTTGCAGGCCTGTCCGCGTACGTGAAAGAGATGGATGCGTTGCGGACGGAGCACCTGATCGATGAACTGCCTGGCGACACGGTTGGGCGACTCTATGCCTTGCAGTTCGGCTTCGAGCAGTTCCGGCAGGACCTCGACGATCTCATCGAGCGTGCGGGTGACATGGGATTCGGAAGTCGTCTCGACGTGGAGACGAGATAGGCAAGCCCTCGCTGTGCGCACCCGACATCGCCGAAGCGACGACGGTCATCTCTCAGTCCTCGACCGAATAGCCGAGCTCTTCTAGCACGCCGTGAAAGCCATGCGAGGAGATCGCGGCCGCTAGATTTGGTGGCGCTTCCGTCAGAAATGAACAAGCCCGGATTCCGGGGCTTTTTGTTGTCCAAAGGGAAAGTATGGGCCGGAAGGCTAGAGGATGTCCTGCTCGCAAGAGCCTCGACCTCCCCGTATGCGGCACTCCTGTTTACGCAATGTGCTTTGTCACTGGCAATGAAATTAAATATCATTAATATGAAAGTAGTCACATCAGGATTTTCGCTCAGCTCAAAGCGAAGACGCTGCTGATGGCCGATGATGTCTTCATTGTGTGATGCCCGAATAGAGCAGGTTCATTAAGAAGCCCCGGAGGAGACTCCGGGGTTTTTTGTTGCGATTACGGGGGGGTATTTTGACAAATATTACTTTATAACATAGGAAAACACTCTGAAGCGAGGATCCCGAATGTCTATCCATATCATCGACGCCTCAAGGCCATTGCCTCCTGCCTACGCGGATTTTCAGCATGCCCTCCGGCTCGAGGAGAGCGATACTGTCATTCTTGCCGCGGGGGCTAGCATCGAAGCCTATGGGATCGAGGCTCACGGAATAGTCGGTCATTTTGGCACGACCCTGCTGATCGACGGGAACGTGCTGAGCCAACACGGCACAGGCATATTGACCAGTGGCGCCATCACGATCGGCCTGACGGGCTCGGTCAAGGGCTACTACTCGGCGATCGATATCTACGAGAACAGGCCTGGTTCACCTTCCAGCACCTTGACGAACTTGGGAAGGATCGAGACTGAAGAAGGCGTGGGCGTGAAAGTTTTCGATCCTAACGCGACGATCCTCAACGTAGGGACCATCTCAGGCGTCGAAGGCATTAATTTCGACTCATACGGATTCGAAGAGCGTACGGACCAACTGAAAATCGTTAATACCGGCCTGATCCAAAGTGACGGAAGGGCGATCACGGGCTTGATGTATGGGTCGAATACTGTCGTCAATACAGGCCACATTATCGGCGACGTTTTTCTCGGCGGCAGGGCTTGGGTCGAGCCTGCCGGGCCACCGACCAATATTTACGATGGGCGCGGCGGGACTTTGACGGGAACAGTCTACTTCAGCTCCGGAAACGACATCGCCTATGGAGGGGATGGCAACGAAACCTTCTCTCTCGGAGCGAACGTCAATTTCGTCGATGGCGGCGGCGGCAACGATACGATCTTCTATTATGCACCTGGCACCAGCGTCGATCTGCGTATCACGGAGCGGCAGCAGACCGGCGCCTACAGTTGGGATACGATCCACAATGTCGAATCGCTTTTCGGAAGCGTATTCTCGGACCGTTTCACCGGCAACGATCAGCAGAATACGCTGACCGGCAATCGCGGCAATGACACCCTCGACGGCCAAGGCGGGGACGACATCCTCAATGGAGGAGAGGGGAGCGACGACATTCGCGGTGGAGCGGGCGTCGATATCGCCGCCTATTCCGGCTCGTTTGCTGATTACACCATTTCTCAACAAGCCAACGGCAGCGTCATCGTAACGGACAATCGGGGTATCGTCGGCGCGATGACCGACGGTATCGATACGCTGAACGGCATCGAATATCTCCAGTTTTCCGACCGCACTATCGCGCTCGCCGGCACGACGAACCGGGCGCCGACCTCGGTCGATCTCAGCAGCAGGCTTGTGGACGGCGATGCTCCTGTCGGCACTTTGGTCGCTACCTTGAGTGGCGTCGATCCCGATGGCGATGCGCTCGGTTATCACCTCGTCTCCAACCCCGGTGGCCATTTCCGCATCCACGGCAACAAGCTTCTGGTCGACCGCGCTTTCACCGACCGCGACGCCGACATCACCATCACCGTGCGCGCCAGCGACCCGCATGGAGCCTCCATCGATCGCAGCTTCGTCATCGACGTGGCTGCCGACGTGATCTCGATCCCACCTGGAGAAATCCCGGGACCCATTGTCGAGCTTCCACTCGTGTATCCGATGCTCTCGTCCCTGACCCTCACCGGCGGTAAGAAGGCGGATGTGTTGAAGGGCGGAACGGGCGACGACCTGCTCAATGGCGGGCTCGGGATGGACAAGCTCACGGGCCAGGGCGGGGCCGACGTGTTCGCCTTCACCACAAAACTCGGGCGGACCAATGTGGACCGGATCTTGGATTTCCAGAGCGACGAGGACACGATCAGCCTGTCGAAGGCAGTGTTCAGCAAGCTCCGGAAGGGCGTGTTGTCCGACAAGGCGTTTTGGGTCGGCTCACAGGCTCACGATGCAAGCGACCGCATTGTCTATAACGAGAAGACAGGCGCTCTCTCTTATGATGCGGACGGCTCAGGCACGAAGCATGCCGCCGTCAAGTTCGCTCAGCTGAAGGTAGGCACGCTGCTCACGGCGCACGATTTCTTCATCGCGTGATGCTTGAATAGATCGCGTTCGACTTCAAAAGGCCCCGGATTTCTCCGGGGCCTTTTTCATTTGGAACAGAGGAGAATTAAGCCGCCTGCTTCAGGCCTTCGGCCACCAGCGCCTCTTGCACCTTGGGGCGCGCGGCAACGCGGGCCATAAAGGCGCTGAGGTTCTTGAAGGACGAGATGTCGATGGCGTGGAAGTTCGTCCAACTCACGACGGTGAAGAGATAGGCGTCCGCGATGCTGAAGGCCTCTCCCATCAGGAACGGCCGCTTGGCCAAAGTCTCGTCGAGATAGGCGAAGCGCGTGGCAAGACGATCCTGCGCGGCGGCTTTCATGGAATCCGGCGTCGCGGGATTCCAGAGCGAGCTGAAGCCCTTGTGGATCTCGGAGCTGATGAAGGTGAGCCACTCGATCAGGCGATAGCGCTCCGTCGTGCCGTTTGCGGGCGCGAGACCTGCGCCGGGCTGCTGGTCGGCGAGATACTGGATGATCGCAGCTGCCTCCGTGAGCAGGGAGCCATCCTTCAGAGCGATGGCGGGCACGTAGCCCTTCGGGTTGATCGCGCGGAAGTTCTCGCCAGTCTCCGTGAGATTCTTCGAGAGATCCACTTTCACGAGAGTGATTGGAAGGCCGGCTTCGCGGGCGACGATATGCGGCGCGAGCGAGCAGGCGCCGGGAGTATAATAGAGCTTCATTTGGATTTCCTTTGAAGGGGAATCAGGCGGTGCGCCCGACGGGAGAGACGTGTGAGCGGAACGGAAGAGGTCGCGACGGGCTCAAGGCATAAGCCCCATCGCCCAAGAGGGCCTGCGCGAAGGACAGAACGATCAGATAAAGCGGATATTCCCAGCCGCCGCCGTTGGCCGAAAACACCCAGCCATTCCCGGAGTGGACGCCAAATGCGCCGATCAGCACCGGGATCAGTGCCAAAGCGACCCAACGGCTTTGCACGCCGAGGATAAGAAGAATTCCGCCGATCATTTCGGCGAAGAACGTGGCGTAGGCGAGCCAGCCGGGCAGACCGAGCGACTGAAAGTACTGCGCGGTGCCCGCGAGCGTGAACGTCATCAGCTTCAAGACAACGCTGTGGGCTAGATACATCAGGCCGAGCGACAGGCGCAGAAGCAGGGTCGCGTAAGCCGAATTTGGTGAGGCCGTCGAGGTCATTTACAATCTCCATGTAAGTGTATCGATATAGCCACGCTTGCCTTTCGGCGTCAAATTTGATGCAATTGCATAATAAAAGAGGAGGGTTTGCGACAATGCAAATGCCATCAGACGCGACACAGGATGTCTGGATCCGTCTCAATTGTACGCAACGCCGCGTGAAGGCGCTTATCGAGGCGGCCTTGAAGGACGCCGGCTTCCCTTCCCTGGACTGGTATGGTGTCTTGCTGCATCTGAAGCGGGCCGAGGAAGGTTGCCTCTCTCCCCGCGAGATCGAGTACAGTTTGCTGTTCGAGCAATACAACCTGTCGCGGCTTCTCGACCGCATGGAAGCGGAAGGTCTTGTGAAGCGGATCCCCTATCCTGGCGACAAGCGTCGACAACTCATCGCAATCACGACCGCCGGAAGAAAACTTCAAGAACGAATGTGGGTGACTTACGGAGGCGCCATCGAACAATTCGTCGGCACGAGGCTCTCAAAGGGCGAGGCCGATCAGCTGGCCGCACTTCTGTCCAAACTGTGATGACCGTTCAACTGTGACATAGCCGAGCGCATTTCATGACGCGCTCGGTCTATCGGTCTTCGTTGGGCGGCTCTGCATCCGAGGGTGAGCACGGACGCAAAGGCCTTTAGCGAGCTATGATCAGGCGCTAGTCTCGCTTGCGCTTTTCTTCGATGCGGCGCTTGTGCTTCTTGTTCGGGCCGGACGGCTTGCCGTTTTTCGGCGATCCATCTTTGTGGCTGCCCTTGAAGCCTTCGCCCTTCCCACTGAGATCACCTTTCGGGCCGGAATCGCCTTTGCCGCGGAAACCGCCTTTGGCTTTGAAGCCTTCACCCTTGCCGGGGCCTTTTGGGCTCCACTTCTTGCCTTCATGCGCGCCACCTTTGTCGAACTCCGCCGGCTCGATGCGGATATCCTCGTCGTTGGTTTTGCGCACGGCAGACGCGAAGCGCGATGCGAAGTCTTTTGCGATCTGGAACTTCGTTTCGCGATCGTAGATCTTGATCGAGCCGATCTCCTTTTTCGTCACGTGCCCGAGGCGGCAGATGATCGGTAGAAGCCAGCGAGGATCCGCGTTGTTGCGACGGCCCACGCTCATGCGGAACCAGACCATATCTTCCGATGCGCCGTAATCCGCGCCGTCGGACGGACCGCGATCCTTCCCGCGAGGACGCTCGCGCTCGGCTTCCCGCTCGCGCTTGTCCTTGCGCTGACGCGGCTCGCGCTCGCTACCGGCGTCATACATTTCCTCGGGCGCGGGAAGGCGCGCGCGATGGAAGCGCACCAGCGCGGAGGCGATTTCTTCCGCCGAACGCTCCGCGAGAAGCGAGCGCGCCAGAGCGAGATCCTCCTCCGAGGATTCTTCGACGACACTCAGCTCCTTCAGCAGACGTTCTTGATCGCCCTTGCGGATCTCCTCCGCGGAAGGCGGGCCGCCCCAAGTCACATCGACGCCGGCGGAGTCGACGAGGCGTTCTGCCTTGCGGCGCCGGGTGTAAGGAACGAGTATCACGCACACGCCCTTGCGGCCCGCGCGGCCCGTACGGCCGCTGCGGTGTAGAAGCGTCTCGTGATCGTTCGGCAGATCGGCGTGGATGACGAGGCCGAGATCGGGAAGATCGATGCCGCGCGCGGCGACGTCAGTCGCGACGCAAACGCGCGCGCGCCCGTCACGCAAGGATTGCAGAGCGTTGCTGCGCTCGTTCTGGGTCAGCTCACCGGAAAGCGCCACGGCGGAAAAGCCGCGCTCGATCAGGCTCGCCGTCAGGTGACGCACCATCTCGCGCGTCGAGCAGAAAACCATCGCACCGCGCATTTCGAAGAAACGCAGAACGTTGACGACCGCGTGTTCGATCTCATTCGGTGCGATGCGAACGGCGCGATATTCGATGTCACCGTGCGGCTGGTTCTGCACCAGCGTGTCGATGCGGACGGCATCGCGCTGATAGCGCTTGGCAAGCGCTGCGATGTTGCGCGGAATCGTCGCCGAAAACAGAAGCGTCCGGCGCTCCTTCGGCGTCGCGTCGAGGATGAATTCAAGGTCTTCGCGGAAGCCCAGATCGAGCATCTCGTCGGCTTCGTCGAGCACCACTGCGCGCAGCTTCGAGGTGTCGAGCCGGCCGCGCTCCAGATGGTCGCGCAGGCGTCCAGGCGTGCCGACGACGATATGGCAGCCATCGGCCAACGCCCGCTGTTCACGCCGCACATCCATGCCGCCGACACAGGACGCGACGCGCGCGCCTGCCGGGCCATAGAGCCAGATCAATTCGCGGTGGACCTGCAGGGCAAGCTCGCGCGTCGGCGCGATGATCAGCGCCAGCGGTTCGGCGGGAGGCGGGAGGCGCTCGGCATCGCCGAGCAGCGTCGAGCCGAGGGCAAGGCCGTAGGCGACGGTTTTACCTGAGCCGGTCTGGGCCGAGACAAGAAGGTCCCGATCCTTGGCATCAGCCTGGAGGATTGCCGCCTGAACGGGGGTGGGCTCTTTGTAGCCGCGATCCGCAAGGGCGCGTTCGAGACTGGGATTGGCTTTGGGAAAAGGCATGTGTATCGCGGCCAAGCCGCTCCTCGAAGCATGATGCTAAAGGGATCCGGTATCCCAGAATGATCATGCCCTAACAAAAAGATAGAGCGGATGCGATGACGAGATCAGCGCAGGCCCGCTCTAGAGCATGATCAGAATAAGTGGAAACCGGTTTTTCACCCGGATCATGCAGCAACAAGAAATCGAGAGTTTGATCGTGTTTCAAAGAGACACGATCAAACTCTCAAAAATCGGATCGGCTCCGATGAGATCGTAGGCCTGATCAGGCCTCATCGCCCATTTCGTCGATTTCTACAAGGAAAACAACGTCGATGCCATCATCGCCGTCCTCGTCGTCCTCTTCCTCGTCTTCGAAATCCTCGTCACCCTCGAGAGCGTCGTCGAAGGCTTCGATCTCGTCTTCCGAGGAGCGGCGGATCGTCAGAGCGGCGGAACCGTCCCACAGGGGGTTGTTGTCGCTCTTGAACGAAACGAGGTCGTCCTTGAAGCCTTCGCTCGTGAAGAGCTCCTGGGCTTGATCCTCATCGGCATTGGTCACGGCGATCGCCTTGCCGGCGATTTCAAGAGTAAACATGGCTGGTCCTTCTGAGATAGGCTTTAGTCTAAAGCAATAATGTTGATGCGGCCATATAGCCTGCTTGGGCGAAATGCCAGCCGTCCTGGCCAATAAAAAAGGCCGGGTGGAAGCCCGGCCTCGTGAAAAGTTTTGAAAAATCCCTGTTTCGGACCGACTTGACCTCGGAATCCCATTTCCGGAGCAGGCAGGTGCGTTCCGCGACCGAGCCGTATTCGGGTGTGTCGGTGCTCTTTCGCGGGGCCATGATAGCCGATCAACAAAAAAGGCCGGCCCCGAAGGGCCGGCCAGGTTCCCAGAGGACATGGGAGGCGAAATTACCAGCTCGTGAGAACGGCGCCCTTGAACTTCTCTTCGACGAACTTCTTCACCTCGGGGGTGTGATAGGATTCGACGAGAGCCTTTACCCAGGGCTTGTCCTTGTCTTCAGCGCGCACGGCGATGATGTTGACGTAAGGTCCTTTCGGATTCTCGCGGGTCAACGCGTCTTTCACCGGATCCAGACCAGCCTGCGTCGCGTAGTTGGTGTTGATGACGGCGGCGTCCACGTCGTCGAGCACGCGCGGAGCCTGAGCGGCGTCGATCTCGACGAATTTCAGTTTCTTCGCATTCTCGGTGATATCGATCACCGTCGGCTTGAAACCGACGCCGTCCTTCAACTTCAATAAGCCTTTGTCCTGCAACAGCAGAAGCGCGCGACCGCCATTGGTGGGATCGTTCGGGATCGCAATGGTGGCTCCGCTCGGAATGGCGTCGAAGGCCTTGTGCTTCTTCGAGTAAACGCCAATCGGGAAGTTCACCGTGAATGCCACGGTCTCGATCTTGTAGCCGCGGTCAGCCTTCTGATTGTCGAGATAAGGTTGATGCTGGAACGAGTTCGCTTCCAGTTCACCAGATGCCAGCGCCGCGTTCGGTACGACGTAGTCGGAGAACTCGATGATCTTGAGATCGAGGCCCTTCTGCGCGGCGATGGGCTTAACGGCCTCAAGAATTTGCGCATGTGGACCGGGCGTCGCGCCGATGCGGACCGTTTGCGTTTGCGCGGCGGCGGGGAAGGCTGCCAGCGAGAGGAGGGCGGCAAGGCCCAGATGCTTCAGGGACATCAAAATTACTCCTTGAGTGAGTCCGATCAGGCGTGACGGATGCGTTTGTTGAGGTGGCGTGCGAGGCGATCGCCGAGGCTCTGCACAGCCTGGACGAGAACGATGAGCACGATCACGACGGCGATCATCATGTCGGGCATGAAGCGTTGATAGCCGTAGCGGATTCCAAGATCGCCCAGGCCGCCACCCCCGACGGCTCCGACCATGGCCGAGTAGCCGAGCAGCGACACCGCTGCGAGCGTGAGGCCGAGAACGATGCCCGGTAGCGCTTCGGGTATGAGGACCTTCAACACGATCTGCAGCGGGCTTGCGCCAAAGGCGCGCGCGGCTTCGATGAGGCCTTGATCGACTTCACGGATCGCCCCTTCGATCAGGCGCGCGATGAAGGGCGTGGCAGCAACGGTAAGGGGCACGATGGCCGCATTGGTGCCGATGGACGTGCCAGCGACCAAGCGCGTGAAAGGAATGATCGCCACCACGAGAATGATGAACGGCGTCGAGCGCGCGGCATTCACGATGGCGCCGAGCACGCGGTTCACCCAGGGTGCTGCGAACAATTCGCCCTTGCCGCTGGTGGCGAGAAATACGCCGAGCGGCAAGCCGAGAAGCGTGCCGACCACGCCGGAGATCGCGACCATGAGAAGCGTCTCGCCGGTGGCGGAAAGAATGAGGCGGATCATCTCAGGAGACATGGCCGAGAACCTCCGTATCGAGATCGTGCTGCTTCAGAAAACCGAGGGTCTTGGTCAACGTTGCCTCAGGCACGCCGATCACGAGCGTACCGCAGGGGCGGCCCGCGATTTCGTCCACGCTGCCTGCGAGAATGTTGGCCTCGATATTGAGATCGCGCGCGAGACGCGCCAGCACCGGGTCAGTCGCATGCGGTCCGCGAAAGCCGATGCGGATTACTGCCTGGCTGCCGGGTGAGGCTTCCGCGCGCAAGCGATCCGCGACATATGACGGGAGCGCACGGCCCGCCTCATCCGCGAGAAAGCTTCGTGTCACTTCATGCTGTGGACGAGTGAAGACGTCGAACACGTCGCCTTGCTCGACGATGCGCCCTCCATCGATCACCGCGACCTCGCGGGCGATAGAGCGGATGACCGCCATTTCGTGCGTGATGAGAAGAATGGTCAGCCCAAGCTCGGCGTTGATGCGCGCCAGAAGATCGAGGATCGAGCGCGTGGTCTCCGGATCGAGGGCGGAAGTCGCTTCATCCGAGAGAAGCACCTTCGGTTTCGTGGCGAGCGCGCGGGCGATGCCGACGCGCTGCTTTTGCCCACCGGACAATTCGGAAGGATAGCGGTCACGCTTGTCGGTAAGGCCGACGAGGGCGAGCAATTCGTCGACGCGCGCGCGGATCGCAGCCTTGTCGTAGCCTGCGACCTCGAGCGGCAGAGCAATGTTCTGTGCCGCCGTGCGAGAGGACAGGAGATTGAAGTGCTGGAAGATCATGCCGATGGAGCGGCGCGCGTGGCGCAGCGCGCTTTCCGGCAGAGCCGCGACATCCGCGCCGTCGACAATCACGCGGCCGGAAGTCGGCTTTTCCAGCCCGTTGACGAGGCGGATCAGAGTTGATTTTCCGGCACCTGAGCGACCGATGACGCCCAGAACTGCACCTTGAGGCACGGAAAGATTGATGCCTTCCAGCGCCGGCACCGGAGCGCCGGTACGGCCCGTATAAACCTTCGACACGTTCTCCAGGCGGACAATGGATTCCGCCGGAACCAATCGTCGCAGCGCCTGATCGCTTAAGCTTCCGAGCGGTGCGTTCATGCCGTCGCTCTCCTTTCAGTAGAGAGGAGAGATGGACAATAACGTTCGCTATGTCAATATTTTTGTTCTTTAAACAGGATAGTGTCGTTTTTTAGAACGTTTTTCTCTTAAAACTTCTACAAGGGAATGCATTGTCCTCAATCTTGCCATGAGGTTGGTGGATCGCCTCCGTCGCAAAGACCTGTCGCGCCGACCACATGCGCCAAGCTTGTGATTTCGCATGATTTTTTGGAAAGGCGGGTTCCCACTTTTCCAGCACATGCTTTAAACAAGATCAACAGTACTCTCAGAGGATGTCTTCATGTTCATGGCCAGCCTTGCGGCGGCAATTGCCGGTTTCGGCCTGCTCGCCCTGCGACTGGGCGGAGTTCCGTTCTCGATCCTGGTGCCTGTTGCCATGCTCGGTTTGGCGGGGGCCCTGTTCCTGTCACGGAGCATGCCGAAGTACCTGAGGGTCTTCCTAGCGGTGCTTGCGGGAGCGGAAGCGCTTCTTGTCCTGCTGCTTTTGGCGGACTCGCTTGGTGTCGTGCCCGAAGGGTTGAGCGGATATGTTCCGCCGGCCTCCATGCCCGTCGGCGCGACGATCTTCGCCTTCATCATTTTCGGTGTGTCGCGAATTCCGGTGATCCACACCATCATGAGGATCGCCGACCGTTATTTCGATTCCGCGACAGCGAGCGAAATTCGCGTGCCCCTGATCGGAACCGTGCGTGCGACCGAGGGCATCATCGGCTGCGCATTGCTGGCCTTCCTGATTATCATCAATCTGTTTCAGGTCGCGCTGAATGTCCGGCTCAACTTCTTCGGACGCGATATGTTCAATGCGTTGCAGGAGAAGGACGCGGGCGCATTCTGGTATCAGCTTTTCTGGGTGTTCGTCCCATTGGCGAGCGTTTTCATTACAACCGCTCTCGTCGAGATCGTTTCGCAATATGTCTTGCGTATCCGCTGGCGCACATTTCTCAACGGGCTTTACGTCCGTGAGTGGCTGGGCAACGGCACGCATTACCGCATGCAACTGGTCGGACGCGCAGCGGACAACCCCGATCAGCGTATCGCGGACGATCTGCGCAGCTATATCGACCAGACATACACTTTGTCCGTCGGGTTGCTGAATCAGTCCGCGACGCTTGTCTCATTCATCGCGATCCTTTGGTCCTTGTCGAGCGGCTTTACTCTGCCGGGGACTGATGTGCCCGTTCCGGGCTTGCTCGTGTGGGTCAGCATCCTCTATGCGCTCGTCGGCACTTGGCTTACGCACGTCATCGGTCGCCCACTCATCGCACTCTACTTCCAGCAGGAAAGAGTGGAAGCCGATTACCGCTTCTCGCTCGCGCGCCTGCGCGAATATACGGAGCAGGTGGCCCTCCTCGGCGGCGAGGAAGCGGAGCAGGAAGCGCTTCGCAATCGCTTCAACATGATCGTTCGCAACTTCATGCAGATCGTTCGTCGTGTGATGCGGTTGAACGTTTTCCAGTCGGCCTATGGCCAAGCCAATGTGGTGGTGCCCTACATTCTGACCGCGCCGTATTTCTTCATCGGCAAAATCACACTCGGCCAGATGCAGCAGACGGTCGGGGCTTTCTCCAGCGTCCAGGGTGCGCTCGATTTCTTCATTACGTCGTACTCCACGATCGCGAACTACAAAGCCGTCATCGATCGTTTGACGACCTTCGAGGCCGCGATCCAAGCCGTGCAGCATCGCGGTGCGGTGGGCGAGCATGTTGCGCTTGTAAGATCGTCCAACGGCGATCTTGGTGTCGAAAATCTCAAGGTGTCGCTCCCGGACGGGCGCGCCCTGATGCGTGCCGACAACGTCGTCTTCCGCCAGGGCGAGACGACGCTGCTGACCGGTCCCTCCGGCTCGGGCAAGTCCACTCTGTTCCGCGCCATCTCCGGCATCTGGCCCTTCGGCCATGGGCAGATCATGGTGCCCGATGGGCAGTCGATGATGCTGTTGCCGCAGCGGCCTTACATTCCCATGGGCTCGCTTCGTGCCGCCGTCACCTATCCCGGCAGCACGGGGGAATATGACGATGCGACCATCAGGGACGCGTTGAAGGCCGCCAAGCTCCCCGCGCTAGTCGACAGGCTCGATGAGGAGCGCGCCTGGGCGCAAAGTCTCTCGCTTGGCGAGCAGCAGCGCCTCGCCATCGCCCGCGCTCTCCTCGCAAAACCCGATTGGCTTCTTCTGGACGAAGCGACGGCGGCCCTCGACGAGCCGACCGAGGCCGAGATCTATCGGATGCTGAAGGAGCGCCTGCCGCGGACGACTATCGTCTCCATCGGCCATCGCTCGACGCTCGCCGCTTTCCACGACAGGCGCATCGATATGCAGGCGATGGAGGACGGGCTTTATGCACCGGTCGAAAAGCGTCAGCCTGAAGCGGTTGCTTGAGAAGGCGGTTCCGGGCTCCACGGTCCGGAATGATGGACGAAAATAAAAAGGGACGCCGAAGTGGCGTCCCTTTTTTTCATTCGCTGAAAACTTGGTGCGTCAGAGCATGCGCTCGAAGCGCAACTCGCCCGACTGGGTCTGGATCACCAGAGTCGGGCCCTGCATGTCCCATTTGCCTGAAGTGCGCAAAGCCACGAAGAAGTCGTGCTCGTTGGCCATCACCGTCTTGTCGCAGGACTTCTTGGTGATCGCGAGGGGGCCGACCGCGATATTCTGATCGCGCAGCGGATAGGCCGTCGCAGCATAGGTGTTGCAGCCGCCGAAGCCACGGGCGCGCAATTGGTCGTCGAGGCTGAAGCTCGGCTTATCGCCCGAGAAGGGTTTGCCACTCAGGCTCACTGCGAGCCAGGACGAGCCGAGCGGGAAGACCTTGGCCCTTTCGCCCGGCTTGAAGACTTTGTTCTCAAGCTGGCGCGTCTGACCCGGCCGCCCGATAGGGGCTTCCTGGGCAAAGGCTACAGGGATCACCGCGAAAGTGGCGAGAAATGCGGTAAGGCGAAGCGCATTCATCGGGACCTCATCATCGAAAAGTGTCGGGACCATAAGGGGATGCGCGTGAGGAGGCAACGCCTACCGAGCATCTCCGGCCGATCCTTTAATATTCAACCTGAAGACAGGATGAAAGGGTGTGTTCAAGGGCACGTTCAAGTTTGAGCGAGGCGTCGCAAGAGCTTTTCGGACAGTGGATTGGTGCTGCGGAACAGGTAGTCGAAGGTCCGGACCGTGATGTCCTGCGCATCGAGTGCCTGTAATCCCGCGACCAGTTCGAACACCGCGCCGGCCTTGCAATGCAGCACCACCTCCCGGCCTTGCGGCAGGCCATAGGGGAGGCTCGCACCCAGATTCTGCACCAACGTGGTGAGGCCGGACACGTGATTGGGGTGCAGGGAGGCTCGAACCTCGCGGCTCGTGCGCGCCTCCTCCTCCGCCGCGATCCGGGTCAGGACGGCGGTGGCGGCCGCACGGGCGCGGTCCGTCCAGGGCGCTTTGAGGGAGGCGACGAGATTGGCTTCCGAGCGCAGCATCACGCCGTCGTCCAGAATTTTCAGGGCGTTGGCCGTGAGCGTCGTGCCGGTGGTGGTGATATCGACGATCAGTTCCGCCGATCCTGCCCCCGGCGCTCCTTCCGTTGCGCCCAGACTCTCCACGATCAGGTAATCGGCGATGCCATGGTTCGCGAAGAAGCGACGGGTCAGATTCACGTATTTCGTCGCGACACGCATCTTGCGGCCGTGCCGGGCACGAAGATCGGCGGCGACCTCATCGAGATCGGCCATGGTGCGTACGTCAATCCAGGCCTGAGGCACGGCAACAACCACATTGGCGTTGCCGAAGCCGAGCGGGGTCAGCAATTCGACGGTGCCGTCCGCGTCCGGGATCTGCTCGCGGATGAGATCCTCGCCGGTAATGCCGAGATGCGCCGTCCCGTTGGCGAGCTGGCTGACGATCTCGGAAGCTGAGAGGAACGCGACCTCCACATCCGGCACGCCCGCGAGCCGTCCGCGGTAATCGCGTGCACCGCGCGACTGGGTGAAGACGAGGCCTGCGCGCGCGAAGAACGCGGCGGCGTTTTCCTGTAGGCGACCCTTGGAGGGAACCGCGAGGATCAGAGGAGAACCGGTCATGTCAGGGTCTCCCCACGATACGGTCGAGCCAGAAGGAGCAGCCCACGGCCGGAATTTCCTGCGCGGCGCCGAGATGCTGGAGCAGGCGGTCGTAGCGGCCTCCGCCGACCACCGGCTTGCCGTCATCGCGGTGCGGATCCTGAATTTCGAAGATGAAGCCCGTGTAGTAGTCGAGATTGCGGGCGAAGGTCGCGGCAAACAGGAAGCGCCCCACATCAAGCCCACGCGCCGCCATGAAGCCGGTGCGCTCTTCAAACGTGGCGATGGCGGCGGAGAGGTCGAGACCTGCATCATTGGCCAAGGCCCGGATCATGCCAGCCGCCTGATCCGGGTCGCCCTTGATGGCAAGATAGCGTTCGAGAACGCCGCGCGCCTCGTCGGAGAGGCCGGAGCGGTTTCCGGCGCGGGCGAGGAAACGCTCAGCGATTTCGCCGGCGCTGCGGCCGCCGACGCGGGCGATGCCCGCAATCGAGAGAATGTCTTCCACGAAGGCCTTGGCCGCCTGCGGGGCCTGGCCTTCGATGGCCGCGAGGAGCCCGGCATATTCGGCCTGAGCCTGTCCGTCCGGTTCGCCCAACGAGTCGAGGCCGTTGCCTGAGACGATAGCGCGGATCACGCGCCGCTTGGCAGCGGGGGAAACGCCCAGGGCGTCGATCAGGTCGTTCAGAAGGCCCATATCGCCGAGGCGGACCCGGCAGCCGGTCAGGCCCAGCTGGTCGGTGCCCTCCAGCGCGAGGCCGAGCACTTCGGCATCGGCGGCGGTCGTGTCCACGCGCCCGATGGATTCGATGCCCGCTTGCAGGAACTCGCCGGTCTCGTTGGGCCGCATGCGGAAAACCGGGCCGCCATAACTGTAGCCGCGCGGGGTCGCGCCGTGCTCACCAAGATGCTGAAGACAAACGGGAATCGTATATTCCGGGCGCAGGCAAAGCTCCTGGCCTGCAGCGTCCTGCGTCACGAACATGCGCCGCCGGATATCCTCGCCCGAAAGATCGATAAAGGTGTTGGCCGGTTGCAGCACAGGCGGCTCGACGCGCGTGTACTCCTCGCGCTCGAACAGCGCGATGAGCGCGATGGTGGCTTCGGTCTCCGTCACTGGCTTCGCCCTTCGTCCGGCACACACGGTGCCGTCTTGTCCTTATGGCAGAGGCGTCCAACCTCGCCGGTCATTGCTCTAGCAACGCCGGGAGGGGAAGGCGACCATTTTCGGTTGAGAAAGTGAACGGGAAGAGGGGAGAGCTACGATTCGCCGGGTTCGTCCGTCCCGGAAGCGAAGGCTGCGGATGAAGGGGCGGGCAGGCCGGAGGCCCAGGCAAGGGCGGGCTCGCGTTCATTCTTGCCGAAGAGGCGAATCTCAATCCCTGGAATGAGATGGTTTTCGAGGCGAATGACCGTCCGCAGCCATTCCTTGTCGGTCACGACGGCGATGCGGTGAAAGCGCCCCCATTGGCGAAAGTGGCCCAGGCTATAGCGCAGATCCTTGATGAAGGCTTCCGCCGTCATATCGGTGAAATCCATCATGTCCGCGTAGAGACCGATCTTGTCGTGGCGTTCCAGCGCTCGCTCGACGGTGGCGGTGACGCCATCGAGATCGTCTCCGGTTATCGTCCCGGAGACGCGCATGGCCACCACGTGATCGGCCGATGGAATGATGTCGATCATGTCAGGTCTCGGGATCTTTCGTCGATCGCGGCGCCTTTTTCGATGTCTTGCGTTTGCTGTGGTCTGTCGCGAGATGCGCATATTGCGGAGGGTTGGAGCCTCGGCTTCCCCCGCTC
The DNA here is from genome assembly GCF_052115485.1 of Microvirga sp. 2MCAF38. Classification (NCBI taxonomy): domain Bacteria; kingdom Pseudomonadati; phylum Pseudomonadota; class Alphaproteobacteria; order Hyphomicrobiales; family Methylobacteriaceae; genus Microvirga; species Microvirga sp. 2MCAF38. Next base: position 687,572 of record NZ_JBFRGU010000001.1, on the reverse strand, counting down.
GCCTTGCGGGTCGACTTGCGGCGACGTGGGGCCTCGACCATTTCCTCATGCTCGCCCATCAAAGACGCGGGTAGGAGATGGCGCGCGGCGTCTGCGACAACCCCGGCAACTGTGCCGGAGGCCGTGATAGCATCGCGCGCGGCATGGGCTCCCGTTTCTGCAAAGGCCTTGCCGGTGTTTCTAACGCGGCGCGAGCGGGTGATCGCTGCCGCCGCTGCGCCCGCCGCGGCAATGAGGGCATCGGCCAGGATTTCGCGACCGAGATCGGAATTCATCAGATCCTTGACCGGCGCGAAGTTGCGCAAGGCCTTGGGGAACTTCAGGGATTTCAAACCCTTGTCGCTCTCTGCCTTCGTGACTTTCTTGGCTTTGCTCGGAGCCTTCTTCGTTTTCGCTTTCGCCTTCGCCATAACTGTCTCCTGATGGTCAAGCTTCAGGGGAACAACCCGCCCGGGCGTGAATGGGTTCCAGCGTAGGCGTTGGGCTTTTGGTCGCTCCGAGTGGAGAGCGACGGAATTTCTCTCGAAGCGCGAAGCGTCTCCAGCGCACGCTGGAACCTCCTTCGAGACGCGGCTTCGCCGCTCCTCAGCGATGAGGTTTGCCAGTGTGAATCCGGCGTTTCGGCTTATCCGAAATGGCGTGCCAAAACGTCTCGAACGGCGTCGACGAGCTTGTCTTCCGTCACTGAGAACTGCGCCGGGCGCGCCGCCTTCCACTCCGCATTCGAGGCGATGGCCTCGGCGGCCTTCGCGCCTTCGATCAAGTCCTTGATCTCGACCTCGCCACGCTCGCGTTCGTTGGAGCCTTGAATGATGACGCAGGGGCTCTGCCGCTTGTCGGCATATTTCATCTGCGCCTTCATGCCGGATGAACCGAGATAGAGTTCGGCGCGAATACCAGCCTTGCGCAGGGCCGCGACCATGCGCTGATAGGCGGCGATCTGGTCCTTATCCATCACCAGCACCACCACCGGACCGGGCTTTTCCTGACCCGAGACGATGGGGCTCTTCACCATCTGCAAAGCGGAGAGCAGGCGCGACACACCAATGGAGAAGCCGGTTGCGGGGACGGGCTCCGGACGGAACCTGCCTACGAGCCCGTCATAGCGCCCGCCGCCACCGACCGAGCCGAACCGCACGGGGCGTCCATCCTCGTCCTGGACCTGGAAGGTCAGGTCCGCCTCGTAGACAGGGCCGGTATAGTATTCGAGGCCGCGCACGACGGAGGGGTCGATCGAGACACGGTTTTCGTAGCCGGATGCGGCGACCAAAGCCGCGATCTCGGCGAGTTCATTCGCGCCTTCCTCACCGCGCGCCGAGCCAGCGACGACCTTGCGCAGGTTGTCGATCGTCTCCGCGCCGGTTTGGCCTTTCGCCTCGGTGAAGGCGAGCACCCGTTCGATGGCGTCCGGTTGAAGTCCGGCGCCTTTGGTGAAATCGCCGCTCTCATCCTTGCGGCCGGGGCCTAGCAGAAGACGCACGCCCTCCGGTCCGAGGCGATCCAGCTTGTCGATGGCGCGCAAGACAACGAGACGCTGGCCTGCGTGAGCATCGCCACCGAGGCCAATGGCCTCCAACACGCCGTCGAGAACTTTCCGGTTGTTGACCTTGATGACGTACTGACCGCTCAGGCCCAGATTATCGAGCGTATCCGCCGCCATCATGCAGATTTCCGCATCCGCCGACACGGAGGGCGCGCCCACCGTGTCGGCGTCGAATTGCATGAATTGACGGAAACGGCCCGGACCCGGCTTTTCGTTGCGGAAAACCCAACCGGCGCGATAGCTGCGATAGGGCTTCGGGAGGGCATCGAAATGCTCGGCCACATAGCGCGCCAGCGGCGCGGTCAGGTCGTAGCGGAGCGACAGCCACTGTTCGTCATCGTCCTGAAACGAGAACACGCCCTCGTTCGGGCGGTCCTGATCGGGCAGGAACTTGCCCAGCGCGTCGGTATACTCGACGAAGGACGTCTCGACCGCCTCGAAGCCGTAAAGCTCGTAGGTCTCGCGAATCTTCGCGAGCATCCGCTCGGTCGCCGCAAGATCGGTGGGACCACGGTCGGCGAAGCCGCGCGGGGCGCGAGCCTTGATTTTGTCAGGCTTGGACATGGGTCAGAAGCAGTCGCTTAAGAGGAAAAACGTGTCCGGTCCTAACCTGCGGAGCGGGGAGGGGCAAGGGTCGAGCAGTCTTTGCTCGTTGTTTACTGTCATGCCCGGCCTTGTACCGGGCACCCACGTCTTTTGGCTAAATGGTGGGAGGAAAGACGTGGATGGCCGGGGCAGGCCCGGCCATGACGTACTCAGGTCTAGATAGGGGGCTAAGCCACAGCCTTGATCACGCGGCCGAGCTTGTCCACGATCTCGCCGATCTGTTCCTCGGTGATGATGAGCGGCGGGGAGAGGGCGATGGTGTCGCCGGTGATGCGCATCATCAGGTCGTGCTCGTTGAAGCCACGATCCATGGCATCAAAAGCGCGGCGACCCACCGCATCCGGATGGGAGGCCAGGTCGATGGCCGCGACGAGGCCGATGGTGCGGATATCGAGGATGTTCGGCAGGCTTTTCAGCGAATGGATCGCATCCGCCCAAACCGGCTCCAGCGCCTTCGCTCGCTCGAAAAGTTTCTCGTCGCGGTAGATGTCCTGCGCTGCGAGTGCCGCCGCGCAGGCGAGAGGATGGCCGGAATAGGTGTAGCCGTGGAACAGCTCGATGGTGTTCTCTGGCCCCTTCATGAAGGCGTCGTAGATGCCCTTGCGGACAAGAACGCCGCCCATGGGAACGGTGCCGGAATTCACGCCCTTGGCGAAGGTGATCATGTCCGGGACCACCCCGTAACGCTCGGCGGCAAACGCCGTGCCGAGGCGGCCGAAGCCTGAGATGACCTCGTCGAAAATCAAAAGGATACCGTGTTTGTCGCAGATCTGGCGCAGGCGCTGCAGATAGCCTTTCGGCGGCGGCAGCACCCCGGTCGAGCCCGCCATCGGCTCTACGATCACGGCGGCGATGGTCGAGGCGTCGTGCAGCGTCACGATGCGCTCGAGATCGTCCGCAAGATGTGCGCCCCATTCAGGCTCGCCGCGCGAAAAGGCTTGCTCGGCGCGGTTATAGGTGTGAGGCAGGTGGTCGACGCCTGCGAGAAGCGAACCGAAGAACTTGCGGTTCGAGACGATACCGCCCACCGAAATGCCGCCGAAGCCGACCCCGTGATAGCCGCGCTCACGGCCGATCAGGCGCGTGCGGCTGCCCTGGCCGGAGACATTCCAATAGGCAAGAGCGATTTTCAGGGCCGTATCGACAGCCTCCGAACCGGAATTGCAAAAGAACACGTGGTCGAGATCGCCCGGTGCGAGCTGGGCAAGGCGCGAGGCGAGGGCGAAGCCGCCGTTGTGGCCAAACTGGAAGGCCGGTGCATAATCGAGCTCGCTCGCCTGTGCCTGAATGGCCGCCGTGATTTCATCGCGGTTATGACCCGCATTGCAGCACCACAAGCCCGCGGCTCCGTCGATCACTTCGCGCCCGTCCGGCGTATAATAATACATGCCCTTGGCGCGGCTGATCATGCGGGGGCTCGCCTTGAAGGACCGGTTGGCCGTGAACGGCAGCCACCAGGCCTCCAGATCGTTGGGCGAAGGGAGGTCTACGGGCGCTTTCGAGCTTGCAGTCATGATGGTCGCTGTCCTGGAACTGTTCGGGCGGCCTCTTGTGACGCCGCCTAGCGGAAGCAACGTTAGCAGGGCCCTGGTGGCGGCAAAAGGGCTGAGGGTGAAGCTCTGGTCTTCGCTGTGCTCAGGGTCGTTTTGGTTGACTTGCGCGGCGCGAGCGCCTACCCGCCGAGGCGAACCCGTTCAATGCGAGACACCATGACCGCGTCCCAGGATCCCATTCTCGTCGAAGGCATCCAGCCCTTTTCCGGGCGCTACGATCTCATCTTGTGCGATGTCTGGGGTGTCCTGCACAACGGCGTTGCGGCTTATAAAGCAGCCGGCGAGGCGCTGACGCAGTTCCGAGACAAGGGCGGCCGGGTCGTTCTGGTCTCGAATGCGCCCCGTCCTGGTGCGTCCGTCGGTGAGCAACTCGACGGTTTCGGCGTGCCGCGTTCGGCCTACGATGCCATCGTCACCTCGGGCGATCTGACGCGGCTCGCCATCGAGGCGCGGGTCGATCAGGTGGTGCACCATATCGGCCCGGCGCGCGACATGCCGATGTATGACGGGCTTAACACGCGCTTCGGGACCATCGGGCAGGCCGAGTATGTCGTCTGCTCCGGTTTCGAGAATGACGAGCTTGAGACGCCCGAGACTTATCGCGAGCGCCTCGAAGAGATGAAGGCGCGTGATCTCTTGATGATCTGCGCCAATCCCGATCTCATCGTCGAGCGCGGCCATACCATCGTGCCATGCGCTGGTGCGCTCGGGGTCGCCTACGAGGCCATCGGCGGAAAGGTCTATTACGCGGGCAAGCCACATGCGCCGATCTACGAGCGCGCGCTTGCCGTCGCGGCGGAATTCCGTGGGCGCGCTATCTCGAAAGAGCGTGTTCTTGCTGTGGGTGATGCCATCCGCACCGACATTGCCGGAGCGGCTGCTTTCGGCATCGACTCGCTTCTGATTGCGCGGGGCATTCATGCCGCCGAGCTTGGGCTGCATCACGGGCCGCTCGTCTCGCAGCACGTGCAGGATTGGATCGACCGGCAGCCGGTCAAGCCGCAGGCCGTGACCGATGCGCTTGCCTGGGCCGCTTGACCGTTAAGGCGAGTTTCGACAGGGTCGCGCCCGGAAGAATCCACTCTTGATCATGTCCTTGTCCGCACCCGAGAAGACCGCCTTCATCGTTTGTCGCGATGGCGATGCCGTGCCGCCGGCTCTGACCGGAGCGCTTGCCGCAATCGGCAATTTCGACGGTGTGCATCGCGGGCATCGCTCGCTGATCGAGCGCGCAATGCAGGCAGGCCGTCCGAGCGCGGTGGTGACGTTCGAGCCGCACCCGCGTCTCTTCTTCCAGCCGGACAAACCCCATTTCTGCCTGACGCCGGAACCTGTGAAGCTCGCGATTCTGCAACGGATCGGGCTGACGGGTGTTTTCATTCGCCGCTTCGATCAAGCGCTGGCCTCGCTCTCGGCTGCAGCGTTCGTTGATCTTCTGGCGAGCGAGCTGAAACTCTCCGGTGTGGTGGTGGGACACAATTTCCACTTCGGACGGGGCCGTGAGGGCACCCCCGCCGTCATGGCCGAGCTTTGCCGCGCGAAGGGGCTCGATTGCATCGTCATGCCCGCCATCGGCGAGGAGGGTGAGCCCGTCTCATCGAGCGCCATCCGCTCTGCGCTGGAACAGGGTGATATCGCGAAGGCCAACAAGCTTCTGGGCTATCGCTGGGTTGTGCGCTCGGACGTACGTCACGGTGATAAGCGCGGGCGCGTCCTCGGCTACCCCACTGCGAATATGAGCCTCTCCGCCGATTGCCGGCTGCGGCACGGCATTTATGCCGTGCGAGCGGCAACGGCAGTCGGCGTCTTCAACGGCGTCGCCAGTTTCGGCCGCCGCCCGACCTTCGATAACGGCGCGCCTCTTCTCGAAACCTTCCTGTTCGATTTTACGGGTGATCTCTACGATCAGATGCTTTCCGTCGAATTCGTCGGATTCATTCGGGGCGAGGAGAAGTTCGAAAGCATCGAGGAACTGATCGCGCAGATGGATCGCGATTCAGTGGATGCGAAGCGGATTTTGCGCGTTGATAAAACGCTGTCGATGATCGACTAGAGCATGATCAGAACAAGTGGAAACCGGTTGTTCGCCCGGATCATGCTGAATCAAAAAATCTAGAACTTTGCCTTGAGAGCCTGCGCCGCAGATGCGTAACCGCCCATCGCGCCGTCCACGAAATGGATGTGATCGCTGCGGGTCGCCGAGGGTACGAAGCAGGTCATCAGGGCGGCATCCTGCCGGTGCAATCCGAAGCGCACAATGCCCTGCCGTTCCGCTGTCGTGAGAAAGCCTTCCAGCCTGTCGGCGAGTTGGGGCGTGCAATCCAGCGTCATGCGCAGGCCGTCGTCGAATTTGCGGAAATCGGTGTTGTCGACGAGCTGGCGGCGGTAGCGGGCCGGATCGAATTTGCCGACGCGCATCCCGAGTTTGAAAATGGCGGAAGAGGCCAAAATCCGCAAAAGCAGCAACGTTCTTCGCGGGAAAGACGAAGCGCCCAGGGCCTTGGCCTCCAGCTCGAATCCGACCGGCGGCCAGCGAAGAGCCGGAAGCCTGGACGGGCTGGGCCGCGCCGCTTCGGATCCATTCTCGACCATCCCCAAGACGCCCTCGATTGTCTTTTCGAACGCCGCCATATCGTCGGTTGCCGGAACGACGATGATGGAAAGAATGACGCCACGTTCCGCCTTGATCTGGTCGAAGCGACAGGACAGGCCCGTCAGGTCAGGGCGCGCGCCCTGCGGGCCGGGCGGGACGGCAAAGGCGCCAGCCTTCATTTGCTGCTCGGCGAAAGCAAGACCGCCGCCGGTGAACATGGCGTAGGAGACATCCGGGGATGCGCCGAAGCGCGCGACTCGGATATCGACGCCCTGGGACCGCAGTTCCGCGACGCTGACGAGGGCGACCCGCAGGTCCAGGTCAAAGTCGTCCCGCACCCAGGCCGCGACCTTGGACAGGATCTCGCGCGCGAGCCCGCCTTGCTCGGGCGGCAGGGCGAAGCTCGCCCCGTCACCGCCGAAGACGAAGGGGAAGTCGTTATCTTTCAAGGCATTGGCCATTGCCACGATCACGGCGGCCGCAGCGGTATTGACCATCTTGTAGCGCCCCGCCGCGATGGCCTGGGTGGAGCGCACGATATCCGAAAGCCCGATCACCCAATCATCGGGAAGGGGCATGTAGATGCTGGGGTCCGTCAAACGCGCGAAACGGTCGAAAATCGGAAGCGCACCATAGAAATTTGCGCTTCCGGTCCTGACTGTCGTGGCGATCGCCATGCTCACGATCCCACCCCCTGAGGTTCTAGGCAGCAGGCTTTCCTTCGGGCGCACCGCGATCCAGAAGGTCGGGGAGAGGATCTCCGTCGGCGACGAACCGCATGGAGACGGAGTTCATGCAATAGCGCTCCCCCGTGGGCGGCGGGCCGTCATCGAAGACGTGTCCCAGATGGCCCTCGCAGCGGGCGCAGCGGATTTCCGTGCGGACCATGCCGTAGCTCGCATCGCGCACGAAGGCGATGTGGGCGCGGTCGATGGGATCGAAGAAGCTCGGCCAGCCGGTGCCCGACTCGAACTTGGCCCCGGAGCGGAAAAAGGGCAGCCCGCATAGGCGACAGACATAGGTGCCGACTTCCTTGGCAGCGTTGAAAACGCCACAGAAGGGCCGTTCCGTGCCGTGATCGAGCAAAACCCGGCGCTCCTCCTCATCGAGATCGGCAACAAGATGCTGGTATTGATCGCGTGTGGGCGGCGTCAAATCGAACCCGGCTTGGGAACGTTGTCCCGTGAAGGAGGTGGAGGAGGTCATGGGGCTCTCTTTACGATGATCCGCAACTTAACTCTGAATCGTTGGTTTGCATTGGGTCTTTTTCAAGGGGTTTCTTGCCTCGGCGGCGCTTTATTCTCTCCCCTGACACTGCTAAAAGGCTCGCCATGCTCGTGGATTTTCAGGCATCGCGCGCGTTCGGCGCTTCCATTTCGCGAATTATCGGCCCGGCCCTCGCTTAAAGGCGAAGGTCCGGGATCAAGCCGCATCGCCCTTAACCTATGCCTGATGCGCCGCGCATAATGCGGGCCATCCAAGAATGAACGATTGTCATGACCGATAAGACCGAAGCCGCCGCGCGCGACTATTCCGAGACGCTTTTCCTGCCGCAGACGGAATTTCCCATGCGGGCCGGGCTGCCTGCGCGGGAGCCGCTGCTCCTGCAACGCTGGAACGAGATCAAGCTCTATGAGCGCTTGCGTCAGGTTCAGAAGGGCCGCAACCGCTTCGTGCTTCACGACGGCCCTCCCTACGCCAACGGCAACATCCATATCGGCCACGCTCTCAACAAGCTGTTGAAGGACATGGTCGTGCGCTCGCAAGGCATGCTCGGCTTCGATTCCAACTACGTCCCGGGCTGGGATTGCCACGGCCTGCCGATCGAATGGAAGATCGAGGAGGAATATCGCGCCAAGGGCAAGAACAAGGACGACGTGCCTGTCGTCGAGTTCCGCCGTGAATGCCGCGCCTTCGCCGAGAAGTGGATCAACGTGCAGCGCGAGGAGTTCAAGCGTCTCGGCGTCGAGGGCGATTGGGCGAACCCTTACACCACCATGGCCTTTGATGCGGAAGCGCAGATCGCCCGCGAGATCATCAGCTTCGCCACCAGCGATCAGCTCTATCGCGGTTCGAAGCCGGTTATGTGGTCCTCCGTCGAGAAGACGGCGCTCGCCGAAGCCGAGGTGGAGTATCACGAGAAGACTTCCACCACGATCTGGGTGAAATTCCCCGTCGTGAAGACTCTCGACGGCGATCTCGACGGCGCGTCGGTGGTGATCTGGACCACGACTCCCTGGACGATCCCTGCGAACCGCGCCGTCGCCTATGGCGCGGATATCGGGTACGGCCTCTACAAGGTCACTGAAGCTGCCGCCGACAATTGGGCGAAGGTGGGCGATCGCCTTATCCTCGCCGACAAGCTCGCCGCCGATGTGTTCTCCGCCGCACGCGTGACGGGTTACGAGCGCATCAAGGATGTGCTGCCGGTGATGATCGAACGCTGCGCGCATCCGTTCCGTGGCATTGAGGGCGGCAACGGCTATTGGGATTTCGACGTCCCCATGCTGCCGGCCGATTACGTGACCGACGATGCCGGCACGGGCTTCGTGCACACGGCTCCCGGCCACGGCGCTGACGACTACGTCACATACCTGAAACACCGCGCGGTGTTCGAGGCTTGCGGCACGAAGGAAGTGCCGCACACGGTGTCGCCGGATTCGTCCTATTTCCCGAATATCCCGCTTTTTGCGGGCGAGCGCATCTATGACGACAAGGGAAAGGATGCGGGCGCGAACGAGGCGGTGATCAAGAAGCTTGTCGAAGTCGGCGCGCTCATCGCGCGTGGGCGCCTCAAGCACCAGTATCCGCATTCCTGGCGCTCGAAAGGTCCGCTGATCTTCCGCAACACCCCGCAATGGTTCATCGCCATGGACAAGCCGCTGAACGGCGAGGGCGATACGCTCCGCCAGCGCGCGCTGCATGGCATCGAGACCGTGCAATGGGTGCCGGTCTCCGGCGAGAACCGCATCAACGGCATGATCGAAAACCGTCCCGATTGGGTCGTCTCCCGTCAGCGCGCCTGGGGCGTGCCGATCACGGTCTTCGTCAAGAAGGGCACGAACGAAATTCTCAAGGACGAGAAGGTCAATGCCGCCATCGCTGACGCTTTCGAGAAGGAAGGCGCGGATGCGTGGTATGTCGATGATGGTTCGCGATTCCTGACAGCCGGGGGCTACGACGCGAACGATTTCGAGAAGGTCGGCGACATTCTCGACGTGTGGTTCGATTCAGGCTGTACTCACGCCTTCGCATTGGAGAAGCGCCCCGACCTGCATGTAAAGCGCAAGGTCGATGGCGGGCCGGATCAGGTCATGTATCTCGAAGGTTCGGACCAGCATCGCGGCTGGTTCCATTCCTCGCTGCTCGAAAGCTGCGGCACGCGTGGGCGCGCGCCTTACGACATCGTGGTCACGCACGGCTTCACGCTCGATGAGAACGGCCGCAAGATGTCGAAGTCGTTGGGCAATACGATTGCCCCGCAGGACATCATCCGCGAATCCGGCGCCGATATCCTTCGTCTCTGGACGGCTTCCGTCGATTACTGGGACGATCAGCGCATCGGGCCGGAGATCATCAAGACGACGGCCGAGACCTATCGCAAGCTCCGCAACACGATCCGCTGGATGCTGGGCTCTCTGCACCACTTCCACGAGAGCGATAAAGTGGCGATGGCGCAGATGCCGGAGCTGGAGCGTTTCGTGCTGCATCGCCTCACCGAACTCGATGGCGAGATTCGTGAGGCTTACAGCACGTACGATTACAAGCGGGTGATCGCGCTGCTCAACTCGTTCATGACCACCGATCTGTCGGCGTTCTATTTCGACGTGCGCAAGGACGCGCTGTATTGTGATCCATTGTCGAGCAAGGTCCGCAAGAGTGCGCTCACCGTCATCGACCAGACCTTCCGCTGCGTGGTGACCTGGATCGCACCGATCCTCGCCTTCACGGCGGAGGAGGCCTGGCTCGCGCGTTATCCGAACGCCGAGTCCGTACACCTCGAAACCTTCCCGGAGGTACCCGCCGCATGGCGGAACGATGCGCTTGCGGATCGCTGGTCGAAGATCCGCCGCGTGCGCCGCGTGGTGACAGGCGCCCTCGAAATCGAGCGCGCGCAAAAGCGCATCGGCGCGAGCCTCGAGGCCGCGCCGATTGTCTCCATCGCCGATGCGGATCTGTTGCAGGCTGTGCAGGGGCTCGATCTCGCTGAGATCTGCATCACCTCCGGCATTCGGGTCGTGGAAAGCGAAGGCCCCGCCGACGCTTTCCGCCTGGACGAGGTGAAGGGCGTCGCCGTTGTGCCGGGTCTGGCCGAGGGCAGGAAGTGCGCCCGTTCGTGGAAGGTCTCGACGGATGTAGGCGTGGACCCGGATTATCCGGACGTGACCCCGCGTGACGCCGCGGCCTTACGCGAATGGGACCACGCGAGGGCTGCGGCATGAGCGAGGCGCCTGCTCTGAAACAAAAGCGCTCTCCGGTCTCCGCGGGACGGATTACCGCAGCCCATCTCGGGTTCGCGGCCGCGCTTTTGACCCTGATTCTCGATCAGGTCACGAAGGTCTACACGCTCTTCGTCTTCGATCTTCCGGTGAAGGAGCCCCTCGTTCTGGGCCCCTTCCTCAATCTGATCGTCGTCTGGAACCGAGGCATTTCCTACGGCCTGTTTCAGCAGAGTTCGGACCTTGGGCGTTGGATCCTGATCGTCGTCTCGATCATTGCGGCCATCGGACTTTCGTTCTGGATCCGTAAGGCGACGGGTCGCCTTCTGGCCGTCTCGCTCGGCCTGATCGTGGGCGGCGCGATCGGCAATGTCATCGACAGGCTCGCCTATGGCGCGGTCTTCGATTTCATCCAGCTTCACGTAGGATCATATTCCTGGTATGTCTTCAATGTAGCCGACGCGGCCATCGTTGCAGGCGTCGTCGGACTGCTTTATGACTCTTTTCTGTTGGAAAAGCGCCGTTCCCGGTAGTACGACGCAGGAAAGCGTCCGTCTGCCATATGTTCGCCAGAATAGGCTATCAGGCGTTCCAACAGAATTTTGAGAACCAGGTGGGTGCCATGAAGGCTTTGAAACTCTTTGCTTGCGCGAGCGCTCTCACGCTCCTTGCGGCCTCCGGCGCGATGGCCGAGGAGGGCGTTGCCATGAAGAGCCTTCTTGGCAGCATCGGCATCATCCCCAAGGAAAAGCCGCCCATCAATTACCATGAGCGGGCCCCGCTGGTTCTGCCGCCGAAGATGGACTTGCGTCCGCCTGTTCCCGCCAACGGCGTCGAGGCCAATGCCAATTGGCCGAAGGATCCCGACGTGCTGGCCGCCCGAAAAGCCGCCGCCGACGCCCGGACACCTTGGACGGATTCGGAACTGTATAAGAACAGCGAGGGCAAGCGACTTTCCGTCGAGGAAATGCGCAAGTACCGCAATCCGAACAACTATGTTCATGGTGGCCCGACCGGCCCCGTCGGCGGTCAATCCGACAAGAGCATTATGAGCCCGGACGAACTGCGCTCCTTCGAAAAGAAGGACGACGTGAAGCTCGCCGGCGACGGGTTGGAGCGCCGCTATCTCAGCGATCCGCCGGCTCCGCTGTTGAAGGCCGCCCACGGCGCACCGCTGAAGGCATCTGTTGATCCGATGCCGGTTGTCGATCCCGACAGTCCGCTCGGCTTCATCATGCAGCAGAACAAGAATTAACGCGCTGGCCTTTCGCGCGTCGATTTATCGAGACCTCCGCCAAGGAAGATCGTGTCGCACCTTTAAGGCGCGCTGCTATGCTTGCGTGTTGTTGAAAACCCTTTAAGCCGTAGGAAATTCCTATGGATAAACCGGATTTTGCCAAGGTTGATGATGATGGATGCAGCCGTGAAGCTTGAATTGCGCACCGAAGCCCCCTTGAAGGGGCGCACGGAAGGCGGCGGGCCGGACGTCTCCTCCTTCACCCTCGACAACGGTCTCGATGTCGTGGTCATTCCCGATCATCGCGTGCCGGTCGCGACCCACATGGTGTGGTATCGAAACGGCTCGGCGGATGATCCGCTCGGACAATCCGGAATCGCTCACTTTCTCGAGCACCTGATGTTCAAGGGCACCGAGAAACACCCGGCGGGCGAGTTCTCGAAAGTCGTCTCGTCCCTTGGCGGCCAGGAGAACGCGTTCACCTCTTTCGATTACACCGCCTACTTCCAGCGCATCGCCCGCGAAAACCTCAAAACCATGATGGAGTTCGAGGCGGACCGTATGTCGAACCTCATGCTCGAGGAAGCAGTCATCGCGCCTGAGCGCGACGTGGTTCTCGAAGAGCGCCGCATGCGTGTCGAGACAGATCCATCCTCGCAGCTTTCCGAAGCCATGGCGGCCTCGCTCTTTCTACACCATCCTTACGGGATTCCGATCATCGGCTGGATGCATGAGATCGAGAAGCTCGATCGCGCTCATGCCCTCGATTATTACAAGCGCTTCTATGCGCCTGAAAATGCAATCCTGGTCGTCGCGGGTGATGTGACGACCGACGAGGTACGCCGCCTGGCGGATAACACCTATGGCCGCGTTGCGCCGCATGGCGCGCGCCCTGTGCGCTTCCGCCCGCGTGAGCCGGAGCCTGTTGCCGCACGCCACCTCACGGTGGCCGATCCAAAGGTCGAACAGCCGACTTTGCAACGCCTCTATCTCGTACCGTCCTCCGGCACCGCCGATGGTCGCGATTGTCATTCGCTCGATCTTCTCGCCGAGGTGATCGGTGGTGGGCCGACCTCTTATCTCTACCGCAAGCTCGTGCTGGAGCGCGGTCTCGCGGTGAATGCAGGCGCCTGGTACATGGCCTCCGCTATGGAGGAAACCCGCTTCAGCGTTTACGCCGTTCCGGCTCAGGGCGTCTCCCTCGAACAGCTCGAGGCGGCTCTCGACGAGACCTTGAAGCAGATGGTTGCCGAGGCGCTCGACTTCGATGCCATCGAGCGCGCCAAGACACGTCTCGTTGCCGAGTCAATCTATTCGACCGATAGTCAATCCTCGCTTGCACGCATCTACGGTTCGGCCCTCGCCATTGGCGAGACCATCGAGGACGTGCGCCGCTGGCCAACCGAGATCGAGGCTGTCCTCAAGGACGATCTCGCCTCCGTCGCCGAGCGCTTCCTGTTGCTGCGCCGCTCGGTCACCGGGTATCTGAAATCGGCGTCGTGATCGACGCTGGAACGTTTCTCGGTTCGGTTGAATCGGAAGGCGTTCTAGAAGTTCTTATTTATGCATTTTCTGATGCAGAACCGCTGCGGAAAATGCTCTAGCTGAACGGGATCTCCATGACCGCTTCCGTCGAAACCATGTCCGCGTCCCCGACAAAGGTGATGGCGCTGACCTCCCCCGGTGGGGTCGAGGCCTGGCATGTCGAATCCGATGTCGTGCCGCTGATCGCGGTCGCCTTCACCTTCGACGGCGGCTCCGCGCATGATCCCGTCGACAAGCCCGGCGTCGCGCAGATGTTGTCGCGTCTGCTCGATGAAGGCGCGGGCGAGTACGATTCCGACGCCTTCCAGGAACGCCTCGCAGCGCGTGCCATCGAGCTGTCGTTCAACGCGGGTAACGACGCCATCGGCGGTTCGCTGAAGACGCTGGTGAAGCATGCGGACGAAGCGTTCGAACTGTTGCGTCTTGCGCTCGCCGAGCCGCGCTTCGATCAGGAATCCATCGAGCGCGTTCGCGCACAGACCATTGCCGGTCTGCGCTACCAGCAGAACGATCCCGGCGTCATGGCGACCCGTCGCTTCTTCGAAGAAGGTTTTGCCGGACACGCTTATAGCCGCCCCACCGGTGGCACCATCGAGAGCGTTTCGGCGATCACCCGCGACGATCTCGTCATCATGCACCGCGCCCTTATTGCGCGCGGCCGGGTGAAGATCGCGATTGTCGGTGCCATCGATGCGACACGTCTGTCGCATCTCCTCGACAAGGTTTTCAGCACGCTGCCGCAACCGCAACCTCTGACCGTAATCGAGCCGACCGTGCTGCAAAATCGCGGCTCGCGTTTCATCGTCGATCTCGACGTGCCGCAATCCGTCATTCGGTTCGGCACGACGGGCATCCCGTGGCGCGATCCGGATTTCATCCCCGCTTATGTGCTGAATCACATTCTCGGCGGCGGTGCATTCACCTCGCGTTTGTTCCAGGAAGTTCGCGAGAAGCGCGGCCTTGCCTATAGCGTCGGCTCCTCGTTGGTGAGTTATCGCGCGGCGGCCATGACCTGGGGCTATACGGCGACGAAGAACGAGCGCGTCGGCGAATGTCTCGACGTGATCACCGACGAGATGATGCGATTGAAAGACGAAGGCCCGTCCGACGACGAGTTGCAAAAGGCGAAGGACTACCTCGTCGGTTCCTACGCGCTCGGTTTCGACACCTCGACCAAGATCGCGCATACGCTGGTGCAGATCGCTTATGAAGGCCTCGGCATCGACTATATCGCCCGCCGGAACAACCTCGTCACGGCGGTCACGCAGGATTCAATCCGCCAGGCGGCGGAGCGCACCATTGGCGACGGCAAGCTGCTGACGGTGATCGCGGGACGTCCGACGGGGTTGTAAGCCCATTTCAACAAAGAAAGAGGGTCTTGAGGCCCTCTTTCTTTGTTGGGTGGCAGATCTCAAACGACGAAGAAATCCGCGTGTGTAAGTTTCAAGCCCTTGGTGAGCTTGGCGATCTCGACCGCTTTGCCCGCGCCGGAACCGTCGGCGTCGTAAAAGAGCGAGCCGGTTTTCTTGTTGTAGATGACGTGGTCGTTCTTGTCCCTCGCGTTCTCGCCGACGACGAAGAACTTCTTGCTCAGCATTCTAGGATTTGAGACGCTGCCCGCTCCGAGCTTTTTGAATACAGCATCGTCGAGCCAGACATTGTCGATCTTCGGGGTAAAGTCGATGATGTCGACATTTGTCTTCGAATTCGGTTTCGTGTCGAATACGAAGACGTCTTTCCCCGCAATGCTGGTGCCAAACCAGATGTCACCGGCCCGATATTCTCTATTGGGCATCGGATAGTAGGCGTGGTTTGTCGGATTAGCCTTGGAGGAATGCGCTATCATGATCTCGGTGCTGAGGTAGCCCGAGGTCGTTTCGATGAACGTCAGGTTGGTGAAGCCCTCAATGGGCGTGAGGGTCATCCACGGCGTGGAACTGCTACTGGAACCATGATGAACTCCCGTATGGCTTGCACCGCCTGCGCTGAGATGGGCCCGAAATCGAACTGTGGCTCGCTATAGCCGCCGTAGGGCGAGGCATATTCCGAAGCGCTCTGTGCGAAGGAATATCGCAGGGTGTTGCAGTCCCAATGCCAGCCTGAGAGGACACCATCGATGTAGGGGTTTCCGGTCCTTGTCGGATCGTAAGAATTGGTTGTCAAAGCCATTCTCCGGAAATGTAACGTTGTTGTATATTGTGTTGTCGGCTTGACCACAAGGGAACGGGGTGTGGTGTGGCGAAGACGATCTCGCTCTGCCGTAACGCTGAGAGGGTAGCGTTGCGCCAACCTTCACCACCTAGCCCTCGCGCCCGCTCTGACTTAATGTCGCGCTCCCTTCCTTCGAATCGGAGCATTCGCATGCCCCTGCAGCAATCGATCGACCTGGCGCTGGCTTCCAATATTGGCGAGGGTGGCCTGCCGCAGACGGCGGTGGACGCCGCCTTGACGGTGGTTGGCAAAGCCATGAAGCGCCTGGCCGAGGATGACGCGACCGGGCGGTTGCCCCTGCTGCACATGCCACGCACGACAGACGATCTCGATGCGATTCGAGAGGCGGCAGCGTGGTTGCGGAAGGACGCGACCGATGTGGTGTTTCTCGGCACGGGCGGATCGAGCCTCGGCGGGCAGACGCTGGCGCAGCTGAAGGATTATGCGGTGCCGGGCGTCGGGCGCTTTGCGGACGGGCCGCGCGTCCATTTTCTCGACAATCTCGACCCGATCACCTTCGATCACATTCTTCATCGCCTGCCGCTGTCCTCCACGCGCTTCGTCGCGATCTCGAAGTCCGGCGGCACGGGCGAGACCCTGATGCAGACCATCGCGGTGCTGAGCGCCCTTGAAAAGGCGGGACTTCGGGCCCAGCCGGGTGAGATGTTCCTCGGCCTGTCGGAGCCACGGAAGGCGGGTGGCAAGAACGCGCTTCGCGATCTGCTGGAGCCGGAAGGCGTGCGGTTCCTCGAACATCACACCGGCATCGGCGGGCGGTATTCCGTGCTGACCAATGTGGGCCTTCTGCCCGCCGCCGTGCTCGGCCTCGACATCGCGGCGATCCGTCAGGGCGCGACAGACGCTTACGAGCCTTTTCGCGCTGGCCGCGCGGCTGTCGATGCGCCTGCCGCGATGGGCGCGGCGCTCAACGTCGCCATGGCGCTCGAAGGCAAGAACACCACTGTCACCATGGCCTATGCGGATCGGCTCGAGCGCTTCACCCGTTGGTGGGTACAGCTCTGGGCCGAAAGCGTGGGCAAGGACGGCAAGGGCTCGCAGCCCGTTGCCGCCATCGGCCCGGTCGATCAGCACAGCCAGCTCCAGCTCTACCTCGCTGGACCGAGCGACAAGCTGTTCACGATCATGACGACCGGCGTTGCCGGTCTTGGTCCAGTCATTGACGAGAAGCTCGCGCAGCGCGCGGGCGAGCCAGGTTTTGCAGGCAAGCGCATCGGCGATCTCGTCGCCGCACAAGGGCGCGCTACCGCCGATACGCTCGCCAAGAACAGCCGACCGACCCGGCGCATCCATATCGAGAAACTCGACGAGCGCGCGCTCGGCGAACTCCTCATGCATTTCATGCTGGAGACGATTCTTGCCGGCTACGCGCTCGGCGTCGATCCGTTCGACCAGCCTGCGGTGGAAGAGGGCAAGATCCTGGCGAAGAAGTATTTGGCGCAGGCGAAGTAGGACTGACGCATGGCCGTTCGCCGTCTCGATCCGATCCTTGTCGACCGCATCGCCGCGGGCGAGGTGGTGGAGCGCCCCGCTGCCGCCGTGAAAGAGTTGGTCGAGAACGCTATCGACGCGGGTGCGACCTCGGTCGAGGTGACGGTTGAGGGAGGCGGGCGGCGGCTTATCCGTGTGGTCGACGACGGACACGGTATGACACCGGACGATCTGGAACTCGCCATCGAACGGCACGCCACGTCCAAGCTGCCGGATGGCGATCTCTTCTCCATTCAGACACTGGGCTTTCGCGGCGAAGCGCTGCCCTCCATCGGTGCGGTTGCGCGACTTTCCATCGTGACGCGCACAGCCGATGCAGAGACCGGATCCTCCATCGTCGTCGAGGCCGGCGTGAAAGGTCCGGTGCGGCCTGCTTCTGCGCCGAAGGGCACGCGTATCGAGGTGACGGATCTTTTCGCCGCGACGCCTGCACGTCTCAAATTCCTGAAGAGCGACCGCTCGGAAGCGCAGGCGGTTGCGGAAATCATCAAGCGTCTCGCCGTCGCGAATCCTGAAATCCGCTTCACGTTGTCGGGCGAGCATCTGACGTCGCTTTCCTATCCGCCTGAATCGGACGGGGAGCTCGGTGCGTTGCGCCGCCTGTCGCGCGTGCTTGGCGCCGAGTTCAACGACAACGCCATGTCCATCGACGTGGAGCGCGAAGGTGTACGCGTGCATGGCTTTGCGAGCCTGCCGACATTTCATCGGGGCGCATCGACCCATGTGCATTTCGTGGTCAATGGCAGGCCCGTGCGCGATAAACTGCTGCTCGGCGCTGTGCGCGGCGCTTACTCCGATGTGATGGCCTCCGATCGCCATCCGGTTCTCGCGTTGATGGTCGATCTCGATCCGTGCGCGGTCGATGTGAACGTGCATCCCGCGAAAACGGAAGTGCGTTTTCGCGATCCGAATTTCGTGCGCGGGTTTGTCATCGCCGCGATCAAGGAGGCGATCACCCGCTTCGGCTTTCGCTCCGCGACAACGGGAGGGACGCGCACGCTGGAGAACCTGCGTCCGCAAGGTGCGCCGCTCCCGTCGCGCGGCTTCTCATCCTCGCATTATCGGCCCACACCGATCCGCCCTGCCGATGCTTTCTCCGGCTGGCAGGCTCCGCTTGATCAGCAACCGCGCACGGCAGGACTTGCAGAAGCGCAGAGCACGCTGCCGGACATCGCGTTTCCTTCCGCCGACAGTCGCGCGACGCTCACGGAGCCCGATCCCTTTGCCGAGGAATCGCCACTCGGCGCGGCGCGCGCGCAGATCCATGGTACATACATCGTCGCGCAGACGCCGGACGGTATCGTCATCGTCGATCAGCATGCGGCCCATGAGCGTCTTGTCTATGAACGCTTGAAACGCGAGCGCGCCGCGTCCGGCATCGGCCGGCAGATGCTGCTGATCCCGGAGGTCGTGGATCTCGATCCCGTCGATGCTGATCGCGTGTTGGCGGAAGCCGCGACATTGGAAAATCTCGGTCTCGTGGTCGAGGGCTTCGGTCCCGGTGCACTTCTCGTACGAGAGGTGCCGTCAGCGCTTGCGGGCGGGTGCATCAAGGCGCTGGTGCAAGATGTGGCGGACGCGCTCACCGAGTGGGGGCAGGGTGCGAGCTCGCTCGAGGCGCGTCTCGACGCCGTTCTCTCCCGCATGTCCTGCCACGGCTCCGTCCGCGCCGGCCGTCGCTTGAAGCCGGAAGAGATGAACGCACTCCTGCGCGAGATGGAAACAACACCCCTGTCGGGTCAGTGCAACCACGGCCGCCCGACCTACGTGGAACTGAAACTCGCCGATATCGAGCGTCTGTTCGGGCGGCGTTGACTCTCCGCCGGAAGGGTGACGGATTGCCCTGTTCGATCATAGAGGTTAAGCGCCCGCGTTCTGCCGCTAATGTCGGCGCATGAAGCACGCTGCAGCCTTTATCCTCTCGTTGTTTCTCGCCCTCGCCATAAGCGAACCTGCTCGCGCGCATCGCCCTTATTATTCGCAAGTCGAAAAAATACGCCTTCCCGACGGACAGATTGGTGAGGTGAGACTGCTTCATGGGGATGGAGTTTTCTTTAAGGA
This sequence comes from Microvirga sp. 2MCAF38, assembly GCF_052115485.1. Classification (NCBI taxonomy): domain Bacteria; kingdom Pseudomonadati; phylum Pseudomonadota; class Alphaproteobacteria; order Hyphomicrobiales; family Methylobacteriaceae; genus Microvirga; species Microvirga sp. 2MCAF38. The sequence goes on along the minus strand of NZ_JBFRGU010000001.1, from coordinate 668,275 downwards.
TCCTGTTCGGCCGATCATCGTGGATGAAAAGAGGCGCTTCATTGCGCGTGGCCCCAGATTCTATTCGCTCGTGGTCTCTTGCGATCCTGAGCATCTCTGCATTGTTGTCGATCTCTGGACCGCAAGCACTCTCTCATTGGATGCCGCTTCGTTCCGAGGAGGAGTGGAGCAGCCCACCGTTCGGCCTGGCGAGAGAACAGAAGACTGGGCATTGGAAGGAGACGAAGAGGGTTGGGGTTTTTCCGTCCGAAAAGCGACGTCGAGCGAATTTTGGTCCGCGACCATGGCTCAGGCTTTTGAGCTTATTGGGTTCTTGTTTCTTCTCGCTGGCCTTGCGGCTGGCGGAGCAGCGGCCTTCCTTGTGCCGGTTCCCGTCGGTTCCCGGTCCGTGGTGTGTCTTTGGATTGCACGGGCCATCATTCTAATGGTGAGGCTCGCGGTCTATTGTTTCCTTGCAGGGTTAAGCCTTCTGCTTGCCTTTTTCGCGGGGTTATCCATGCATCTCTGGCTTCTGTCGCTTCTGCTCGGAAGCTGTGGCCTATGGCTCGTCGTCTGGTGCGCCAAACGATCTAAGCGATTGGCGAAGAGCAGAGCCTCTATTCATGCCGCAGAGCCATAACATGACACGCTTTAAGCCAACCCGCTCTTGAGCGCGACGGTCTGAGACTGGGCTCGGAGCAGGTCGCGCTTAATCCTTATTACGTCCCGACCCTGCCGCCCGCTTGGCGACGATGGCGTTGTCGGCGCGTAAAAGCTCGCCGATCTTCACCGCCGTATCGAAGCTTACGAGCCGGTTGACGCGGACCCACGCCATGTCCGGCGCGCTGGCGCTGGCCTTCATCTCGAAGGCGGGTTTGTGCTGATCGAGGCTTTGCTCGATGTGGTTCGGGATCAAGTCCTCGGCGGCCACGCCGAGTGCGGCCGCCAGACGGTTGAGGCTCAGCGGCGTCGGCAGCGAGCGTCCATTGATGTATGTCGAGACGCTATCGCGCTGCAAGCCCGCCTGGCGGGCGAGCTCGCTCTGGTGCCAGCCCTTCTCCGTCATGAGCTTGTGGAGGCGTTTGCCGAATTCGTGCTTCGTCAGGACCTTCGGCGTGAGTTTCGCAGCCTGCTCTTTCAGGTTCACAGGCTTCGATTTTCGCGCCATCTGAAAACTCCTCGACCGCCCAAGTCCCGGCATCCTCTACCCTCTTGTCGGACCTGAATAAAGTCACACGACAAATATGACCTGTCCTGCGTCTTCGGCCCCTTACCAAAGAGATGTAGCACTACTAGTCCCCACCGACAGACAGGAAAAAAGGTGGTCGCTGCGCCTAAAAAGGCCTAACCACAAAGCTCCTGTTGCAATGTGCCGCTTCGCACATCATGACGATTCGTCACCGTTACAAGACATAGATCGAGAATTGTGCCCTCTTCATGGCCATGGGGCCGAGCCCCTCCACGGGTGTTTTGTCAGTCATTTTGTTGTTAATAATCGACGATCCGACAGTCGGGGGCAACCCACCGGAAGAGGTAGATGCCGCGATCTCTGCTCTCGATGATTTCTGCGGTCATCTTGGGCTCAAGACTTGCTCATATCCTTTGAAATATGAGGGCTTGAACCGGTCAGATCTTCGAAGGCGATAAGTAGCGCCCGAAAACGATAGTCGTTTCACCATAATCGCGGCGCTCGATTTCCTCGAAACCCTCCGGCAGTGCGAAGACGGCGCCCCGCGCCTCCTCGACCACAACGAGTGCATCCGGTGTTAGCCAGCCGCCTTCGGCGCAGGACTTCAGGGCCTTCGGTGCAAGGTCCTTGCCGTAAGGTGGATCGCAGAAAACGAGGGAGAAGGGGGCGTTGGGTGCGGCCTCTCCCATGCGCGTCGCATCCCGGCGGAACAGGCGGGTCGCGCCCCCGGCTCCCACCGCCTCCACATTCTCGCGGATCAGGCCGCGCGCTTCCGCACCGTCATCGACGAGAAGAGCGAACGATGCACCGCGCGATAGGGCTTCCAGGCCCATCGCGCCGGTGCCGGCGAACAGATCCATGACGCGCGCGCCAGTGATGGGGTCATCGTAGCCGTGCTGCAGGATGTTGAAGAGTGCCTCGCGCAGGCGGTCCGATGTCGGACGAATGGCGTCCGACGTCGGGCCTGCGAGCGAGCGGCCGCGCCAACGGCCACCGACGATCCTCACGCTTCAATCCTCACGGACGACGGCCTCGGGGGCCGCCTTTGGAGCCGCCCTTCGGGCCACCCTTGAAACCGCCTCCGGCTCCGCCGCGAGGGCCACCTTTGAAGCCGCCACCTGAGGGCCGGTCGCCGCCGCGAGGAGGGCCGCGACGCGGACGCTCATCATCGCTACGGCCACGGGATGACTTATCGCCATCACGGCTGCGGAAAGGACGATCCCCCTCGGCGCGGAGTTTACGCGGACGGTCTTCGCCGCCGGCGCGGAAGGGGCGCTCGCCAGCGGGACGGCGCGGACGCTCGTCATCCCCACGGCTGCGGAAAGGGCGATCCCCTTCAGCATGAGGCTTACGCGGACGCTCCTCGTCACCGCGCGCACGGAAGGGGCGCTCGCCAGCGGGACGGCGCGAACGCTCGTCATCCCCACGGCTGCGGAAAGGGCGATCCCCTTCAGCACGGGGTTTACGCGGACGCTCCTCGTTACCCCGTGAACGGAACGGACGGTCACCAGCGGGACGACGAGGCCGATCTTCTCCGCTGGGGGAGGGGCGGCCGGAACGACGCTCTGAGCGTGCGGGAGCCTCATCCTTCGGCTGGCTCACCAGCCTCTCCACCATGACCTTGCGGCCCTCGGACTCGATCGCCCCGACGCGTTCGCGTTTGCGCTCGGCGGTTGCTGCACGAGCTTCCTTCGGATCGGCACCGCGGCGCGGCAGCTTTTTGCGGGGCGCTTCCTCTTCGCCCGCACGCCAAATGCTCGTCTTGGCTTCGAGGCGGGAGGGATATTTGCGCTCCGTCTCGGCACTTCGCTCGTCGCGGTCACCGCCACGACGGAAGGAGCGCTCGTTGTCTTCGCGACGGCGCGGACGATCCTCGCCGCGATCCCGCTCGAAACGACCGGGGCGGCCTTCACGTTCTGCCCGTTCGGCCTTCTTCGGCGCACCGAAGGGAGCGATGGGCTCGCGCACCGGGCTTTCGAAATCGACACCTGCTTCGGCGGCCAGCGCTTCGCCAAGTTGATCTCTCAGCACCTTCGTGCGGACTTCCTCGACGAGGCCGTCTTCCAGATCGCCGAGTTGGAAGGGACCGAAGGAAAGGCGGATCAGGCGGTTCACCTGCAGGCCGAGATGCTCGAGAATCCGCTTCACTTCGCGGTTCTTGCCCTCGCGCAGGCCGAGCGTGATCCAGGCGTTATCGCCCTGGATGCGATCAAGGCGCGCCTCGACCGGGCCATATTCCATGTCGTCGACGGTGACGCCGTTGCGCAGCTTGTCGAGATCGGCCTGGGTCACGTCACCATGGGCGCGTACCTTGTAGCGGCGCAGCCAGCCCGTGTCGGGATGGGCGATCACGCGGGCGAGGCCGCCGTCATTGGTGAGAAGAAGAAGCCCTTCGGTGTTGATGTCGAGCCGTCCGATCGCGACCACGCGGGGCATGTCCTCGGGCAGGCTGTCGAACACGGTCGGGCGGCCTTCCGGATCGCGGGCCGTGGTCACCAGGCCGCGCGGCTTGTGGAACATCCACAGGCGCGTGCGCTCCTTCATCGGCAGCGGCTCGCCATCGACGGTGATGCTGTCGGCGACGGTCACGTTGATGGCGGGCGAGGCAAGAACCTCGCCGTTCAGGGTCACGCGACCTTCAGCAATCATCGCCTCCACATCCCGGCGCGAGGCAATGCCGGCGCGGGCGATGACCTTGGCGATCCGTTCCTCGGTAGGCTCCTGTGGCGTTTCGGCTACAACCTCGGGGCGCGCTTCCCGCGAACGGTGCGGACGATCCTCGTGCGAGCGGTCGAAGCGACGCGGGCGGTCCTCGCCACTCCGGCCCTTGAAGGGACGGTCACCGTCTTCACGACGGGGGCGAAACGGCTTGTCGCCCTCTTCCCGGCGTGGACGGAAGGGGCGGTCGCCTCCCTCGCCACGCGGACGGAATGGCTTGCCGCCATCTTCGCGCTTCGGGCGGAACGGACGATCCCCGTCCTCGCGTTTCGCACGAAACGGCCTATCACCATCCTCGCGGGGGCGGCGAGGCCGCTCGTCGTTGTCGCGGCTGCGAAAAGGCTTATCACCACTCTGGCGCGGGCGGTCGTCGCCGCCGCGCGCGCGGAACGGCTTGTCGCCTCCTTCGCGGGGCTTGCGGAAGGGTTTATCGCCGGAAGTGCGGCCGCGGTCGGAGCGTCCCGGAGGACGGCCCTTGCGATTATCGTCGTTGCTGTCGGTCATGCAGGCCTGATAGCAGAGGAAAGCAAGAGAAGCGAGGCCCATGCACAACGCCGGTCCCACCAAGTTCGATCCAATGGCGGTCGCCTTCGATCAGGCCCGCGCTGCCGCAGCCCGAGGCGAGGTGCCGGTTGGAGCTGCCATCGTGAAGGATGGCCGTCTGATCGCCGCCGACGGAAACCGTCCGCGTGAACTCAACGACCCTTCGGCGCATGCGGAAATGCTCGCCATCCGCCGCGCCTGCGAGGCGCTCGACGACGAGCGGCTGACCGGCTGCGATCTCTATGTGACGCTGGAGCCCTGCACCATGTGTGCAGCGGCGATCTCGTTCGCCCGCATCCGCCGGGTCTATTTCGCGGCTTACGACCCGAAAGGCGGCGGCGTGGAAAACGGTGTGCGCTTCTTCCAGCAGTCCACGTGCCACCATGCACCGGAGGTTTATGGGGGGATCAGGGAAGGCGAGGCCGCCGATCTCCTGCGGGCGTTCTTCGAGGAGCGCCGCTAGAGCATATCAGAACAAGTGGAAACCGGTTGTTCGCTCGGATCATGCGAGTCCAAAAGGCCAGAGCTTGATCATGTCTCTTTGAAACATGATCAAGCTCTCATTCTTCGATGCCGCATGATCGGGGCGAACAACCGGTTTCCACCTGTTCCGATTACACTCCGATCCGCTTCGTCCTCACATCACGAAGAAGTCTTTGTGGGTGACCTTCAGCTTGGTGTTGAGGGTGGCGAACTGGATCGCCTGTTTCGTGCCGATGCCATCCTCGTCGTAGTACAGCTTGCCGTTCGTCTTGTTGTAGATGATCCGGTCGGATGCATCATGCGCCTTGGTGCCGGTGTAGAAGGCGTCCTTCTTCAGCGTGCCGCTCTTCAGTTTCTTGAAGACGGTTTTACTCAGCGAGAGCGTGTCGTCCACCGGCTTGAAATCGACGATCTTGTCGATGTTCGTATTCTTCTTCTTGGCGATCGGAGCGTTAAACAGGAAGAAGTCTTGCCCGTTGCCGCCTTTGAGGTAATCCTTTCCAAGGCCTCCGGCGAGGCTGTCGTTGCCCTCTCCACCCAGAAGCGTGTCGTTGCCGACTCCGCCCGTGAGCCAGTCGTTGCCTCCGGCTCCGTCAAGGTAATCGTTGCCGTCGAGCCCGTCGAAGAAATCGTTCTGATCGCCGCCCACATGGGTGTCGTTTCCGCCGGTCGGGGTCCAGACAGGAATCGTCGGAGTGGTCGGATCTGTCGGGTTGTAGGGCACGGTGCCCGCGACGCCGAAGATTTCCGTTTTGATGTTCAGGCCCTGATCGTCGTTATGGTTCCAGGTGACCACGAATGTCCCATTGGGAAGAGGGATGATCTCCGGGCTATGTTGGTTACCTGCTGTCGAAGAACCGACAGAGACAGTGTCCTGAATGATGGCTCCGTTCGCCCCGCAGGCTGCGATGTAAACGTCGTCGTCTTGTTCGTTGATCTTCACTTCAACCGCAAGGGCGAAGCCGCCGCCCGCGAGAGGCGTGATCTCTGGGTTTCCGGACACTGTGCCGGCAGGCCTGGAGAACTGTATCGGGGCGCCGGATGCGGTCGCCTGTCCGTTTGCATTATTAATGTCGAAGACTTGGGCGTTGAACACCGATAGGCTGTTAACCACGTCAGCCCACACGGCGACGAACTTGCCGTTTCCGAGGGTAGCGATGCCGGGATGGACTTCCGATGTCAGATTGGTCGTGCCAAGTGACCATACAGGGCGGTTTCCGTCTTCTGTTATATTAGCCACCTGACCGCCGATGGCTCCGTCAACCGCCCAGACGATAACTTCATTTCCATTGGGGAGGGACGCCGTGGCTGCACGCTCGTCATTTGGAAAATCATGAACATAAGATGGATCAGGGGTCCAGGAATTGCTGGAAGGGGCGACGATCTCTTTGAAGAGATAGCCGGTTTCTTCGAACGTCCCTTTGTACAAAACGGCAAACTTGCCTTCCGTGGACGCGCGAACATCCACTAACTCCAGCCCGCTAACACTGCTGTGGCTCACGGTGAAGATGCTTCCGACCGGATTGTAACTCCCGTTCAGAATCTGCGCCTCCAAGACCGCAGGCTGGTTGTCGGGTGGCGATTTATACCAGGTTATCACCGCCCGCCCGTCGGACAGGGCCGCAGCTTGTACCGGCCCGATGCTGGTATAGACCGCCTTCGTGAGCAGGGTTGCCGGGCGTAGAACCGTTCCGTCAGGCTTGAAGACAGCCGTGTAGACATAGCCGTCTCCTTGGGCGTCGAAGGTCGTCCACGCGACAAGAAAATTCCCGTCCGCAAAGGTGGTGATGTCACTGCTCGATCCGAAGGTGGACAAATTGATAAAATGGGGCAGGGTAGGCATGGCGACCTCTATAACGTTACGACATTACATTCGCCAATTTTACGGCAATATTCAAGTGCTGCGCCGCACAGGAGCCGTAACTGTCACCAATTTGCATGATCCCGGCGAACAACCGGGTTCCGCTTGTTCTGATCACGCTTTAAGCCGCCAAAAACTCCTGCAAGGCCGCGAGCGTCGCACCCGGATTCTCCTCCGCCACGAAATGGCCTGAGGAGATACCGACACCCGTAATCTTCGGGGAGAAGCTGTGCCGCCAGATGTCGAGCGGATGCTGCTCATGGCCGACGGGGCCGCTGACCAGGTAGAAGTCGCTCCAGATCAACTGCACCGGACACTGGATCGTTTTCTTTGCTGCCAGATCCGCCTCGTCCGCCTCGATGTCGCGGGTCGCTCCGGCCCGGTAATCCTCGCAGAAGGCGTGAATGCGGGAAGGCTCGTTGCAGCTGTACCGATAAGATGTGAGCGCGCGAGGATCGAAGGCGCTGAGATCACCCGGCGCCGACCAGCTTTTCAGAAGCCCCTCGAAATAGGGCAGGGGATCGCGACCGATTTCCTGCTCGGGTTTCGGATAGGGCTCCGACAGAAATCCCCAATGGGCCGCCGGAATCTTTCCGGCTTTCATCTGCGCCCACATGTGGAAAGTGGGCAGAATGTCGAGAAGCGAAAGGCGTTCCACGCGGCCGGGGTGATCGAGCGCTAACCTGTACGCCACCCGTGCTCCGCGATCGTGCCCCACCATTGCGAAGCGAACGTGGCCGAGCGCTTCCATGACGGAGATGACATCGCGTCCCATGGCGCGCTTTGAATAGGTCACGTGCTCCGTGTCGCCCTTGGGTGCGGATGACCAGCCATAGCCGCGCAGATCCATGCACACGACGCTATGCGTCTCGGCGAGCGCGGGCGCGAGATGATGCCACATCACATGCGTTTCAGGGAAACCGTGCAGCAGCACGAGCGGCGGGCCATTGCCTTTCGAGCGCGCGAAGATGCGACCGATCTCGGTGTTAATCCAATGGGACTCGAAGCCGGGGAAGAGATCGTCGGTCATCTGGTATCAGCCTGATGAGGGTCACCTTCCATCATCTAGAGCATTATCAGAACAAGCGGATCATGCGGAATCTTTTGATCACGTTTCAATCTGAAACGATCAAACTCTAGGGGCGAGGGAGCGTCCGTCAGCCCCGCTCCCGTTCTCCGTGGCGCTGTCGCGGATCCCAGCAGAACTTTGAAAATAGGGAAAATTTAGGATTCCGGAACTAGATAACATTTTACAGTGCGTCAAATACTTCTGATCGGAAATTGATCGGAAAGCCTCATGCCGACGTTAGGTCTCTCTTTTAGCCGTCCGACCAGCTCGGACATCGTCACACGGGTCTCCATCGCGGCCAACGGGGCGCCCAGCGGCGACAGTTACGGCTCTCAGATCAGCGCCGACGGGCGTTATGCCCTGTTCGAAAGCGAAGCGGCCGATCTGGTTGCCGACGATACCAACGACACGGGAGACATTTTCCGCAAGGATCTGTTGACCGGGGCGACCATCCGTGTCTCCACCGCCGCCGACGGGACGCAAGCCAGAGGCTATAGCTATGGTGCCCAGATCAGCGTCGATGGACGCTATGCCCTATTCACGAGCTTCGCAAACAATCTCGTCGCCGGCGACACCAACGGCGTCGCTGACATTTTTCGCAAGGACCTTGTGACCGGGGCGATCATCCGTGTCTCCATCGCTGCCGACGGGACGCAAGCCAACAATTCCGTTCGTGATGCCCAGATAACCGCCGACGGGCGCTATGTTCTGTTCAGGAGTTCGGCCAACAATCTCGTCGCCGGCGACACTAACGGCGTCGCTGACATTTTCCGCAAGGACCTTGTGACCGGGGCGATCATCCGTGTCTCCACCGCCGCTGACGGGACGCAAGCCAGCGGCCACAGTTACAACCCTCAAATCAGTACCGACGGGCGCTATGCCCTTTTCGAAAGCGGCGCGGCCAATCTGGTGACCGACGACACCAACGGCGTGTCTGACGTTTTCCACAAGGATCTTGTGACCGGGGCGATCGTCCGGGTTTCCACCGCCGCCGGCGGGGCGCAAGCCAGCGGCGACAGTTACAACCCTCAGATCAGTGCCGACGGGCGCTATGCCCTTTTCGAAAGCGACGCGGCCAATCTGGTGACTGACGACACCAACGGCGTCCCTGACCTGTTCCGCAAGGATCTTCTGACCGGGGAGATCATCCGTGTCTCTACCGCCGCCGACGGGGCGCAAGCCAACGGCGGGAGTTACAACCTTCAGATTAGTACCGACGGGCGCTATGTCCTTTTCGAAAGCGACGCGACCAATCTGGTGACCGGCGACACCAACGGCGAGAGAGACATTTTCCGCAAGGACCTTGTGACCGGGGCTGTGATCCGCATATCTGCCGCCGCCGACGGGTCGCAAATCAATGGTGGCAGTTCCAGCCCTCAGATCAGCGCCGACGGGCGCTATATCCTGTTCGAAAGCGTCGCTGACAACCTCGTTGCCGGCGACACCAACGGCTTCTATGACGTTTTCCGTGTAGATACCTTGCTTCGGGATCACGCGGCTGCGGTCGCCGAAAATCGCTTTGTTGAGCTGGCCGTCAGCGTCCGCGCGGCCGCCTCCTTCAGCATCGCCTGGGGCGATGGGACCATCAACACCGTGACGCCCACGGGTGGCAACGCTGCCTTTTCCCATGTCTATGCCACGACGGGGCCCAAGGCCGCCACTGTAACGGTCAAAGAGGGCGCGCAGACCTGGGTCGTACCCTACCGGGTCGATCTCACGTCGGGCCAGATGAATCGCGAGACGACGCTCTCAGACACGCTCACTGGCGATTCCGGCAAGGATGCGCTCACCGGTGACGCGTTCGCCAATGTCCTTAAAGGCGCTGCGGGCAACGACACGCTCAAGGGATTTGCTGGCGACGATCAGCTTTGGGGCGGCCTCGGCAATGACGTGCTGACTGGCGACATGGGTAAGGACATCTTCGTGTTCGACACCAAGCCGAACAGGAAGACCAACTTCGACAAGATGACCGACTACGTGGTGAAGGACGACAGCATCTATCTCGATAACGCCGTCTTCAAGAGTCTCGGCAAAGGTACGATCCTGAAGACCGGCAAGCTCAAGAAGGCATTCTTCACCGTGGGCGAGACGGCCAATGACCCGAACGATTACCTGACCTACAACAAGAAGACCGGTGTGCTGTCCTATGACGCCGATGGCTCGGGTGCAGGCAAGGCGATCGCGATCGCCGTGTTGCCGAAGAATTTGAAGATGACCGCTGCTGAGTTCATGATCATCTGACGCGGCCAAGCGAGGCCGGGGCTAGCTCCACTCGCGCGACGCTTCACGCCAGCCGATATCGCTGCGGCAGAAGCCTTCCGGCCAATCGATCTTGGAGACCGCCTCATAAGCGCGGGACTGTGCCTCCGCGATGGTGTGGCCGAGCGCCGTGACGTTCAGCACACGTCCGCCATTCGCGAGAATGCGCGTGCCATCCTGCTTCGTGCCCGCATGGAAAACGATCACGTTCTCCAGTGCCTCGGCCTGGTCGATGTCGCGAATTTCCGAACCCTTTTCGAACGCGCCGGGATAGCCCTTCGCGGCCATCACGATCGTCAGGGCCGCCTCCTCCGACCAGCGCAGAGAAATCGTATTCAGTACGCCGTCGCAGGCGGCCAGAAGGGCCGTGACGAGATCCGATTTGAGGCGTGGCAGGAGCACCTGTGTTTCCGGGTCGCCGAAGCGCGCGTTGTATTCGATCAGTTGCGGGCCATCCTTCGTCAGCATGAGGCCTGCATAGAGAATGCCCGTATAGGGCATGCCACGCGCTTCCATTCCTTTGAGTGTGGGCGCGATGATCTCGCGCATCACGCGCTCCTGGAGATCCGCCGTCAGAATAGGCGCGGGCGAATAGGCTCCCATGCCGCCGGTATTCGGCCCCTTGTCGCCATCGAAGGCGCGCTTATGATCCTGAGCCGTGCCGAAAGGGATGGCCGTCGCGCCATCGCAGAGCGCGAAGAAGCTGGCCTCTTCACCTTCAAGAAACGCTTCGATCACCACCTCCGCGCCCGCTTCACCCAAACCGCCCCCGAACATCATGTCGATGGCGGCCTCGGCCTCTTCCAGCGACATGGCGACGACGACACCCTTGCCTGCGGCCAGACCGTCCGCCTTCACCACGATGGGTGCACCGGTGTCGCGGATATAGGCTTTCGCGTTGAGCGGATCCGTGAAGCGGCGATAAGCAGCTGTGGGAATACCGAACTCTGCGCACAGGTCCTTCGTGAAAGCCTTCGAGCCTTCAAGCTGAGCCGCAAACCTGCTCGGCCCGAAGGCTTTGAAGCCGGCGGCTTTGAGGTCGTCGACGAGACCGGCGACCAGGGGAGCCTCGGGTCCGACCATCACGAGATCGACGGCATTGGCGCCGCAGAAGGCGATGATGGCGGCATGATCGGTCACATCGAGCGCGACGTTCTCCCCATGCTGGGCGGTGCCGGGATTGCCGGGGGCGATGAAGAGTTTGTCGCAGAGTGGGCTCGCCGACAGGCTCCAGGCCAGGGCATGCTCGCGGCCGCCGGAGCCGATGAGAAGAATGTTCATGCACGCGCTCTCCTTGTGGCTTGGCTCATATAGCCACCAGCCGCCTTCGCCTACCCCGGAGATGAGCGAAAGGCTCCTTTTCTGGAGGGCGGCGATGGTGCGAGAGACCGGCCCCCTCAAACCGGGCAGGCACGTACGGAGCATGTCAGATGAAGAACTCCTTATTATTCGCGCATTCCCAGCCTTGGCAGACTCCGTTGCCAGGGAGTAGGGTCCGCGAATGTCCGACAATGTCCCCTCGAATGCCCCGGAATGGTCCGTTTCCGATCTCGCTGGCGCCCTCAAGCGCACGCTTGAGGATTCATTCGGCCATGTGCGCCTGCGTGGCGAAGTTTCGGGCTATCGTGGACCGCATTCCTCCGGGCACGTGTATTTTTCCCTGAAAGATCAGAACGCCCGTATCGATGCGGTGATCTGGAAGGGCTCTTTTTCGCGGCTCAAGTTCAAGCCTCAGGAGGGGCTGGAAGTGATCGCCACCGGGCGGATCACGACCTTCCCGGGCAAGTCGTCCTATCAGATCGTCATCGACTCGCTGGAGCCCGCTGGCGTCGGCGCGCTCATGGCGCTGCTCGAAGAGCGCCGCCGCACGTTGATGGCGGAAGGGTTGTTCGAGACCGCGCGGAAACGGGCGTTGCCTTATCTGCCGCGCGTGATCGGCGTCGTGACGTCACCGACCGGCGCGGTCATTCGTGACATCCTGCACAGGCTCGAAGATCGCTTCCCGCGTCGTGTTCTGGTCTGGCCGGTGCGCGTGCAGGGAGAGACATCGGCAGCAGAAGTGGCCGCGGCCATTCGCGGTTTCAACGCGCTGGAAAGAGGCGGTCCGATTCCGCGCCCGGACGTGCTCATCGTCGCACGCGGTGGCGGTTCCATCGAAGACCTTTGGGGGTTCAACGAGGAAATCGTAGTGCGCGCCGCTGCCGAGAGCGATATCCCGCTCGTCGCGGCCGTGGGACATGAAACCGACTGGACGCTGATCGACCATGCCGCCGACGTGCGCGCGCCGACGCCGACGGGGGCTGCCGAAATGGTGGTGCCGGTTCGCGCCGAACTCATCTCCATCGTTCTCGATCTGGCGCGCCGGCACGAGGAAGCGGCTTCACGGCTTGTCGAACGTCGGCGCTCGGAGCTGCGCTCTACCGCCCGCGCGCTGCCGACGCCGGATGCTTTGTTTGCGCCGAAGCGGCAGAAGCTCGATCTTGCCTCCGCGAAGCTCGGCCCGGCGCTGTCGCGCAATGCCCGCAGACACGAGACGCAGTTGATCGATCTCGCGCGTCAGCTCGCACGGTTCTCGCCGGCGGCACGCATTGCAAGCCTGCGCGCGCGTTTCAATGCCGTCGGCGAACGGCCGCAGCTTGCGATGAAGCGCGTCCTGGAGAGTCAGGATACGAAGCTGAAAAACATCACGCAACGCCTCTCCATCGCGCGCGCTGCTCTGCTTCGCACTGAGGTCACGCGCATTGGGCAAAGACGGGACCTTGTGCATCGCGTGACCGAACGTCTCGATCCCGCTTTTGCCGGGCAGATCGCGCGTAAGCGCGCACGCCTCGAAGCGCAGGTGCAGCTCTTCGATAGTTTGAACTACAAATCCGTCCTCGCGCGAGGCTTTGCCATCGTACGCGATGCGGATGGACGGCCGCTGCACGATGTCGCTGCGATTACCGACGGCAGAGCATTGCTGCTCGAATTCGCAGACGGCACCGCGGAGGCGACCGGCGGGCGTGGCCAGGTGAAGCCGAAACCGGGCAAGCCGAAGACACCGCCGACTGAACAAGGCGCGCTTTTTTAAAGATCGAGCGGTGAGACGAGATTTTTGTCCGAGATCTTGGTCTAAGGCCCCAAGTTCCTATATGATCGTGACCATGTTGAACCGATTTGACAGCAATAACGGCGAAGCCGTCGTGCAATATCTCGATGCCGATTTTCGCGTCGTGAGACCGGGGTCTTTCGTCCGCTGCGCCGTAACGGGGCGTGAAATTCCGCTCGATGAATTGAAATACTGGAGCGTCGAGCACCAGGAGGCCTACGCCTCGCCGGAGGCCGTGTGCGAGCGTCTGGGTCGCACACCTCGCCAGCGTACGCTTTGATTTAAGCGCTCTCGCTCCGCCGCTTTGCGATCCTCGCCAGAACGAGGTTACGGAACGCGGCTTCGTCTTCAAAGTGCAATGCGATTGGCAAGGTGCGAATAACTTGCGCGATGGTCTTATCGGATAGACCCTCGATCCGCACCAAATCCTTTTCCGTTGTGACGAGTTGAAGGCCGCTTCGCCGTGCCTCGTCCACGAGTGTGCGAAGTTCTTGCGCATTGTAGGGATGATGATCTGGAAAAGAGCGCGTCTGTTCGACCGATGCGCCGCTGGCGCGCAATGTCTCGAAGAATTTTTCCGGTCGCCCGATCCCGGCGAAAGCAAGCACCTTCCGATTCTGCAAATGTGATGTGACCTCCGGATCGGGAGCGATATGAGCACGAAACACGCTCTTGCCGTGGCGCGCGGCTTCGGAAGCCACGCTCTCTCCGGCTTCGCCCTCACCGATAATCAGAACCGCATCCACGATAGGCCATTGCGCGTCGAGTGATGCACGCAAGGGACCGGCAGGGAGACAAAAGCCGTTGCCGATGCCTGTCGTCCCATCGACGACGGCGATGGCCAGATCCTTCCTGAGTGAAGGATTTTGCAAACCATCATCCATCACAACGATGCTTGCGCCGATTTCATGGGCCAGGTGCGCTCCGGCGGGACGCGCTCGCGCAACGACAGCAGGCGCCGCCCGCGACAAAAGCAGCGGCTCGTCGCCAACATCGGCGGCGGAATGCATGCTCGACACCTGAACGGGCCCAGCCAGCTCACCACCATAACCGCGTGAAAGAAAGGCGGGTTTCTCACCCGCTTCCGAAAGAAGTCGCGCGATGGCGAAGGCTGTCGGCGTTTTTCCCGCGCCCCCCGCCGTGAAGTTGCCGATGCAGATAACGGGAAGCCCGGCGCGTTCACTTGCTTGCGCCATCCGGCGCGCAGCGACGGCACTGTAGATCGCGGCGAGCGGACGCAGCAGATGAGCGAGGAATGTCGGCTTCGTCCGCCACCAGAAGGTGGGCGCGCGCATCAGCGTCGCGCTCCGATCTTGGCTTGCACGATGAAGGGTTCGATCGACTGCATCGTGCGGTCGACCGCGCCGCCCATGGTCTGCACGGCCTCAGATGCGGCGCGCGCCATCTGGCGCGTCAGGGCGGTGTTGCTGAGAAGCTGGCTGAGCGCGCGCGCGAGTGTCGAACTGTCCTTGATGAGAAGCGCTCCGCGCGCGGCATCGAGCGCTGCGTAGACATCGGCGAAATTATGCACGTGTTGTCCGTGCAGGATGGCAGCGCCGAGCTTGGCCGGTTCGATAGGGTTCTGGCCGCCGTGCTCGATCAGCGAGCCGCCCATAAGAACGACAGGCGACAAGCGGTAGAAGAGGCCCATCTCACCGACCGTGTCGGCCACGTAAACGTCCGTTGCGCGGTCGGGATGAATGCCGGCGGAGCGTCGGGCGGCGCGAAGTCCGGCGCGCTCCGCGATGGCGGCGACATCCGCGCCGCGTTGCGGATGGCGTGGTGCGATGATGGTAAGGAGATGCGGGTGGCGTTGCGCGAGTGCGCGATGAACCGCGACGATGGCGGATTCCTCGCCCGGATGTGTGCTCGCGGCAAACCACACCGGACGGCCCGCGATAAGCCCGGACAGATGCGCCACGAGGCGTGGATCGGCGGGAGGCGGGGGCGCGTCGAATTTCAGGTTGCCCGCCATCACCACGCGCGGAGCGCCAAGCCGCGCCAACCGCTCGGCATCAGCAGGGGTCTGCGCGAGACAAAGCGCGAAACGCTCGAGCAGCGATCTGATGATGCTCGGCAGTTTTTGCCAGCGCTGAAACGAGCGGTCGGAAACACGGCCGTTCACGAGGATGAGCGGCACTTCGCGACGTTGAAGCTCCACGACCATGTTGGGCCAGATCTCGGATTCCGCGACGAGTGCGAGATCCGGTTTCCAGTGATCGAGAAAGCGTCGATTGTAGCGCGGCACGTCGAGCGGTACGAACTGATGAAATGCACCGGGCGGCAAACGGCGCGCGATGAGACTGGCAGAAGTCCTCGTGCCGGAGGTGACAAGCACCGAAAGGCCGCGCTTCGTGAGGCGCTCGATGACGGGGATGAGGGACAGGGTTTCGCCGATGCTGGCACCGTGAACCCAGGCGAGATGTCCCTTCGGCCGCACGCGGCCAGGGTGGCCTTGGCGCTCGCCCAGGCGGCTGCGTTCTTCCAGGCCTTTGCGCTGACGCCAATAGAGCAGGCCGAGAACAGCTGGTTCCAATGCCGCCGTCAGAGCGCCATAAGTCTTGAGAAGAACGGGAAGTCTCATCGCGTCGCGCCTCCGGCGGTCGCGCGGTTTCCTGTGCCGTTCGCGACGTTGGATCGAACCGTGTTCGCTCCTGGGTCGCGGGATCCGATAAGGGCGTAGGCCCGCTCGTGGACTGTGTCGAGTGCGCGCTCGACCTGCTGGCGCATGGTTTCCAAATGTTCGGCATCCGCTTCGCGCGGCACGGAGATCGGATCGCCCAGCACCATCGCGCCGCGCCCGAAGGGTAGGCCGATGCTGGCACTGTCCCAGCTCTTGAAATCGATCCGCCTGCTGGTCACTACGGCAACAGGCACGATGGGCCGGCCGGACAATTGCGCCAGGGTCACGATGCCGGTTCCGCAGATCCGCGAAATCTTCGGAATGTCGGCGGTCATCACCACCATTTCGCCGTCGGTCAAAGCGCGCAAAAGGCCTCGCAAGGCTCTCGCGCCGCCTTTCTTGCGGATGTCGCGACCACGGGCGCCGGAGCCTCGGATGGCGCGAACGCCGAGATGGCGGAGCGCGACGGCGTTGAACTCGCCATCCCCGGAGCGGGAGACGAGGCTCGCCGCTCGGTCCTGCGGGCGCTTGGCGTAATGGATCATGAAATGCTGGCCATGCCACATGGCGGCGATGACCGGCATCTGCGGACCGATACGATCATAGGCGTCGGCGGGCTCGATCACGAAACGGTTCGTCCGGCGCACGAGGCCGAGATAGCCTGCTACCAGGAAGCCTAAGGCCTCCTGGACGGGACGTGATCTGACGATGTTTTTGACGAGCCCCATGCGCCCTCAGTTCAGTCCTGCGGGTTCAGCAGGCGGTGCAAGTGCACGACGAAGTAGCGCATATGCGCGTTGTCTACCGTCGATTGCGCCTTGGCCTTCCAGGCGGCATGGGCGGTGGCGTAGTTCGGATAGATGCCGACGATGTCGAGCTTCGAGAGATCCTTGAAATCGATTGAGTCGAGGTCGTTCAACTCGCCGCCGAAGACAAGATGAAGCAATTGCTTGCCGGGCTTATCGGTCATGGGGAAGTGACACTCCTGTTCGAGATGCAAGAAATGCAGCCAAAGCCTTGCCAGAGGTTCAGGTTCTCATGGCCTCAATGAGGCTCGGATGCAACCATGACCCAACGGCAATTAACTCGCCATGGGTCGGATGGGAGCGGTTATAAGTGGGAACGGCGCCGGCCAGATCGGTCAGACGTCCGCCGGCCTCACTCAGGATCAGGTCGGCGGCAGCGATGTCCCAATCGTGAGAATTGGGAGAGGCCAGCCCGACATCGATCACGCCCGAGGCGACCCGGACGATCCTGAGAGCGAGCGACGGAATTTTGGGCAGAAGTTCGGCTGACCCGGTACGACTCGCATAGAGATCCGCCATCGGTTTGGGTCCTGCGACTCTCATGGGTTTGTTGCGAGCCGTGGAGGGAACGTGCAGCCTCTCACCGTTGAGGAAAGCGCCGCCGTTCGCGATGGCCTCATAAAATAAGTCGCCGATAGGGGAATACACCACCCCTAGAATCGGCCTGTTCTCTTCGAGAAGGGCAATGGCGACACACCAATCGGGGCTCCCGGCCGCAAAGGCGCGAGTGCCGTCGATGGGGTCGACGACCCAGACGAAGCGCTGGTCGAGCCGCGACGGGTCGTCTGCCGTTTCCTCGGAAAGCCAACCGGCTTCGTGGAGCGTCAAAAGCTTTTCTTTGAGAAATGTGTCCACTGCGATGTCGGCCTCGGTCACAGGGGACTTGCCCTCCTTGAACCAGAGGCGTGCCGCTGTCTGCTCGCCTTCCCGGAAATGCGGCATGGCGATAGCCCCGGCCTCGCGGGCAGCCTCGCGAACATGGGGCATCAGGGCCAAGGGAAGGGGTGGGGTGGAGGAAGCGAACATCAGCGTGACGAGATTAAAAACCGCGCCGCTCTCGTAGCAGATCGGCGTTCCGGATGCAGGCCTTTAAATTGGGCATCGTGCCTGGCTTCCGCGAGGCCATGCGGCCAAAAAGGCGCTTTCGGATTGGCGAGGGTCTGCTTCACGCGGCTTTAGCCAGCGCGTCGAGCACCAGACCCGCAAACAAGATCAAACCTGCATTTCTATTGGCGCGGAAAAGCCGCAACGCGCCGGCGCCGTCATTCCGGTCCGCCTGCATGACCTGCCATGCCAGGTGGGCGGCAAAGAGAGCGAGTCCGAGAAAACCGACCGGGCCGACGCCCGCAAAGACGAAGGAGAGACCGATCATCAGGACAGCGGACGCATAGCAGATAGCGATGCCGAGATTGACTCTGTCGCCGAAGAAGCGCGCCGAGGATTTGATTCCGGCGATCTCGTCGTCCTCGATATCCTGCAGTGCGTAGATTGTGTCGTAGCCGATGACCCAGGCAATGGCGCCGGCGTAGAGAACCAAGGGCGCCGCGTTGAGACCCCCGAAGGAAGCGGCCCAGCCCATCAACGCGCCCCAGGAAAAGGCAAAGCCGAGCACGATCTGCGGCATCCAGAAAAAGCGCTTCATGAACGGATAGAGCGCGACGACGCCGAGCGAGGCGAAGCCCAGCACAATCGTGAACCCGTTGAATTGAAGCAGGACGGCGAGGCCGATCAGGCATTGCAGGGCGAGGAAGGCGACAGCCGCTTTCGTGCTCACCTGTCCCGATGGGAGAGGACGGTCGCGGGTGCGTTCGACTCGCGCATCGAGATCCCGGTCGACAATGTCGTTATAGGTCGATCCGGCTCCGCGCATGGCGATAGCGCCGATCAGGAAGAGCAGGCACTGATAGAGGTTCGGCAAAGTCTGCCCGCCTGCCACGGCCGCAAGTGCGGCGGACCACCAGCACGGCAGGACCAGAAGCCACCAGCCGATAGGGCGCTCGATCCGGGCGAGACGCAGATAAGGGCGAATATGGGCCGGCGCGATGCGGTCGGCCCAATGTCCGCGAACGGCATCGGGCAGGGACGAGGCGTTTTGCTCCTTCGCCACAGCGATGCTTTAGAGCGCGCCCTGCGGCATCTTGTATTCGCCGGTCAAGCCGCCGCCGCCGAGGAGACCGGGGCCACGTTGTTGACCGGCTTTGGCCTGCTTTTCCATTTCGGCCATCTTAGCGGCCGCCTGGCAGGCCTTGCCGCGCATTTCGACCGCCTGGCCGTGGTCGCGCTTGAAATTCTCGGCGAATTGATCCGGAACCTGGCACCAATCCTTGTTGGCCTCGAGCCACTTGACGCCGGTGTTGCCGTTGGCGACGAGCTTGGTGAAGATCGCGCAGGCGTCGCGCGCATCTATTTGCTTCTTTTTTCCACCGCCGAGTTTGTTGATCTGCTGGATCAGTCCCTGGCGTTCTCCCAGGAATTTCTGCGCATCCCCGCAAGAGTTCGACTGGGCGAGGGCAGGGGCCGCGACGAAGGCGCCAGCGGCGGCAAATGCAGCGGCAAGGAGCGAACGGGCATACGGCATCGGCAAAGTCCTTGAGCAAGGCGCGACACGTCGCGCGCGAGGGCTTCTGTTAGCAGCTTGCACCCCCAAAGGCCAAGCGGTGATTGGCCTCGCGCCCGTCTCGGGCCTCAATTTTTCGTTCAAAAGTGTGACAGAACACCTTCTTATTCATCCCCATGTCCTTTCTGAGGCGGGAATGGTAACCGAATCCGAACCGTCAGTTCCGGGCGCATCCATGGCCGCTTACGATTTCAACGCACCCCGTCTGTTCGTCGAAGCTCCGTTGCAAGCGGGGGCACGAGTCGAACTTGACCGTGCACAGGCGAATTATCTCCTAAACGTCCTGCGTCTTCGCGCGGACGGTCACGTGCTCGTCTTCAACGGACGCGATGGCGAATGGCTGACGAGTATCGCGGTCGAGGGTCGCAAGGCGGCGGATCTCGTTTGTGTCGCGAGAACCCGCGAACAGGCGGCCCGGCCCGATCTCGTCTATCTCTTCGCCCCGCTCAAGCACGCCCGGCTGGACTACATGGTTCAGAAGGCCGTGGAGATGGGGGCGGGTGTGCTGCAACCGATACTCACGCAGCGCACGCAAAGCACCCGGGTCAATCTCGACCGCATGCGCGCGAACGCCATCGAGGCCGCCGAGCAATGTGGCATTCTCTCGATTCCCGAAATTCGTGAAGAAGAGAATTTCGCAAAGGCCATCAGCGCGTTGGAGCCCGACCGCCTCGTCATTTTTTGCGATGAGGATGCTTCCGTCTCAAATCCGGTGGAAGCCTTGTCGGGGAGTGGGAACCGGGGTGTAGGCCTCGCCGTTGTCGTGGGTCCCGAAGGGGGCTTCACAGACCAGGAGAGGGCGATTGTCTCCGCTCACCAACGATGTCTTCGTGTTTCATTGGGGCCCCGCATCCTGCGGGCCGACACTGCAGCGGTGGCCGCTCTGGCCATCGTCCAGGCGACCCTTGGAGACTGGCGTTGATTCGGCCATGCACCGATAGTCCTTGCCGATAAATCCCTGACTTCAAGAGCTTAGCCTTTCGTGTCGAGCACGCCCCAATCCTGCCTCAATGAGTCGCAGTTTGGAGGTTCGTTCGAGTAACGAATCCCATTCGTCAGCGTAGACGATCAAAAAAATCAAGAGGAGAGTCGGCATGACTGGGGAATTCCGATTCGGAATCGAAGAAGAATACTTTGTAAACGATGTTGCAAAACGCGATGCTGCACGCGGTAGAATGAAAGAGTTCTTTGCATCCTGTCACAAAAATCTTTCCGATCAGGTGCAGGCGGAAATGCTCGAGCCTCAAATCGAGGTTGCAACCAAGCCGAGCGAGAGCTTTGCCGAAGCCCGCGGGAGCCTTGAGGATCTGCGTCGATCCGTCGGGACGCTCGCTCGCGAGCTCGACCTCTCCATCATGGCCGCAGGCACTCATCCCCTTGCGCTCTGGAGCAAGGTCCGCCCGAGTTCACAGCCGCGCTATGGCAAGGTGATGCACGATCTGCAGATGGTCGGGAGCCGCACGGTGGTGTGCGGCATGCATGTTCACGTGGAAGTGCCGGAGCTGGCCGTTCGCGTCGACATCATGAATCGCATGCAGCCGTATCTGCCGTTGTTCCTCGCTTTGTCGACTTCCTCACCCTTCTGGCAGGCGCAACGCACGGGCTTGCTCGGCTATCGTCTTGCCGCCTACCGGGAAATGCCGCGAACAGGTTTGCCCGATCTCTTTCAGGACGCGACTGACTACCAGCGTTACATTGATACACTGGTGGAGGCGCGGGCGATTGAAAATTCGAGCTACGTCTGGTGGGTCATCCGCCCATCGCTGAAGCACCCGACGCTGGAATTGCGCGTCGCGGACAGTTGCACCCGGCTCGACGACACCATCGCCATTGCAGCGCTCTTCCGGTGTCTCGTGCGGCGGCTGAGTCGCGATTCGAAGCTCAATGCGGGTCAGACCGGCGCCTCGCGGGCGATCAACGACGAGAATGGCTGGCGCGCCCAGCGCTATGGCATTCACGGCAGCTTTGTCGATGAGGCAAGCCGCAGCGCGAAACCGGTCCGTCAGGTCCTGGACGAGGTTCTCGCCCTCGTTGCGGACGACGCGAAGGCGCTCGGCTGTGAGCGGGAAATCGATCTGGCGCGCTGGATCGTGGCTCGGGGTACGAGCGCCGATCAGCAACTCGCGCTCTATACGGAAGCCTCGGGACGCGGTCTTTCGAACCGCGATGCCCTGGCGAATGTGGTCGATTGGCTCTCGGCCGAAACCGTCGGCGAGTCCGTCGTCCGGCATTAGAACAAGTGGAAACCGGTTGCTCGCCCCGATCATGCGGCAATAAGGAATCGGGAGCTTGATCGTGTTTCAAAGAGACACGATCAAGCTGTAGCGCCGAAAGGCAATCCCTCCAGAAGCGGGAGGGGATTGTGCGAGGCTCATTGCAGCTTGGCGACGACAAGCTTATCTACACGCGACCAACGGCGCGGGATTGACCCCGCGCCTTTTCCTATGAGGCCCTTCATGGCGCGTGACGTTTCTGATGCGACTCCTATTGGCGCACGGTCTGAACTGATCGAATGGATCGCCGCCGGGGAGAAACCGCGCGAAACGTGGCGCCTCGGCACCGAGCACGAGAAGGTGCCCTTCCATACGGCCGATGCCTCGCCCGTACCCTATGAGGGCCCAAGCGGTATTCGCGCGCTTCTTGATGGGATGCAGCGCGAAAGCGGCTGGGAACCGATCATGGAGAACAGCCACCCCATCGGCCTCGCCGACGAGAAAGGGGGTGGCGCGATCTCGCTCGAACCGGGCGGACAATACGAATTGTCTGGAGCGCCCTTGCGGACCATCCACGAGACCGCGCGCGAGTTGGACGAACATCTCGCCTTGGCGAAGCGCGTCGGCGACGATCTCGGCATCGGCTTCCTGACGCTCGGCATGAGCCCACTTTGGACACGCGCTGAAACGCCCGTAATGCCGAAATCGCGTTACCGCATCATGACCGATTACATGCCGAAGGTCGGCACGCGCGGCCTCGACATGATGTATCGCACGTCGACCGTGCAGGTGAATCTCGATTTCGAATCCGAAGCCGACATGGTGAAGAAGATGCGCGTATCGCTCGCGCTTCAACCCATCGCGACGGCACTCTTCGCCAATTCGCCTTTCACCGACGGAAAGCCGAACGGCTTTCTCTCCATGCGCTCCGAAATCTGGCTCGATACGGATCGCAACCGCACCGGAATGATGGCCTCCGCCTTCGATGAGGGTTTTGGCTATGAAGCCTATGTGGAGTGGGCGCTGAATGTGCCGATGTATTTCGTGAAGCGTGATGCGACCTATCACGACGTCGCCGGCGCTTCTTTCCGTGATCTTCTCGCGGGCAAGCTGCCGCAGCTTCCCAGCGAGCGCGCAACACACTCCGATTGGGCGAACCATGTCTCGACGTTGTTTCCGGAAGTACGCTTGAAGCGTTATCTCGAAATGCGCGGAGCGGATGTGGGACCCCCTGCTCACACAGTGGCTCTTTCGGCGTTCTGGGTCGGCCTTCTCTATGATCGCGCCGCACTCGATGCGGCGTGGGAGCTCGTCAAGAATTGGACGGCGGAAGAGCGCGAACAATTGCGGCGCGATGTACCGAAACTAGCCCTAGGCGCGACCATCGCCGGGCGCAGCGCGCGCGATGTTGCGCGCGATGCTTTGGCACTCGCCAAGTTGGGATTGAAGAACCGCGCCTTCCGCGATGAAGCGGGCCATGATGAAACGCGCCATCTGACCTATCTCGATGAGATCGTGGATTCCGGCCGCACCATGGCGGAGCGTTTGCTTGAGCGCTTCCATGGCGAATGGAAGGGCTCCGTTCTGCCGGCCTTCCGCGAGTGCGTTTTCTAGAGTTTGACCGTTTCAGATTGAAACTTGATCAAACTCTAGATTCTTTCGATGCCGCATGATCCGGGCGAACAACCGGTTCCCACTTGTTCTGATCATGCTCTAAAACGCGCTCAAGTCAGGCAGCCATTTTCAGCCCAAGAATTCCGGCGACGATCAGGCCGATGCAGGTAAGCCGCATTGCTGTCGCCGGTTCGCCCAGAAGGATGATGCCGAGAATGGCGGTGCCGACTGTACCGATGCCTGTCCAAACCGCGTAGCCCGTGCCGACCGGCAACGTCTTGAGCGCGAGGCCCAGCAACAACACACTCGCCACCATACTGATTACGGTGAGAATCGAGGGAACGAGGCGCGTGAATCCGTCGGTGTATTTGAGGCCGATGGCCCAGCCGATTTCGAGCAGGCCGGCAACGAACAGATAGGTCCATGCCATGACAGAACTCCGTCAAAGGCAGGGTCGTCCCTACCGTTCCAAGATTATGACGGGGTCGTCCCCGCCAATTCGGTTTTTCGCCTTTGATCGAACGCGGAAAGCAACGCACGCGCACCGATCAAGTCCGAGGCGAATATAAGTTGTAAGCCGAGCGACACAAGCTTCCCGCAGCGCCGCCAACCGGTGACACGGTTATTCCACGCTCGCGCGCTTGCCTGGGTTCAGCGCGCGCTGCGGCTCGAACGGCGCGTAGGTATTATGCTTCCACTTGTCGCCACATTGCATGCAGATGGAACGGAACTTGAAATCATTCTCTTCCATCTGCT
Source organism: Microvirga sp. 2MCAF38 (assembly GCF_052115485.1). NCBI lineage: Bacteria > Pseudomonadati > Pseudomonadota > Alphaproteobacteria > Hyphomicrobiales > Methylobacteriaceae > Microvirga > Microvirga sp. 2MCAF38. The sequence continues at coordinate 644,457 of NZ_JBFRGU010000001.1, read as the reverse complement.
TCGCCAAACGATCCTGCCGGGCGCGCGTCTCACTGGAGACGTTGTCGAAGCCCGAAGGACGCACACTGAGAGTCAGAGGCTTCGAGGTGCTCGTTTCCTGAGCCAGAGCCGGGCCCATCAGGGCGCCAAGCGCAACCAAAGCTAATACGACACGTTTCATCGATGTTTCCTTATTCCATCTGCACAGATACCAGATCCGCGCGCCGGGTGACAATGTTTCCTGAAGCATCGAAGTGTTCTGGTCGGCGTTAAGGACCATTGGATCATCTACAACGCCAAGAACGGCAAGCTCTTTTATGATGCCGATGCCGCACCTGCGACCTCCGGGGCGGCCCGCCGCTGTGCAACCTTGGACTTTCCGCGAGTGACAAGGTGACATTCCATCAGCGGTTTCATTCGAAACTATGATATTTCGTCATTGGAGCTCGCGATGCTCTTGGCGTAGTCGTGAACTCTGACAAGGGTGTGCCCATGAGCCGCATGACGATGACCGCCAAGCCTGCCTCAATCGGTTTTGAGAGAACCGATCTCGGACTTTATGCCGCAACGGTCTTTCTCTGGGGCGTGAGCTGGATAGGCATCCACGCGCAACTCGGCGTCGTCGCGCCTGAGATGTCAGTGCTCTGGCGATTCGTTCTCGCCGCCGCCGTCATGTGGGGATGGGTTCTCTTCGCCGGTCTGCCGGTGCGGTTTTCGCGGGCGGATCATCTGCGCTTCGTTGCGACGGGGTGTTGCCTCTTCTCCTTCAACTTCATCTGCTTTTATTACGGCGGGCTTTATGTTCCGTCGGGTCTGCTCGCGGTCGTATTCTCGCTCGCCTCGATCTTCAATCTCATTTTGGGCGCGGTGCTGTTTCGCCAGAAAATCGAGCCGCGCGTGGCGCTTGGCGGCGCAATCGGGGTCATCGGCATCGGACTTCTGTTCTGGCCGGAGATCAGCGGGGCAGGCTTCAACAAGGGTGCGTTGACCGGTCTTGCATTTTGCGTGCTCGGGACGCTGTTCTTCTGCGCCGGCAACATGATCTCGACCGTGGTGCAGCGTCGGGGCGTGCCATTGTTGTCAGCCAATGCCTGGGCGATGACCTATGGCACGGGCCTGCTCGTCGTCATCAACGTTTTGCGCAGCAATGCCTTCATCATCGAGCCGACGTTCAAATATCTCGGCTCGCTGGTCTATCTCTCCATCGGTGCGTCTGTGCTGGCTTTCGGAAGTTATCTCACGCTGTTGCGCCGCCTCGGCGCCGCGCGTGCGGGCTACGCGACGGTGCTCTTTCCGATAGTCGCGCTTGCGGTTTCGACGGCGCTCGAAGGCTATGTCTGGACGCTGGCCGCCTTCGTGGGCGTCGCGTTGGCGCTGGCCGGAAACGTGCTGGTACTGACGCGTCCGGCCAAATCGTAACGTCTACTCAGCGGCGGGCAGGAAGGCCACGCGCGCCGAGCCGAGATTGTCGAGCGATTGCTTGATGTGGAAGCCGAGCGCATCGGCAAGCGGGTTCGCCTCGGCGCGCGCGCGGATCAGCCCGATCTTGCACGATGGCAGGGCAGGGAAGCCGTCCGACGGTCCGAGGATGCGCATGCCAGGACGTATGGCGCTCTCCGGCAGCACGGACACTGCGAGACCCGCCAGAACGACGGCTCCGACGGCGGTCGAGTTCCAGCTCACATAAAGGATGCGGAAGGCGCGGTCGGCGCTCTCCAGCGCTTGCGTCGCCGAATGACGCCAATCACAACTGGGACGTCCCAACGCAAGGGGTACGAGCGGCTCTTCATGCACCGCGTGACGGGCCGAGGTCACCCAGAGAAGCTGCTCGATGCGGACGATCTCCGACGGGCCGCGCCGGTCCACATGGGTGATGATCGCCATGTCGAGATCGCCGTTATGCACCCGGTCGATCAGGTGGTGGGTCGGCTCGCACATCACCGCTACTTCCGCGCGCGGATTCGAGCGCGAGAAGCGGGCCAGAATTTCCGGCAGATATCGATCCGCGTAATCGTCCGGCAGGCCGAGCCGCACGCGGCCGATCAATTCGTTGTCGTTGAACGAGGCCATGCATTCCGTGTTGAGCCGCACGATCCGGCGGGCATAGTCGAGAAGCCGCTCACCCTCGTCCGTCAGCTTGGAAAGCCGCCCCTCACGCTCGAAAAGCGCCCGCCCGACACGATCTTCCAGGCGCTTCATCTGCATGGAAACCGCGCTCTGGGTTTTGTGCACGATCTCGGCCGCACGGGTGAAAGAGCCCGTGTCGGCGATGGCGACGAATGTCCGAAGCTGATCGATATCGAGCAGATGCATAGTGAGCCTCATCATCAATATCATTGATGTAACACATCTAAAACAATCGCTTCAAGTGATGAAAGAAATGACGTTTAGTCGCCCTCAGATCCATTGATTCCCAAGGATCCGGCATCGGCTGGACCCGCGCGGGGCGTTTCGCCTTGCGTGATGGATCTGCTTTGTCTTTTGCCTGTCTAGTCCAGGAGGTTAATCCCATGGCCCATTCGTCCACATCCTTTGTGTCCCCTGTCGGGTCGACGCTGGTCGGCCGTACGGTTCGGGTTGCCTTCACGCAAATCGCCACGGTTCTGCGAGCCTGGAAACACCGCAGACAAGTGCGAGCGCTTGCCGAGTTCGACGACCGGATGCTCAAGGATATCGGTTTGACCCGCAGCGACGTGGATGGCGCGCTCGACGAGTCCATGTTCCACAACCCGTCGGTTCTGCTGGTTCGATCCGTGGAAAGGCGCTCGCGCATGCAGCGGCCGTCGGCTGACCGTCGGGCTGAACGGCCGACCGTTCCAAGCATCAAGGCCGTTGGCTGAAGACTCTTAAGGCTCCTTCCGATTCTTCGGCTGGGCACTTTCCAGAATCGATTGGAGGGACGCGAAATATTGCTCCTGCAAGTCGCGTCCCGCTCCCAACATTTCGCCCCAGAGTGCAATAGGTTGGGAGGATTTTTCCTGCGTCGGACTGACGAGGAAAGGCGCCATCAACGCCTCGAAAGGATTGTCCGATGTCTTCCGCTTCTTGGTGGCTGTCTCGCCTTTTAAGAAGTCGGTCCAAAGTGTCATCCACTCCTCTGCCGCGTTAGGCGCGGGCTTGGGCGGCTTCCGGTCGAGCGTTCCGGTCATATGCTCCGGATGTGTCATCCATTGGTGGACGCTTCCCGCGAAGATTCCGGCAAACAAGGGCAGCGTCTGTTGCATGGTTTCCAGGCCGATGCCGGTGACGGCGGCGGCTTGCCGGGCAACCTGGCGGCTAACCTCATCCGATCCGAAGAGTTGATCCAGGATCTGCTTTCCCGCCTCGTTGGCCTGTGGCGTGAAGGCTCTCGTGGTCGTTTGCCAGAAATTGACGAAGGGGCTCTCCGCAATGCCACTGAAAAGCCGAGCCGGGTCGTTTGTCCTGGTCGCGGCTTGCTGAAGGCCGAGCGCGAAGGCCGGCATAAAGGCGGCCATGGCCCGCTGCGCTTGTGTTGACGAGAGACCGAATTGCTCCATGACGGTCCCGAAACCGGCATTGCCTTGCGCTTGGCGCATCAGATCGAACCAGGTCTGCATCGCGGACTCCTCGAAGGGCCGGTTCAGGCGGGGACTTTCGCGATAGCTTGCCGCTCAAGACGCCTGATTGTCCAGAAGGCTGTGAGAATGGCCGCGACGCCAAAGGCGACGGAGCCGAACCCGATGCCGGTCAAAGCGCCCTTCGGCCCTCCGACCATCGCGCCGTAATAGGCGAAAGGGATCATGCCGAGGGTGGCGCGGCCCCAGTTGAAGAAGGTCGAGAACAGAGGAAAGCCGAGATTGTTGAACGAGGCATTCGCCACGAAGACGAGGCCGATGAAGAACCAGATCAGGCCGCTGATCTGGCAGAAGAACTGAACGAGTTCCGCCGTCAGCCCGTGGGCATTGAAGACTTGCGCGATGACGCCCTGGAGGAGGAACAGGACAAGCCAGACCGCGCCCACATAGACGATTGTGAAGATCAGCGAATCCTTGATCGTCTGCCGCATGCGGTCGAACCGGTTTGCGCCCCAGTTCTGGCCGAGCACCGGCCCCACCGCTCCGGCAAGAGCGAACAATCCGGCAAAGGAGACGGGTGTCAGCCGGTCGATGATGGCGGAGGCGGCGATAGCGGCGTCCCCGAAGCGGGACATGATGCTCATGAAAAAGCCGTTGGAGACCGGCGCCGCGATGTTGGTGAGAATGGCCGGGATCGCGATGGCGAAGAACGGGCGCGCGTCGCGCCACACGTCGGGCAGGCGCGGCACTGTGAGAAGGTTATGGTGCCGCTTGAGATAGCAGTAGCTCACATAGACATACGCGACGCGCGCGATATCGATGGTGATCGCCGCACCGTTCGATTTCAGACCGAGACCGAAGATGAAGAGCGGGTCGAGCACCACGGTGACGGCGGCGACCGACAAGGTCGCATACATGCTGCGCTTGGCATCGCCGGCAGCGCGCAGGACGCTTGATAGTCCCATTCCGAGTGCCATCAACCCATGGGTCGGCAGCGAGATCCACAAAAAGCTTTCCGCTACACGGAACGCGTCGCCGGTCGCACCGAGAAGACCGAGGATCTGTGGAATGAGTGGGATCGCAATCAGGCTCACCATCGTCGCGACCAACGTCATCCAGACACAGCCGGATGTCGCGAGCCGACGCGCCTTCTCGAGCTCGCGCGCCCCGAGTGCGCGAGACACGAGCGCAGCGATGGGGATCATCAGGCCGACATTGATCGACACCGTGAAGAACATCACGACTGTCGCAAGACCGACGCCCGCCGTGAGGCTCGGATCCTTCAGCCACGAGATATAGAGAAGCGAGACGAGATCGACGATGAAGATTGAGATCAAACCTGCCGTCGCCGTTCCCGTCATGACGAGAACGTGGCGCATGGTCGAACCGGTGACGAAGCGTGGTGTCTCGGCGCGCTCGGCGGCGCGTTCCAACGTCGAGGGTGCGTCCATCACAGAGCCCCTTCGCCGAGAATGTCCCGCGTCTCGGCGTTGAGGGCGCGCGCCTTTCCGCTCTTGGGTGTGACGAGCGGCTCCGGTTCGATCTTCGTGCCCACCAACAACTCTACGCCGCCCATGACCCCGCCCGTCTTTTGCAGCATCAGACGGGCGATGTCGCGCTTGCGCACGTCCTCCGCCGTCGCTGCGGCGGTCTCGGGATCGACACCGAGCTCTTCGAGCGCAGCGCGGCTCAGGGCGACAGCGGATTCGAAGGTCTCACGGAGTTGATAATCGACACCGAGCTTCATGAGATTGATGGCTTGAATGCGGTCGTAGGCGCGCACGAAGCTGAGCGCGTTGGGGAAGTTCTCGTGCACGATCTCGACGATTTTCAGGCTGGCCTCCGAATTGTCGATGCAGACGCAGATCATCTCTGCTTTGTCGGCGCCGGCGGCGCGCAACACATCGAGGCGCGTGCCGTCACCGTAATAGACTTGAAGTCCGAAACGACCAGCGTCGCGAATGCGCTCCACATCGCGATCGATCACCGTCGCGTCGATTCCCTGCGCGAGCAGCACCTGGTTCACGATCTGACCGAAACGCCCGAAGCCGATGACGAGAACGCGGCTCGAAAGCTCCGAATTGTTGAGCGCCGTCTCGGGCTCGGGTTCCGCGTCATCGGGGTGGCGCTTGAGCAACTGCTCGAGCGCAGTCGCCGCAATCGGCCCGAACAGCATGGTGATCGCGGCGAGCGCGGTCATCAATTGCGCGGTCGGCCCCTGCATCAAACCGAGGCTCGTCGCGACCGGCAGCAGCACGAACGCGAATTCGCCTGCGGGACACAGCAGAACGCCTGAGCGAAAACCGTCCTGCCACGTGGCTCCGAACAGCTTGGAGAGCACAGCGATGATGAGCGTCTTGCCGATGATCACGACGGGGGTCGCAAACGCGATGATCAGCCAATTCTCCCGCACCAGGGCCACATCGATGGACATGCCTACGCTGATGAAGAACAACCCGAGCAGCATGCCGCGGAACGGCTCGATATCCGCTTCGAGCTGATGGCGGAAATTCGATTCCGCGAGCAGCAATCCGGCGAGGAACGCGCCCATCGCCATGGAAAGCCCGACCTCGTTCATCAGCATGGCCGCGCCGAGCACGACGAGAAGGGCGCTTGCGGTCATCACCTCGCGCGCACCGCTGCGGGCGAGAATGCGGAAGAAGGGGTTGAGGCCGTAGCGGCCGACGAGAATGACAGCGATGATGGCGGCGAACGCTTTGCCGACGCTCAGGAGCTTGCCGACGTCCCATCCGGTTTCCGCCATCCCGGTGCCGGTTGCGAGCAACGGCAGAACTGCTAGGACCGGGACGATGGAGATGTCCTGGAACAGGAGGATGGCAAAGGAGCGCTGCCCGTAAGGGGTCTGCAAGTCATTACGCTCGTTCAGCATCTGGAGCGCGATAGCCGTGGCCGAAAGGGCAAGCGCAATTCCCATGACGATGGCGGTCGTCGTCGAGTAGCCCGCTGCGACGGCAGCGACGCCGAGGATCACTCCTGTGATCGCGAATTGCAGCGTACCGAGCCCGAAAATGTCGCGCTTCATCTCCCACAGATGAGAGATTTTCAGCTCGAGGCCGATGATGAAGAGCAGCAGCACTACCCCGAGCTCGGCCACGGTCGCGATCGACTCAGGATCGCCGACGAGAGCGAGACCGGATGGCCCGATGATGACTCCGGCGGCGAGGTAGCCGAGAACGGCGCTGAGGCCGATCAGCCGAAACAGCGGGACGGCAACAACGGCCGCGCCGCAGAAGGTCAGGATCGGGGGCAGAAAACTGACGTGGGAAGCGGCGTTCGCCATTCTCGCTCGGAATCGGAAAAAGGGTGGGGTCCACCTAGGTTCTAGAGTGTCTTTGCCTCAAGAGCGAGACCTTCTAGACATGTAGTTGCAAATTCCATCTCAGCAGCCGCCCGTTATTCGAAGGGTGAGGCCAATTGGCATGTGCGCGTAAGGCGCGAATAAGCGTCGCTCCCGGCTTGACATTGAGGGTCGCCTCTCGCCACATCGCCGCGATATGACCAAACCGCCTCTCGATATCCTGCTCTGTGCCCCGCGCGGTTTCTGCGCGGGCGTGGTGCGTGCCATTGATGCCGTCGAGCAGGCGCTCGCGATCCACGGCGCGCCGGTCTACGTGCGCCATGAGATCGTTCACAACAAATACGTGGTCGAGAGTCTCAAGAAGAAGGGGGCGATCTTCGTCCGCGAGCTTGGCGAGGTCCCGGATGGCGACGCCCCGGTGATCTTCTCCGCTCACGGCGTTCCGAAATCCGTGCCCGAGGCGGCTGCGGCCCGGCGGCTCTTTGCCATCGACGCAACATGCCCCCTGGTGACGAAGGTTCATCGCGAGGCTCAGGTGCACCACAAGCGGGGCCGTCACATCATCCTTATCGGCCATGCGGGACACCCTGAGGTCGTCGGTACCATGGGCCAGTTGCCGGAAGGAACCGTCACGCTTGTCGAGACTGTCGAGGATGTGGCGCGGCTCGAGCCTGTCGACACCAAAGACCTCGCCTTCGTCACGCAGACGACGCTTTCCGTCGACGACACGCGGGAGGTGATCGAGGCGCTTCAGGCGCGTTTTCCTTCCGTCGTCAGCCCGCACAAGGAAGACATCTGCTACGCCACGACGAACCGGCAAGGCGCGGTGAAGCGCGTCGCCCCGCAAGTCGAGGCCATGATCGTGGTGGGATCGCCGAATTCCTCCAACTCCCAGCGCCTGCGTGAAGTCGCCGAGCGGGAAGGGTGCACCCTCGCGCGGCTGATCCTGCGGGCAGAGGATATCGACTGGTCGCTGTTCGGGTCGATCCGGCGGTTGGGGATCACGGCGGGCGCATCGGCGCCCGAGATTTTGGTGGAGGAGATCATCGACGCGTTTGCCGAACGCTTCGAGGTCCAGGTTGAGAATGTTTCGACGGCGGATGAGAATGTCTTCTTTCCGCTTCCGCGCGAATTGCGCGATCAGGCGGTGGGGTAGACTTTGGCGGTTTATACGGAAGTTCCGGACGAGGAATTGGCCTCTTTTCTCGTCACCTACGACATTGGCACGGTGCTCTCCTACAAGGGCATTGCGGAGGGCGTGGAGAACACGAACTATTTTCTCCACACCACGGGCGGCACCTACATCATGACGCTCTATGAGAAGCGCGTGAAGGAGAGCGATCTGCCCTTCTTTATCGCTCTCATGCAGCATCTCGCCATGCGTGGTTTGAACTGCCCGCTGCCGGTCGGTAACCGTCAGGGGGAGGCACTCGGACGCCTCGCGGGGCGACCGGCCGCCATCTGCACCTTTCTCGACGGCATCGCTGTCCGTCGTCCGACCGCCTCCCATTGCGGCGCATTGGGTCAGGCCCTCGCCAAGCTGCACCTCGCGGGGCAGGATTTTCCGATGACGCGGCCGAACGCCTTGTCGCTCGATGGCTGGCCACCGCTTTTCGCGCAGGCCGAGGCTCAGGCCGACAGCGTATCCACCGGCCTTGCCGAGCGCACGCGACAGGAGCTTGCCTTTCTGAAGGGAGCATGGCCGAGCGGCTTGCCGACAGGGGTGATCCACGCGGATCTTTTCACGGACAACGTATTCTTCATCGGGCCCGAGGTTTCCGGCCTGATCGATTTCTACTTCGCCTGCACGGACGCCTTGGCCTATGATGTCGCAATCTGTCTCAATGCCTGGTGCTTCGAGGCGGATGGCTCGTTCAACTTGACCAAGGGCCGCGCTCTGCTCGCCGGCTATCAGGCGATCCGCCCGCTCTCGGCTGACGAGATCGAGGCTTTGCCGATTTTCTGCCGTGGCTCGGCCATGCGCTTCATGCTGACCCGGCTGGTCGATTGGCTGAACGTGCCGCCCGGCGCGCTCGTGAAGCCGAAGGATCCGTTGGAATATGACCGCAAGCTCGGCTTCCACCGGCATGTTCGCCATGCGCGCGAATACGGACTAGCGGCATGAGTGAGACGGAACGGGTCACGATCTATACGGACGGCGCCTGTTCGGGGAATCCCGGTCCAGGGGGCTGGGCGGCCGTCCTGTCCTTCAAGGGTAAGGAGCGTGAGCTTTCGGGCGGCGAGGCGCACACCACCAACAACCGCATGGAGCTGCGCGGCGCAATCGAGGGACTTAACGCCCTGAAGCGCCCCTGCGTGGTCGACCTCTATACGGATTCGCAGTACGTCCGGCAGGGCATCACGTCCTGGCTCGCCAATTGGAAGCGGCGCGGCTGGCGCACCGCCGACAACAAGCCGGTGAAGAACGACGATCTGTGGCGTGAACTCGACGAGGCGGCGTCGCGCCACAAGGTCGCGTGGCATTGGGTGAAGGGCCACGCGGACGACCCGATGAATATCCGGGTCGACGAATTGGCGGTGGCGGCTCTTCAGCCGTTTAAAAACGGAAAGGCGCGACAGGCCTCCCAGTAAAAGGGAAAGCCGCCGCGCCTCAAAATCATTAGAGCTTGATCGCGTCTCTTTGAAGCTCTCGATTCTTTAGTACCGCATGATCCGGGCGAACAACCGGTTTCCACTTGTTCTGATCATGCTCCAGCCGGTCAGAGCGCCTTCAGAAGGTTGTCGACGCCCGAGAGATTGGCCTGGGACGGCGTGTCCTCGATGTTCAGGGTCGCCACAACGCCATTGTCCACCACCATGGAATAGCGCTTGGAGCGTGTGCCGAGGCCAAAGCCCGTTCCGTCCATGGCGAGGCCGAGGGCCTTGGCGAAGTCGGCATTGCCGTCGGAGAGAAACTCGACACCCTCGCCATCGCTGGCTTTCGACCACGCATCCATGACGAACACGTCGTTCACGGAGGTGACGGCAATCGCGTCGATACCCTTTGTCTTGATCTCGGAAGCTTTCTGAACATAGCCGGGAAGATGGTTTCGGTGGCAGGTCGGCGTGAAAGCGCCGGGCACGCCGATCAGAACGACCTTGCGCCCCTTGAAGATGTCGTCCGTCGTCTTCGCGACAGGGCCTTCCGCCGTCATGATGCGGAATGTGACTTGGGGCAGTTGCTCGCCAACCTGGATGGTCATTCACTTCTCCGAGTGCAGAATAAAGTCTGTGTCTGGTCTAGCGCATGATCGGGACAGCTGGAAACCGGTTGTCCGGCAAGATCATGCGAAACTTGAGGAAAGCGAGTTTGCTCAGGGTAGCTGCGCGCTCGCGTCGAGGCGCCATTCGGTCTCGATAGCCTCGTCCCCGGCGGTCACGGTGAAGAGGAAAGGCTGCATCGGCGGCGCAGTTTTCGGACGATCTTCGACTGTCACGACGAACCGGTTGGGCGCGTCGGCGGCCGCCGCGGAAAGATACCAGTCTTCCGGTCCTTCAGCGAAAAGAAGAGGGCGAGCATCGACCGGGGCGCGGACCTCCACCAGGAAGGAAGGCTTGTCTGCCTTGATCGGTGTGACGGAGAGAACGGCGAGCGTATCGGGCGCACCGGCGCGGCGGGCCCGAGGAACCAAAGCCAACGCCTCCGAAATTGCGGCGCTCGGCCCGACCTCCTTGAGATCAAGGGTCAGCTCCGCGCGGGCTGGAATGCAGATATCCTTGCAAACCCCGTATTCCAGCGAAAGGTTGACGTGAGCGGGTTTTCCCGGCTCAGGCGTTTTGAGGAGGATGGGCAATACGACCCGGCGGCCGTAGACATAGGATACTCCCCCTGCGTCCGCTACGCGCGATGGAGCGGGCCAGCGAATCTGGATATCGGAGACGTTTTGCGAACCCGTCCAATCGAAGCGGGGCGGGAGCCCGGAATCGCCGGGCGTCCGCCAATAGGTTTTGAACCCCTGGTCGAGCTCGATTTCAATGCCGGCAAGCAGCCGTCCGTTCTCAGCCCCGCCTGACAACAGACGCGCGCGCGAATGCAAGCCTTGCGCCCATGGCGAGGCACTCTCGGCGTGGGCGGCGAGCGTCCCGAACAGGAGAAACAAAGTGGTAATCGCTACGTGTCGCACATTCGCCATGGAACCGAGGCCTCCTTGTCGCGCTTCCCCTTATGGTATGCTCTGGCGAAGTGGATACCGGTTCGCCGCAAGCTCATGCTTTTAAGGGATTTCTGGAAGGGTCTGCTATCCACGTTACCGTGATCGGGAGTAAAATGCCGAAAGTTCGGGTTTGAGCCATGGCCTTCGTGCCTAAGCACAACGTCGGAAATGAGACGGATACCCTCGAAGGGCAGTTCCTCGTCGCGATGCCGAGCGTCGTGGGGGAGCCCTTTGCGCGTTCCGTCGTCTATATTTGCGCCCATTCGGAAGAAGGCGCGATGGGGATTGTCCTCAATCGGGTCGCTCCGAACATGAAGATCCCCGATCTTCTCGTTCAATTGGAAATCATTCCTGAATCCGAGCGTATACGTTTGCCGCCCAAGGTCGAGCACATCCCGGTTATTATTGGTGGCCCGGTGGAGACCAGTCGCGGATTTGTGCTGCATTCACCGGATTTTTATCTGGCTCAATCGACCCTTCCCATCGAGGACAGCGTATATCTCACCGCGACGGTCGATATCTTGCGGGCCATCGCCCAGGGTCAGGGGCCGGAGCGTGCCGTGCTCGCTCTTGGTTACGCCGGTTGGCAGCCGGGGCAGCTCGAAACCGAAATTCAGGCCAATGGCTGGCTTAATTGCAAGGCGGACGCGGATCTGATCTTCAACACGCCTCTCGAACTGCGCTACGACGTGGCTCTCCGCCAGATTGGCATCGAGCCGGCCATGCTCTCGCTTGAACCGGGGCACGCCTGAGAGCGTGGTTCGACGTTCCTTCCAGGCCTTAAGCGGCCTGATGGGCCGCTCCGATCAATTGCCGTGCTTGGTGCATCGACATCGGCTCGCCGAAGACGGGGCCCTGCGCGTATTCGCAGCCGAGCTGGTAGAGCTCGATCGCTTCCGATTCCGTCTCCGCGCCCTCAGCCACGATCTCCATGCCAAGTTCGTGCGCCATCTTGATGATGGAACGCAGGATCACCGGCTTGCCGTTCGCCATCTGGCGCACGAAGGATTGGTCGACCTTGAGGGTGTCGAACGGGAAACGCTCCAGATAGGAGAGGGCGGAATAGCCCGTTCCGAAATCGTCGAGGGAAAGCCCCACGCCCAGATCCCGCAGGCGGTTCAGCATTTGCGCCGAATATTCCGGATTCTCCATCACGAGACTTTCGGTCATCTCGAGCTTGAGCGAGCCGTGGAGAACCCCGGTCCGCGCCATGACCGCCTTCACGTCCTGCAGGAGATCGTGCCGCAGCAGATGGTGGCTCGACATGTTGATGCTGGCGAAAATCGGCGGATCGACCTCCAGCGCATCCTGCCAGGCTGCCAGTTCGCGACCGGTCTGCTCCAGCAGGAAAACACTCAGGTTGACGATGACGCCGGTCTCCTCCGCCAGCGGCATGAAGTCCTCCGGCGCAAGGCGGCCGAGACGAGAGTGATCCCAGCGCAGCATGGATTCGAAGCCCGCGATGGTGCGGTCTTCGAGCCGCACGATGGGCTTGAAAAGAACCTTCATCTCCCCACGCTCGACGGCATGGCGTAGATCGGCCTCCAGAGTGAAACGGTCGCTGCGGTCGGAGCGCATGGTCGGCCGGAAGACCTCGATGCGGTCGCCGCCCTGACGTTTGGCATGGGCCACCGCGATCTCGGCATTCCGGAGCACCTCTTCGCGGCGCGCGGCGGTCTGCGGGTCATGCAAGACGAGGCCGATGGAAGCGGTCAGGAAGATTTCCCGCTCCGCATAGGTGATCGGCGTGGTCAGGGTGCGCCGGACCATGTCGGCGAAGGCGATGATACGGTCGGGCTCGCGCTCGGAGAGCAGGATGATCGCGAATTCGTCGCCGGAGACACGCGCCAGCGTGTCCTGCGGGCGCAGGAGGCGGCCGAGGCGGCGCGAGAGCGTCAGCAGGATCGAGTCGCCCGCCGAGTGGCCGACGGATTCGTTGATCTGCTTGAATTTGTCGAGATCGATCACGAGCACGGTCGGGCGTAGAGAGCCGTCCTGGGTCGCGAAGATGAGTGCGGCTTCCAGGCGGTCGTAGAGCAATTGCCGGTTCGGCAGGCTCGTCAGGTTGTCGTGTACGGCATCGTACAAAAGCCGCTCTTCCGCCGTGCGGGCATCGGTCACGTCCGTCAGCGTGCCGACGATGCGGATGACTTCGCCGTCGGAACCGACGATGGGCCGGGCCTTGAGACGGAACCAGACATGCGGGCCCGAGGCCGAGCGCAGACGAAAATCCTGGGAGAGACGGCCCCGGCGCTGCTCGATGACCGCATCGAGCGCGGCGCGATAGCGGTCGCGGTCGAAGGGGTGGACGAGATCGAGCCAGGCCGATGCAGGGCCCCCGAGAGCACCGCTCTTGAGACCGAGCTGATGCTCCGTTTCCGGGCTCACGAAAATCTTGTCGGAGACCACGTCCCAATCGAACACCATGTCGCCCGAGCCAGCGAGCGCGAGCGCCCGGCGTTCGGTATCGTTCACCAGGCCATGAGCGAAACCGCCTCCCGAAAAGGCGTGTTGCATCACTGTAAAACCGATCAGCATCACGATCAGGACGAGCCCGCCGATGAGAGCGGGGGGAACGAGATCCGCCGTGAGGGTACCCATCACGGTGAAGCCCGCCGCCGTTACCCAGGCGATCAGCAAAAGCCAGGTCGGCACGAGCATGATGGCGCGGTCATAGCCGTGGGTAGCCAGATGAATGACGAGCACGAAGCCGATGCCCGCCACGGCCACGATGGAAATACGCGCGACGCCGGAAGCGACCGGCGGATCGAAGATCGCAAGACCGATGAGCGCGCCGAGGAACGTCAACCAGAAGGCGGTGACGTGGCTATAGCGTACATGCCAACGGTTGAGATTGAGATAGGCGAAGAGAAAGACGAGAAGGGTCGCGGCCAAGACCGCCTCGGCGCCCGCGCGATAAATCCGCTCCACCGACTCGGTGATCGGGAAGATGCGCTGGAAGAACCCGAAATCGATGCAGGAATAGGCCAGAACCGCCCAAGCGAGAGCTGCGGCGGCGGGGAAGATCAGGGCGCCCTTGACCACGAAAACGATGGTGAGGAACAGCGCCAACAGGCCGGCGATGCCGATGATGATGCCCTTGTAAAGGGTGAGGCCGTTGACCCGCTCCTTGTAGGCATCCCCGTCCCAAAGCTGAAGCTGCGGCAACTCGTTGGTATTGAGCTCGGCGACGAAGGTCACCGTCGTGCCGGGATCGAGAGTGATCAGGAAAACGTCCGCGTCCTTGCTGTCGTCCCGCTCCGGGCGAATGCCCTGGCTTGCGGTGATAGCGGCAATGCGGGTGGAACCCAGATCGGGCCAGATCACGCCCGAATTGGTCAGGCGGAAATGTGGCGCGACGAGAAGCCGGTCGACCTGCTCGTCGGAATCATTGGTGAGCGCGAAGACGATCCAGTCGGGCCGGGTTCCCGCCTCGCGGGCCTTGACCGCGATGCGGCGGACGATGCCGTCGCGGCCCGGCGCGGTCGAAATGCGGATTTCGTCGCCGTCCGAGCGATAGCGCTCGATCATCGGCGTCAGGTCGATGGCCTTGGTGTCCTGGTCCACCCGCACGGATTCCACCGCCCAACCGGCGGTGGGAGAGAGCAGAGACAGGAAAATCGCCAGAAGAACGGTTATGGCGAAAGAGACGATCCGCAACGCTTCGGTCTTTCGTCCGTTGAATGGAGGAGGGATTGGTATCGGCCTGAGGGCCTGAGGGCAAGGCGCGGGAGACATTTCGACCAACTTGTCCGCAGGACTCACAGACGTGAAGCACGCAAAGCGGCCATGGGCTTACTTTGCGGCGGGATTAGGACAAGCTTAGTTGCCTCACCGGAATACACAGGACGAATCAGCCGCGCAGACCCGCCCCAATGGCCTCGAGCGAAGGCAAACCCTTGATCGGGCCGATGGCCGAGAGTGTCGGCGCGCCTTGCAGCAGGCGGTGGCCGGCCTCCCGAACCTGATCGACGACGATGGCATCCACCTTGGTGATGATGTCGTTGCTCGGGATGATGCGCCCCCAGGACAGCAATTGGCGCGCGACCCGCTCGATCCGCCCTCCGGGGCTTTCCAGCGCGGCCAGCAGAGCGACTTTCATCTGTGCCTTGGCGCGGGTGAGTTCCACCTCGGTGATGTCGTCCGCCGCCTGACGGGTGCAGGAGAGGGTCACATCGACGAGGTTCGACACGTCCGATCCCGCCGTACCCGCGCCGATGCCGAACAGGCCGCAATCGGAGAAGGGCCAGTGGAAGGCATCGATAGAGTAGGCGAGCCCCCGCGTTTCACGCACCTCGTGCCAAAGGCGGGAGGTGAGCCCGCCGCCGAGGATATGGGCGAAGAGGTGCGTGGCGTAGTAGTTCGGATCTCGCACTGAGAGGCCGGGAAGGCCCAGCACCAGATTGGCTTGTTCGAGCTTGCGCGCGATACGCCGTTCGCCTCCGGTATAGGCGCCCGTCTCCGGCCCACGGATTTCGGCGGACGGCATGGCGCCGAAGACTTTCTGAGCGGCTTCCACGACTTGTGCGTGGTTCACGTCACCCGCTGCCGCCAAAACCATTTTGCCAGGGGTGTATTCGCGCGCCAGAAAATTGCGGATCGTCGCCTCGTCGAAACTTCGGATCGTGTCCGGCGTGCCGAGGATCGGGCGACCCATGGGCTGACGCGCATAGGCCGTTTCCATGAAGGCGTCATAGACGAGATCGTCCGGCGTATCCTCGACGGCGGCGTGCTCCTGCAGGATCACGCCCTTCTCACGCACGAGTTCATTCGCATCGAATACAGATTGGGTGAGAATGTCGCCGATCACATCGAGCGCCACATCGATGTTCTCGCCCAGGACCCGCGCAGTGTAGCTCGTATATTCGATGCTGGTCGCGGCGTTGATGTCGCCGCCCACGTTCTCGATATCCTCGGCGATCTGGCGAGCGGAGCGGCGTGCCGTGCCCTTGAAGGCCATGTGTTCGATGAAGTGGGAGAGACCGTGCTCATGCGCCTGTTCATGGCGCGAGCCGGTGGCAACCCAAATGCCGAGGGTCGCCGTCGCGATTTCAGGCATGCGCTCGGTCGCGATGGTAAAGCCGTTATCGAGCCGAGTGATATCGATCTGTTTTTCACGCACGAAATGCTCGTTCATGCCGCAGTGCCCCGTACGGTGCGAGCGCGGTCCCGGATGAAGCGCTCGACGGCTCCGAGATCGTTGGGGAGAATGGAGAAGCTCTCTTCCCGCTCCATCAGATCCGCCAGATGCGGAGGCAGGGCGGGGCGAATTCCCGTCGCTTTCTCGACCGCATCCGGGAACTTCGCCGGATGGGCGGTTGACAGCGCCACGACCGGCATGTCCGGCTGCTCTCGCAGCAGTGCGCGGGCCGCGCGGGTGCCGACGGCGCTATGCGGATCGAGCACGTAACCTGTTTCGCGGTAGGTCTCGGCCATTTCGGCCGCGACGGTTGGCTCGTCCACGGCGAGAGCCGAGAACTCCTGGCGGATGCGGGCAAGCGGTTCAGGCGCGATGGTGAAGGCGCGTGATTGCGCCAGATTAGCCATGAGATGGCGGATCGCGACCGGATCGCGACCATACGCTTCGAACAGCAGGCGCTCGAAATTGGACGAGATCTGGATGTCCATCGAAGGCGAGGCCGTGGGCTTCACGCTGGTCATTTCATAAGCGCCCGAATGGAACGCGCGGGCCAGAATGTCATTGGCGTTTGTGCCGATCATCAGGCGCTCGATGGGAAGCCCCATGGATTTCGCGACCCAGCCGGCGAGGATATCGCCGAAATTACCGGTCGGCACGGCGAACGAAATTTTCCGATGAGGGGAGCCGAGGCTGACGGCCGCAGTGAAGTAATAGACCGCCTGCGCCGCTACGCGCGCCCAGTTGATGGAGTTGACGCCCGAGAGCTGCAACTCGTCACGGAAGCGGGCATTGCCGAACATGCCCTTCACCATGTTCTGGCAATCGTCGAAAGTGCCCTCGACCGCCAATGCATGGACGTTCTTCGAGGCCACGGTCGTCATCTGCCGCCGCTGCACATCCGACACGCGGCCGTGGGGGTAGAGGATGAAGATATCGACCTGATCGAGGCCCTTAAAAGCCTCCACCGCCGCGCTGCCGGTGTCGCCCGAAGTCGCGCCGACGATGGTCGCGCGGGCGCCGCGCGCTTTCAGCACGTGGTCCATCAGCCGTCCGAGCAGCTGCATCGCCACGTCTTTGAAAGCGAGGGTCGGGCCGTGGAAGAGTTCGAGCAGAAAGAGATTGTCGTCGAGCTGGGTCAGCGGACAGACGGCCGCATGGCGGAACGAGGCATAGGCCTCGTCGATCATGGCGCTCAGGGCTTCGCGCGGGATCTCGCCGTCGACCAGCGGGCTCAGGACAGCCTTCGCCACCTCGGCATAAGGTTTTCCGGCGAAACCTTGGATCGTCTCGCGCGTCAGCGTCGGCCAGCTTTCCGGCACATAGAGGCCCCCATCGTGGGCAAGCCCGGCGAGCAAAGCATCGGCAAAGCCAAGCGCGGGCGCTTCCCCGCGGGTCGAGATATGGAGCAAGGTCGGTCTCCTGAATGCGGCGGGACATTAGAGCCCGTTTGGAAATAGTTTAGCGCCTTTCCATCGTCATTCCGGGGCGCCGCAGGCGAGCCCGGAACCCCAGAACCGCCGGCATCTCCGGATGAGACGCAAGCGCACTCGTTCGCTTCCCGTTCTGAAACGCTTGCGGTTATGGGTTCCGGGCTCCGCTGACGCGGCCCCGGAATGACGAAGGAGAAGAAAAACGCATCATTTCAAAAGAGTCTCTTAGGGCATTTCCGCCTTCGCGGAAAAAAGATTTGTCCGTTCCAATGCCTCTAAGAGGCGCGACCGGTTACGGCAAGCCGCAACCGGTCGCAGAGTAAGGGCACTCGTCATTCCTTGATCCGGGCCATGGCGTAAGCGTCTATGAAACTCCCGTCCCGGAAGGCAAAGGCCTTGTGCGTGCCCTCGACCTCGAAACCGTTGCGCTTGTAGAGGGCGATGGCCGGGGCGTTGTCCGTATAGACGGTGAGTTCGATCCGCTTCAGGTTCAGCCAGCTGTCGGCAATCGTGAGAATTTCCCGCATGAGCTTCGACCCAACGCCTTGGCCACGATAATCGTCATGCACGCCCATGCCGAGGCTTCCCGCGTGGCCGCGGCGGCCCAGAAGCCGATTCAAGCCGCCATTGGCGATAATCTTTCCGGCCTTCACGGCAACGAGAGAAACGTCGCCAGCGGCGATGTTCTCGAGCCATTTTCGTGCCGTTTCCGGCGATTGGTGAGGGAGCCGCAAGGTGCCGAAGCGATAACCGGGCAGGTTCGCGATAGCATTGATTTCCTCATAATCGCTCGGGCGCGCGGCACGAAAGATCACGTCGTCGGGGTCTGGTTGTTTTTGAGAAGGTGGTTCCATCATGGTTCTCCGTGAAAAACCGGAGATGAACGGAACCGAAGAAGCCCTGCTCGTCTCCGGCAGGGCTTGGGATGAATGTCGACGCTCTCTTAGCGCAACACCTCTCCTGCACGCCCTGCAAGGCGCGTCATGAGATGGGTCACGGTCGTAAGAAGCGTGGACATAGGGAACATGGTATATTGTCGTTATTGCAAAGCCAAGTCGGCCCTTGGAGGGAAGCTCCGATGCGGATGACGCGGATCGATTGGTTGCTGCTACCGGTGCTCGTTGGAGCGCTGACAATGGTGACGTATGTCGTGTTCTCCGTCGTAGGGTTCTTCGGGCTCGGCGTACTCGGATTGCTGGTCGGCTTTGCGGCGCAGCGTCTGGAATTGGAAAAGGATGGCCCGGTCGGGCATCCCATGACGACGTCCCTTTATGCACAGCACACTGAAGCCCGGTCGCGGATGACCCGCGCTGAGCGAGCTGCGCATCAGGCGGAAACGACCCGCCTCCTCAAGCCGCTCTTCGTCGCGAAAGTCGTGAGCGCGGGTTTGATCATTCTCGGCTTCGGGTTTTTCGCCCTCTTTCAACTGCCCTGAGCGCCTTTTATCCGACGCCACGCAAAGACCCCGAAAACCCCGATGAGGGTAAGGGCGATGCCGAACCAGGTGAAGGCATATTGCAAATGGTCGTTCGGCAGGTCCAACCGCGTTTGCCCACCTTTCGGCCAGCCGCCGGGATTGGACGTGGCATCGGCATCGATCAGGAAAGGCGCGACGCGGGTCAGGCCATGAGCCTTTGCGATGGCTTCAGGATCGCGGGTGAACCACGAATTCTTGGCCGGGTCGTCAGCCGGGGTGAATGTGTTCCGGGCCTCGGGCGCGCGCACGAGGCCGGTGACCGAGACTTCTCCCTGAGGCTGGCTATTCGGCCGAGCCTTCGGATCGCGCAATTCGGTTGGCACGAAGCCGCGATTGATCATGACGATGGCGCCGTCGGCAAGACGCAGCGGCGTCATGAGATAGAAGCCCTGCAAAGGCGAACCGCGCTGGGCGGGAGCCAGGCCGTAAACGGGTGTTTCGAACTGGTTGAGGAAGGTGCCGGTGAGGCGAACGCGTCGGAACTCGTCGTCAGAGGCCCGCCAGGAACTCCATTGAGCCTCTCGCTGGATTGAACCCGGCTCGCCATGAGAGCGCGCCTCGATTTGCGCAATCAGACCCTCTTTCCAGGCCTTTCGCTGGAGTTGCCACGTTCCAAGCGTGACCAGGATTGCGAGCGCGACAAGCGTCGCAATCGCCGGCGCGATCAGAGCGCGCAAGCGTGGAAGGGCGGCGGCGTGCGTCACTTCTGCAAACGCCCTTCTTCGGCCTTGTTGTGGAATTGCAGGGCGACAAGCAGGCCCTTCAGCGGGCGGACGAGGGCAAGGCTCAAGATCGCGGTGAGCGAGAACCAGAGGGTGAGATGCAGCCAGATCGGCGGTTCGAAAGCGAACTCGACCCAGAGCGCCAACGCTACAACCACGATACCCACGATCGACATCACGAAGAAGGCCGGACCGTCACCGGAATCGGCGAAAGCGAAATCGAGACCGCAGACCTCGCATTTCGGCCGGATCGTCAGAAAACCCTTGAACAAATGTCCCTCGCCACAGCGGGGGCAATGTCCCTTGAGCCCGGTGAGGATCGGGGAAGGGGCGTGGGAATGAGGCTGAGCCAAGATGCAATCTCCGAAGGGCGATACCGAATACGCGGATACGTGTACGCCAGGTAAGTCGCAGGTGGGATACTGGATTAGAAAAACGAAGGGCGGCCTATAGCCGCCCTTGTTGAACTTTTGTGCTTCAGCACCGCAGATCTTTTCGGAAAACCGGCTTTCCATTTTCCGGATCAATGCTCCGGGCGGCGTCAGTGGCCTGCTGCACCCGGCCCGTAACCCCACACGTAGATGGACGCGAAGAGGAACAGCCACACCACGTCGACGAAATGCCAGTACCAGGCGGCGAATTCGAAGCCGAGGTGCTGCTTGGGCGTGAAGTCGCCGCGATAGGTGCGCAGCAGGCAGACCGCGAGGAAGATCGTGCCGATGATCACGTGCACGCCGTGGAAGCCCGTCGCCATGAAGAAGGTGGCGCCGTAGATGTTGCCCTTGAAGCCGAAATGAGCGTGCGTGTACTCGTAGGCCTGGAGCGAGGTGAAGATCAGGCCGAGGATCACGGTGAGCCACAGGCCGAGCTTGAGATCCTTGCGGTCGTTCTGGAGAAGCGCGTAATGCGCCCAGGTCACCGTGGTGCCCGACGTCAGCAGGATGAGCGTGTTCAGGAGCGGCAGGTGCCAGGGGTCGAAGGTCTCGATTCCCTTCGGCGGCCACACGCCACCGAGCGCTTCGGAGCGCAGATACTGCATCGGGTCGCCCGCATAGAGGGCGGCGTCGAAATAAGCCCAGAACCAGGCCACGAAGAACATTACTTCCGAGGCGATGAACAGCATCATGCCATAGCGGTGGTGAAGCTGAACCACGCGGGTGTGGTACTTGCCACTGTTGGCCTCGCGAACCACATCCGTCCACCAGCTCAGCATGGTGTAGAGAACGCCGATGATGCCCGCGCCGAAGATGTAAGCGCCAGGGTGCGCGCCGGCGATGGCAATGTCCTTCCACCAGGTGACGAAGCCGGACGCCATCATGAAGGCGCTGATCGAACCGATGAGCGGCCATGGGCTCGGGTCGACAAGGTGGTAATCGTGATGTTTGGCGTGAGCCTCGGCCATTCTTAGTCTCCGTGCCTCGAAGGTGCTCTGCTTTAAGCCGCTTCTGTTCAGCTTGTCACGTCCGTTATTGGACGATGGGTTTCGGGGTTGGCTTTGTCGCCTCCGCCACCGGCCTTCCCCCCTTGGAGGGGAAATAGGTGTAGGAGAGCGTGATTGAATTCAGGTCCTTGATGTCGGAATCCGTCACGAGACGGGGATCGACATAGAAAACGACAGCCGATTCAAGGGTTTCACCGGGCTTGATGGTCTGTTCGGTAAAGCAGAAGCATTCGAGCTTGGTGAAATAGGTTCCCGCGAGATCGGGTTGGACATTGTACGTGGCGATACCCGTCGTCGGTTTATCGCCGGTATTCGTCACCTTGTAGAGAACCGTCGTCGTCTCGCCGAGCTTGACCTTGACCTCAGGGGTCTCGGGCGAGAATCGCCAGTTCAGGCCGGGTGCGACATTGGCATCAAATCGCACCGCAATGGTCCGGTCGAGCATCTTGGTGTTGTTGTTGGAGGCAGTCGATGGGGTGCCGTCGAATCCGGTGACCTTGCAGAACAGGTCGTAGAGCGGAACGGACGCATAGGCGAGGCCGACCATGCCGACGACAAGAGCCGCGCAGCCGATGACGGTGCGGCGGATATTGCGTTGGGAATGATGCGCTTCGCTCATGATGACCTCACAAGGGACGCTGCAGGACCTGCGGTCCGAGCTTGGCGAGTGTGACCGCGAAGATGAGCAGGACGAGGGCGCCCAGCGTCAACGCCAGGGCCAGCGAGCGCCGGCGGCGGCGCTTCAGTTCGTCGGGGCTCAATTGAGGCAATTTCGCTTGCATCGCTTACCCCAGAATCGGACGGAAGAAACCGAAGCCATGCTCGGCGAGCAACGTCGCGAAGAGCAGGAAAAGATAGAGGATCGAGAACCCGAAGAGCTGCTGAGCCACCCGCATGGCCGGCTCGCCCTCGCGCAGGCGATAGACCTGAATGGCGAGGGCCAGCATGCCGAGGCCGCCGAGCGTGCCGACGACCGCATAGGCGAGGCCACCGAAGCCGAAGGCAACGGGTGCAAGGCCGAGAGGCACGAGAACGAGCGTATAGAGCAGGATCTGGAGACGGGTGGAATCGGGCCCCGCCACATTCGGCATCATCGGGATGCCGGCGCGTTGATAGTCGCTCGATTTCACGAGAGCCAGCGCCCAGAAATGGGGCGGCGTCCACACGAAGATGATGGCGAAGAGAATGATGCTCTCCCAGCCCACATGACCGGAAACGGCCGCCTGAGCCACGATGGGGGGGAGGGCACCCGCCGCGCCGCCGATGACGATATTCTGCGGCGTCGAGCGCTTGAGCCACATGGAATAGATGACGGCGTAGAAGAAGATCGTGAAGGCGAGAAGACCGGCTGCGAGCCAGTTGCTGGCGAGGCCGAGGATGAGAACCGAACCGGCGGAGAGCGTCAGGCCGAAGGCCAGAGCCTCGCTCGGGGTGATCTTGCCCGCGGGGATCGGGCGCTTGGCGGTGCGCACCATCACGGCGTCGATATCCGCGTCCCACCACATGTTGAGGCAGCCCGAGGCACCGCCGCCGACGGCGATCATCAGAAGCGAAGCGAAAGCGATGATGGGGTTCACGTTCGGGTGCACCACGACCATGCCGACGAGGGCCGTGAACACGACGAGAAACATCACCCGCGGCTTCAGCAAGGCGAAATAGTCGGACACATCACCCTGTGAGAAACCTGCCGTGGCATAGGTTTCGCTGTGATTGTCGGTCAGGCTGTTCGATACGCTGGTCATGGCCTTGATCTTCCGAGGCGTGGGGGCCTGCGCCCGCAGGAGCCTCTTTGAGTATCAACCCCTCCCCGGAAAGCTCCTCGCATGGAGCTCTCGGGGGAAGAGCGGGCGGTCGTGTTCGAGACCGCCCGGCTCGTTCGATTAGTGGCTATCCGTGTCCGCGATGCGCGGCAGGGTTTCGAACTGGTGGAACGGAGGCGGCGAGGGCAGCGTCCATTCGAGCGTCGTAGCACCCTCACCCCACGGATTTCCGGCAGCCTTTTCCTTGCGGATGAACGCGTAGATCACGCCGAAGAGGAAGACGAAGATGCCGACGGCGAAGATGTAGGAGCCGATGGACGACACCTTGTTCCAGCCGGCGAACGCATCCGGATAATCCGCATAGCGGCGCGGCATGCCCGAGAGGCCGAGGAAGTGCATCGGGAAGAACAGCACGTTGGAGCCGACGAAGGCGATCCAGAAGTGCAGCTTGCCGATCCATTCCGGCATCACGTAGCCGGTGATCTTCGGGAACCAGTAGTACATGCCGGCGAAGATCACGAAGACTGCGCCGAGCGACAGCACGTAGTGGAAGTGGGCCACCACGTAGTAGGTGTCGTGCATGTAGCGATCGACGCCCGCATTCGCGAGCACGACGCCTGTGACGCCGCCCACCGTGAACAGGAAGACGAAGCCGACAGCCCAATGCATGGCGGCGGTGAAGCGGATCGAGCCGCCCCACATGGTCGCGATCCACGAAAAGATCTTCACGCCTGTCGGCACCGCGATCACCATGGTGGCGAACACGAAATAGGCCTGCGTCTGGAGCGAGAGGCCGACCGTGTACATGTGGTGCGCCCACACGACGAAGCCGACGACGCCGATCGCCACCATGGCATAGGCCATGCCGAGATAACCGAAGATAGGCTTCTTGGAGAAGGTGGAGATGATGTGGCTGACGATGCCGAAGGCCGGCAGGATCATGATGTACACTTCGGGGTGGCCGAAGAACCAGAACAGGTGCTGGTAGAGCACCGGATCGCCACCGCCCGACGGATCGAAGAAGGTGGTGCCGAAATTACGATCCGTCAGCAGCATGGTGATCGCGCCCGCGAGAACCGGCAGCGAGAGTAGCAGCAGGAACGCGGTGACGAGCATCGCCCAGGCGAAGAGCGGCATCTTGTGCAGCGTCATGCCCGGAGCGCGCATGTTGAGGATCGTGGTGATGAAGTTGATCGCGCCGAGGATCGAGGCCGCACCGGCAAGGTGCAAGGCCAGAATGCCGAAATCGAGCGCCGGGCCGGGATGGCCGCTGACCGAAAGCGGCGGATAAACCGTCCAGCCACCGCCAAAGCCATGCGAGCCGGGTGCGCCCTCGACGAAAAGCGAGCACACCAGCATGGCGAAACCGGCCACAGTCAGCCAGAACGAGACGTTGTTCATGCGCGGGAACGCCATGTCAGGCGCACCGATCATGAGCGGAACGAACCAGTTACCGAAGCCGCCAATGAGGGTCGGCATCACCATGAAGAACACCATGATGAGACCGTGGCCCGTCACGAAAACGTTGAAGGCCTGCGGATTCGAGAAGTATTGCAGGCCCGGCTCCTGAAGCTCGAGGCGCATGCCGATGGAAAGCGCGCCGCCGACGCAGCCGGCGATGAAGCCGAACAGCATATAGAGCGTGCCGATATCCTTGTGGTTCGTGGAGTAGAACCAGCGCCGCCAGAAGGTCGGATGGTCGTGGTGATCCGCGTGAGCGGCGTCAACTGCATGTGCCATAGTGGAGACCTCTCAGGTCCTGTTCTCGTAAATTACTGGGCGATGGCGAGCTTGAGCGGGATGGCGCCGTCGGTCGAAGCGAACTTCTTCTTCGAGTCGGTCAGCCAGGCCGCATAATCCTGCTCGCTCACGACGCGGATCACGATCGGCATGTAGGGATGCCCGTTGCCGCACAGTTCCGAGCACTGGCCGTGATACGTGCCGATTGTCTCGGCCTTGAACCAGGATTCGTTCAGGCGGCCGGGGATCGCGTCGATCTTCACGCCGAAGGACGGCATGGCGAAGGAATGGAGCACGTCGGCGGCGGTCACCTGGATCTTCACGGTCTTGTTGACCGGAACCACCATCTCGTTGTCGACGGTGAGAAGCTTCAGCTGGTCTGGCTTCAGATCCTTGGTTTCGACCATGTTGGAATCGAATTTGAAGCCACCGCCCTGGTCGGCCGGGTATTCATAACCCCAGTACCAGGCATAGCCCGTGACCTTCACCACGATATCCGCCGGCGGAATGATGAGCTGCAGGCGCAGGAGGCGGAACGAGGGAATCGCGATGGCCACCAAAATCAACACCGGAACGACGGTCCACGCGACCTCGAGCAGGGTGTGGTGAGTGGTCTTGGAAGCAGTTGGGTTTCGCTTTTCGCTGAAGCGGAAAACGATGATCAGGATCAGCGCCAGAACAAACACGGACACCGCCGCGGTGATCCACACGAGGTAGGTATGGAATGTGGACAGGTTCTGCCCCACCTCCGTCACCATGCCCTGCATGCCGATTTCCCAAGGGGAAGGGGCACCCGTGCCGGCAAATGCCTCACTTACGCCCAACACAAGTGCGACCGCCGCTGTTATAAGGGTGATCGCCGATCGAAGTCCTGAGGTCTCGATCCGCATCGGTGTTCCAAAGCTCCTACTTAGAAGTGATGGCCACTTGTCCGCGACAGAAACCGGGCGCGAATGATCGAGCCCAGCGAGCGCCACCACCGAATGACTTGTGTCTATGACCACAGGACGCGCACAAGCGCAACGGTCCAAGCGTCGCTATTTCGTGCGTCATAACGGCCAAACGCGGCTTTCGTGTGCTGGCCGGTGCCTCTTCGCTTGACATTGAAGCCCTCCCCATGGTCCCAACAGGTCTCAGAACCAGAAGCGAAGCGGTCGGTATTTCTGCCGTTTCGAACGATTCAAAACGGAGATGCCGGTGAACCTGTCACGGTGGATTCGCTGCGGGGCTGCCGCCTTGTTCGGGGTGGCCCTGTTGTCCACAGCTGATGTGGCCAATGCTCAAGGCATGGTTAAAAATACCTATGGCGATTGGCAGATGCGTTGCGAAACGCCTGCTGGCGCAAGCGCGGAGCAATGCGCCCTCGTCCAGAACGTAGCGGCGGAAGACCGTCCGAACGTATCGCTCGTGATCATTGTCCTGAAGACGGCGGACGGGAAAGGGCGGCTCCTGCGGGTCGTATCTCAGCTTGGCGTCCTTCTGCCGTCAGGTCTCGGCCTGAAGATCGATCAGACCGATATCGGCCGTGCCGGCTTCGTGCGCTGCCTCGTGACGGGTTGTGTTGCGGAGGTCGTGATGGAAGATAACCTCATTTCGCAGATGAAATCCGGGCAGACGGCCACGTTCATCGTGTTCCAGACGCCGGAAGAAGGGATCGGCATCCCCGTTTCCCTCAATGGATTCGCTGCCGGGTATGACGCGTTGCCTTAAACGGCAGGACGACGAAAAGAGCCTTCGGGGGGCAAAATGATGGGATTTGGCAGGAAATCTGCACTTGGAGCAGTTTTGCTCGGCGTGGCCGCTCTGGCCGGATGCGGCACGCCGGGTGAGGGCGGTTCGACCCTCGGCAACATGGTGCTCTTCGCCGGTACGACCGTGCCGGAGCCGCTGCCGGCGGTGATCGAGGACGTGTTCTGCCCGTCGATCGATGTGTTCGAAGGCGGCGCGGCGATGCAGGCCTATTCGGGCGGCCGGGTGGGCGATGCCGCCGGGTTGCGGAGCCAAATCTCGCTAGGCCAAATGGCGCGCGAATGCGTCGGCCGTCAGGACGGCTCGACGGTCGTGAAAGTCGGCGTGCAGGGCAGAGTTCTTCTCGGAGCCGGCGGCGGTTCGGGTGGCCGGTTCGACGTGCCGGTGCGCGTGGTGGTGAGGAGCGGCGATACCGTCTTCTCCAACCGGGTGGTTCGCGGTTCTGCCTCGATCCCGGCGGGCGATACGCAGGGCCAGTTCACCGTCATCGACGAGGGAATCGTGGTTTCGTCCGCAAGCGTGAATGATTTCGTGATCGAAGTCGGCCTGGGCAGCGCCGCAGCCGCGCAACCGGCTCGTCGCGCTCGCCGCTAAAAGTTTTGGACAATCGCCCATACCGACGCGTGATCGCGTCTGGTTGGGCGATTATGTTTCAGGTCACGGGAATTCGAAGGCGCGCCAAGCGGCGCGCCTTTTTCATGAGCGCTTGAGCGACCCGCCGACCCTTTTGAGCAGCGGAGACGCGAGTACCTTGTCGATCCGGCGGCCATCGAGGTCGATCACCTCGAAACGCCAACCGAATGCATCCACGTATTCGCCGGTAGCCGGGAGATGCTGCAACTCGCTGATCACCAGCCCGCCGACCGTGTGATACCCGCGACTATCGGGAAGGGGGATGCTCAAGGTCTCGGCCATTTCATCGACGGGCATGGAGCCGGCAAGCAACCATGAGCCGTCCTCGCGGCGCACCGCATCCGGCTCTTCCGTTTCCACATCCGAACGGAAGGCGCCGGCAATGGCCTCGAGAGCGTCCGCCGGCGTCACGATACCTTCGAAATGGCCGTATTCGTCATGGACGAGCGCCATGGGGACTTCCGAATCGCGCAACAGGGTCAGCGCGTCGAGAGCATAAAGCGTGTCCGGGATAACGGGCGCTGTGCGTACGAGCTTGCGGATGTCGAGTTCTTCACCCGCCAGGATGGCCGCCAGAAGCTGCCGCGATTGCACGACACCGATCATGTTGTCGGTATTGCCCTCGCTCACCGGTAGACGTGAATGAATCGTCTCCATCAGGAGTTTTCGAATCGCTTCCGGATCGTCTTCGTCCAAATCGATCCAGTCCACATCCGTGCGAGGTGTCATGAGGCCGCGCACTTGCCGGTCGCCGAGGCGCAGAACCCCCGCGATCATGCGGCGCTCCTCCTCCTCGATCACGCCTGCGCTCTCGGCCTCGCCGACGAGCATCTTGAGTTCCTCTTCCGTGACCGTCGATTCGCTGCCCGAACTCGTGCCGAAAAAACGAAAGATCAGACGCGTCGAGGCGTTCAGAAGCCAGACCGCAGGAGCAGCGATCTTCGACAGCAGCACCATCATCGGCGCGACGAGGCAGGCCACGGGCTCCGGGTCCCGGAGCGCTACCTGTTTGGGCACCAATTCGCCGATGACGATGGAGAGATACGTGATCAGTCCGATCACAATGCCGTAGCCGAGCGGCTCCGCGCCGGCACGGGGAACGCCGGCATCGAGCAGGATCAGCGTGAGCTTCGCACCGAGCGCCGCGCCGGAAAAGGCACCGGCAAGGATGCCGACGAGGGTGATGCCGATCTGGACGGTGGAGAGAAAACGGCCGGAATCCTCGAGCAAGGCGAGGGCGGCGGTGGCTCCGGAGCGGCCTTGTTCGGCCATGGCCTTCAGGCGGGGGCGCCGGGAAGAAACGAGAGCAAGTTCGGAAAGAGCGAAGACGCCATTCAAGGCGACGAGGACAAGAGCGATGGCCAGTTCGATCAACGATGTCAGGAGCTATCGACCGGTCAGGCCGCAGGTCTCCCCTTCTGTGAAAAGATGCCCCTATACATGGGGCCTCGCGGCCTCGCCGTCAATTAAGCGTTAAGACGGCATTTGCGGCAGCCTGTTTGATTGACAGAGTGACGATTCCTCGCCACAGCTTTCAACAGCCGATGATCCCCGCGGAAGAGACCGGACCCGAAAGGGCCCCGGCGCCGAAGGCGCAACCGCCCCGGAAACGCTCAGGCCAAAGGACCGCGCGGGAGCTGGCACTCTGGAAAGCGGCGATATCGCAAGATGTCGCCCACCGACGGGCGTAACCTTCGCCGAAAGGCGTTAGGGAAATCTCTCAGGTCTCGGGACAGAGGGGGCGTGAACGGGCCGTAAGGCCTGATGAAACACGCCTTTGGAGGGAACCCGATGGCCGAGTCAGCCCATTCCGACGAGCCGCTTCTTGTTACTCCGCTTCATGCCGAACACGTCGCGCTCGGAGCCCGCATGGTGCCCTTCGCGGGCTACGACATGCCGGTGCAATATCCGACCGGCATCATGACCGAGCACAACTGGACCCGCGATCACGCGGGCCTGTTCGATGTCTCGCATATGGGTCAGGCCCTCCTTGTCGGCCCTGATCACGAGACCACGGCTCGGGCGCTCGAGACGTTGATTCCCGCCGACATTGTGAACCTCAAGCCCGGCCAGCAGCGCTATTCCCAGTTGCTCAGCGACGAGGGTGGCATTCTTGACGATCTCATGGTGACCCGCTCGGGCGACCCGGCCTTTGAAGGCAAGCTGATGCTGGTGGTCAACGCCTCCATGAAGGAGGCGGACTATGCGCATATGCAGGCCCGCCTTCCTGCCAATGTGAAGCTCGTGCGTGTGGACGACCGCGCGCTTGTCGCCATCCAGGGCCCGAAAGCGGCCGAGGTGATGGCGCGGTTGGCTCCGGACACGGCCGATATGGCCTTCATGGCCGCCAAGATGACCAAGGTTGCCGGCCTCGATGTTCATCTGTCGCGCTCCGGCTATACTGGTGAAGACGGCTACGAGATCTCCGTGAAGGCGGACAAAGCAGTCGCCCTGTGGCGGGCGCTCTTGGCGGATCCCGAGGTGAAGGCCATCGGCCTCGGCGCACGCGATTCGCTTCGCCTTGAAGCTGGTCTCTGCCTTTACGGTCACGACATCGACACCACCACCTCGCCTATCGAGGGTGGCCTCATCTGGTCGATCCAGAAGCGTCGCCGGGAGGAAGGCGGCTTCCCGGGTGCCGCGCGCATCCAGCGTGAGATCAAGGATGGCGCGGCCCGTGTGCGCGTCGGTATCAAGCCCGACGGACGCGCACCCGCTCGTGAGGGCACGCCGATCACCACGCCCGATGGCCGTGAAGTCGGCGTTGTGACGTCCGGCGGCTTCGGCCCCACTGTCAACGGTCCGGTCGCCATGGGTTATGTCTCAAAGGAC
The DNA here is from genome assembly GCF_052115485.1 of Microvirga sp. 2MCAF38. Taxonomy (NCBI): domain Bacteria; kingdom Pseudomonadati; phylum Pseudomonadota; class Alphaproteobacteria; order Hyphomicrobiales; family Methylobacteriaceae; genus Microvirga; species Microvirga sp. 2MCAF38. The sequence continues at coordinate 614,545 of NZ_JBFRGU010000001.1, read as the reverse complement.
GTTTCCGCTGTCGGAACGGACCTTCATCTTATGGTTCGCGGCAAGCCGATTCCGGCCAAGGTCGCGGCCATGCCGTTCGCACCGCATCGCTACAAGAGATAAACGTCATCCCGGACGGCTTTGCCGATCCGGGATCGTTTCTTTGAACTTCATTCTTCAAACGATCCCGGCTCGCGCTCTGCTTGGCCGGGATGACCCAAAGGGGATCATCAAATGACCACGCGTTACACAAAGGATCACGAATACGTCCGCGTCGAAGGCGATGCCGGCATCGTCGGCATTTCCGACTACGCTCAGGCGCAGTTGGGCGATGTCGTGTTCGTTGAATTGCCGGCCGTCGGCAAGACGCTCGCCAAGGGCGCCGAAGCTGCTGTCGTCGAGAGCGTGAAGGCTGCGAGCGAAGTCTATGCTCCGGTCTCCGGCGAAGTGCTCGAGGTCAACTCCGTTCTCGAAGGCACGCCCGGCACGGTCAATGAAGATGCGGCCGGTCGCGGCTGGTTCCTGAAGCTGCGCATCACGAACCCGAGCGAGCTCGATGGTCTTCTGACCGAAGAGCAGTACCAGGAATTCGTGAAGTCGATTTCGTAACGAGCACGACAATCATGTCACACGAATACGAAGCCACGGTGACCTGGACTCGCGAAGGAAGATCCTTCGCAGGCGGCGATTATAGCCGTGGTCATCGTTGGCGTTTCGACTGTGGCATTGAAGTTCCGGGATCGGCATCGCCTTCAGTGGTGCCGCTACCGCTTTCGCGTGAAGACGCCATCGATCCGGAAGAAGCGTTCGTCGCAGCCGTCGCAAGCTGCCACATGCTGACGTTTCTCTCGATCGCGGCGAAGAAACGCTATGTGATCGACCGTTACGAGGATCGCGCCGTCGGCGTGATGACTCCTAACGCGAAGGGCAAGCTCTTTGTCTCCAAGGTCACGCTCGATCCGATCATCGAATTCTCCGGCGACAAAGTTCCGACGCCCGAGCAGATTGCCGACCTTCATCACTTGTCTCACCAGGAATGCTTCATCGCGAATTCCGTGCTCACGGAAGTTGTCGTTGCGGGCATTCCCTCGCATTAGAGCCGGGCCATGAATATGGCCCGTCTCTGTTCTTTGGCTTCGCATGATCTTGTCGGTAAACCGGGCTCCACTTTTCCGGATCATGCTCTAACGCATAAGGTTTTTGCTGATGCGCTATCTCCCCCTCTCCGAGACCGATCGCGGCGAGATGCTCGCGCGGATCGGGGTCAAGTCGGTCGACGATCTTTTCGCCGACATCCCGAAGGACAAGCTCCTGAAAGCGCCTGTCGATCTTCCTCGCCGCAAGGGCGAGTTGGAAGTCGAGCGCATTCTCTCGCGTATGTCGTCGAAGAACATATCCGCGTCGAGCGTGCCGTTCTTCGTCGGCGCGGGCGCTTACAAGCACCACGTTCCGGCGACGGTGGATCACCTGATCCAGCGCTCCGAGTTTCTGACCAGCTACACGCCGTATCAGCCGGAAATCGCGCAAGGCACGCTGCAATATCTGTTCGAGTTCCAGACTCAGGTGGCGGCGCTCACCGGCATGGAAGTGGCGAACGCCTCCATGTATGACGGCTCGACCGGCACGGGTGAAGCGGTGCTCATGGCGCATCGCGTCACCAAGCGCCGCAAGGCAGTGCTCTCCGGCGGCCTACATCCGCACTACATCGATGTGGTGAAGACGCTCTCCGAGATGGCGAGCGACGATGTCGTCGCGCTCAACGCCGATGTTTCGGGCACCGAAGACATTCTCTCGCAGATCGATGACACTACCTCATGCGTCGTCGTGCAGTCGCCGGACGTGTTCGGCAACGTGCGCGATTTGAAGCCCATCGCCGAGAAGGCGCACAAGCACGGCGCGCTGCTCATCGCGGTGTTCACGGAAGTCGTGTCGCTCGGGCTTCTTTCATCGCCGGGCAGCCAGGATGCCGACATCGTGGTCGGTGAAGGCCAGTCCATCGGCAACGCGCTGAACTTCGGCGGGCCCTATGTCGGTCTCTTCGCGGCGAAGTCCAAGTACATCCGTCAGATGCCGGGTCGCCTCTGCGGCGAGACGGTGGATGCGGACGGCAATCGCGGTTTCGTGCTGACGCTTTCGACACGCGAGCAGCACATCCGCCGCGACAAGGCGACCTCGAACATCTGCACCAACTCTGGCCTGTGCTGTCTCGCCTTCACCATTCACATGACGCTGCTTGGTGAAGCGGGCCTCACGCGCCTCGCCCGCATCAACCATGCGAACGCCGTGAAGCTCGCGGACGCGCTTGCCAACGTGAAGGGCGTCGAGGTTCTCAACAAGACGTTCTTCAACGAGTTCACGGTGAAGCTGGCAAAGCCCGCCGCCGAAGTCGTTGAGCGTCTGGCCGAGAAGGGCGTGCTTGCAGGCGTGCCGGTGTCGCGTCTCCTGCCGAAGGCTGGTCTCGACAATCTGCTTCTCGTCGCCTCGACCGAAGTGAACACCGATGAAGATCGCGCGGCCCTCGTTGCCGCTTTGAAGGAGGTTCTGTGATGTTGAACCGTCAAGGACGCCCCACCGCCGCCGGTGAAGCCGGCACCAACGAACACCCGACCTTCACCGGCAACAAGGCGCTGGCTCAGGTCGAGCCGTTGCTGTTCGAAATCGGCCGCGCTGACACGACCGGCGTCGATCTCGACGAGCCCGCCGCCTTCACGGCGCGCCTCGGTGGACAGGAACGCAAGGACAGCATCGGCCTGCCGGGTCTCTCTGAGCCTGAGGCCATGCGCCACTATGTGCGCCTGTCTCAGATGAACTACGGCATCGATACGGGTCTCTTCCCGCTCGGTTCCTGCACCATGAAGCACAATGCGCGTCTCAACGAGCGCATGGCTCGCCTGCCGGGCATCTCCGATGTGCATCCGCTGCAGCCGGTGTCCACCGTGCAGGGTGCGCTCGAACTCATGAGCGAACTCGCGCGCTACCTGATGACGCTCACCGGCACGAAGGCGGTTTCGCTTTCGCCGAAGGCGGGCGCACATGGCGAGTTGTGCGGCATGATGGCGATCAAGGCCGCCATCGAGGCCAAGGGTGAAGGCAAGACCCGCAATGTCGTGCTCGTGCCCGAATCGGCGCACGGCACGAACCCCGCCACCGCTGCTCTCATCGGATTCGTCGTGAAGCCGGTGCCCGCGCGCGACGACGGCTGGGTCCACGTGGACGATGTGAAGAAGCTCCTCGGCCCGGATGTCGCCGCGATCATGCTGACGAACCCGAACACTTGCGGTCTCTTCGAGCCGCAGGTGGTGGAAATCGCCAAGGCGCTGCACGACGCAGGCGCTTACTTCTATTGCGACGGCGCGAACTTCAACGCCATCGTCGGCAAAGCACGTCCGGGTGATCTTGGCATCGATGCCATGCACATCAACCTGCACAAGACCTTCTCGACGCCGCACGGCGGCGGTGGTCCCGGTGCCGGTCCGGTGGTGCTCTCGGATCGTCTGGCACCCTTCGCCCCCGTGCCGTTCGTGCGTGCGGCTAAGAATGGTCTCGAACTCGTCGAGCACAAAAGTGATGCGGATGAGACGCCCTTCGGCCGCATGACCGCATTCCACGGCCAGATGGGCATGTATGTGCGAGCGCTTTCCTACATGCTCTCGCATGGTTCGGATGGCATGAAGCAGGCATCGGAAGATGCGGTGCTGAACGCCAACTACATCCGCGCCGGATTGTCGGATCTGTTCTCGCAACCCTTCGGCGACAAGCCGTGCATGCACGAGGTGCTGTTCGACGATGCATGGCTGAAGGATACGGGTGTCACCACGCTCGATTTCGCGAAGGCCATGATCGACGAGGGTTATCACCCGATGACCATGTACTTCCCGCTGGTGGTCCACGGCGCGATGCTGATCGAGCCGACGGAATCGGAATCGAAATCGTCGCTCGATCTCTTCATCGCGGCCCTGCGCGATCTCGCCATGTCGGCCAAGAAGGGTGAGACGGAACGCTTCACCGACGCTCCCTATCACGCTCCCCGCCGCCGCCTCGACGAGACACGCGCCGCCCGCGCGCCGGTTCTCAAGTGGACGCGTCCGGAACCGATCGCGGAAGCGGCGGAGTAAAAGCGAAAAGCTGAATGCAAAATGGCCGGGCATGTCCCGGCCATTTTTGTTCTGAGGCTTCGCTCATGCGTCATCCCGGACGCCGAAGGCAATCCGGGCTCGTATGCCAAAAGGTGCTTAAACCCCCGTCATTCCGGGGCCGCGAAGCGGAGCCCGGAACCCATAACCGCGCCATTTGATCATGGACATCCCACCGCGGTAGCGCTTTCTTCTGCGACAGCGTGGTTATGGGTTCCGGGCTCGCGCTATGCACGCCTCGGAATGACGGAGTGGTTTTGCTATGATCGCGTGAGATTGTTCACCGCGTTTTCCAACGCCTGCATATGGTCGATGACCTCATGCGCTCCTGCTGCGCGCAGCTTGTCACTATGTCCCTCACCGCAATGGCTGCCACCGGTAAAGCCGATCACGCGCATGCCCGCAGCGCGCGCGCCTGTAATGCCCGCAGGTGAATCCTCGATCACGATGCACTCATCGGGATTCGCGCTCATTCGAGCCGCTGCGTGTAGAAAGAGATCCGGCGCAGGCTTGCCGCGCTTCACTTCCACGGCGCTGAACACATTGCTGAAAAGAGCGCTGAGACCGGTCACGCTCAACGACAGCGCGATGCGCTCAGGTGTGGAGGAGGAGGCGACGCAGCGCGGATGGGGGAGGGCCAGAATGGCTTTCCGAATGTCGGGGATCGGACGCAGATCCGTCTCAAACCGCGCGAAAAGAATGCGGTTGGCCTCGGTGCTGAAATTCGATGGAAGAGGGCGGCCATGATCGCGCTCGATTTGCGCCATGGTATCGCGCATGCTCTTGCCGACGAACTCGCGAAGGATGTCTTCGAGAGTATAGGGAAATCCCAGTGCGGTCAGGGATTCCGCTTCGATCTGACAGGCGAGCAATTCTGAATCGACGAGAACGCCGTCGCAATCGAAAATCAGAAGCATCGTTCCTCACATGAAAACGGCCGCCCAAGGGCGACCGTGTCAATCTTGATCGATGAGCGCAAAGCTCACTGAAGCTTGGCGCGAACCTGGCCGAGGCTGTCGGTCACGAACGAAGCGGCGGCGGGGCCGGTGAGTTCGCTGCGCAGAACCGTCTCGGAAGCTTTCACGGCAGCATCCACAGCGGCGGCGCGGACTTCAGCGGAGGCCTGTGCTTCGGCCTGGGCAATCTTTGTCTCGGCGGTGGCGGTGCGGCGCTTCACGAAATCGGTGAGCTTCTCTTCCGTCTCGCGGGCGAGGCGCTGCGCCTCTTCCTTGGCGACGGAAACGATCTCGGCGGCTTCGCGCTCGGCGGCGACGCGCTTCTCTTCGAATTCCTTGAGGAGCTTCTCGGCGTCCTGGCGCAGACGCTTGGCCTCGGCCAGCTCGTCGGCGATGCGCTTGCCGCGGCTGTCGAGCATGCCCAGAACCTTACCCGGCACGCCGTAATAAAACAGAATGCCCCAGAAGATGACGAAGGCGACGGCGACCCAGAAGGTTGTGTTGGCCAGCATGGAAATCTCCTTACGCCTTCACTTGATCGAGGGCGGCCTCGATTGCGGCCTTCGCGGGAGCCTTGCCGGTCAGCTTCTCCACGATGGAGGAAGCCGTGTCGGCGGCGATACCACGAACATTCGACATGGCCTGCGTCTTCTTGGCGGTGATGGTCGTCTCGGCCTCAGCGAGACGCTTGGCGAGATCGGCTTCAAGCGCCTTGCGCTTGGCGTCGGTCTCGGCGGAAAGCTTGGAGCGCGTTTCCTGCGCCAGCGCCTGGGCGCGACCACGGGCTTCGGCCAGAGCCTTCTCGTAGGAAGCGCCGGCCTCTTCGGCGCGCGACTTCATCGCAGCGGCCTCGTCGAGGTCGTTCGCGATCGTCTCGCGGCGATGTTCGAGAATGCCGCCGAGGCGCGGCAGAACCAGCTTCGAGAGCAGGGTGTAAAGCAGCACGAAGGTGATCGCGAGCCAGATGAGCTGACCGGCGAACGTTTCCGTCTCGAAGGGCGGAAAACCGACATCGTGAGCGCCGCCATGCGCTTCCGTTGAAGCGTGGGTGGTCTGAGCCTGAGCCATGGAGCCGATCCTGTAACGGATGGATGATTTCTTGGAGCGGACCTGCGCTGACTGTCGTCACCGCGTCCCGGTTCCGTTCTGCTGCGAACACGATCCTTTCGGTAAACCGGACGCAAGGGCCGGAGCGTGTTCACAAACGTTGAATGACGGCGGGGTTTCCGCCGTCACCTTAGTCGAAGCGAAGCGCCGAGGGTCTTCAGCGGCGCTCCACCCTCCCGATCACCGTTTTTTAAATCAGGTGAACAGCAGGACGAGGGCGACGACGAGACAGAAGATGCCGAGACCTTCTGCAAGTGCCGCACCGATGAACGCGCGAGCGAACTGGCCGTCGGCAGCCGACGGGTTGCGCAGGGCGCCAGAGAGGAAGTTACCGAAAATGTTGCCGACGCCCATGGCGGCGAGGCCCATGCCGATACAGGCGAGGCCTGCGCCGAGGTATTTGAAAGCAATCGGATCCATCGTGATCTCCTTGAGGGGGTGTTGACCGGGAGGGGAGGGGTTAACTCAGCGCTGACCTAGTGACCCGGGTGCAGCGCGTCGTTCAGGTAAATGCAGGTCAACACCGTGAAGACGTAGGCCTGCAATGCGGCGACGAGGAACTCGAGCGCCATGAGAGCGACCGCCATGAGGAGCGGAAGCGGAGCGAGGATCGAGATAGCACCGCCCGCGCCGAGAAGCGCGACGACGAAGCCCGCGAAAACCTTCAGCGCGATGTGACCCGCGAGCATGTTGGCGAAAAGACGCAAGCTCAGCGAAATCGGACGCGACAGGAAGGAGATGATTTCGATCACGACAATGAAGGGCAGAAGCCAGACCGGCACGCCCGACGGCACGAAGAGACCGAGGAAATGAGTGCCGTGCTTGACGAAACCGTAAACCACCACCGTGCCGATGACGAGCATGGCAAGCGCGAAGGTGACGATGACGTGGCTCGTGACCGTGAAGAAGCCCGGAATCATGCCGAGCAGATTCGCCGTCAGAACGAACATGAAGAGGGAGAAGACGAGCGGGAAGAACTTCATGGCTTCCTGGCCCGCGGCATCCTTAAGGGTGCCGGCCACGAAATCATGCAGAATTTCCGCGATCGACTGACCACGACCGGGAACGACAGCGCGCTTGCGTGTCGCGATCATCAGGCCGCCGACGATCACCGCCGCAGCGCCGATCATGAACAGCGAGGAATTGGTGAAATTGATGGCGGGAATGATGGGCTTGATCTGAAATTGCTCGATCGGGCTCGCCATGATCCGTCACTTTCGGTGTTTGTCTGCCGCCACTCGGCTCTTTTGTCGGAGCACGTTATCGCTTTTGATCGTGTCGCGAGGGTTTCATCAACCCTGCGGCCCTGAGCAAATTGAACATCCCGGCACAAAAACCGAGGATGACGCAGATAACGAGCCCCCAAGGGGACGTTGCAAACAGCCGGTCGACGATAAAACCGATGATTCCCCCCGCGATGACCCCGGAAACGAACTCTGCGGAAAGCCTGAAGGCCTGCCCCACTGCGCTCGTGTCCGAAGCTGGACGGGTCTGCGATTCCTTAGCCTCTGCGTGTTGCGCGGACACTTTTTCGATCCGCGCATCGAGCGACTTCAGTCTCGCTGAAAGATCGGCATCATCGGAGCTGGTCGGCTTATGACCGTTTTCATCGTTCCGCTTGGTCGGGTCCGCCATGGCGTTTTCCTTCTCAAAGCGGCGCGGGAAAAGGTCTTCAAGCCCGGCCCCTGAAGCCGCGCGCAACATATGGGGGAGGGTCCCCCCTGTCAAGGACCGGCAAGTAAGTATTAAGTCTTTGAAATAAAAGGAATAATTGCGAAATGGGCACAGCTTCCTGACGGCGGCGCCCACCTTTTTAAGGCTGAACTGTGGCGGCGCTGAAAGCCTTAAGCCACTTCAAGAATGCGCTCGGCGCTCTGAAGGTCCACCGAGACGAGTTGCGACACGCCCCGTTCCGCCATGGTGACGCCGAACAGGCGACTCATGCGAGCCATGGTGATGGGGTTGTGGGTGATGACGACGAAGCGGGTCTCGGTTTGCTTCGACATGTCGTCGAGAAGGTCGCAATAACGCTCCACATTCGCGTCATCGAGCGGTGCGTCCACCTCGTCCAGCACGCAGATCGGCGAGGGGTTCGTGAGGAACACCGCGAAGATCAAGGCGGTTGCCGTCAGAGCCTGCTCGCCGCCCGAGAGAAGCGTCATGCTCTGCGGCTTCTTGCCCGGCGGACGGGCGAGGATTTCGAGGCCGGCTTCGAGCGGATCGTCCGAATCAACCAGTGTCAGTTCCGCAGTGCCACCGCCGAAGAGGGTGGTGAACAGGCGCTGGAAATGAGCGTTCACGACATCGAAGGCAGCCAGCAGGCGCTCGCGGCCTTCCCGGTTGAGGCTGCCGATGGCACCGCGCAAGCGCTTGATGGCCTCGACCAGATCGTCGCGCTCGGCCGCCAGGTTCGAATGCTTGGCCTCCAGCTCGGTCAGTTCCTCGTCGGCACGCAAGTTCACCGCACCGAGGCGCTCGCGGTCGCCCTTGAGGGAGTGCAGCCGCGTCTCGATCTCATTCTGGGGCGGAAGCTCCGCGCCTTCTTTCAGCCCCGCGAGTTCGATCAACCCGGCTGGCGTCGTCTCCAGATTCTCGGCGATGGCGCGGGTCACCTCCGCGAGGCGCTGAACGGCAGCCTCATGCCGCGCCTGCGAGCCCGCGCGCGCCTCTCGGGCGGCGGACATGGCTTCCATGGCGGCGCGGGCGGCGCGGTCGGCTTCAGCCAGAGCTGTTTCACCGTCAGCGAGACGGTCTGAGGCTTCCTTGCGTTTTGCTTCCGCCGATTCGATCTCGGAAAGCAGCGCACGGCGGCGCATGAGGTAGGTGTCGGGTGCTTCGAGCAGAGCCTCGTATTCGCCTTGGGCCCGCTCCTGGCGTTCGCTGAGATCGACGGAGGCGCGGGAAGCACGCTCGGCGCGCTCGCTCCATGAGCGAATATCCGAAGCGATGGCCTCGCGCCGACGGCGATGCATGTCGGCTTCGTGGACAAGGGCTTGCAGCGCCGCGCGGGCCTCGGAGGCAGCCGCGCGGTGTTCGGCGACGCGGGTGCGCTCTTCCAGGAGCTTGCTTTCGAGATCGGGGCCGGGGGCCAGATCCTCGAGTGCGACTTGCGCGTCGCGAACACGCTCCTGCGCCTCGCTTTCGCTGGCGGTGAGGCGCGCAAGACCTTCCTGCAAGGCGGAACGGCGCTGGCCGAGTTCGGCTTCGCGACGCTCGGCGGTGGCAAGCCGCTGGCGGGTGCCGTCGAGCGCCTGACGCGCCTGACGGGCGGCCTCGATGGCCTGCATTTCATGAGAGGCGGCGGTGCGGACGGCGGCGAGAGCTTCTTCCGCTTGGAGGCGCAGATGTTCGGCCGCCTCGCGCGCTTCGGCGGCATCCCGCTCGAGATCGCCCAGACGGTTCTTCTCGGCCAGCCGGCGGGCCGCGGCGGAAGGCGCTTCGGCGGCTGTCGTGAAACCGTCCCAACGCCAAAGATCACCCTCGCGGGACACGAGACGCTGGCCGGGCTTCAACTGGGCACGCAGGCGCAGCCCGTCGATTCGTTCGACGACGCCGATCTGCTTCAGGCGGCGCAACAGAGCGACAGGCGCATTCGCCACGTCAGCGAGGGAGGGCACGCCCCCCGGCAGAGCGGGATCGTTCTCGCCCGAACCGGTATTGGCCCAGTGGGAGGGGGCGGAGGGATTCGTGGAGGCGTCGAGATCTTCACCGAGCGCCGCGCCGAGCGCCGCTTCGAAGCCCTTCTGAACGCTGAGCTGGTCGAGGGCCGGGGGCCACATCTCGCTCGATTCGGTGGCGAAAAGCTTGGCGAGGGTCAGGGCTTCGGTTTCAAGGCGCTGCGCATTGCGCTCGGCCTCGTTCAGCGGCTGGCGCTGGCGGTTCTCGGTCTCACGGGCGGCGGCGAGCGTCTCACGCGCATGAATGACCGATTCTTCCGCTTCCTGAGCGATTTCCTCAGCGATGGCGACTTCTTCGCGCAAGGATTCTGCTGAGGGGCCTTCATCGTCCGTGGCGGCCACGAGCGCTGCGATATCGCGTTCCAGGCGTTCCTTTTCGGCGGCGAAACGCCCTGCGCGCTCCATCTCTTCGCGGACAGCGCGCTCAAGGGCGGCGCGGCGGGCGTTGAGATCGGACACCTGTTCCTGAAGGGCGGCGAGGGAAGTCTCGGCCGCGGCGAGCTCAGCCTCCACGTTGTGAAGACGTTCTTCGCTTTCGGCGCGAGCTTCGCCTGCTCCGTCGGTCGATTGGGTGAGCTCGACCTCTTCGGCCTGCAGGCGGGCGATGGTGGCCTGCGCATCGCCGTGAAGAGCAGCCTCGCGGGCGATGTCGCGGTTGAGATCGGCGATGTGGCGTTCGAGTTCGGTCACGCGGTCCTTCGACCGGCGTTCCTCGTTGTCCAATTCGTTGCGGGCAAGCGTCAGCCGTTGCAACGTGGCGGCGGCCACGGCTTCCGCCTCGCGCAAGGCTGGAATTGCGTGGGCGGCCACCGCTTGGGCTGTCGCGGTGCGGGTCTGTTCCTCGGTCGTGTCCGCGACGGCTTTCAGATTGTCGCCGGCATGCTGCTCGGAGAGCTGGGCCTGTTCCCGCGCATCGGCGAAGGCGATGGCGTATTGAAGAGCCTCGAGACGGCGAATTTCCGACGAGAGGTTCTTATAGCGCGAGGCCTGACGGCCCTGACGCTTGAGGTTTTCGATCTGCGATTCGAGCTCGCGCAGCACGTCTTCCACGCGCACGAGATTGTCTTCCGCGGCTTTCAGCCGAAGCTCCGCCTCGTGGCGGCGGGCATGAAGGCCGGCAATGCCGGCTGCGTCTTCCAGAATGCGGCGGCGGGCCTGGGGCTTGGCCGAAATGATTTCGCTGATCTGGCCCTGACGGACGAGAGCGGGCGAGCGGGCGCCAGTCGCCGCGTCAGCGAACAGGATCTGCACGTCGCGGGCGCGCACTTCCTTGCTGTTAATTCGGTAGGTCGAACCTTCCTCGCGCTCGATCTTGCGCGAGATTTCCAGAACGTCCGTATCGTTGAAAGCGGCAGGCGCGGTGCGCTCCGCATTGTCGATGGTGAGCATCACCTCCGCCGAGTTGCGGGCAGGGCGATTGCCGGAGCCGGAGAAGATGACGTCATCCATTCCGGTCGCGCGCATATTCTTGTGGGAATTCTCGCCCATGACCCAGCGCAGGGCCTCGACGAGGTTCGACTTGCCGCAGCCATTCGGCCCGACGACGCCAGTCAAACCCGGCTCGATCAGGAACTCCATCGGCTCGACGAAGGTCTTGAAACCCGCGATGCGGAGGCGCGTCAGCTTCATGGGCGCGCCTCACCGTTCCGCCTCAAAAGGGTGGTTCTCGGGGATTTACTCTCCCAAAAGAGGCTTGATAATCTTCTCAAGCTCATCGATCGACATGCTTCCGGGGTAACGCTGACCATTGATGAAGAAGGTCGGGGTCGAGTCCACCTTGAAGGTTTCGATGCCCCGGTTCTTCACCGCATTCACCGCGTCATAAAGCTTCTGATCCCGCAAGCAAGAGTCGAATTTCTCTTGTGAAAAACCGGCCTGCCGCAGCAATTGCCGCAGAGCATCGAGAGGCTTGTCCGTGAAAGCCCAGTTTTTCTGCTGGTCGAACAGCATGTCGGTGACCGGGTAATATTTGCCCTCGCCATCGCAGCGGGCCAGCATGAAACCGGCTGTGGCCAACGGATCGAGAGGGAATTCGCGCAGGATGAAGCGCACCTTGCCCGTATCGATGTAACGCTTCTTCAATTCGGGGTAGGTGTTGGCATGAAAGGCCGCACAATGGGAGCACGTGAGCGAGGCATATTCGATGATCGTCACCTTGGCGTCAGCGGGGCCGAGCGCCACATCGCCGAGCGGGCCGGGGACAGCGAGGTCCTGCACCGACGCGTTTTGGGCGAGAGCCGGAAAGCTGGTGGTAAGAGCGGCCGTGACGGCCACGGTCCCGAGAAGCTGAAGCGTTTGGCGCCGGGTAATCATCTTGGAAAAGGCTCCGTGAAACTTGTCGTCATGCGGTAGAACGGGACGAGGCCGGAGGCAAGCGCCTCACCTCTCACGCTTTCGTGGGTCGGAGGTTTTCGCGGTTCCGATGATGGCGGTGCCGAGCCGGGCAAGCGCTGCCTTCAACCCGTCCTCTTCGATGGCTTCGACGGCACTGCCGATCCGTTGGCGGTCTTCCTCGCGGACCACCGGTACTGGCGTTTTCTGTGGCTTTGCCCGTCGCACCGGCCCTTGCTTCAGGACCAGCTTCCCGATGCAGCGCCAGCCGTAATGGGCGTTGACGCGCTCGACGACGACCGGGCTCAGGTGCTGGAGCTCGAGGGCGAACGCGCTTTCCACACGAATGATGAGGGCCGCGGGCTCCGGCCGCGCGTCCGGATCGGCATTCGGGCCCTTTCTTTTCCATTCGATCTTGAGCGGCTGGGTGAATTCGGCGAGCCGCTCGCCGACGATTTCAGGCCACGCCACGATGATATCTGACGTGGCAAAGCCTTGCGCGGCAAGGCTCGGGCCGAGGCACACATCGATGAAATCCGCGAGCGGTTTCGAGAAGGGCTTTCGCCGGGGGCTCGGCTTTCGCATGGGCCTTGTCTGAAAATGCGCCAAAAGCGGCGCTGGAATATTCCGTCAGGATCGGTATTGCAGATCTCATGTTAACGCCTGCTTCGAGCGTCACCAAGCCTCGCGCATCGGATCTTCTCGACTGGTACGATCGTCACCGGCGCGATTTGCCATGGCGCGCGAAGCCGGGCGAGACGGCCGACCCTTATCGCGTCTGGTTGTCGGAGATCATGCTGCAGCAGACGACGGTCGTTGCGGTCAAACCTTTCTATCTCAAGTTTCTCGAACGATTTCCGAGCGTTCAGGCCCTGGCGCAGGCGCAGGAAGAATCGGTCATGCAGGCCTGGGCCGGCCTTGGCTATTATTCCCGCGCGCGCAATCTCCATGCCTGCGCCAAGGTGGTCGTTGCCCGTTACGGCGGGTGCTTCCCCGCGACCGAATCGGAATTGCTCAACCTTCCCGGCATCGGGGCCTATACGGCGGCGGCAGTAGCGGCGATTGCGTTCAACGAGCCTGCGGCGGCGGTCGACGGCAATGTGGAGCGTGTGCTCTCGCGCGTCCACGTCATCGATGAGCCTCTGCCGAAGGCAAAACCTGCCATCAAGGCGCTTACCGAGGAACTCGTACCGTCGGATCGCCCGGGCGATTTCGCGCAGGCTCTCATGGATCTCGGCGCCACCATCTGCACGCCGAAGCGCCCGGCTTGCGCGCTCTGCCCCTGGATGATGCCGTGTCAGGCACGTGAGCAGGGATTGCAGGAGACCTATCCGCGCAAGGAAAAGAAGGTCGAAGGTCAGATGCGGCGCGGCGCGGCTTTCGTCGTGCTGCGGGCCGACGACACCATTCTTCTGCGCACCCGCCCGCCGAAGGGCCTTCTCGGCAGCATGGCCGAGCCGCCGACGAGCGAGTGGGATCCGGCTTACGAACCCTCCCGCGCCGTTCTCGACGCACCCATCGAGGCTCGCTGGCAGCGCTTGCCCGGCGTGGTGCGCCACGTCTTCACTCATTTCCCGCTGGAGTTAACGGTGCTTTTCGCCAAGGTGCCGAAGGGAACGCCCGCTCCGCACGACATGCGCTGGACACCCCGGCTGAAGCTCTATGAAGAGGCACTGCCCGGCGTCATGAAGAAGGCCCTGGTTCACGCGCTTGGCGACTTGCCGGGAGAGCCCGCGAACGCGAAAGTTAAGAAGGCCGAGGCGTAAGATCCACCGGTCGGTTCTTCACGCTGCGCCCGATAAGGCTCCGCTCTCTCCGCTCAGCACGCGGCCCTGGCGCTTGAACAATGCCGCAATGGCTGTCGCCACGCGTTTCACGTTGGCGCGGTTGCGGCTGCGTTGGTGGGTGAGGAGAAACACGTCCTCGATCAGATCCTCGCGAGGCTCGGCGACACGGACCAGCGCGGAATCCGCATCGCCGAGCCAGCAAGGCAACATCGCCGCGCCGAGGCCGGCCTTCGCGGCCTGATAGCGGATAGGCATGTCTCCGATGCGGGCGGCAATGGGGATGTGGTGCTCTTTGGCGAAATCGGTGGTGAAAGCGGCCTGTCGCGACAAGGCAGGGTCTTCGGTCGGCGCGATGACCGCCTGCGGTTCGGGAGAGGAGGCGTAGATCGCAAAGGCGATCACCCCGACCTTGCGGACGATGAGGCTGTCATCTGCTTCAGGCAATCGGCGCATCCGCAAGGCGATGTCCGCTTCTCCGGCTGCAAGATCGAGACGGCGGCGGGTCGGAATGTACGTGATTTCGCAAGGATCTGCGGCGCGCGCCAGTTCGGCGGCGTTGAAGGAGAGGAACATGGTGGCGGAAGCCGTCGCGGTGACGCGTACGGGCGCGTCCGGGTCGGGCCGATAGGCGGCTGCCGTTTTTGGCACGGCGCTCGCCGCTTCTGCCATGGGCGAGGCCGCTTCCAGCACCGCCTTGCCGGCTTCCGTCAGGTCGAGCCGATTCGGGCCGCGCTGAAACAGAACCACGCCCAGCGCTTCCTCGAGCATGCGAATGCGCCGGGCAATGGTCGGCTGGCTTTGGCCGAGCGCCTTGCCCGCGCCGTTCATCGATCCATGAGCCACCACGGCCAGGAAGATGCGCAAGTCGTCCCAGGACGGTTCGGCGGCGCTGAGCCAGGATGAGTCGATAACAGAAGAAGCCATTTAAGGATGCTAAATCTCTTCGGGCGGTTCGGCATAGGGGAACTTCGCATGGGAGGGGACGATGTCCCGAACATTCATGCGCAAAGTCCCGCAATGCAGCCCGCCAACTTCGCCCAGGTACCCCACAGGCTTATGTGTGTTCCCTCTTGTTCTCAGGGAGTTGGCCGCCCGTTCACGTTACTTACGTAACGTAAGGTGAAGGGTTGCGGCCTGCCCGATAGGGGGCGTTTCAAGCAAAATCGGCCGTGACGGGTTTCGTCACGGCCGATGGATAAGGCGTTTCAAAGGACTGCTTGGGGGGCCGATCAGGCCGCGAGTTCCGCTCTGACCTTCGTCCTGAAATCGTCGATAGAGACGAGTTTGCCGTCGCGTTCCACATGCCAGAAGGTCCAGCCGTTGCAGGAGGGGAGACCCTGCACCAGCGAACCGACCTTGTGGATCGAGCCGACGATGGCGCCGAGCGCAAGCGTGCCGTCCGCGCGAATGGTTGCGGTGTAGCGACGGCGTTCGTCCACCATCACTTCGCCGGGCTTCACATGGCCGCCTTCGATGAGGGCGAGGAACGGCACGCGGACTTCCGCGCGCTTTTCCGGTGCGGCGGCGATGGAGACATCGGAGAGCGGCTCAGCCGCATCGATGCGGGCCCGCGCTGCCTTGGCGTAGGTCGGATCGCGTTCGAGACCGATGAAGTGGCGGCCGAGTTTCTTGGCGACAGCGCCCGTCGTGCCGCTGCCGAAGAACGGGTCGAGCACCACGTCGCCGGGATTGGACGAAGAGAGAAGAATGCGTGCGAGCAGGGCTTCCGGCTTCTGGGTCGGGTGAACCTTGCGGCCATCCTCACCTTTAAGGCGTTCGTCACCCGTGCAGATGGGCAGGTGCCAATCCGAGCGCATCTGAACGTCTTCGTTGCCGGCTTTCAGCGCTTCATAATGGAAGGTGTAGTTCTTCGCGTCCGCGCTTTTCGAGGCCCAGATCATGGTCTCGTGCGCGTTGGTGAAGCGGCGGCCCCGGAAGTTCGGCATCGGGTTGGCCTTGCGCCACACGATGTCGTTGAGGAGCCAGAAATTCAGATCCTGCAAAGCCGCGCCGACGCGGAAAATGTTGTGGTAGGAGCCGATGACCCACAACGTCGCGTTCTTCTTCATCACGCGGCGCACGCCGAGAAGCCAGGCGCGGGTGAAGGCGTCGTAATCGGCAAAGCTCGCGAACTTGTCCCAATCGTCATCGACCGCGTCCACGAGGCTGTGGTCCGGGCGCGTCAGGGATTGTTCGAGCTGGAGATTGTAGGGCGGGTCGGCAAAGACCACGTCCACGCTCTCGGCCGGCAGTTTCTCCAGATTGGCGATGCAATCGCCAAGGAGAATTTGGTCGAGAGGGAGTGGGGCTGAGACGGAGAGGGGGCTCTTGAGCCCCGTCCGAGGCGCTGGCGCGGTCCGCCCGGTACGCGAGACACTGATCCGGGAGGCGGCGCCAGCGGCCCCGGTACGCGAGGTACCCATGGGTGATCACCGGTTACGCAACTGACAATCCGGATCATGCGGTCGTTAAGGTAAAGATGTGGTTTAAGAGGCGCGAAAAATGCGAATTTTTTAGGTCGGCAAACTTTGCCTACATATTGAATTTATTGCGTTTTTCGAGTTAACGACCGTTAAGGTCGGTTACAGATCCAGTAACCCTTGGCGAAAGGGTGAAAAACTTAAGCGATGAAACGGGCACGGACCGTCGCTCGCAATCGCCGAAAGATGCCCTTTGGTGCTGTACCCAGCATTGGTCTCGAATCCGTAGACGGGGTAGATCGCCCCGAGCCGCGTCATGAGCCTGTCGCGCACGACTTTGGCGACGATGGAGGCGGCCGCGATGGAGGCGATGAGCCCATCGCCGCCGATGAAGGTTTCGACCTTGCAGGGCAGTTTCGGTGGATCGTTGCCGTCGACCAGCGCCAGATCCGGCTTGCAGGGCAGGGCGGCGAGCGCCCGGACCATGGCACGCAGTGAGGCCTGCCGGATATTGATGGTGTCGACCTCGCCGTGGGAAATGGAGGCGATGCCGACTTCCGCCGTCGCCAGAATTTCCTCGAACAACTCCTCCCGCCGCGCTGCCGTGAGGACTTTCGAATCATCCAGCCCCTTCGGAACCCGTTTCGGGTCGAGCACCACGGCGGCGGAGACCACGGGACCTGCCAAAGGCCCACGCCCGACCTCGTCGAGACCGGCGACGCAGCGATAGCCCGCCGCGTGATACGCGCGCTCGTGCTTGAAGCGCAGACCCGGCTTCGAGGTTTGGCGAATCGTGATCGTCATCATTTGATGATGAACGCGAAAGAGGCGCGCTTGTCACCTCCGCGCCTTCGCCGCAGCCATTAATCACGTAGGCTTTAGTTGCAACGAACAGACAGACAGCGCCACACAGCCTCACCCTGAGGAGGCGCGTCAGCGCCGTCTCGAAGGGCGAGGCGTTTCCAGAGTACGCTGGAACCTCCTTCGAGACGCAGCCTGCGGCTGCTCCTCAGGATGAGGTCTGAGGGGCCGCTTTGCTACTCTTAGGCGTGGCTCGACGCGCGGCCATTAAAACAGTGACAGCTGTCCCACATCCTTCGCCGGCGCTTGGAAGAGGTCCGTGCGCAGTTTGAGGCGGCTCTTGTTGAAGCCGAGGCGTTCGGTCGCTGCCTCGAAGCGGCGGCCGGTGATCCAGGCGAAGGGGCCGACGCCCTTTTGCCGCACGCCCCACTCGGAATCGTAATCCTTGCCGCCGCGTGCGTCCTGCAGAATGGAGAAGACGTGCTTCAGCTTGTCCGGGTAATGCTCCACGAGCCAGTCGCGCATGAGATCCTTCAGATCATAGGGAAGGCGCAGCAGAACGTAGCCCGCTTCTCGGGCACCTGCCTGATAGGCGGCTTTGAGGATCGCCTCGATTTCGTGGTCGTTGATGGCCGGAATGATCGGCGCGACGAGCACGCTCACGGGGATGCCTGCCTCGGCAAGCTGCCGCACCGTCTCCAGACGCTTTGCGGGCGAAGCCGCGCGAGGCTCCATCTTTCGGGCGAGCTTGGGATCGAGGGTTGTAATCGAGATCGCGACCTTGGTGAGCTGTCGGTCCGCCATCTGGGTCAGGATATCGATGTCGCGGGTCACCAGCGCCGATTTGGTCACGATCCCGACCGGATGATTGGCGCGGTTGAGCACCTCTAATATCCCGCGCGTGATGCGAAGCTTACGCTCCAGCGGCTGATAGGGATCGGTGTTAGAGCCCATGGCGATGACCTTCGGCACATAGTTCTTCGCCGACAATTCCTTTTGCAGAAGGTCGGGCGCGCTGGGCTTGGCGAAGATCTTGGTTTCGAAATCGAGCCCGGAGGACAACCCTTGAAAGGCGTGGGTCGGCCGGGCGAAGCAATAGACGCAGCCATGCTCGCAACCGCGATAGGGGTTGATCGACTGGTCGAAGCCGATATCCGGCGAATCGTTCTTCGAGATGATGGTGCGCGGCTTCTCCACGATGACTTCGGTGGCGAGGTTCGCGACCTCCTCTTCCACGTCCCAACCATCATCGAAGGCCTCGCGCTGGGCGACTTCGTAGCGCCCCGTCGGGTTCGAGACGGATCCGCGCCCACGTCTACGTTCGGCCTCGACCCGGTAGGCGGGATCGATCGCGCGCTGCCGGGCGGCCTCCGTTGCCTCTGCCGGGCTTACCGACACCGGGCGGGGGCGAGGCGAATCGGAGAGCTTTCCCGCGGATGAGGGCGATGCTTGTTTCGCAGGTTCCCGCTTGGCTTCGAGCGGACGAAACCGCGGCTCCTTGCCGAGATAGAAGCCGGTGGTCGAAAGGGGCGTCTTTGCGGAAGTGGGCACGGGCATGGGAACCTCGACCGAATCTTGCATGGAACATTTGATGAACAAAGAACAAAAAGAGAACGAAATCAAGGCGTCTTTAGGGCGGCAACATGAAGCATCCTGGTGGGGGGAAGATCGCTTACTGTTTCAATGCTTTACGACGGGGCATGCCGAAAATGCCGTTTCCCCTTTTGCCGATCCGCCTTATGGTGCCGGCTATGATCAGCGTCCTTATTCGGGTGAGGCACGGGCCAGAGGCCTTGGCCGTCACTTTGAGCGCCCTTGTCCCCGCCGTCGCGGCGGGGCTCGTGGGCGATGCCGTCATCCTCTCCGATGGCCCTGACGACATTATTGCCGCCGTGGTCGACGCAGCGGGGGCCGAGCTCATCGTTGCTGCTAAGGATCCCTGGCGACAGGGCGCACAGATCGCTCGTCGGGACTGGCTCTTGTGCCTCGACGACGGCGATGTTTTGGCTGAGGGCTGGATCAACACCCTGGAGCGTTTCGCAGCCTTCGGACGACCGGACCGTTCCGGAAAGCTCAAGCGGAAGTCGTCCGGTCTGTTTGCCGGAGTGACCGGTCTCGTCCGGGCATTCGTCGCTGGTGACCGGAGCCGAGCTGGCGATCTTGTTCACAAACAGGTGCTGCTCGGCCAGGTGAAGGCCCGTTCGACCGTGAGCCTTGCCGCTTTCATCGAGCGCGATCCATTCTTTACCGAGCGTTCCCGCGCGGCCGCTTCCTGAGCGGCCTCTGGTGGACGAAGGCCCGTTACCGCCTAGTTGATAAGACAAGGCGGAGAGGGCGATGAAGGCACCACAGGTCATGATCGTCGGAGCAGGGCCGACAGGCCTTGTCCTCGCTTTGCGTCTGGCGCGTCACGGCATTCCGCTTCGCATTATCGATCGTCATGCGGGTCCTGGCCAGGCTTCACGCGCCATGGCGGTACATGCGCGCACTCTCGAATTCTATCAACAGCTCGGCATGGCCGATGAGGTGGTCGAGCGCGGTATCAAGATGGATGCGCTGCATCTATGGGATGAGGGCCGACACATCGCGGATGTTCCGGTCGGCGATTTCGGCAAGGGCCTGAGCCCCTATCCTTTCGTCCTCAGTTATCCGCAGGACGACCACGAAAAATTCCTGAATCAGAAGCTGCACGATTTCGGTGTCGCCGTCGAATGGAACACCGAACTCATCGGCTTTGTCGACGATGGAGCTGTGGTGCGTGCGACCGTGAGGCGAGGTGGCCGCGACGAGGTTTGCGAGGTGTCCTACCTGTGCGGTTGCGATGGTGCGCATAGCACCGTGCGGCACGGCCTCGATCTCGAATTCCCAGGTGGCTCTTACGAACAGACATTCTATGTCGCCGATGCGCACGCGACAGGCGAGGCCGCAGGTGGCGGCCTCAACATGTGCCTCAATGCCAAGGACTTCTGCCTTGCTCTTCCGGTCCGCAGCACGGGCATGCATCGATTGATCGGCATCATTCCGGACGAGGTGAAGGATCGCGAAAACATCACCTTCGAGGATCTGAAGCCGATCATCGAAAGGCTATTCGGTATCAAGGTCGATCAACTCAATTGGTTCTCGCTCTATCATGTCCATCATCGCGTGGCGGGACATTTCGCGCGCGGCCGGGCCTTCATCGCGGGCGATGCGGGGCACATTCATTCGCCGGCGGGCGGGCAGGGAATGAACACCGGCATCGGTGATGCAGTGAATCTCTCCTGGAAATTGGCGCATGTGTTGCAAGGTCGCGCGGATTCTTCGCTTCTCGACACTTATGAGCCGGAGCGCATCGCCTTCGCGCGCAGCCTCGTGACGACGACCGACAGCGCGTTTCAGGCGATGGTGAACCGCAATGTTCCGGGCCGCCTCTTTCGCGGCTTTCTGTTGCCGGATGTGGTTCCGTTGGCTCTCAGATTTTCTGCGATGCGACGGTTGCTGTTCAAAATCCTTTCGCAGATCCGCATCAGTTATCGCGGCAGTGCGGTCAGCATTGGTCGCGCGGGTGGCGTCGACGGCGGAGACCGTTTGCCATGGGTCGAGCCGAGCGGCAATTTCGCGCCGCTGACATCGCTCGATTGGCAAATCCATGTCTATGGCGTGGCGAGCGATGCGCTGAAAAAAGCGGCCGAGGAACGTCGCATTCCGCTGCATGTTTTCGCGTGGAGCCATGCGGCCGAAAAAGCGCAACTGGAAAAAGACGGGCTCTATCTCGTGCGGCCCGACGGGCATGTGGGGTTGGCAAGTGCCGGACAGGATATCGAGGCGCTCGACATCTATCTCTCAACACATCGCTTCACGATGCCTTGAGAGATCACACCTTCAATTTCGTGCGCTTCAAATGCTCGTCGAGGCGCGGCATGATTTCGACGAAATTGCAGGGACGGTGACGATAATCGAGCTGCCCTGCGAGAATGTCGTCCCATGCATCCTTGCATGCGCCGGGTGAACCCGGCAGCACGAAGACGAAGGTCGTGCCGGCGAGACCTGCCGTTGCACGCGACTGGATCGTCGAGGTGCCGATCTTGTCGTAAGAGATGCGATGGAAAAGCGCCGAGAAGCCGTCCATACGCTTGTCGAACAAGGGCTCGATGGCTTCGGGCGTCACATCGCGTCCGGTAAAGCCTGTGCCGCCCGTGGTGATGACGACATCGATGGCGGGATCGGAAACCCACGCCTTCACCTTCGCCCGGATCGCTTCGAGATCATCCGTGACGATGGCGCGGTCGCCGAGCTTGTGCCCGGCTTGCGTCAAGCGCTCAGCGAGCAGCGTGCCGGAGCGATCGTCTTCCATCCGCCGCGTATCTGAGACGGTGAGAACGGCGATGGAGAGGGGAACGAAGGGATAAGCGTCGTTGGTGGACATAAAGGCCCTGCGTAAGTGAATGAGATGAGCCTCCGATGCTCTGCACCGAATTGCAAGCACCAAACCTCATCCGATGCTTTCAGGCACTCGCCTCAGGGTGAGGCTGCCGCGCGCGCTTTTACAACTTGCTCGCCCGGAACGTGTCGCAAGCTTGAACCTGCCCGGTCTTCAATCCTGTCGTCAGCCAACGCACGCGTTGTTCAGACGAGCCGTGAGTGAAGGAATCCGGGACAACAGTACCTTGTGTCTGGCGCTGCAAGCGGTCGTCGCCGATGGCTTGTGCGGCGGCGACGGCTTTTTCGATGTCGCCTGGTTCAAGCGCGTTCCAGCGTTGTTGCGAGCGGTTTGCCCAAACGCCCGCAAGGCAATCGGCCATCAATTCCGTGCGGACCGAAATCTGGTTGGCTTCCGGTTGCCCGACCTCGCGTTGGCGCGACTGCGCGCGGGTGAGAATGCCGAGCTGGTTTTGGACATGGTGTCCAATCTCGTGCGCGATCACGTAGGCGTAGGCGAAATCGCCGCCGGCGCGAAAGCGGGTCTGCATGTCCTGAAAGAAAGAGAGGTCGAGATAAACGGTCTGATCGGTGGGGCAATAGAACGGCCCCATGGCCGATTGCGCGGCGCCGCAGCCGGAGCGCGTCGCGCCTGAAAACAGGACGAGTCGGGGTGCTTGGTATTGCCGGTTCGCCTGCTGCGGCAGAACCTCTTTCCACACATCCTCCGTATTGCCGAGAATAGCGGCGGCGAAGCGGCCCGCCTGATCCTGCGGCGTACCGGTTTTACCTTGCTGCTGTTGCTGATAGCCCGATCCGTCGCCCTGGAGCATCTCCGCTCCGCCGATCAGAAGGCGCGGATCGATGCCCAGCGCCCAGCCGATGAGGCCCAAAATCACGATGGTCCCGATGCCGAGACCACCCGCACCGCCGGGTATAGGCAATCCGCGTCGGTCTTCCACATTCTCAGAGGTTCGGAAATCGTCCCAGCGCATCTTCGTTCCAGTCAGGTCGGAGCCGGCAACCTATCAAATCCGCGAGGGCTTGCGAGGTTCCTGCCATGCTTTGTCGCAAACAGTTTTAGCGAGATGCGCCTCCTTGCCTTTGCATAGCGAGAAAACGCGGAATGCTATTCGCCAGGGCTTGTTTCACCGTTCAAGGCGCGTCGCAAGGCCAGGAAATCTCGCCAGCCCAGACGCTTCTGCAAAGGTTGGCGCAGGAGATAGGCAGGGTGAAGGGTCGCCAGCGCGCGGATATCGCGCCCCTCTTCGGTGCGATAGGTGAACCAGCGTCCGCGCGTGCGCAGGATGCCGTCCTTCACGTCGAGAAGATTCTGCGCGGCGGGACCACCGAGGCAGATGAGGAAGTCGGGCTTCGCGAGCTCGATCTGGCGCGCGATGAAGGGCTTGCAGATCGCCACTTCCTGCGGTGTCGGCGTGCGGTTGCCGGGCGGACGCCAGGGCACCACGTTGGCGATGTAGACCTGATTGCGATCGAGCCCGATGGCGGCAAGCATGCGGTCGAGCAACTGGCCGGAGCGGCCGACGAATGGCTTGCCGATCCGGTCCTCGTCCGCGCCCGGCGCTTCGCCGACCAGCATCACGCGGCTCTGAGGCGTGCCGTCCGAGAACACCAGGTTCTTGGCACTGGATTTCAAGGAACAACCCTCGAAGCCGGCCAGGATCGTTTCCAATTCCTCGAGCGATTTTGCGTGACGGGCCAGTTCGCGCGCCTGAACGACAGCCTCTTCCGGAGCGACTGCGGCCTGCGGCATGGCGCGCAGAGGCGCGGGTTCGCGCAAAGGCTCGATTGGCCGCGCAATCGGGGCTGGTGGTGGCGGCGCGATCTCGCTGAACCGGTCGTGCGGCTCTTCGTCGAGGGCAAGATCCACCCCTGCCTCGACATAGTAGTCGAGGATCGCCTCCAAAGTGGCTCTATCGGGGAACTGTTCTGCCATGGTCCCCTTAGTTTAAGCAGGTTGGCGGGCGTGGACAACTTAGGAAGCCTCTTGCCGCACATGGCAATTTCCTGAATGAAACAAATCCAAGCTTGCCCAAGCGTTCACTTGAGAAGTTCCAGTAAATAGTTCAGACATGAACTATCTGCCTCTTCGGCATCGAGCGTACCAGGAGAAAGTCTATGGCCGAACTGCCCGCCCGCGAATCCATGGAATTCGACGTCGTTGTCGTGGGCGGCGGGCCTGCCGGCTTGGCGACCGCCATCCGGCTGAAGCAGATCGCTCTTGAGAAGGGTGCTGATTTCTCGGTCGTCGTCGTGGAGAAGGGCTCCGAGGTCGGAGCGCATATCCTCTCCGGCGCGGTCATCGATCCTATCGGCCTCGATGCTCTTTTGCCCGAATGGCGCCAGGATCCCGAGCGGCCGCTTCATACAAGGGTCCAACAGGACGAGTTCCTTTATCTCGGCCCTGCCGGTGGCGTGCGCGTGCCGAACCTGTTCATGCCCAAGCTGATGAGCAATCACGGCAATTTCATAGGCTCCCTCGGCAATGTCACGCGCTATCTCGGTCGCAAGGCGGAGGAGCTCGGTGTCGAGATTTATCCCGGCTTCCCGGCGGCCGAGGTGTTGATCGAGGAGGATAAGGTGGTGGGCATCGCCACCGGCGACATGGGCATCGGCCGGAACGGCGAGCCCAATGCCAGCTTCACGCGCGGCATGGAATTGCGCTCCAAATACACGATTTTCGCGGAGGGAGCGCGCGGCTCGCTCACCAAGCGGATGGTCGACCACTACGCGCTCAACAGAACCAGCGATCACCAGAAATACGGTATCGGCATCAAGGAATTGTGGCAGGTGAAGCCCGATAAGCACCAGCCCGGTCTCGTGCGACATTCCATGGGCTGGCCGCTTCAGAACGATATGGGTGGCGGCTCGTGGCTCTACCATTTCGACGATAATCTCGTCTCGGTCGGCTTCGTGGTTCATCTGAACTACAAGAACCCGACCCTCTCGCCCTTCGATGAATTCCAGCGGTTCAAGACGCACCCCATGATTCGGGACGTGTTCGAGGGCGCCAAGCGCATCGGCTACGGAGCGCGCGCCATCATGGAGGGCGGTTGGCAATCGGTGCCGCGTCTCACATTCCCTGGTGGCTGCCTCGTGGGCGATTCAGCCGGTTTCGTGAACGTGCCGCGCATCAAGGGCAGCCACAATGCCATCCTATCGGGCATGTTGTGTGCCGACCACGTTTTCGGCGCCCTTCAGGCCGGGCGGGCGAATGATGAGATTGCCACCTATGAGGAGGCTTGGCGCTCGTCGGCCATCGGGACGGACCTCTACCGCGTCCGCAACGTCAAACCGCTCTGGTCGAGATTCGGCACCGCTATCGGCGTCGGGCTCGGTGGCCTCGATATGTGGCTCCACCAGATCGCCGGGTTCTCCCTTTTCGGCACGCTGAAGCACGGCAAGGCCGATTACGAGACCCTCAAGCCGCTCTCGGAGGTAAAGCCGCTTACTTACCCGAAGCCCGACGGCGTCCTGACCTTCGATAAGCTGTCCTCAGTTTTTCTCTCGAACACCAATCACGAGGAAGACCAACCGCCGCACCTGCAGGTGCTGGATGCGGAGTTGCAGAAGCTCTCCGAGCACGACGTATTCGGTGGCCCGTCCCGGCTCTATTGCCCTGCCGGGGTCTACGAATGGGTCGGGGAGGGGGCGGATCTGCGATACCAGATCAATGCGCAGAACTGCGTCCACTGCAAAACCTGCGACATCAAGGACCCCAACCAGAACATCAACTGGGTGACGCCCGAGGGCACAGGCGGGCCGAATTACGTGAATATGTGACGGGCGCCCCTGCCTTCCTCCCCCTTGCGGGGAGGAGTAGGAGGTGGGGTGCAGCGCCGCCATCGAACCAGCGTCACGCCGACACCCCCACCCTAGCCCTCGCCACAAGGGGGAGGGAACGGCCGGCGAGTATTTCCCCGTTGGGTGCAAGGCTCTTTGGGTCGCGATCCCGCCACTTCTGAAAAAGAATGTCGCAACGCGGCAAAGTCGCCCTTGCCGACGCGGCGCGGAACGGCCATTCTCCGGCCTGAATTGGCGCGCATCCATCGAGATGTCGCGATGATTGGAGCCGCGCTTCGTGCCAAATGTGAAATCGACCTCGGTCCGCCGGGGCCTGTCTGTTCTTGTGCTGTCGTTTGCGAGTCTTGCGGCGCTGCCCGCGCTTGCCGTCAATACCGATCCCAAGGAACCCATTCATCCCGCCGCTACGCTCGAGGGTAATTTCCTCGCGGCTTATGTGGCCGGTATGGCGCGCGATACGGACGCCGCGACGGTGTTTTACCGCCATGCGGTCGAGGGTGATCCGCGTAATCAGGAATTGTTGGAGCGGGCCTTCGTGGCCTTTCTTGCCAACGGCGCCATGCCGGACTCCTTCAAGGCTGCCGAGCGTCTGGTGGCGCGCAATCCGGCGAACGGGCTTGCGCAGTTCACCTTGGGCGTGCGCTCTCTAAAGGCGAATAAATATACTCAAGCTCGTGCCAGCCTGAATCAGGGCGGGCGTGGCCGTGCGGCCGACATTACGGCGACCCTTCTTTCCGCCTGGGCGCAAGCCGGTGCCGGCAAAGGCAAGGAAGCGCTGGCGCTGGTGGACAAGCTCAAGAATGAGCAAGCCTTCAACCAGTTTCGCGAATATCACGCTGCCCTGATCGCCCAGTTTACCGGCAACAACGACGAGGCTGAAAAGCGCTTCAAGTCGGCCTATGAGAACGGGCGCAACACGCTTCAGATCGTCGATGCCTATGCCCGTTTCCTGGCCTCGCGCGGTCGCAAGGACGAGGCGCTTGCGATCTATCAGACCTTCGAGGAAGCGCTTCCGCGCCATCCGATTGTCCGCGCATCGGTCGATGCGATCAAATCCGGCAAACCGCTGAAGTCCACCATTTCCTCGGCGCAGGATGGGGCGGCGGAAGTGCTCTATGGTCTCGGTGTCGTCGGTAGTGGGCAGGGCGACGAGCTGACCGCGATCATCTATCTGCGTCTCGGCCTGTATCTCAATCCCGATCACTCGCTCGCGCTCGTGACCCTCGGCGATCTCTACGAGAAGCTGAAGCAATATGACCGCGCGAACGAGGTGTTCGCGAACGTGCCGAAGAACGAGCCGGTGCGCCCGAGCGCCGATATCGCCATCGGACAAAATCTTGAATTGATGGGGCGCGGGGATGAGGCCGTCGCTTATCTTCAAAACCTGATGAAGGAGCGTCCGGACGATGTCGAAGTCGTCATGGCGCTCGGCAACGTGCAGCGCTCGCGCAAGCAATTCGCAGCCGCCGCCGAGACGTATGGCAAGGCCATCCAACTCATAGGCACTCCCGATCGCAGCCATTGGATTCTCTTCTTCTATCGCGGCTCTTCCTACGAGCGTTCAAAGCAATGGGAGAAGGGTGAGCCTGATATGAAGAAGGCGCTCGATCTCGTGCCCGACAGCATGCCATCTGCGAAGGCGCAGGTGCTGAACTATCTCGCTTATTCCTGGGTCGATCAGAACCAGAATATCGACGAGGCGTTCAAGATGCTCACGCGCGCCGTCGAGCTTGCACCGCGCGACGGCATGGTCATCGATTCTCTCGGCTGGGCCTATTATCGCCTTGGCAAATATCAAGACGCCGTTCGCGAGCTCGACAAGGCTGTGGAATTGAAGCCGGGCGATCCGGTGATCAATGACCATCTGGGTGATGCCTACTGGAGAGTCGGGCGTCGGGACGAGGCGAAGTTCCAATGGAACCACGCCAAGGATTCGAATCCCGAGCCGGAGGATCTCGAAAGAATCCTGCAAAAAATTGCGAACGGTCTCGACGACGCGAAGCCGGCTGCCGACGGCACGCAGCCTCCGTCAGAGCCGAAGCCGAATGGGGGCTGAAGCCTCATCTTTATAAATTCCCTCCCTGTCATCGGCGGGGGAAACGCATATGGATGCAAAATCGGGATAGGCGAAGCGCGACGGACTCTCCTCCCCACGGATCTCGGACTCGTCCGAGATCCGCTTCATCGTGCGCAAGTCGGGAACACCCGTAGATTGCCTTACTGTCATCGGGGAGAGGACAAATGCCTAGAGTTTGATCGTTTCAGATTGAAACAATCAAACTCTCGATTCTTTGATGCCGCATGATCCGGGCATCAAGCGAGAACACTTTCGCGAATTTGGGATCCGGTTTTACGAGAGAGAAGTGTCGCACCGAACCGGTAGACCAATTTCACGAATGCGAATTCATGATGCTCCAGAACACCCGCATGGCTCGACCGCTGACAACACGCGCTCCCGCGAAGATCAATCTGACGCTGCATGTCCTCGGGCGGCGCGCGGACGGCTATCATGATCTCGAAAGTCTCGTCGCGTTTGCCGGAATCGCCGACACGCTCACCCTGGAGCCTGGCACGAAACTCGGTCTGCATGTCTCTGGGCCGACCGCATCGCTTGCGGGCAATGAGAACGACAATCTCGTTCTGAAAGCGGCGCGTTTTCTGAGCGAGCGGATTGACGGCCTCGGCGTCGGCACTTTTCATTTGACGAAGCGTCTGCCGGTAGCGGCGGGCGTCGGTGGCGGCTCTTCGGATGCGGCGGCTGCTTTGCGATTGCTGGCGCGCCTCAACAATCTGCCGTTGGTTCATCCTGCAATCCGTGAGGCTGCGCGTCTCACCGGCGCGGATGTGTCCGTCTGCGTTGAACCGCGCGCACGCATGATGCGCGGGATCGGCGCCGATCTGTCTGCGCGAGTACCTTTGCCGCGTTTGTTCGCAGTGCTGGTCAATCCGCGTATTCCCGTGGAGACACCTGCCGTTTTCAGCGCGCTTGGATTGCAGCCGGGGCAATCGTTCGGAAACACGGCGCATCCGGTCATCGAAGGCGTGTCGCTTTTCGAGCAATTGAAGCGCGCACGCAACGATCTCGAAGGAGCAGCTTTGCGCGTTCAACCGATCATCGGGGATGTGCTGCGTGTAATCAGTGAAACGAAAGGCTGCGTGCTCGCGCGTATGTCCGGCTCAGGCGCGACAGTGTTTGGGCTTTATGCTGACAGCACCGCATCGGCCAGTGCGGGGAAGACGATCCAGCGTGCGCGGCCTGATTGGTGGGTAAAGGCGACGAGTCTTCGGTGAGCGTTTTTACCTTGTGTGTCATCCCGGCGAACGAAGTGAGGGAAGAGGATCCACGATCAAGCTCCGCACTATGGACCCCCTTCCCGCGCTAGGCGCGCCGGGGATAACATCGGCGAATGCAAAAGCGAAAATCCCCGGGACGAAGCCCGGGGACGATGCTCAGTTTAGCGAGCTATTTCTTACCACGCCGGAATGATCGCTCCTTTGAAGCGGGTTTCGAGATAGTTGGCGACTTCCGACGATTCATAAGCCTGCACGAAGGTCTTGATTTCCGTGCGCTTCTCGTCGCCTTGGCGAGCGGCGATGAAGTTGGGGTAAGGGTTGCCCTCGCGCGCTTTGACCGCAATCGTATCCTTACGGATATCGAGGCCAGCATTGATTGCGTGGTCGGTGTTGATCACGGCCGCATCGAGATCAGGCAGGGGCGCGCGGCAATTGCGCGGCGTCGAGTTCGGAGAACTTGAAGCCCTTCGGATTCTCGGCGATATCGAGAACGCTCGGCAGGAGCGCCCTGCCAGGTTGCGATCTTGATCAGACCTTGCGCTGCTAGAAGATTGAGCGGCCGCTATTGCTCGGATCGTTCGGAATGCCGATCTTCGCGCCTTCGGCAGATCCGTAACGGACTTCACCTTCTTCGAATAGAAGGTCGAGACTTGAGCGGGTTGTCGCCTGGAACTAACTCCCCCCTCTCGGTCTGCTGCGTCATGATGACCCTAAGCCATACGGCTTAATGGTGTAGTTAATTGAAACGTTATTATATAAATAAGATTCAGTGGGTACGCTTCACCGCACGTTGTCAGCCATTGTGAATAGAAGGCAAGCCATGAGTGGTTCCGAGCAGATCTTCGAGTGGGAAAGCGTTACACAACCTTCTTATTGGGGTGGACAAATCCTCGATCGGGAAGGTCAAGCAGCGATGTCCCAGATCGTCGCTACCGGCGCCAACACTGTCACGATCATCCCCAATTTCTTTCAGACAGATAAATCAAGTAGCTCGATGGGATTGAGACTCGGCGATCCGACCAATCCCTGGGACGACGAGAGCGACACCTTCGAAATTGTCAGGCAGTCGATTCTCCAGGCCAAGGCGCAGGGCCTCAAGGTCGTGCTCAAGCCGCATCTCGAAACCGAGAATCGCGTCTGGCGCGCCGAGCTTGCTCCCAGCGATCCCAAAGCGTGGTTCGACAGCTATAGGGCCATGATGGTCGAGTACGCCAAGGCGGCGCAGGCGGGCGGTGCGGAGATGCTCTGCGTCGGCACCGAAATGAACAGCATGATCGATCCGCTGGGGGTCTGCAGTGACGGCAAGAGCTATACCCGGAAATGGATCGAGATCATCGATGCCGTGCGCGCCGTCTACTCCGGCAAGATCACCTATGCCGCCACCTATGACACGGTGCAGAGGGTCGGCTTTTGGGACAAGGTCGATTACATCGGCGTCGACGCCTACATCCCTTCCTCGACGGTCAACGATCCGACCGTCGACCAGATCGTGGACGCCTGGGTCAAGCCGCATTTCAATCCCTGGATCCGGGATACTCTGCACGGAGGCAAGTCCGTCGTCGATTATTACAAGGCACTCTCGGAGCAGTACGGCAAAAAGGTGATCTTCACCGAGGTCGGCTACAAGAGCATGGACGGCGCCAACAAGGACCCGGGGGTTTTCGGCGGCACCGGCGCGGTCGATTTCCAGGAGCAAGTGGATTGCTACACCGCTCTGTTCAAGGTGATGGAGAATTACGGCGGACAATGGCTCGCAGGGTCCTTCCTCTGGAGCTACTACTCCTTCGAGAACCCGATGAAACCGGTCGCAGATGGCGGGCGAGGCGTTCCCTGGACAGACTACACCACACAGCATAAGCCCGCCGATGCCGTGGTGACGGCGAATTATTCGAGCCCCGATCACGTGACCGGCCTTGTCTGGAACGGCACCGCCAATGCCGACAAACTCGATGGCGGCTATCACAACGATACGCTGAACGGCGCCGGCGGCAATGACGTTCTCTGGGGCGGCGCCGGCAATGATGTCATTTCCGGTGGGGATGGGGTCGATGCGATGACCGGCGGAGATGGCGATGACACCTATTCCGTCGATGCGGTCGGCGACAAAGTGATGGAAGCTGTCTCCGGTGGCACTGACTTGGTGATCTCCACCGTCAGCTATGCACTGAGCGCGAATGTCGAAAATCTCGCCCTGAGCGGCACCGGCGCCCTTACTGGCACCGGCAACGAACTTGCCAACACGCTCACTGGCAATGGCGGTGCC
Source organism: Microvirga sp. 2MCAF38 (assembly GCF_052115485.1). Lineage (NCBI taxonomy): Bacteria > Pseudomonadati > Pseudomonadota > Alphaproteobacteria > Hyphomicrobiales > Methylobacteriaceae > Microvirga > Microvirga sp. 2MCAF38. Next base: position 583,574 of record NZ_JBFRGU010000001.1, on the reverse strand, counting down.
AACGTGCTCTCCGGCGGCGCCGGAGACGATCGGCTGCGCGGCGAGGCGGGCAAGGATACACTCAAAGGCGAGGCAGGCAACGACAAGATCGGCGGCGGTGCAGGCGTCGATAAGCTCTATGGCGGCAAAGGTTCCGGCAGCCAGGACGTATTCGTGTTCGATACCAAGCTCACCAACAAGACGATTGCCAACAAAAGCAAGGATACGATTTACGACTTCGGGCCGAAATACGATTCGTTCGGCTTCGACGACGCGGCCTTCACCAACAAAACCATCGTCAAGTATCTGAAGGGCAAAAACGTGTCGCTCGATACGCCGATCGCCATCAAAAAAGGTTGGTTCGCGCTCAATGAGGCGAAGCAGAAAGACGATTTCTTCGTCGCCAAGAAGATCAACGCCACGACCTACACACTGTACTGGGACAGCGACGGATCGGGTGCCAAGGCGGCTTTGGAGATCGCGACCGTGAAGCTCCAGAAGGGCGAGGGCAGGACCATCACCTACAAGGACCTCTTCTTCATCTGACGCAGAGCGTGCGTCCTCAATAGGCGCGGGCGATGCAGAAATCGACCGCGTCGAGCAGGGCCTGCTTCATCGGGCTCGATGGGAACAGGGCGAGCGCGTCGCGGGCCATGGCGCCGTAATGGCGGGCACGTTCGATCGTGTCCTCCAGCGCCCGGTGCCGACGCATGATGGCGATGGCCTGTTCGAGATCCGCATCCTCGATCTCGCCTTGTTCGATCACCCGCTTCCAGAACGCGCGCTCTTCATCGTTCCCGCGACGGAAAGAGAGTACGACAGGGAGCGTGATCTTCCCTTCGCGCAGATCGTCACCCACATTCTTGCCGAGGGTCGCGGCGGTGCCGCCGTAATCGAGAGCATCGTCCACGAGCTGGAAAGCGATGCCGAGATTCATGCCGTAGGAACGGCAAGCCGCCTGTTCGGCCTTGGGCCGCTCAGCGATGACCGGGCCGACTTCGCAGGCGGCGGCGAAGAGTTCCGCCGTCTTGCCGCGAATGACGGCAAGATATTCGTCTTCCGTCGTCTCGGTGTTCTTGGCGGCGGCAAGCTGCATCACCTCGCCTTCGGCGATAACCGAAGCAGCGGAGGAGAGAATATCGAGCGCGCGCAGTGAGCCGACCTCCACCATCATTTTAAACGCCTGGCCGAGCAGGAAATCGCCCACGAGCACGCTCGCCTCGTTGCCCCATTTGATGCGGGCGGCGACCTTGCCCCGGCGCATGTCGCTTTCATCCACCACATCGTCGTGGAGGAGGGTGGCGGTGTGCATGAATTCGACGCTTGCCGCGAGCTTGATGTGTCCCTCGCCCTGATAGCCGACGAGTCCGGCCGTCGCGAGGGTCAGCATGGGGCGCAGGCGCTTGCCGCCGGATGAGATGAGGTGGGTCGCCACTTCCGGGATCATCGTGACATCCGATCCCGTCCGGGACAAAATCATCGCATTGACCCGTTCCATGTCCGCAGACACAAGGGAAACGAGCTTTTCGATACCTGCATTCTTATCTGAATGCTTTTCCTCGAACGGAACGACGACGCCCACGTCTTTAAACCCGGGTTGCCGACCGGAACGGTCGGTAGGAATATGGACCACACCGTGGCATGGCGGTTTCCATGCCGCAACGCGAAAGCTTGCCGCAAGGAAGGAGCCTGGCACCGATGGTCGAAATCGTCCGCACGAACGATCTCGTGACGATCGGCTTCCTACAATCCTTGTTGGAGAACGCCAATATCCCTGTGCTTGTGGCCGATCTGCATATCAGTGCCCTCGAGGGCATGATAGGGGCCTTTCCCCGCCGTATTCTGGTTCCTGACGATTGGGCCGCGCAGGCACGTCGCCTGATCACCGAGGCCGGGTTGGAGGCCGAACTGCGCCATGCTTGAGACCACCGACGATTCGCTCCTTGGCGGGCGAGTGCGCCTGTTGCAGCCCGCAAAAGGCCATCGCGCGGGGACCGATGCCGTGCTTCTCGCTGCTGCGGCCCCTGTATCGCCGGGCGATGTGGTGGCGGATGTGGGAGCCGCGACCGGCGCTGTGGGTCTCATGGTTGCCGCTCGAGGGACGGCGCAGATAGTCTTCATCGAGCGCGATCCGGCTCTCGCGGCGCTTTGCCGAAAGAACGCCGATCTCAACAATGTGAACGCCCATGTGGCGGTTGCCGATCTTTTGAATCGCGCCTCGTGGGTCGCCGAGGGCGTGTCGCCCGAGAGTGTGGATATCGTCGTCACCAATCCTCCGTTTCTGGAGGAGGGACGGGCGCGAATCTCGCCGCACGAACGGCGGGCCGCAGCCCATGCGTTGCCGGAAGGGGGGCTGGAAGCCTGGCTGCGCGCTTGCATCGCTCTTCTCAAACCCAAGGGGCGGCTTGTCCTGATTCACCGTGCGGACCGAATGGCGGATTGTCTCGCAGCTCTCGGAAAGGGTCTGGGCGGGGTGGAATTGCGGTTTGTCCACCCAAGCGCCGACCAACCGGCGATTCGGGTGCTGATCTCAGCGTTGAAGGGAAGCCGCGCACCGCTGGCGATCCTGCCGCCGGTGATTCTCAATGGAGAGAGCGGCCACTTCACGCTGCAGGCGGAGGCACTGCACAGGGGTGATGCCACGCTCGTATGAAGCGGGTGATTCGCGTCATGGCCGGACTGAGCCCGACCATGAAGAGCGGAAGAAGAGCTTGTCAGCGGCAGACGCGCACCGGGCGCTGCACCCAGACGAAACCGTTCCAATGTCGCTGCATCTGCGTCCAGCAGCGCGGGGCGACATAGGCCGGACGGTAATAGCCCCGGCCGGGATGATAGGCGGGGCGATAGCCGTGCCGGTAAGGCCGGTAGCCGGGGCGATAATTGCCGTAGGGGCCGGGATGATAACCCGGATAATAAGGCTGGGCCTGAGCGGGCTGCATCGTCAAGGCGCCGAAACCGAGGGTCGCGGCAGCCGCGAGGCTGTAGATAAGCTTGCGCATGTTCGATCCCTTTTTTGCGGGCGTCACGTTTCGTGCAGAGCATCGACGCCAAAGATGAATGGTTTCCAAAGCAACAGGGTTAATGGTGAAACTCTGTTGCGACTAACCTCTACCAGCGGCGGTTACAGACCTGGACAGGACGGCGGATGAAGGTCCCGCGTGCGGTTCTGACTGTTCGCCATTGCGTGTGGCACACAACGCGTGGAGCGGGGCGGCGGGGCCTGTATCCCGGCCGCTGAGCGGGGACATAATGCGGCCTGCCATTGTGCCAGGTTTTCTGAACTGCGCTGGGCATTTGCTCCGTCTGCATCGCGGCTGAGGGCATTGAAGCGGCTGATGCGGCGGTCGCGCCCAGAGCTCCAATGGCGAGAACTCCAGCAGTGAAAGCCACTTTCAGAAAGCGCATAATCGATACCTCGCATTGTCGAACGAATGATCCCGGGGCAGGCACCTTGCGTCTGCCCTTGGGGAAGAGGCTAGGGGAGCTTAGCTGAACAGAATCCGACTAGTTCCCTAACGATATGTTCATCTTGGGAAGTGGCTCCTTCCGCGCTACATCGTTCTCCATGACACAATCGACCTTCCTTCAATCGCTCCCGTCCCCCCTTCAAAGGCTTTTGCCCGGCCGGTTCCGGGCGTCCCATCCCATCGTTCCCGTCATTCGCCTCTCGGGGCCGATCGGGGCGGTGATGCCTCTCAGGACTGGCCTTTCCATTGCCAACGTTGCGCCGCTGCTCGAGCGTGCTTTTGCGATCCGGGACGCGAAGGCCGTGGCGCTCGTCATCAATTCGCCGGGCGGCTCGGCGGCGCAATCGCATCTGATCTTCAAACGCATCCGGGCCATGGCCGAGGAGAAGAAGCTGCCGGTCATCGCCTTCGTGGAGGATGCCGCGGCCTCGGGCGGATACATGATTGCTTGCGCGGCGGACGAGATTTTCGCGGATCCATCCTCCATCGTCGGGTCCATAGGCGTCGTGGCGGCAAGCTTCGGGCTCGACAGGTTCATCGCCCGCTACGACATCGAGCGGCGCGTCCACACGGCAGGCGCGCACAAGGCGATGCTCGATCCGTTCCGGCCGGAAGACCCCGACGATGTGGCGCGGCTCAAGGATCTGCAAAACCGCATCCACTCTGTGTTCATGGGGCTCGTCCAGGCGCGGCGCGGCGAAAAGTTGGCGCGGGATCGGGAGGATCTGTTTTCGGGAGCCTTCTGGGTCGGCGACGAAGCGCTCGGCCTCGGCCTCATCGACGGGTTCGGCGATATCCGCTCGATCTTGCGCGAACGCTTTGGCGACAAGGTGCAGATCAAACTGGTGGAACCGGCCCGCCCACCTCTGATCGGGCGTCTCTTTGGCCGGGGGACGTCGAGCAGTTCGAGCCTCCTCGATCCCGGCGAGGTGATGGGGGTGTTGGAGGAACGGGCCGCGTGGTCGCGGCTGGGGCTGTAGGGCTTCATCCTCCACTCCAACCGCGTCATCCCTGACGCCGCAGGCGATCCGGGATCGCGCTATGAGAGATGCGCCCACACGGCAAACGATTCCGGGTTCCGCTACGCGGCCCCGGAATGACGCTCTCCCTCTCACGCTTGACTTGACGCGCCCGCCATCACAAGGGTTCGGGCTGAATTCTGAAAATCATTGGACGCCGACATGACGAGCGAACCCGCGCACATGAACCCCGCGCGCTCCTTCCAGGGCCTCATTCTCACGCTCCAGCGCTATTGGGCGGAGCAGGGTTGCGTCATCCTTCAGCCCTACGACATGGAAGTCGGCGCGGGAACGTCCCATCCGGCCACGGCCCTGCGCGCCCTTGGCCCCAAGCCCTGGCGCGCGGCCTATGTGCAACCCTCGCGCCGTCCGAAGGACGGCCGTTACGGCGAAAACCCGAACCGCCTCCAGCATTATTACCAGTTCCAGGTCATCCTGAAGCCGAACCCACCGAACCTTCAGGACCTCTACATCAAGTCGCTTCAGGCCATCGGCATCGATACCGGCTTGCACGACATCCGTTTCGTCGAGGACGATTGGGAAAACCCGACGCTCGGCGCGTGGGGCCTGGGTTGGGAATGCTGGTGCGATGGCATGGAAGTGTCGCAGTTCACTTACTTTCAGCAGGTCGCGGGCATCGAGTGTGCGCCTGTCGCTGGCGAATTGACCTATGGGCTCGAACGCCTTGCCATGTATTTGCAGGGTGTTGAATCGATCTATGACCTGAACTTCAATGGTCTCGAAGGAGACCAAAAGGTCACTTATCGCGATGTGTTCCTGCAGGCGGAGCAGGAATATTCACGGCACAATTTCGAATATTCCGACACGGACATGCTGTTTCGTCTGTTCCGTGACGCCGAAGCCGCGAGCAAGAAATACCTGGAGGCGGGCGATGCCGGAGATCGTCACCTCATGGTGCTTCCTGCTTACGACCAGGCCCTCAAGGCCGGCCATGTCTTCAACCTGCTCGATGCGCGCGGCGTGATCTCGGTCACCGAGCGCCAGAGTTACATCCTGCGCGTCCGCGAACTGGTGAAGGCCGTCGGCGCGGCGTGGTTGAAGACGGAAGGGGGAGGGCTCCAATCCTCCCCTTGAGGGGGAGGGTCGGCGCGTAAGCGCCGGGGTGGGGTGGCTCCGCAACATGAGACCAGCCATGGGCGATATCAGTCGGTTCCGCCGTGACAAGGCTAAGAAACTCCGCTCGAACACTACCGAGCCGGAGCAAATGCTCTGGCGCGCCCTAAAGGCCATCCCAACTTACGGAACCCACTTCCGCCGGCAAGTCCCGATCGGCTCTTACGTCGCCGATTTCGCCTGTTTGAAGGCTCGTCTCCTGATCGAGCTCGATGGAGGACACCATTCCGAAGACCAGATTGCGGCGAAGGATGCGGCAAGGACGCGTTGGCTTGAAAGCGAAGGCTATCGTGTGATCCGCTTTTGGAATGCCGAACTGACCGCGAATATGTCAGGCGTTCTCGACACTATCTATGCGGCCTTGTATGGCTCGCTCAACTCTGAGGCCACTGCGCTTCCCACCCCACCCCGGCCTGACGGCCGACCCTCCCCCTCAAGGGGAGGGTGATAGGCGCCACCGCCATGCCCGATCTTCTCCTTGAACTCTTTTCCGAAGAAATCCCCGCCCGCATGCAGCGTCGTGCGGCGGAGGATTTGAAGAAGCTTGTCACCGATGCGCTGGTCGAGCGCGGTTTTCTCTATGAGGGCGCGAAGGCTTTCGCCACGCCGCGTCGTCTCGCGCTCAACATCGTCGGTCTGCCCGTGAAGGGGCAGGATGTGCGCGAGGAGCGTAAAGGACCGCGCGTCGGCTCGCCGGAGGGGGCCATACAGGGCTTCCTGAAGGGGGCGGGGCTGACGTCCATCGAGCAGGCGAAGATCGAGAGCGATCCGAAGAAGGGTGAGTTCTACGTCGCCATCATCGAGAAGCCCGGCCTGCCGACTGAAAGTGTGCTCGCGGAAATCCTGCCGCAGATCGTCAAGACGTTCCCGTGGCCGAAATCCATGCGCTGGGGCGCGGCTTCCGCCGAACCCGGCTCACTGCGCTGGGTGCGCCCGCTCCACTCCATCGTCTGCACCTTCGGCCCTGAAACGGAAGATCCGGAAGTCGTGCCGTTCGAGGTCGATGGCATCGTCGCGAGCAATGTGACCTACGGCCATCGCTTCATGGCGCCCGACGCCATCCGGGTGAAGCGCTTCGATGATTACGTAACCGCGTTGGAGCGCGCCAAAGTCGTGCTCGATGCGGACCGTCGCAAGGACATCATCCTGCACGACGCGAAGGATCTCGCCTTCGCGCAAGGCCTCCAACTCGTCGAGGATGAAGGGCTTCTCGAAGAAGTCGCCGGTCTCGTCGAATGGCCGGTCGTGCTCATGGGGTCCTTCGACGAAAGCTTTCTGGAAATTCCGCCGGAGGTCATCCGCACGACTATTCGCGCGAACCAGAAATGTTTCGTGCTGTTCGACCCGCGCATGGACAAGCTCGCCAATAAGTTCCTGCTCACCGCGAACCTCGTCGCGAAGGATGGCGGCAAAACCATCGTCGGCGGCAACGAGCGCGTGGTGCAGGCGCGCCTCTCCGACGCCAAGTTCTTCTGGCAGACCGATCAGAAGACGAAGCTCGAAGACCGTCTCGAAAAGCTGAAATCAATCGTCTTCCACGAAAAGCTCGGCACGCAGTTCGAGCGCGTGGAGCGCATCGCGGCGCTGGCGAAAGAACTCGCACCCATCGTCGGCGCGGAGCCTGCTCTCGCTGAGCGCGCCGCGCGTCTCGCCAAGGCGGACCTCGTCACCGAAATGGTCGGCGAGTTTCCCGAGTTGCAGGGGCTGATGGGCCGCTACTACGCGGCCATCGAGGGCGAGCATCCTTCCGTCGCTCTCGCCATCGAAGAGCACTACAAGCCGCTCGGCCCGTCCGACCGCGTGCCGACCGATCCGGTGTCGGTTGCGGTGGCGCTGGCGGATAAGATCGACACGCTGGTGGGCTTCTGGGCGATTGATGAAAAGCCGACGGGATCGAAAGATCCGTTCGCGTTGCGCCGCGCGGCGTTGGGTGTGATTAGGCTGGTGTTGGAGAACGAGCTACGTCTCGAACTCTATGACGCTGTAAAGAGGGCGCTCGAAGTTCTGACCGCACAAGGTCGCGCAGGCGAAGGCGATCCTGAAAAGGCGGAGTTGATCCTGCTGAATTTGGTTCAAGAATTTTTCTTTGACCGCTTGAAAGTGAGTTTGCGTGATAAAGGTGCACGCCACGATTTGATCGACGCCACCATTGGATTGGGCGATTGGGACGACCTTCTCATGATCGTCCGCCGCGTCGAGGCGCTCGGTTCCTTCCTCGATGCCGAGGATGGCGCGAACCTTCTCGCGGGCTATCGCCGTGCCGCCAACATTCTGCGCATCGAGGAGAAGAAGGACAATAAGGCTTATGATGGCGAGCCGAATCGCACGCTCGTTCACGAGCGCGGCCTCCCTGAGGAAAAGGTGCTTTTCGATGTTCTCGACGCGGCCTCGCGCCACGCTCGCGAACATGTGATGCGCGAGGATTTCGAGGGCGCGATGAAGGCTTTGGCCGAACTTCGCCCCGCCGTTGACGCCTTTTTCGATAAAGTGACCGTCAACTCCGAGGATTTGGCGCTCCGCGAGAACCGTTTGAAGCTTCTCAACGCCCTTCGTGAGGCCACCCGCACGGTGGCGGATTTCTCGCGAATCGAGGGCTAGTTTCACATTCCGGGGGGCTGTTGCGTCAAGGTCACAGCCATGCCGTCTGCTTCGCGTTAGGCAGGCGGCAACTCCGTTACTTCCCCCGGTTCTTCTGATGACTCTTTGCCGCCTTCTTGTGCTCGCTCTTCTGGGCGCGTCGCTCGCCGCCTGCCAATCCATCCACAATCCGCCTGAAATGTCGGTCTCCAAGGCCGAGGACCCGTATGACGGGTGGTATATCGGTTCAATGCCCGACAAGCCGCACGATGTGCCGCTGGTCGACCGCACCAAGATGGAAGAGAAGTTCTCCCGCCAGACCGTGGAATATAAGGGTGGCGAGAAGCCAGGCAGCATCGTCGTCGATATCGACGACCGCTTCCTCTATCTCGTCCAGCCCGAAGGCAAAGCGCTCCGCTACGGCGTCGGCGTCGGCAAGCAGGGCTTCTCCTGGAAGGGCGTGGCGTCTGTCGGCCGCAAGGGCGTGTGGCCGTCCTGGATCCCGACCAAGACCATGATCAGCATCAAGCCGGACCTGCCGCGCTTTCGCGAGGCGGGGATCGACAATCCGCTCGGCGCGCGCGCGCTTTATCTCTATCAGAACGGCCAGGACATCCTGTTCCGCATTCACGGCACCAACGAGCCGTGGAGCATCGGCGAGCAGGTCTCGTCCGGTTGCGTGCGCATGCTCAACGAGGACGTGGTCGATCTCTATGAGCGCGTCCCCACCGGCACGACCGTTTACGTGAAGCGCAACGGCCGCTACCGCGTTTGAGGCGATGCAATTCGAGTTTTGAAATGGCCGGGCTCGTCCCGGCCATTTTCATTTGAATCGTCAATCGTCAGATCACGAAGAAATCTGCGGCAGTGATTTTCAGGTTCTTTGTGAGTTGCGCGAACTTGATCTGCGCGACTGGTCCGGTGCCGTCGGGATCGTAGTACAGCGCGCCGTTGCTTTTGTTGTAGATGATCCGATCGGAGGCGTCGTGTGCCTGAGCACCGGTCCAGAACGCATCTGTTTTCAGCTTGGCGGGTTTGGCAAGGGAACCGGATTTTCCAAGGGTCTTGAAGACTGCATTCTCGAGCCAGATCAAGTCGTCCTTCACGTTGAAGTCCGTGATCTTGTCGACGTTCTTGCCACCGAGCTTGCTCGCAAAGGCGAAGGCGTCCTTGCCGCTGCCGCCCGCCAGCTTATTGGCGCCCGCATTGCCGAAAAGGGCATTGTCGAGTTCGTTACCGGTGAGATTGATGGCGGTCTTGGCCGACGGATCGGTGGCCCGTAGAAACTCAACAGATGATCCCGCCTTGAGCGCGTAGCTCACGCTTGCGAGAACGGTATCCGTGCCTTGACCGGCACTCTCGTTGACGATGTCGAGGGCATTGTCGACGAGATAGGTGTCGTTCCCCTTGCCACCACCGAGCGTATCGGCGCCCCCGCCGCCGTCGAGCCGATTGTCGGCGTCGTTTCCGGCGACCCTGTTGGCGATGTTGTTGCCGGTGAGATTGATCAACCCTTCGCCCGAATCCGCGATCAGGTTCTCGACGGAAACATTATCCGCGAGACGATAGGAGATTTTGGCAATCGCGGTATCCGTCCCTTCGCCGTCCAATTCGACAATGATGTCAGATTGGCTGTCGACGATGTAGGTGTCGCTGCCGCCACGGCCGATCAATTTGTCATGGCCCTTTCCGCCATCGAGGGTATCCCCCCATTGGCTGCCGGGCAGCGTATCGTTGCCGTCGTTCCCTTCGAGAATGATCCTCGAATTCTTGCTGTCGCCGGGAAAGGAGTGAAGCAGAACATCGGGAGTCAAATCGCGTAAAGCGGCAATCCTGATCTCGTCGGCCGCACCGGAATTATTCGTAATGCTCAGGCTGGCCAGTTGGTGCAGCGATCCGCCGCCGCCGAAGGTTCTTTCCGATAAGGTCGCCGAAGTGATTGTTGCGATCAATCCGCCAAGGCCTGAGGGAAAAGCGAAGTCTTTTCCTTTCACACCGATATTATAGGTTCTAGACGTGTCGATGACGCCGTCATTGATCCAGTCGTATTCGGTGTAACCGGTGCCTGTGGCGAGGTTGTAGCCGGAAACCTGTGCCCGAAGCGAAAGATTTCCTGGAAAAAAGAAAGAGAGATCGACGCCTTTCGGGTCATCGATCGTGAACGTGAAGATTGTCATGAGCGGTGCTCCCCAAAAGGCATCTGGACCCCCTGTATCGACTCCGGCCATGCTTCCGAGAGGGGAACTATGCTCCGAGGGAGCCATTTCAATCCAAATTGGATGTAAAAAAGAGCTTATTTTGAAAGGACTTTTCGGGTCTTCGATGTGGCATTTAAACGGAGGAACCTTGGCTGTTCATGTTGCGTTTTGGTTCAGGATGCTTAAAGCCTTCACCTGTGCGGGTGCAGGCATAAGCCAAAAGGTCGAACGATGACGCAGTGGGTGTATTCCTTCGGAGACGGTCGTGCGGAAGGCGAGGCAGGGATGAAGAACCTGCTGGGTGGCAAGGGCGCCAACCTCGCCGAAATGTCCAATCTGGGACTGCCGGTACCGCCCGGTTTTACGATCACCACGGAAGTCTGCACCTACTATTACGATCATGGCGAGACCTATCCGACCGAACTGACGGGGCAGGTGGAGAAAGCGCTGGCTTTTATCGGGCGCTTGACGGGGCGCACGTTCGGCGATGCGGAGACGCCGCTTCTGGTATCCGTGCGCTCCGGCGCACGGGCGTCGATGCCCGGCATGATGGATACGGTGCTCAATCTCGGCCTCAACGACCTGACCGTCCAGGCGCTTGCGAAAGGCGCGGGTGATGAGCGTTTCGCCTACGACTCGTACCGTCGCTTCATCACGATGTATTCCAATGTCGTGCTCGACATCGAACATCATCATTTCGAGGAAGCTCTCGACGCGTACAAAGACCGCAAGGGCTATACCCTCGACACGGATATGACCGCCGACGATTGGAAGGCGCTGCTGCCGCGCTACAAGGCCATCGTCGAGAAGGAGCTGGGTAAGCCCTTCCCGCAGGATCCGCAGGAGCAGCTCTGGGGCGCCATCGGCGCGGTGTTCGGCTCGTGGATGAATGCCCGCGCGAAGAAGTATCGCGAGTTGCACGATATTCCGGCGAGCTGGGGCACGGCGGTGAACGTGCAGGCCATGGTGTTCGGCAATATGGGTGAGACCTCGGCGACGGGCGTCGCGTTCACACGCAACCCATCCACGGGCGAGAGCGAACTCTACGGGGAGTTCCTCATCAACGCGCAGGGCGAAGATGTGGTGGCGGGCATCCGCACGCCGCAGGACATCACCGAGAAGGCACGTATCGGATCGGGCTCCGACAAGCCCTCGATGGAACGTGCGATGCCCGACGCGTATCATGAGCTGGTGCGCATCTACGGTATTCTCGAAAAGCATTACCGTGACATGCAGGACATGGAATTCACGGTCGAGAAGGGCAAGCTCTGGATGCTCCAGACCCGCAACGGCAAGCGCACGGCGAAAGCCGCGCTCCGCATTGCGGTGGAATTGGCGAATGAATGCCTGATCACGCAGGAAGAGGCGGTGACCCGCGTTGAGCCAGCGGCGCTCGATCAGCTCCTGCATCCGACCATCGATCCAAAAGCCGATCGCAAGGTGGTCGCGACGGGCCTGCCCGCATCGCCGGGCGCGGCCTGCGGCGAAATCGTGTTCTCCTCCGATGACGCGGAAGCAGCGAAGAAGGCGGGCCGCAAGGTCATTCTTGTACGTGTGGAGACTTCGCCCGAGGACATCCACGGCATGCATGCGGCGGAAGGCATTCTGACCACCCGCGGTGGCATGACTTCACACGCGGCGGTGGTAGCGCGCGGCATGGGCAAACCCTGCGTCTCCGGTGCAGGCTCTATTCGTGTCGACTACGCGGCGCAGACTTTGAGTGTTGCCGGTCAGACGCTGAGCAAAGGCGACATCATCACCGTCGACGGCGGCAATGGACAGGTGCTGCTCGGCCAGGTGAAAATGCTGCAGCCGGAACTGTCGGGCGAGTTCGCGACGCTTATGGGCTGGGCCGATAAGGTGCGCCGCATGAAAGTGCGTGCCAATGCGGAGACGCCACTCGACGCCAAGACAGCACGCACTTTTGGAGCGGAGGGCATTGGCCTGTGCCGCACGGAGCACATGTTCTTTGAGGGCGATCGCATCGTGGCGGTGCGCGAGATGATCCTCTCTGACGACGAGGCGGGCCGTCGCGCGGCCTTGGCGAAATTGCTGCCGATGCAGCGCGCCGACTTCGTCGAATTGTTCACGATCATGAGCGGTCTGCCGGTGACGATCCGCCTGCTCGATCCGCCGCTGCACGAATTCTTGCCGCATACGGACGAGGAGATGCAGGAGGTGGCGAAAGCCATGAATACATCCCCGGAGAAGCTGAAGCGCCGCGCGGCGGAACTCCACGAGTTCAACCCGATGCTTGGCTTCCGTGGCGTGCGTCTCGCCATCGCTTATCCGGAGATCGCCGAAATGCAGGCCCGCGCCATCTTCGAGGCGGCGGTGGAAGCCGCCAAGGCGACCGGCAAGCCTGTCGTGCCTGAGGTGATGGTGCCGCTCGTTATGACGAAGGCGGAACTCGATCTCGTGAAGGCGCGCATCGACGCCATGGCGGATGCGGTGGCGAAGGAGCGTGGAGTCAAGATCGAGTATCAGGTCGGTACGATGATCGAGTTGCCGCGCGCTGCTCTGCGTGCCGGTGATATTGCCCAAAGCGCCGAGTTCTTCTCGTTCGGCACCAACGACCTGACGCAGACCGCACTCGGTATCTCGCGCGACGATGCAGCGTCGTTCCTTGGTCCTTACACGCAAAAGGGCATTCTCTCGCACGACCCGTTCGTGACGCTCGACCAGGAAGGCGTCGGCGAATTGATCAAGATTGCCGCGGAGCGCGGCAAGGCGACGCGAAACAATATCAAGCTCGGCATCTGCGGCGAACATGGCGGCGATCCGGCTTCGATCCTCTTCTGCGAGGGCGCGAAACTCGACTACGTTTCCTGCTCTCCCTACCGCGTTCCGATCGCACGCCTCGCCGCAGCGCAGGCCGCGCTCGGGAACAAGGCTGCGAGCCAGGCATAAGGCGATCCATGAAGCTGTCTCGTATCGGGGTCGTCTACGTCTCCACGATGATCGCGTCCGGTTTCCTGATCGCGGCGGTCCTCATGGCCCGGCCTGCATGGGAGGATGCATTCTTGCCACCTTTCGTCTGGCCGTTCGCCGTGTCTTTCATGTTCGAACTCGTGCTCAACCTCTCGTCGCGCGTTAGATTTAAGCCGTTGACGATGGAGGAACGGCTTGCCGGTATTCTCCCGGCCAGCCTCATCGTCATCGCGAGATCGGCATTCACATCCTGAAGGAGTTCACGATGCACAAGGGTTCATGCCATTGCGGAAAAGTGGCGATCGAGGTTGAGACCAACCTTGAACAGGTAATCGAATGCAATTGCTCCATTTGCTCTCGCAAGGGTTACCTTCTCACCTTCGTGCCGCGTGCGGCACTGAACGTGATACGTGGCGAGGACGAACTCGCCACGTACACATTCAACTCGCACACGGTCCAGCATCGCTTCTGTAAGACGTGCGGCTGCGCGCCGTTCGGTGAAGGCAAGATGCCGACCGGCGAGGCGATGGCGGCGATCAATGTGCGCTGCCTTGAAGAGTTCGACCGCGCGACGCTCAACATCACGCCCTTCGACGGCAAGAGCCGCTGACCAAATCTGATGGAGCCTGCGTCCGGTGATGACGCAGGCTCGCTTCATCGATGCCTTTATGCGGCGATGGCCGTCGATCTGCGCAGACCGATGAATTGCAATTCGGCATACATGAGAACGACAACTGCCTGAGCGAGGACAAAGGTGTAGCCGGCATTTGTCGGTGCGATCCACCCGCTTGCCAGAAGCAGAGCACTGTCGGCGGCCCACAAGACATTGCCGAGAATGATCGCCCAGACTGCAACGCGCGGCACAGTTTCGCGCATGGCGAGATAGGCGAGCAGCGCTGCGTAGGGTAACAGGATTACACCCGAGGTGCGCAGAAGCTGCGCCGGGAGTCCAAGCATCGGTTCAAGGAAAGCGGCCCCAAGAGCCATCAGTACGCCGCACGCGGCGCTTGTCGTGGCATCGGCCATCAAGGCCTGGCGGAGGAAGGGAGCGGGAATGATCGACATGACGAACTCCTGTGAAACGAGATCGGCGCTTCCGAACAACAACCTCATGCGTTCGGTGCCTGCCCTCATCTTTGCCGTCGCGAGACGCAAGTCGATTACGTGAGAGGTAATAGGAATGCCGCGAAAGCCTGTTATCGTCGCGGCATGACCACAACCGTACGCCCTGTCGGAGATCACCTGCGTGAATGGCGGCAGCGTCGACGCCTCAGCCAGCTCGATCTCGCCGGCGATGCCGAGATTTCCGCGCGGCACCTGAGTTTTCTTGAAACGGGACGCTCGGTGCCGAGCCGCGAGATGGTTCTACGCCTCGCCGAGCATCTGGATATTCCCCTTCGCGATCAGAATCTCCTTCTCGTTGCCGCTGGCTACGCGCCTGTCTTCCCGGAGCGGTCGCTCGACGATCCTGTGTTGAGCGCCGCGCGCAAGGCCGTCGATCTCGTACTCACCGGCCATGAGCCCTATCCGGCGCTCGCCATCGATCGGCATTGGAACATGATCGCGGCGAATGCCGCGCTGCCGCGATTGCTTACCGACATCGACGCATCGCTGCTTTCTCCACCGGTGAACGTCCTTCGCCTGAGCTTGCATCCACGCGGACTCGCACCGCGCATTCTCAATCTCGCGGAATGGCGCGTGCATCTCTTCATCCGTCTGCGCCGGCAGATCGATCTTTCCGCCGACCCGGTTCTGGTCGATCTCATGACGGAACTTAGCGGTTACCCGCAGCCGAAGGGCAGGGGGATTGCCAAAGAGGAGTATGGGGGCGTCATTGTGCCTCTGAAATTGCAGGTCGGCGGTCATAGCCTGTCATTGATCAGCACGACGACATTGTTCGGAACACCCCTGGATATCAGCCTGTCGGAACTCGCACTCGAAACGTTTTTTCCTGCGGATGCGCAGACCGGCGATTTCTTGCGTGAACTCGCAACGAGCACTCCTGCACGAGGTGGCAGGTCTTAATCCTCCGTCAACCATACTGAGCGATAACGATACCCAACTGGATCTCCCGCTGAAGAGAGATCCACGGCCTCGTGAGTTGGGTGTGTCGCGTGCGTCTTCGGTATCGTCGATCGCGAATGAGATGGATCTGCGCAACAGTCGCCCCCTGGGTGCTGGCAGCGGGTCTTCTCGTGTCGTTCACGGCCTCCGCCCGTAACGATGCTCATTCCGGCGTGAGTGCCGCGAACCGCAGCGCGGTGGCCTATCTCGCGGAGGCGAATAATCTCGTGCCGCTGGCCGGTGCCGCATCCGATGTCGGACGCTGGACCTTGAGCAGCGCTATCCTGAGAAATATCCCGCGTTACGATCTGCCGGACGACAGCCGGCTTGCGAATGTGCCCCCACGCCATGTGTTGAAACCCGGCGCGGTCGCTTACCCAACCGTCGAGCGTACGCGCAAGGGCGACCCCGCTATCGCGCTCGGGCCGAATCTGTCGCGACAGGCGAAGGCGGATGTCGCGCATTTCGGTCCCGCCGGTACGCGTGTCTTCTTCAGTCGCGACGAGCGCCTGCTGCCGCCGACGATCCTCATGTCGGGTAAACTCGAAGCGCCGTCTCTCGAACAGGAGCGTTTCGAGCCCTGGCAGGCACCGGAACTGACGACGACCCGTCAGGCAACCTCGGTCCAGTCTCCCGTCGCTGCCGCCGCCGGTTCGACAGGCGCAGCTGCGAGCACCAGGACGCCAAACGTGTCGCGCGCGATCGCGCTCTCCTCGACCACGCCTGCGCCTTTGGACGCGACGCCCGTCGAGATCGCGGCCGCGCCCGTCTCGAAACTCGACCGTCACGGCACTGTGGATACCTCCATCGTCAACAAGAGCGACGACGAGCGGCCGCGTTATGCCGATCTGATCGACCCGGACAATCTCAGCAAAGAGCAGCGCTGCCTCGCCGAGGCGGTCTATTTCGAGGCCCGCAGTGAGCCGGAATCGGGGCAGGCGGCCGTCGCGCAAGTCGTGCTGAATCGCGTGAAGAGCGGGCTCTACCCCGCCTCGATCTGCGGCGTAGTCTATCAAAACCGCCACCGCCACCTGGCCTGCCAGTTCACCTTCGCCTGCGAAGGCAAGGCGCTTCGCGTTACCGAGCCCGAATCCTGGGAAACCGCCAAACGGGTGGCAAGCGAAGTGCTCGAAGGCCGCACTTACCTCGCCGAAGTCGGTGGCTCGACCCATTATCACGCGGACTACGTGAAGCCGTACTGGGCGCGGCGTTTGAAAAAAATGGACGTGATCGGGCGGCACATCTTCTATAAGTTGCGGCCGGGACAGACGTAATAGCTGTTTAGTGCAAGTTCGGTTGACCGTGTCTCGTTGAAACACGATCCGCATTTAAATTTTGGGCTTCGTACGATCCTTTCAGAAAAGTTGGATTTCACTTCCCGAGCGCGCTCGCAAACGTCGATAAGCCCTTCGCTCGCGGGCGCTTTCCTATAACCAATGTTTATGGCGACGATTACGAATACGCGTTTTGTTCTCATGCGAGAATGGACTAGTCTCGTGGCCTGATCAGAGATTTGACCCATGACCGCTTCTCGCCGCGTCTCGCCTCAATTCATCGTTCTCGCCGGTTGCCTCGTCGCGCTCATTACCTTCGGGCCGCGCGCTTCGGCGGGATTGTTCCAGATTCCGATGACGGCGGAGTTTGGCTGGGGCCGTGAGGTCTTCAGCCTGGCTATTGCCGTGCAGAATCTGCTGTGGGGGGTGGGTCAGCCTTTCGCAGGCGCTATCGCCGACCGCTATGGCTCCTTGCGTGTTCTATCCGTGGGCGCCGTGCTCTATGCGGTGGGCCTCGTGGTCATGGCTTATGCCTCAACGCCCGGGAGCATGACCCTCGGGGCGGGCGTGCTGATCGGCTTCGGCCTGTCGGGATGTTCGTTCAATCTTGTGCTCGGCGCGTTCAGCAAGCTGCTGCCGGACGAATGGCGGCCGATGGCTTTCGGTGCAGGCACGGCGGCGGGCTCCTTCGGTCAGTTTCTTTTCCCGCCCATCGGCAATGTGCTGATCGATACGCTCGGCTGGCATCAAGCATTGATCATCTTTGCCGCAAGCGTTCTTCTCGTGCTGCCACTCTCGCTCGCTCTTGCGACGAAGCCCGCCTCGGATGCCTCTCCCGGAACGGCGTCCGTTCCGGGTCAATCGATCAAACAGGCTCTGACGGAAGCGTTTCGTCACCGCTCTTACGTGCTGCTCGTGCTCGGCTTTTTCACCTGCGGTTTCCAGCTCGCCTTCATCACCGCGCATCTGCCGGCTTATATCCGTGATGCTGGTCTGTCGGCCTCCGTCGGCGGCTGGACGCTGGCGGTCATCGGCCTCGCAAATGCGTTCGGATCGCTCTCGTCGGGTTGGCTTTCCACGCGAATGTCAAAGCGGTGGCTTCTCGCCTGGATTTATCTCGGTCGTTCGGTCGCGATTGCTGTCTTCATCCTGCTCCCTGCAACGCCCTTCACCTCCATCGCCTTCGGCGTTTCGATCGGCTTGCTCTGGCTCTCGACCGTGCCTCCCACATCGTCGCTCGTCATGCTGATGTTCGGCACGCGCTACATGGCGATGCTGTATGGCTTTGCCTTCTTCTCGCACCAGGTCGGCGGCTTCCTCGGCGTTTTGCTCGGGGGCATGTTCTATGAGATCTACGGCAACTACACGCTGGTCTGGTGGCTCTCTGTCGCGCTCGGAATTATCTCGGCGCTGATCAATCTGCCAATCAAGGAGAAGCCGGTCGAGCGTGTTCCGGCGCTTCAGCCTGCGGAGTAGACGGCGTCGCTAGAGTTTGATCGTTTTAGATTGAAACTCTCGATTCTTTCGACGCCGCATGATCCGGGCGAACAAGCGGTTTCCACTGGCTCTGATCATGCTTCTAGACGGTGCCCTCGATGGTGCGGCGCTGCTTGGTGATTTCGGTTGCCATGAAATCCATGAAGACGCGAACGCGCGCCGATTGACGCAAGTCGGGATGGGTCAGAAGCCAGAGGCCTGCTGAAAATTCGGGCTCCGGTGGCGTGAGGCGGACGAGGTCCGGGCTTGCGTTCGCGATGAAGCAGGGTAACGGACCAATGCCGACACCTTCTTCAACCGCTTCGGACAGGCCGAGGACCGTATTGACCTTGTAGGCGATCTTCTCCGGAACCACGTGTTCGCGTACGAAGCGTGCCGCCTTGAGATTCGCGAGATTGTCTCCGAGCGTTACCCATGCCCGGTCATACAGCATCGAGAGATCGACACGATCCGGATGCGGGAAATCGACTTTGCGTCCATAGACAGCCCACGCGATAGTGGCCACGCGGCGCCCGACCAGCGTCTCGGGAGGCGTATCGGTCGCCCTGATCGCCACGTCGGCGTCTCGTTTCGAGAGATTGAGAGCCTGGTTGGCGAGAACCACATCCAGTCGCAAATCGGGATAGGTCTTGCTGAACCGCGCAAAGAGCGGTGTCAGGAGGTGGACGAGAAGGCTGTCGTTCGTTGTTACCCGCAACTCTCCAGCGGGAGCGACGGCCTGCCCCGCGAGCTTACGGGCGAAGGTGGCGACATTCTCCTCCATCTGCTCGGCGAGGGCGGTCATCTCCTCGCCGGCGGGGGTCAGCACATAGCCCGTGCGGTAGCGCTCGAAGAGCTTGACGCCGAGACCTTCCTCCATTTGGCCGAGGCGGCGAAAGATCGTCGAGTGATTGACGCTCAGCCGCTCCGCCGCGCCGGTCAGGCCATTGGCCTCGGCGATTACTTTCACGAGCCGGAAATCGTCCCAAGCGAGATTTGGAAACCGGGTCATCTTGCATCCGCGCAAATATATTCCTGCGAGGCTACCATTTAATTTGCAGAAGGGAAAGATTAGCGTTTCCTAACGTGAAGGCGCATCGCTCCCCTCAGGGACATACGGCACGATTGGAGATCACATGGCTAAAGTTCTTGTTCTTTATTATTCCACCTGGGGCCACATCGAGCAGATGGCCTATGCTGTTGCCGAGGGCGCGCGCGAGGCAGGTGCGGAGGTCGTGGTGAAACGCGTTCCCGAGCTGGTTCCGGAGGATGTCGCGAAGAGTGCGCACTACAAGCTCGATCAGAAGGCGCCGATTGCGACGGTCAATGAGCTGCCGGAATATGATGCCATCCTTATCGGCACGCCGACACGCTTCGGTAACATGACCGCGCAGATGAAGAACTTCCTCGATCAGACCGGCGCTCTATGGGCCAATGGAAGCCTGGTCGGCAAGGTCGGCTCGGTCTTCACGTCGTCCGCGACACAGCATGGCGGCCAGGAATCGACCATTCTCACGACCGTTCCAGTGCTGTTGCATCTGGGCTTCGTGGTCGTCGGGTTGCCTTATGCCTTCCAGGGCCAGATGGGTGTCAGCGAAGTCATGGGCAACTCGCCGTATGGCGCATCCACCATCGCGGCAGCGGACGGTTCGCGTCAACCTAGCAAGGTTGAACTCGAAGGTGCTCGTTATCAAGGCAAGCACGTCGCCCAGATCGCGACCAAGCTCGCTGCGAAGTAAGCTGATCATATAAACGGTCTGAAAAGACTTTTCGGCGGCGTCTTCTTGGGAGAGGCGCCGGAAAGGGGTAGTTTCGGTCTTCAGTCCGAGGCTCCCTTTCGATTTTCGTCATCGTTGGCCTGCCGTAATTTTTCCAGCGGCAGATGGGTATCGACGAAAATGAAGGGCTGCTCGCTCTGCGGCATGGGCACCGTTGCCGTGGCTGACGGGCTCCTATCAAACGAGCCTTTCGACGGTGTCGGACCTGATAGCAAAAACCCTGAATACCCTTGAAAGGTGAGATTCAGCCTTCGGTCTGATGCCATATCTCATTGAAATACATATATAATTTCATGGTCTGCGACGTCTCTGCGGGAAAGTGAAACGTTGTTGCAATATTTCAAGTGTCGCTTGCGTTTTTACCGGTAGCGCAACGTCATGAACGAGATAACGTTCATTTGTAAACAATCTGTTAACGGGGCGTGCGCCTGGGGGCCAAGATCCTGTGACAGCATTGGTAGAGGGGCAGCACATGACAAAAGTTTTGGTTCTTTATTATTCATCCTGGGGGCACATCGAGCAGATGGCGGATGCCGTGGCGGAAGGGGTCCGTGAGACAGGGGCTCAGGTCGCAGTGAAATGCGTCCCGGAGCTCATGTCAGAGGATGCGCCTTCGCGATCGCATTGCAAACTCCACCATAATGTCCCGGTCGCGACCGTCGAAGAGCTTGCCGATTACGATGCCATTATCTTCGGCACTCCGACCTACTTCGGCATGATGTCGTCGCAGATGAAGAACTTTCTTGACCGGACCAGCAGCCTTTGGATGCAGGGTAAGCTGGTCGGCAAAGTCGGTGCGGTCTTTTCCTCCAGCGGTTCGCAACATGGCGGCCAGGAAGCCACCATCCTTTCTTTCCTCACCGTCCTGATGCATCACGGCATGGTACCCGTTGGTCTGCCTTACAGCTTCCAGGGACAGATGGGCATCGATGAGGTGTTGGGTTGCTCGCCCTATGGCGCGACGACCATCACTGGCAGCGACGGCTCCCGCCAGCCGAGTCAGGTCGAACTCGACGGCGCCCGGTTCCAGGGTCGGCATGTTGCTCAGATCGCGGCGAAATTGGCTGCACAAAACCCGGTTTACCACCGGCGGCCTCGGCAAGTCTCCGCAAAAGTCGCGACGCCGCGCGCGAAGCCTTCCTCCAGGACAACAGCACGTCCGGTTTACGCCGCGAGTGCTGCGCTCGAACTGTTCCCTACGTAAGCTTCTAGAGTTTGATCGTTTCAGATTGAAACATGATCAACTTTAGATTCTTCTTTGAGGCCGCATGATCCGGGCGAACAACCGGTTGCCACTTGTTCTGATCATGCTTTTGATCACGAGAACGGTAATAGCGTGCTCCAACGAGCATGCAATTACCGCTCCGCCGCAGCCCGTTTCAGGCGGTCGTTGATGGCCTCTCCAAGGCCTGTTTCGGGAACGGGTGCGACGGCGATCACGGCAGCTCCCGAGGCGTCGAGTTGTCTTAAGTACGAGAAGAGATGAGCGGCGGCCTCCTTGGGGTCGCCGTTTTCGCTTAAGTTCAAAGCGGCCCTTGCGCCATCGAGGCCGCTCGGAACGCTGCCTCCAAACAGCAGGGCGGCTTCGCCCCGTTCGATCAGCGTCGCGTTGAGCCTTACCCGCGCATGCGGCGCGTAGTGGGAGGCAAGCATTCCCGGTGCGAGGGGATTTTCCGCCTCCGCCGAGGTCGCCTCGAGCTTCCTTCCGATCAATTCTTCAACTGCTTCGCGCGGCACGCCACCGGGGCGGAGCAGGCGAGGCGCGTCGCCGAGACAGGCGATGATGGTCGATTCCACACCGACTTGCGTGCTTCCGCCATCCAGAACGGCATCGATGCGCCTGTCGAGATCGCTCAAAACATGGTCGGCATTGGTCGGGCTTACACGCCCTGATCGGTTGGCGGAAGGAGCGGCGATGGGGCGGCTGGCTTCGATGAGGAGCGCGTGTGCCAGAGGGTGAGCCGGCACGCGTAGGCCCACGCTGTCGAGACCTGCACGGGCGAGGTCCGACACGGTGCAGGTCTTGGCCACCGGCACAACGAGGGTGAGCGGACCCGGCCAGAAAGCCTCGGCCAGCGTTCTGGCCGTCTCATCGAAGATGCCCTGGATCTGGGCAGCCTCAAAATCCGCCACATGGGCAATCAGCGGGTTGAAGCTCGGGCGCTCCTTGGCAGCATAGATTCCCGCGACGGCATCGGCATTGGTTGCATCGGCGCCCAGCCCGTACACCGTCTCGGTCGGGAACGCCACGAGGCCGCCCTCGCGCAGGATCGCCGCGGCGCGCGCGATCCCGGCTTCGTCGGCCTGGAGAAGCTCGGTTTGAGCCATTGACCCCTGATCGTTCACGCCTAAACTATCCTCGCTCGTCGGCAGCCGGACTTTGCCGAGACGGGTTTAACCGCGCGTCGCCACGCGTCAACAACGGATAATCCCCTGATTCCGGGAGGGATCGATGAGCTATCGCGCTCCAGTCGCCGACATCCTCTTTATCATGCGGCATGTGGCAGGTCTCGACCGAGCGGCCGAGGAGGGGCTTTATGGCGATCTGAGCCCGGATCTCGCTGTTGCCGTGATCGAGGAGGCGGGACGCTTCGGAAGCGATATCATCGGACCGCTCAATCGAGTTGGCGATATGCACGGCGCGCAACTGCGCGATGGAGTCGTGACCACGGCGCCGGGTTGGAAGGAAACCTACAAGGCCTGGACCGAGGTCGGTTGGAGTTCGATCACCGGCCCGACGGAATATGGCGGTCAGGGGTTGCCGACGCTGCTCAATTCCGGTTGCGTCGAAATCTGGAATTCCGCTTGCGCCGCTTTCGGCATCGGGCCGATCCTCACCATGGGCAGCATTGAGGCACTCGTCACGCATGGTTCCGAGGAGCTGAAAGGGCGCTATCTCGAAAAGCTCGTCACGGGCGAGTGGACCGCGACGATGAATCTCACCGAACCGCAGGCGGGGTCGGATCTCGGTGCACTTCGCACGCGGGCCGAGCGCGTTGGTGACGGTACCTACAGGATCTCGGGCCAAAAAATCTTCATCACGTATGGCGAGCACGATCTGACGGACAATATCGTCCATCTCGTCCTCGCGCGTCTGCCCGATGCTCCTGCCGGAACGCGCGGTATATCGCTGTTTCTCGTCCCGAAAATCCTGCCCGATGGCACGCGCAACGATCTGCGTTGCAGCGGTCTCGAACACAAGCTCGGCATTCATGGCTCGCCCACCTGCACCATGATTTTCGGCGATCACGGCGGCGCCATCGGTTGGCTTGTGGGCGAAGAAAATCGCGGGCTCGCCTGCATGTTCACGATGATGAACAATGCGCGGCTTGCCGTAGGTATTCAGGGTGTCGCCCTGGCAGAGCGTGCCTATCAGCAGGCGCTTGGCTATGCGAGGGATCGACGTCAAGGGCGCGCGGTGGGCGCAACCGAGATGAGCCCGATCATCGAACATCCCGATGTGCAGCGCAATCTGCTCACCATGAAGGTTCTGACCGCCGCAGCGCGCTCGATCTGCTTTTTGACGGCGGCGGCCATCGACCGTTCGCATCGTGCGGAGGATGCCGGTCATCGCGCACGTGCGAACGAACAGGCATCGCTGCTGACACCCGTTGCGAAGGCGTTTTCCACCGACGCCGCCGTCGATGTGGCGTCTCTTGGAATTCAGGTTCATGGCGGCATGGGGTTCATCGAGGAAACGGGCGCAGCGCAACATTTGCGCGACGCGCGAATTCTGCCGATTTATGAAGGTACCAATGGCATTCAGGCCATTGATCTCGTCATGCGCAAATTGCCGCTTTCCAATGGCGAGACCGTACGCGCGCAGATCGCCTCCATGCGCGCAACGGTGACGCGGTTACTGAAGGACGCGACGCCCGCATTCGGTGCGACGACGGCGCGTCTGCGCGATGCCGTCGAAAGCTTGGATCGCGCGACAAGTTATTTGCTGAAGGCCGGTTCCGCCAATGCTCCGAACGATGCGCTGGCTGGTGCGACGCCGTATTTGCGGCTTTTCGGGTTGGCGCAGGGCGGCGTTGCTCTCGCCGATGCGGCGCTTGTCTCCAACCACATGCTGAAGAGCGGCGACGAGAATCCAGCGCACCACGGACGCATCGCGCTCTGTCGTTTTTTTGCGGAGAACATCGTTGTCGAAGCAAAGTCTCTGGAAGAGAAAGTGCTCGGTGGATCCGGCTTCGTGAACGATGCCTCTTTGGCGCTAGCGAGCTGATGTCATGAACCTTCAAGGAAAGACGATCTTCATCACCGGTGCTTCACGCGGCATCGGTCTCGCCATCGGCCTTCGCGCGGCAAAGGACGGCGCGAATGTGGTGATCGCGGCGAAGACGGCCGAGCCGCATCCGAAACTGCCGGGCACGATCTACACGGCGGCAGAGGAAATCGAAGCGGCCGGCGGCAATGCACTTCCGCTTCTCGTCGATGTGCGCGACGAAGAGGCGGTGAAGGGTGCTATCGCGAATGCCGTCGAAACCTTCGGCAGTCTCGATATTGTGGTGAACAATGCGAGCGCCATCAGCCTCACCAATACACCCCAAACCGACATGAAGCGCTTCGATCTGATGCATCAGATCAACACGCGCGGCACCTACATGGTCTCGAAATATGCGATCCCGCATCTGGAAAAGGCGGCGAATCCACATATTCTGATGCTCTCGCCGCCGCTCGACTTCAAGGAAAAGTGGTTCGCGCCGCATCTGGCCTATTCGCTCGCAAAATACGGCATGAGCCTGTGCGTGTTGGGCCTTGCCGGCGAGTTGCGGGGGAAGGGCATTGCCGTCAACGCGCTCTGGCCGCGCACGACCATTGCCACGAGCGCCGTTCAGAACCTTCTCGGTGGAGACCGGATCGTGCAGGCGAGCCGGACGCCGGAGATCCTGGCCGATGCCGCTCATGCCATTTTCCTGAAGCCGTCCCGGGAATTCACGGGGCAGTTCCTGATCGACGACACTTTCCTGGCGGCCGAGGGCGTGACCGATTTCGAGAAGTACCGGGTCGATCCCTCGGTCCGGCTCATGCCCGACTTCTTTGTGCCGGACGATTCAAAACCGCCCTCCCAATCGTCGTAACTTACCGCTACAACATTCTCCGAGCAGGCTCTTTGGAGATTGTCATGATTCTCATCCATAAACCGGCCGAACGGGCGCAGGCCACGGACGAGGCCTTAGACCGCCACATCTGGCGGCCGGGTGAAGACATTCCTCAAGATGCCCTGTGGATCGACCTGATCGAACCGACTGTGGAAGAAGAGCGGCTGGTCGAGCAATATCTCGGCATCGAGATCCCGACGCGCGAGGAAATGGCGGATATCGAGCCGTCCGAAATTCTCTATCATGAGAAGGGCGCGCGCTACATGACCGCCCGCGTCCTGTGCAGTTCCGATACCGATCAGCCGAGACTCGCGGACGTGTCTTTCATTCTGACGGAAAAGGCGCTGATCACCGTGCGCTACGACGAGCCGCGCTCCTTTTCCATGTTCATGGCGCGGGCGGTCAGGCCGGGCGGGTGTGGCCATCAGCCGGAAGCGGTGCTCGACGGCTTGATCGAGACGATCATCGACCGCGCCGCCGAAATTCTCGGGCTGGTCGGAAAGCGCATCGACAGGTTGTCGCGCTCTATCTTCGAGGGCGAGCGTCAGGGCGCGCGACGCGGCGCCACGTTCCGCGCCGCGCTCAAATCCATTGGCCGAAAAGGCGATGTGATTTCCAACGTGCGGGAGAGCATGGCGTCAGTCGAGCGGATGCTGCTGTTCTTGTCGTCGAGCATGCCGCGCCCGCAGCGTCCACACAGCTACCGCGCCGAATGGCGCACGGCTATTCGCGACGTGCAGTCGATCGAGGAACACGCCACGTTCCTCTCCAACAAAGTGCAGTTTCTTTTGGATGCGACGCTCGGTCTCGTCACCATCGAGCAGAACGACATCATCAAGCTCTTCTCGGTGATGGCGGTGATCTTCCTGCCGCCGACGCTGGTGGCTTCGATCTACGGCATGAACTTTCAGGTGATGCCCGAATTGCAGTGGCATTTCGGCTATCCGCTCGCCATCGGATTGATGATCCTCGCGGCGGTGTTGCCCTATCTGTTCTTCCGTTGGAAGCGCTGGCTCTGAGACATGTGCGGCCGTTACGCCATCACGCTTGCGCCCGAGGCTTATCGGGAATTCTTCGACTATCGCGAACAGCCGAATTTCCCGGCGCGCTACAACGTGGCCCCCACGCAGCCGGTGCCGATTGTCCACGAGGAGAAAGGTCAGCGGCATTTCAGGCTCGTGCGCTGGGGCTTTCTACCTTCCTGGACGAAGGATCCCAAAGCTTTTCCGCTGGTGATCAACGCGCGCGGCGAGACGCTATTGGAAAAGCCGACCTTCAAGGCCGCGATGACACGGCGACGCTGCATCTTTCTGGTGGACGGCTTTTATGAATGGCGGCGGGTGGGCCAAGACAAGCAGCCCTTTCTCACGCGCATGAAAAGCCGCGAACCGATGCCGATGGCCGGATTGTGGGAAACCTATAGTGACCCGTCCGGCGGTGAGATCGACACGGCGGCTCTTGTGACGACGGATGCAAATGGCGTCATGTCCGCTGTTCACGACCGAATGCCCGTCATTCTCTCCCGCGACGAATTGAAGGCGTGGCTCGACAGCGACAATGTCGACGTCAAGACCGCCATGCGCCTCGTTCGTCCATGTCCGAACGAGTGGTTGGAGATGTTTCCCGTCAGCTCCCGCGTCAACAAGGTCGAGAATGACGATGCGGGTTTGCATGAATCTGTGACGGAGCAAGAGGCAACGCCCGCGCGGGAGACGGGTCGAAAGACCGCCAAGCCGCGCGCTGTCGACGATGCGCAGGGGAGCTTGTTCTGAGCGCTTCGTGTCATCCCGATGCGTGACACTGACCTGGCGTGTTTTACTACCCTCATCCTGAGGAGCAGCCTGCAAGGCTGCGTCGCGAAGGAGGTTCCAGTGCTCTCTGGAGACGCCTCGCCCTTCGAGACGGCGCTACGCGCCTCCTCAGGGTGAGGCTGCGTGGCGCCCCCAACCCTCTCCCTGAGGAGAGGGGGGCATCCCGCCGATCTCCCTCACCGCCGCTTTTTCACCTTCGCCCGCTTCAAAATACCGACGACTTCCAGATGCGCGCTGTATTTGAACTGATCGACGGGAACGATGCGTTCCAGGCTGTAGCCACCTGCGATCAGAATCGCCGCGTCGCGCGCAAACGTCGCGGTATCGCATGATACGCTGACGATGAGCGGTACTTTCGAGGAAGCCAGCTGCTTCGCCTGTGCCTCCGCTCCGGCGCGCGGCGGGTCCATGACCACGGCGTCGAAAGCGTTCAGTTCCGGCAAGAGGAGAGGGCGGCGATAAAGGTCGCGGGCTTCGGTGATGATGCGGCGCAGATTGGGCGTTGCCCGCGCAGCCTTGTCGAGAGCGGTCATCGAAGCCTTGTCAGTCTCGACCGCATGCACTTCTGACCTCTCGGCCAGCCTCAGGGCGAAGGAGCCGCAACCGGAGAAGAGATCAGCGACGCGCTTGGCGCCATCGCACGCTTCAACAGCGAGCCTCGCCAGGGTCTCTTCACCAAGCTTCGTCGCTTGCAAAAAAGATCCTGCCGGCGGCACGACGGAGGAGCGGTGCATGGCGATGGCTGGCGGGCGCCGCTCCACGATGACATCGCCGTGAAGTGAAAGGCGCGAGAGATCGAGCTCGCCCGCAAGCTCGATCAGCTCGAAACGCTTACGGTCATTGAGCGGGCCGTGCCCGCGAATATCCACGTCGAGGCCGGTCTCGGTTGCTGTCAACTGGATATCGAGCGGCTTGCGCGATGCTTTCAGCCTCTCCCCGATGACGCGCGCGACGCGCGGCGCCTCCCGTTGCAGGCTCGGAACGACGATGGGGCAGTGGTCGATCTCGACCACATGATGACTGCGCGACGCCATGAAGCCCACATGCATTCCGCGTTCGGGAAAGCGCACGTGCAATGTCACCCGCTGCCGCCCTTCGCCATGGGCGTCGATAAGCGGCTGCGTCTCCTGCTCCAATCGCGCGTGCCGCAGGGTGGTGTTGAGAACATCCTGCTTCCAGCGCCGATAAAAATCCTCGCGCATGTGCTGCGTCGCGCAGCCGCCGCACTCGCCGAAATAGGGGCAGAAGGGTTCGATGCGTTCGGGCGATGCCATCGCGACATCGAGGAGGCGGCCGCGCGTACCGTCGCGTTCGATGGTCACCGTTTCTCCGGGCAACGCAAACGGCACGAATACTTGTCCGCTCGCCGTCTCCGCGATGCCGTCGCCTTTCGCGCCGAGGCGGTTGATCGTCACTTCATCGCTCACGGCGCGCTCCCAACAGAAATTCACGATTGCCGTCGCCGCCTTCGATGGGCGAAGGCACAAGGCCGATGGGCGCAAAGCCCAGCGACGTGACAAAATTTTTCAAATCCTCGCAGACCGCGCGATGCACAGCCTCGTCGCGAACGATGCCCTTGCGCACATGATCACGCCCCGCCTCGAATTGCGGCTTCACGAGAACGGCGAGGGTGGCCTGTGGCTTTAAAAGTGCGACGACGGAAGGCAGAACGAGCTTGAGCGAAATGAAGCTCACATCGGCAACGAGAAGGTCGATGGGTTCGGGAATCAGCGCCGCGTTCAATGCGCGCGCATCAGTGCTTTCCAGGCTCGTGACGCACTCGTCATTCGCGACCTTCGCATGCAACTGGCTATGCCCCACATCGACCGCATAGACATGCGCCGCGCCGCGCAACAGCAGCACTTCGGTAAAGCCGCCGGTGGACGCGCCGATATCGAGACAGGTGAGGCCCTTGGGATCGATGTTGAAAACATCGAGCGCGGCGGCAAGCTTCACGCCTCCCCGCGACACGTAGGGATGAGGGGCCTGCGCGAGGATCTCAGCGCCTTCGGGCACGCTGTCGGAGGCCTTGCGGACGGGCTGGCCGTTCACGGTCACAAGGCCGGCGGCAATGGCTTCCTGCGCGCGCGCCCGGCTCGCGAAAAAGCCGCCCTCGACGAGAGCGATATCGGCCCGTTTGCGGCTCATGGCGAACCCTCTGTCACGTGTTTTTCGTCCTCATTTCACAAAAAGCTGACGCGCTCCGTTCGCGCCCTATCTCGTTACATCATGACGAGCAAAGGTGGAAACAATGCACAATCTCAGCCGTCGGAAGCTCCTTCTGGGAGCCGCAACATTGAGCGCCAGCGCTGCCATTCCCCGCGCCTTCGCGCAAGCCCCGTCCGGGCCGTTCACGCTTCCGCCCTTGCCCTATGCGCCGTCAAAGAACGAGCCGCATATCGACACGCTCACCATGGAGCTGCACCACGATAAGCATCATGCGGCCTATGTCGCCAATCTCAACACGGCGCTCGGCCAGAATGCGGAGGCGGCGAAGATGCCGCTTCTGGCATTGTTGGCGAATTTGCCCAAGCTGCCGGATAGCATCCGCACGGCCGTGCGCAATAATGGCGGGGGGCACGCGAACCATTCCATGTTCTGGCAGATCATGGGCGGTTCGGGCGGAGAACCCGGCGGCGAGCTGAAAAGCGCCATCGATCGCGACCTGGGCGGCTTCTCGAAATTCCAGACTGATTTCAACACCACGGGCTTGGGCCAGTTCGGGTCGGGCTGGGTTTTCGTGACCGTCACGCCGGAAGGCAAACTCGCTCTCGTCGCAAAACCCAACCAGGATACGCCGCTGATGGATAGCGGACGGGTCCTGATGGGCAACGACGTATGGGAGCACGCTTATTACCTCAAATACCAGAACCGCCGAGCGGATTATCTGAAGGCGTGGTGGAACGTGCTCGATTGGAACAAAATCGCCGAGCGTTACGCCGCAGCGAAAGCGGGCACGTTGACGATCTGAGGGGGCCTATACCCCTCGGTTCCATATCTGGAAGGTTCGATCCTGCCCTTCCGGCAGATCTGCCTCAAGCCCGCGCTTTGTGCGGCGTCTCGCGGCCGAGCGCTTCGAATACCTTGGTGACAATTCCCGTAGCATCGAGCCCGGCGGTCGCGTACATGCGCTCCGGCTTGTCGTGATCGAGGAACACGTCAGACAGCACCATGGAACGGACCTTCAACGTGCCGCGATCGAGCGCGCCCTTGTCGGACAGGAGTTGCAGCACGTAGGCGCCGAAGCCACCCATGGAGCCTTCCTCGATGGTGATCAGCACCTCGTGCTCGCGGGCAAGCCGCAGGATCAGGTCCTTGTCGAGAGGCTTGGCGAAGCGGGCGTCGGCGACCGTAGTGGAAAGACCACGCGCTTCGAGCTCTTCTGCAGCCTTGAGCGACTCCGCGAGGCGCGTGCCGAGCGACAGAATCGCGACGCGGTTGCCCTCGCGCACGATGCGCCCCTTGCCGATGGGAAGCGGCACGCCCTTTTCGGGCATGTCGACGCCGACGCCTTCGCCACGCGGATAGCGGAAGGCGATGGGGCCCGACTCGTGAGCGGCGGCGGTTGCCACCATGTGGACGAGTTCGGCCTCGTCAGCGGCCGCCATCACCACCATGTTCGGCAGGCAGCCGAGATAGGCGATGTCGAAGGAGCCCGCATGGGTCGGGCCGTCAGCGCCCACGAGACCGGCGCGGTCGAGGGCAAAGCGCACGGGCAGGTTCTGGATCGCCACGTCGTGGACGATCTGGTCGTAGGCACGTTGCAGGAAGGTGGAATAGATGGCGCAGAACGGCTTGTAGCCTTCCGTCGCCATACCGGCGGCGAAAGTCACCGCGTGCTGTTCGGCGATGCCGACATCGAAGGTGCGGGTGGGGAATTCCTTGCCGAAGAGATCGACGCCGGTGCCGGAGGGCATCGCCGCCGTGATGGCGACGATCTTGTCGTCCTTTTGCGCTTCCTTGATCAGGCTTTCGCCGAACACCTTGGTGTAGGAGGGTGCGTTCGCCTTCGCTTTCGCCTGCGCGCCCGTCACCACGTCGAAGGTGGCGACACCGTGATATTTGTCGGCCGAAGCTTCCGCCGGCGGATAGCCCTTACCCTTTTGCGTGACGACGTGAACGAGGATCGGGCCCGTCTCCGTATCCCGCACATTCTTCAAAATTGGCACAAGGTGGTCGAGATTGTGGCCGTCGATGGGGCCGACATAGTAGAAGCCCAATTCCTCGAACATGGTGCCGCCGGTCCAGAATCCGCGCGCGAATTCTTCGGCCTTGGCGGCTTTGTCGTAGAAGAACTTCGGCAATTTCTTGGCCAGTTGCTTCGCGGCCTCGCGGATGCTGCGATAGGTGCCGCCGGAGACAAGACGGGCGAAATAGGACGACATGGCACCGGTCGGCGGGGCGATCGACATGTCGTTGTCGTTGAGGATGACGATGAGGCGCGAATGCATGGCGCCCGCATTGTTCATGGCCTCATAGGCCATGCCCGCCGACATGGCGCCGTCTCCGATCACCGCGATGACGTTGTTCGCCTTGTCCGATAGATCCCGCGCTACGGCCATGCCGAGGCCCGCCGAGATCGATGTGGAGGTGTGCGCCGCGCCGAAGGGATCGTATTCGCTCTCGGCGCGCTTGGTGAAGCCGGAGAGTCCGCCCGCCTGCCGCAGCGTGCGGATGCGGTCACGACGGCCGGTGAGAATCTTATGGGGATAGGCCTGATGCCCGACGTCCCAGACGAGCCGGTCGTGCGGCGTGTCGAACACGTAATGCAGAGCCACCGTCAACTCGACGACCCCAAGACCCGCGCCGAGATGCCCGCCCGTGACGGAAACCGCGCTGATCGTCTCTTCCCGCAACTCGTCCGCAACCTGCCGCAGCCGATCTTCCGGGATGTTCCGGAGGTCTTCCGGGGTCTTGATGGTATCGAGAAGAGGTGTCGACAATGGTTTTCTCGCCAAGCTTCGGCAATCAGCCCAAAAGACTGAGATAGGATTTCATAGGGGCCGGGTCAAACGCAGAAGGACGGCATTTCCGGCAAGAATGAGGCGATAGGATTATTGATCCACATCGAGCGGCGTGGTTCCCGCCGCCTGTCCGTCCGTGCCGATGGTGATCTTTTCGATGCGAGCCTCGGCTTTCTTCAGCAAGGCCTCGCAATGTTTCTTCAAGGCTTCGCCGCGCTCGTAGATGGCAATCGAGTCCTCGAGCGGCACGTCGCCACGCTCAAGCCGGCGCACGATGTCCTCAAGCTCGGCCAGAGCCTTTTCGAAGGGGAGGGCCTCAAGAGAGGGAGTATCGATCATTCCGGTCCGCCAAATCTGGGAGTGGGTCGCTGTATAAGGAACTTCTGGTAGACCAATCCGATGCCGATGAGAACAAGCCCAAGCCCGATAAAGGACAGGGCTCGCATCACGCCTTCCAGATTGGCAAGGTCGATGATGAAGACCTTGAGCACGGCCAGAAGAAGATACACGGCGGACGCCATACGGGCAAAGCGGATATCCTTCAAGAGTCCGAGTGCCAGAAGTGCCATGCCGCAGACGAGAAGAGCGACGGAATAGGTCCATTGCTCGCTTTGCCCGGTCTCACGCCAGAAGCCGATAGCGGGGCCCTGGAAGATGCGCCTGATTTCCAGAACCATGTAGGTGAGTTGCAACAAGAGGCCGAGAATGGCCGAAATCCAGGCATAAACCGGCGGCCTGACGCCCTTTTCCTGAAGGGCGAGCAACACGGCGAGGATTGCGGGCAGGAGATAGGCTGGCAGCAGGGAGTTCACAACCGCGCCGCCGAGGATCTTTTCGCCGGTGAAGAGCGGATTGTTCACGAGGAGCAGGCCGCCGATTGCGAGCACGACGGAGATCGTCTTGAAGATCATCGAGCCGTACCGATAAACGGCATCCGGCCGTGAGGCGTCGGTGCGCACAAGAAGAAGCGAGAAAGCGAAGCTTGATGCGACGAGAAGACCGAATTCGAGGTGGTCCGTCGTCGGGGCGAGAATGTCGCCGCCTTGAACGGCGTGGCGGATTTCAAAGAAGACCAGAAACGCCGCGAACACGATGCTGAGGCTCTCGACGAATCGCACGACCCTGTCGCGGCCTTGCCTTTCCAGAAGACGGCTCGCGAGGAAGAACGCGAGCGCCGGAACGCCGTAGCCCCAGAGCAGCCAGTTTACGATGATGGTGCTGCCGGGCGAGCCGCTGACGATGGTCGGGTCCCACGCGAGCCGCCCGAGCACGATCAGGCCGATGGCGCCGACCGCATAGCGAAGAGCCGGGATTCCTGTCCGCTCGGCGACCCAGGCGGTGCCAAAAGCTGCGAGCGCGAAAGCGACGGTGAGAATGCCCTTGTCGAGAGCGAAGACGAGGCCGAGAGCGAGAGCGGCCAGCGCCGCAGAAGCGCAGGCTCCGACGCCGAGCTTGACGCTATCGAGTGTCTCGCTCTCCTGCCGCCGCAGCCAGACGGTTGCAGCGAGGAAGAAGAGAGCGAGGAACCCGGCGATGAGGGCGAAGGAGAGGCTGCGCTCAAACGCCGCCACGCGCCAGTAAGCGACAACGAGGACGAGAAGCGGGCCGACGCTTGCCGCGCCCGCATACCAGACGGCAATGGCCAGCCTCAGCATTCGACCGCGCGCCAAGCGCCAAAGGTTCGCGGCGCCGATCAGGAGCGGCAGAGCCGCCGCGAGGGTGAGATAGCTCGCGAGAGCATCGGGCCGTACGGCGAAGAGATCGGTGCCACTGTCATAGAAAAAGCTCTGCGGATCCGCCTGAAGTTCGTGGCGGATCGGCCAAACGGTAAGCGCTCCGACGACGGTGAACATCGCAGAGGCGACGGCGGGTGCGGCGGGCGCGAAGCGTATGCCCAGGACGAGAAGGATGAGAGCGACGATGCCGATGAAGAACGGACGCCCGTCACTCGCATGTATCGTCTCGGACACGAGCACCGCCGCTACGGCGAACGCGAAGAGGATGGCGCTCGCGAAACGGTCGATGCGCGCGTGTTCGTCTGATGCGTTGCGATGCGGCTCCGCCACGAGAAAGACGCCCGCGAGCGCGATCTGCACCACGAGATGCACCATGGCTGGGAGCGGGTCGAACAGGTTGATGAGGAATATCGGCCCCGTCCAGGCCAACGCGCCTACAGCTCCCGCCATGGCGAGCCAGCGCCACAGGCGCAGTCGCGCTACGCCGTAGGAGGCCAGCACCGTAAAGCCGAGATAGACCACCAGAACCCAGGGCTGCGGGTTCTCGGACGAGACGAGAAGAGGAGAGCCGAGTGCCGCGACGAGCCCAAGCGCGGCAAGTGCGGGGCCGTGGAGGATGGAAGCCAGCATCGTCAGTGCCGCGACCGCGCCGAGCAGGGTGAAGGCGAAGCCCGGGCCGATCAGGTCATAGAGGCCATAGGCCGCGTACGTTGTCGCGAAAGCGGTGGAGGTTCCTGCTGCGGTGAGGATTCCGGGCACATTCGCCGCGTCGAAACCGGGTAGGGCCAAAGGCTCCTCGCGCCGGCGAAGCCACTCGCCCGCCCCGAGAAGAAGAGCTGAGAAAACAAATCCGGCTGCGATGCGTGCCACCGGGCCGAGGAGATCCTGCTCGATGGAATAACGCACGAGGAAGAGGCCGCCCAAGGCAAGCGCAAGGCCGCCGACCCAGACCGCCCACCGCGAGCCTATGCGCTCTTCGAGCCCGGCCTGAGGTTTTGCAGTCTGGGATGGAGCTGTCGCCGCAACCGAGGGCACGCTCGGCTTTGTCGGTGCCGTGACGACCTCCGGTTCCGGCGCGATTTCCGATTCTGATTCTCGAACGGCCTCAACGGGTTGCTGGGTCGAGGCAGGTTGGACAGGGGAGGTTCCTGCCAGCATCGCTTCGATTGACGCGAGGCGCTTCTGCATGAGATCGAGCCGCTTTCGGGCCGAAAGCGCGATCATCAAGCCAGCAATGGCGCAGACCGGAATAGCGAGGGCAAGCAACGCCAGGAACAGGATCAGCACATCGTCGTCCAAGCGTCACCCCCAACAGGATTCTCGAATTCGGCGGTCTCGTTCAGGCAGCCCGCACGATCCTGTTAAGGTGTAACGTAAAAGGAACGCCCTCGAAAGCCTCGGCACCGCGCCCGATGCGCTCGATGGCATCGACCATGCGGCCCTGGCGCGAAAGCACATCGTCCGCCAACGAGACGAGACGGCGGTTCGGCGTCGCGATGGCGGAGGCCTGTCGCAGTGCAGCTGCGATATCCGCTTCGTCGTGCTCAGGAGTGAGGGCGCAAGCGGTAATGAAGGCAGCGGCCGTCGAGCGGCTGATCCCGGCCCAGCAATGGAAAACGAGCGGGCTCTCGCGGTCCCAGGCCTTCACGAAGCTGAGCAGCGTCTCGATGTGCTCGGCCCCCGGAAGGATGTGGCCTTCGAGCGGTTCAACGATGTCGCTGATGCGGATATTGAGATGACGCTCCGCCTGAATTGAAATGGGCCGTTCGACGACGGCGCCATCGTTCATGAGCGTCACGACGTGGCTGGCGCGGGTTTCGAGAACAGTTTCGTGGAGACGGGAGAGGGGGCAGACATGAAGGGTCGACATGATTCAAAACTCACACAACGAAACCATTCTATCAGATCGCGCGTCGTTGTGATGACAGTGCGTCCATGAGCCTCGTGATCTCGCGGCGGTAACGTTCCTCCGCTACGTGAATCGGCCACGGTTCGAGAAGTGTCTCGATGCTACGCGACAAAGGTTCCGGGCGACCGAAATACTTCAGGGCCTCCTCTCGGCTGAAACCCGCAAGGCGCGTGGCTTCCAGGAAGGCCGCTTGACGGTCGGCCTTCTTGATCGCGCGTTTGCTTGATGCGTTGATTTCAGGAGGTAGGCCGAAATGAATGTGGATCGCGGCGAGCAGCCGCGACTCAATGGCCTTGTAAGCATCCCCGATCACCGCCTTGAACGGTGAGATGATGTCGCCGATCACATATTCGGGCGCATCGTGCAGGAGTGTCGCGAGGCGCTGTTCGGTGGTCATCTGCGGATCGAGATGGCTCGCAATCGCCTCCACGAGCAGGCTGTGCTGCGCGACGGAGAAAATGTGCCCACCTTCGGTCTGGCCGTTCCAACGCGCCACGCGAGCGAGGCCGTGCGCGATGTCCTCGAGCTCAACGTCGAGCGGGGAGGGGTCGAGCAGATCGAGCCTGCGCCCCGACAGCATCCGTTGCCAGACGCGCGCTTCCTTCATCACAGCTTCTCGGCCATCGCCGCGCATTCCGCGTGGCGGTAGCAGCCGGTGAGGTGATCGTTGACCATGCCGACCGCCTGCATGAAAGCGTAGACGATAGTCGGTCCGACGAAGTTGAAGCCCTCAGCCTTCAATGCCTTCGAGATCTTGCGGGAGATCTCCGTCTCGGCCTTGATATGCGAGCGGCTTTTCAGGTTGTTCTGGATCGGCCGTCCGTCGACGAAATTCCACAGGAACGGTGAGAAGCCGCCGCGCTCCTGAATGGCCAGCCAGGCGCGCGCGCCCGCAATCGTCGCCTCGATCTTGGCGCGGTTGCGCACGATGCCGGCATCGAGCATCAGCGCCTCGACCTGAGCCGCATCGAACCGCGCGATCACAGCCGGATCGAAACCCGCGAAGGCGCTGCGGAAATTCTCGCGCTTGCGTAAGATTGTGATCCACGAGAGGCCCGCCTGGAAGCCGTCGAGAATCAGCTTCTCGAACAGGGCTCGGTCGTCGAATTCGGGCACGCCCCATTCGGTGTCGTGATAGGCCACATAGAACGGGTCTGTGCCCGGCCACCAGCAGCGGGTTTTATTGTCGGGGTGATGGATCAATCCGTCGGTCATGCAGACGGTGTAACGGTCTTGCGGTCAAACGGGAAGAGACTTCGCCGTCAGTCGCGGGCTTTCGCACCATAGACGTCGACAAGATCGGCCATGCTCTGCGCGGCCTCGCTCTCGGATGCCCGCAGCCCGGCGGCGACGCCTATGCGGTCGGTTTCCGGCCGGTTCTGGCTCACCTTCCACTTGCCTTCGATGCGGCTGATCTCAATTTCAATGCCGACGATGCCCTTCAGATGCGCCGCGATAAAAGCGGGCGGCGCGTCGCTCGCGGCCCAAGGCTGCGGTTGTGAAGCTTCGTGCTGGGCCGTGAGCGCATCGGTCTGGCGCGTGAGCCACTCGGTGTCGTCCATCACCTTCAACGTGCCATAGGCTTGCACGATGGCGTAGTTCCAGGTCGGCACGACCTTGCCGGTCTCGCGCTTAGTCTCATACCAGGAGGGCGTGATGTAGCTGTCCGCGCCCTGAAAAATCACCAGAGCTTCCTGCGCGGGATCGAAATCGCGCCATTGCGGATTGGCGCGCGACAGATGGGCGCGAAGGGTACCCTTCGCGGATGCCGCCGCATCGAGCACGAACGGCACCGGATTGGCGACGAGGCCGGTGCTGCCGAGTGTCACCAGCATCCCGAACGGATGGGCGCGGATGAGCCCGTGCTGAACCTCGAGACGGTCTTCGCGGAAATGGGGAGGCTGGTACATGGCGATCCTCGAATACGGCGCTTAGAGCATGATCAGAACAAGTGAAATCCGGTTGTTCGCCCGGATCATGCGGCATTAAAAGAATCGAGAGTTTGATCGTTTCAATCTGAAACGATCAAACTCTAGCTAAATGCCGTGGTAGACCCGCGACCAATCAAAAGTTTTGCGGCGATTGATCACGCTGGGGCGGTCTCGCCAGGAAAGGCGAACAGGGCCCAGTCCGGTTTCACCAGAGCCACGGCAATACCACCTGCGCGGATTGTCTCCCCGGCGGCCAGCGCATCGGCGGCGCGGTCGAGGCGGATCATGAGAAGGCCACGTCCGTTCGCGCCCGTGCCGGTTTTGCCCAAAACCTTCTCGCCTGCCACGACATCCACGCCCGGCTCCGCGGCAAAGCCGCCCTCGTAGAGCGCGGGGACGAGGCGGGTGCGCGCCGTGCCGCGATGCTGCATGCGGGAGACGACCTCCTGCCCGATATAACAACCCTTGTCGAAATCGACTCCGTGGAGCTGATCCATCAGCGCCTCATGGGGGAAGGCATCACCGAAGAGAAAATCGCGCCCACCTTCCGGCACGCCGAGCGCGATGCGGTGAGCGTGGTAGGCCTCAGCCGGGACCGTCTCGAATTCGGAAGCGTCCTCCGCCGCGACGATGGCGCGCCAGCCGAGCTCCGGCAGGCGGGCGTCCACGGAAATGAGCCCGGCTTCCTCCTCGGGTTCCGGCATATCGTCCCACCCCGCGATCACGGCGAGCTTGTCCGAAAGGTCTTCGATCATCGCCTTGGCGCGGAGTTTGTAGAAGGTGAGGCGCTTGGCGAGATCGGGCGCGAAGCCTTTTAGAGTGTCGAGGTAGTAGCCGCCGCCGATGCTCTCGGGGGCCTCGAAAACGATGAAATCGAAGAGAATTTTGCCCTGAGGCGTCAAAAGCGCGCCAAGCCGGGCCGCCTGCGGCGTCACCTTGTCGAGATCGCACGTGATAAGCCCTTCGAGGAGCTTCTTGGCGTCCTCGCCGGATACTTTCACAACACCGCGATCATTCAAATGGGCTGCAGGCATGTCATGGCTCCAGTTGCCCTTCGATTAACCGTGACATATGCCCACCTGGTACCGGCCTCAAGAGCGAGTTCAGCATGTCTCAGACCTTCGACCTGATTCTCAAGGGTGGCATCGTCGTCAATCAGGATGGGCGGGCCGAGCGGGATGTGGGCGTCATCAAGGGGCGTATCGCCGCCATTGGAGATCTGTCGCGCGCGTCCGCTGGCCGGGAAATCGACTGTCGCGGACTGCATATTCTCCCCGGCGTCATCGATACGCAGGTCCATTTCCGCGAGCCGGGGCTCGATCACAAGGAAGATCTCGAATCGGGCTCCCGCGCCGCCGTCATGGGTGGCGTGACGGGCGTATTCGAGATGCCGAACACCGATCCGCAGACCACGACGTCGGAGGCTCTTGCCGACAAGGTCCGGCGCGGCCATCACCGCATGCATTGCGATTTCGCGTTCTGGGTCGGCGGCACGCAGGAGAACGCGAAGTACGTGGCGGAACTGGAGCGCCTGCCGGGCGCTGCGGGCATCAAGGTCTTCATGGGCTCGTCCACTGGCTCGCTTCTGGTGGAGGACGATGAAGGTGTTGCAAACATCCTGCGCCGCACGCGCCGCCGCGCGGCCTTCCATTCGGAAGACGAGGCGATGCTGCGCGCACGCAAGGACCTGCGCGTCGAGGGTGATCCGTCCTCGCATCCTGTCTGGCGATCGGCGGAAGTGGCCTTGACCTGCACGAAGCGTCTCGTTCGTATCGCGCGCGAAACCGGTGCTCGCATTCACGTGCTGCATGTGACGACGGCCGAAGAGATGGAATTTTTGCGCGACTACAAGGATGTCGCCACCATCGAGGTGACGCCGCATCACCTGACGCTTGCCGGGCCTGAGGCCTACGAGCGCCTCGGCACCTATGTCCAGATGAACCCGCCCGTGCGCGACGAGCATCATCGTCAGGCGATATGGGAGGGCGTGGATGAAGGCGTCGCCGATATTCTCGGCTCCGACCACGCGCCGCATACCCGCGAGGAGAAGGACAAGGTTTATCCCAACACACCGTCAGGTATGACAGGCGTGCAAACGTTGGTGCCGATCATGCTCGATCACGTGAATGCGAGCCGCATGACGCTTGAGCGTTTCGTGGATATGACGAGCGCGGGGCCGAAGCGGCTGTTCGGCATCGCCCGCAAGGGCCGCATCGCCGTCGGCTATGACGCGGATTTCACAGTGGTCGATCTGAAGCGCCGAGAGACGATCACCGATGCGTGGATCGCCTCCAAATGCGGCTGGACGCCCTATGACGGCAAGACGGTGACGGGTTGGCCCATCGGCACCGTCGTGCGCGGCAATGTCGTGATGTGGGACGGCGAGTTGCAGTCGCCGTCGCTAGGAGAGACGATCCTCTTCGAAGAGGCTTTGCGGCCCTAGCCTTAGACGATGAAGAAGTCCTTCTCGGTCATCTTGAGGTTCTTCGTAAGGGTCGCGATCTTGATCGCCGCTTTGGCGCCGGTGCCATCGGGATCGTAATAGAGCGCGCCGTTCTTCTTGTTGTAGATGATGCGGTCATCCGCATCGTGGGCCTTGGTCCCGATGTAGAACGCACTCTTCGCCAGAAAACCCTTCTTGGCGATCTTGCTGAAGGTGGCTTTGGCGAGGTGGATCGTGTCGTCCGCGACCGAGAAGTCGGTGATCCTGTCGACATTGATCTTCGTGTTCGGCTTCGTATCGAAAACAAAAATGTCTTGGCCGTCACCGCCCGTAAGGATGTCCTTGCCGCCCCTCCCATAGAGCTTGTCGTTACTCTTGCCACCGACAAGCACATCGCGTGCCGGAGTGCCTCGCAGCGTGAGAGGCGCATCCTCTTTAGGGATTGTCCCCGGTTCAGCGACGTCGGTTACCGCGATGATGAAAGCTTTCTCGAACGAGCCGCCGCTGTTGTCGCTGACCTTGATCTTGATCTGATGCGAGGTCCACTGCTCGTAATCGAGTTTCGAGCCGTCCTTGACGATCAGTTTGTTCCCGTTGATCGCGAAACGACCATTCGAATCGTCGATGAGAGTGAAAGTGAAAGACGTTCCGGCATTCGGATCCGATGCGGAGAGAGTAGCAATGAGGCTGCCATTCTCGGCCGATTCCTGCACTGTCTTGTCGCTCAGTGCAATGTTGGTGGGCGCGCGATTGGCTGCGATGGATTCCACCGACACGCTCATTTCGCGGACGTCCACCTTGCTGTCGTCTTCGATCCTGATCGTGAAAATCGTCGTTTCCACAGCGCCCACGCGAGCACCCGGGCGATCTGTCGGATCGAAAGTCAGAGCTCTGATGGCAGCATTGACGTCCATGGCCGTGCCTTCCACGGTGTAGGTGCCCGTCGCAGCATCAAATGTGCCTGTGCCGAGATTACCGAGAGTGCCGTGCGATAGATCGTTGATCGTGACTGTCGCTACGACGTTGCCACCAAGGCTCGCCCCGAAATCTGCGAAGGGCTTCGCGATCTTGTTGTCCGCGACGGTCGAGGACGCCGGATCGCGATCGGGCACGTTGACCGTCACCCCGAGCATAGACACGATGCTGTGCAGGCCATCGTTCGTTTTGACGTAAAAGAAGTGGTCGCCGATGTCCGATAACCCGAGCGTTACGCCAGCCTTGACGACGATAGCCGGTTTGCCGTTCTCATCCGTTCCGATCTCGAACCGCGGATCCCCTTCGCCGGGAGGGAAATCGGAGCCGTCTTCTTGAACGAGCTTGTATTCAAAGACGTCATTCAAGTCGTCGTCAACCGTTTGAAGGGCGCCGACGACGGTTCCTCCAACCGTGCCTTCCAGAAGCAGACCAGGGCCATCAAGCGTGGTCTCCCACGGAGCCGTTTTGACGTCGGTTACTTCAATGGTGAACTTGAAAATGGCGGTATCTCGAATTACTTCGCCGACCGTTTTGTATGCCAGAACGTAGATGTCATATGTTCCGACGTCCGAGTCTTTCAGTACGACGCCCCGCGCCACGAACAATCTGGATGGTGCAAGCGGAGGGTTATCGATCCGAAAAAGATGACTGTCTTCTTCTTCCATCCAGTTAGAGAATGTGAACGTCGAATAGCTTGGGTCCGAGCACGTAAAAGTACCGATTGACGTCCCCCCCGCATATTCCGGGACTGTGGTTCCCTCGAGGGTGACAGTGGGAGAAACACCGTCTTCTTCCATCCAGTTGAACCCGGATTTCGATGTTGCGCCCAGAGCATCATTAAAAGGCTCTGCGCTCATGCTGGTGACGGAAGTAATCTTGACGGTAAGAGACACGGGAGGGCTCCTAAGCTCAGCAGAGAACCTTGAGGGTATACCTTGGGTTCGATGGGCTGGCCCCCATGCCTTCAAAGGGTTTTTGGTTCGACCGACGACAGTTAGTTCCCGCCCCGCGGGCACACAAAGGAAAAGGGCGCCCTGAGGCGCCCTTCGGTATTGGAGGCAGGTCGTAGTTTGCTCGCTCACGAAGAGAAAATCCGCGCGCACAATATGTTCGCCGGGTGGGGGCGCGACTGAATGCCGCGGTTCGGGCGCAGTGTCCGAAAGGTGCCGCCGCCTAGTGTTTCAGCCCGGTCGAGAAGCCACCGCTGCGGATGCGCTCGGGTAAGCCCGCGGCGTATTCCGCCACGGCTTCCTCGCCATAGGTCGCGACGAGTTCCATGAACGCGGTGAACAACGCGGCTTGCGCCATGCAATCGGCATCGAGCCCATCGAGTTCGGCTTCCGCAAAAGCCTCGCTCACATAGGTCAAAGCCGCCTGCTTGATGGCGCTCAGATCTTCAAGTTCGGCGAATTGGACGTCGTTATCGTTCATGATCAAGGCCCCTGATCAGGGGCGCCACGCGGATTCGGTTCAACCGAACCTAGTCGGCGAGTCGCTCCACCGCCAGCATCTCCTCGCAAAGAGGTTAATGCGAGAGGCAGCGCGGGAATCCATGTGGATAAGCGGAAACACGATCCGGAAAAAGAACCGGGCGCTTCTGTCCTATCCGCCGTAACGCCCGGTGATGGCCCGGCTGAGCTGATTTCCTTCCTTGAGATAGCGACCGGAAGCCTCAACGGCTGAGGGCGTACAGATTCGGTAGGTCAGGGAAAAGGCCTGATAGCCTTTGTTGTAGGCGCCCGCGAGCCGTTCCCGCCTTCCGGGCGAGGTGCCCTCGTTTTCCATGATGGCCTGCATCCGCTTCGACCATTCGGAGGCATCTGGCGCAGAGCAGAGCGGCCGCAGGAAGGCAAGCGACCCGAGAATTTCGGACAGCCGCAGCAGATCCTTCTCGTAAGGAGCGGGCGGCGGCTCGACAGGGACGGCCGGAGCGGCTTCCGGGTGAGGAGCCGCCGGGCGCTGCGGTTGCGGAGCGCGTCGTTGCGGTGGAGGACGCGGGCGATATTGCGGCTGGTACGGAGGCTGATACTGCGGAGGCGGCTGAGGCGGAATGCCGAACAGGCGCTCGAAGAAGTTCTGCGCGGAGGCGGGTTCGCCTGCGAGTGCAAGCGCAAGGCCGGCAAGAGCGATCCGGCCTACACGCTTCACGGTGTAGAATTCCTCGCCAAAGCGAAGGCTTTCTCCAGAATGTCGGGCAAACCTTCCGTCATCGGCAGCCCGGCGACATCTTGTTCGGTGATCCACCGGATCTCCTTCGCTTCGGGCCCCGTCCGCGGTTCGCCTGAAATCCAGTGCGCGGCATGGGCGGCGATGACCACGTGATATTTTATACGGCCCGCCTCATCTCTTTCAATGAACTCGATAGGCGCGATGAAGCCGATCAGGCTCGCTTCAACGGCGACCTCTTCGCGGAGTTCCCGCAACGCCGCTTCGCTCAATGTCTCCCCGATCTCGACCTTGCCGCCCGGCAGCGAGAACAGATCCTCGCCCGGCGGCTTGCCGCGAGAGGCGAGAAGCACGCGTCCGTCGCGGAACACCGCGACGGAGGCGGCGAGCACCGGGCGAGATGGGAAGAAACGGTCGGAGCTCATGAGGCCTCTGCCAGAACGTAGCGAGCGCGGGGGCGAATGAGTGTGCCTTGTGCACGGTGCTCGATGGCGTGCGCCAGCCAGCCCGCCGTGCGACCTGTCGCGAAGAGCGCGAAGGCTGCCCCTCTGGGAAGCGAATAGGCACGCTCCAGCATCACCAAAGCCGCATCGATGGTCGGCTGCTCGCCCGTAATGTCGGCAATCTCTTTCGTGATTGCGCGGTCGCTGGCGAGAAGCGGCAATCCTTCGACGAGCGCCGCGCCGCGCGGGTCGCCTTGCGGGTAAAGCTGGTGGTGAAAGCCTGTGACCGGTCTCGATTTCGCGACTTCGACAACATTGCCCCGCTCGCGATCTTCGAAGAATTTACGGACGATCTCCGTTGCCCCGCCATGAAGAGGCCCGCTCAAGGCCGCCTGTCCTGCAATCACCGCATTGCGCAAGGTCGCACCTGTCGAAGCCGCGACCCGCACGGCGAAGGCGGAGGCGCTGAGTTCGTGATCCGCGCAGAGCACGAGCGCGCGTCGGATCGCTTCGCCTGCTTCGAGTGATGTTTTCCAGGCGTCGCGAAAATGTGCGTGGAGCGGTTGATCCTGCGGGGCGGAGCCGGTGCCTGCCGACGCGACGATGCGCAGGATGGCGCTTGCCTCGAAAGCCGGATTCTCGGGCTCCGGTGCCGGGTGCGACAGCAGTCGAATGGCTCTGCCGACAAAGTCACCCGCATC
This sequence comes from Microvirga sp. 2MCAF38, assembly GCF_052115485.1. Lineage (NCBI taxonomy): Bacteria > Pseudomonadati > Pseudomonadota > Alphaproteobacteria > Hyphomicrobiales > Methylobacteriaceae > Microvirga > Microvirga sp. 2MCAF38. The sequence goes on along the minus strand of NZ_JBFRGU010000001.1, from coordinate 539,493 downwards.
ATTTCCGTCAGGAGCGGGCAGGGGAGTCTTCGCGTGCTGCAGGTCGGAGCCGATCAGCAGGGCAGCCACCTCTTCCAGGGTCGCGCTTGCCGCAAGAGAGGCGGCATCGACACCGCGATAGAGCAGCCGTCCGTCCTCGATCTGGGTGATGCCGGTTTCCATGACCGGCAGCCCCCAATCGAGGGCTGTTTCCGCAGCGACTGTCGGGCGGCGCATGCGGGTGCGGCGCTTCACGAGGGCATCCACATCCTCCGCCGCGTAAAGCCGCTGGCGCGGGTCGTGCGGTGAGGCGAAGGAGCGAACGAGACCACGACTCACGTAAGAGTAAAGGCTCGCCGGGCTGATGCCGAGCCGGTGCGACGCTTCGGCGGCGGGGAGGAGATCGAGGGAGGCGCTTGAAGGTCTCATATGTTGATATCTTGATTCAAGATTGACGCCTCCGCAAGAGGGGACAAAGCTCCTTGGAAAAGGAGAAAACCATGTCGACTGGACTTGATGGCGTCATCGCCGCCGAAACCGTCTTGAGCCACGTGGACGGAGAAGCCGGACGCCTGATCATTCGTGGGCATGATCTGGAAACCCTCGCGGACCATGTTTCGTTCGAAGAGGCCGCCGCCATTCTTTGGGATGGCTTCGTTCCGACAGACGATCTCAAGCGACGGTTCGGTGAGGCCCGCGACAGGGCCTTTGCGCGTTTCGCTCCGTTCAATCCCCAACTGGCGGCTCTCACGCCCATCGAGGGCATGCGCTTGTTGATGGCGGCCTTGGCCGATGCGGAGGAACGGCATGCGGTCCTCGCGGTCGGCGGTGCGGCGGTCGCGGCCGCGATGGCGATCCGCGCGGCGAACCATCAGGCTCCGGTTGCGCCCGATCCGTCGCTCGGCCATGCCGCCGATCTTCTGCGCATGATGCGCGGGGTTGAGGGCGATGCGGACGAGGTCGCCGCCCTCGATACCTATCTCGTGACCATCATCGACCACGGCCTCAACGCTTCCACCTTCACGGCGCGTGTCGTGGCGTCTACCGATGCCGGTCTTTTCTCCGCCATCGTCGCGGGGCTCTGCGCTCTCAAGGGGCCGCTGCATGGCGGTGCGCCGGGGCCCGTTCTCGATATGCTAGACCGCATCGAAACTCCCCTACAGGCGGAAGCCTGGATGGAGGACGCTATCGGGAGAGGCGAGCGCCTCATGGGCTTTGGACACCGCATCTACCGCGTGCGCGATCCTCGCGCGGATGTGCTGAAAGGGGCCGTGCGGCGCTTGAAGGGGCGAGACAATCGCATCACTTTGGCCGAGGCTGTCGAGGCTGCGGCGTTAAAAGCACTGGCGCGACACAAGCCCGGCCGCAAGCTCGAGACGAATGTGGAGTTCTACACCGCGCTCCTGCTCGATGCGATCGGCGTTCCTCGCGAAGGCTTCACACCGCTCTTCGGCGCAGGTCGCGCGGCGGGATGGGTGGCCCATGCGCTCGAACAGGAACGGGCAGGCCGCATCATCCGCCCGCAATCCCGCTATGTCGGGCCGTGGCCAGCGCAAGCGGCGTGAGGGCGGAATTTTCGCTGCGCGAGGCATCATCCCGCGAGTAATCCAGACCCAATCGCGGCGCTGTGGATTCCCCTCTCCGCTGCGCTTCGGCCGGGAATGACACCGGGGCTTGCCTCACTCTCATCCTGAGGGCAGCCAAAGGCTGCGTCTCGAAGGAGGGTCAGGTGCGCGCTGGAGACGCCTCGCCCTTCGAGACGGCCTTACGGCCTCCTCAGGCGATAGACGGTGCCATCCTTTGTGCGCCACCGGCGACTTCTTAAACGTGTTGCCCGCCGTTGATGTGCAGTTCCGCGCCGTTCACGTAGGAGCTGGCGTCGGTGCACAGGAAGTAGATCGCCTTGGCGACTTCGTCCGGTGTGCCGAGACGGCGCTGCGGGATCTGCTCGACGAGCTTTTCCGTGCCGGGAGAGAGGATCGAGGTATCGATTTCGCCTGGTGAAATGGCGTTGACTCGAACGCCCAAGGGGCCGAAATCCGCTGCCATTTCACGAGTCAGCGCCGCAAGCGCGGCCTTCGACGTGGCGTAGGCTGCGCCCGCGAATGGATGGACGCGTGAACCTGCAATAGACGTTACGTTGACGACCGAGCCTTTCGCCTGCGTCAACTCATCGACGAGCCCACGCCCCAGCATGATCGTGGAGAACAGGTTCACCTGGAAGATGCGGACCCAGTCTTCGTAGGAGGTGCTGAGCGCATTGAGCCGCGAGCCGCCCGGACCCTTCGGCGAGATGCCTGCATTGTTCACCAGCGCATGAAGAACGCCGCCCTCGACCTTCAACCGCTCTTTCACCTCTGCGATGGCGCGGATCGTGTCGTCGGGATTGGCGAGATCGACCTGAAGATGATCCTCAGGGCCCATTTCCCACGGGCAGTTTTCCGGAAAGGCGTGGCGCGAACAGGTGATGACGCGCCATCCCGCCGCCGAGAAGCGTTTGACCGTGGCGTGTCCGATGCCACGGCTGGCGCCCGTCAGCAGCATGATCCGGCGAGGAGTGTTGTTGGTCATCAGTTTTCCTGAAAAGCGCGGGGGAGCTTTCTTACCCTGCGCGATGATGAGGGGTCTATCGGCGGATTGCCGCCGTTGTCACGGATAAAGGCGCATTTTTCGCCAGCCGTCGCCATCGCGCGTGAAGACGACGCGGTCGTGCAGGCGGAACGGCTGGTCCTTCCAGAATTCGATCGACACCGGCTCGATGCGAAATCCGGTCCAGTAGGGTGGGCGGGGAACCTCGCCGATGGCGTATTTCGCGGTGTTGACGGCAACCGCCTTTTCCAGCGCGAAGCGGCTCTCCAGAGGGCGCGATTGCTGGCTCGCCCAGGCGCCGATGCGGCTGTCGCGCGGACGAGTCTGGAAATAGGCATCGGCCTCCGCATCGCTGACACGGGTGACGTTGCCGCGCACACGCACCTGGCGGCGCAGGCTCTTCCAATGCATGACGAGGGCGGCCTTCGGATTGGCGAGAAGTTCGCGGCCCTTGTTCGATTCCGTGTTGGTGTAGAACACGAAGCCGTTCTCGTCCGCGCCCTTCAAAAGCACCATCCGCACATCGGGCAAGCCGTCCGCGTCCACGGTCGCGAGCGCCATGGCGTTCGGGTCGTTGGGTTCGGACCGCTCTGCCTCCGCCAGCCAGACCTGAAACAGGGCAAAAGGCTCACCGGCTTCAGTGAAGTCACCGCTTGTTAACGGATGCTGGTCTTTAACTGAGGATGTGTCTTTGAAGGTCATGGAGTGCCGCAGCGTGAGTCTTGTGGGTGAGCGCCGTTATAGATCAGACGCTCGTCGAGGCGAAGCTTTGCGGGTCTTTGCCGCAGGTCTGATCGCTCTTACCACCAGCGCCTGCAGCTTGTCCTATTCCTTGGTGAGCCTCGAGGTCGACGAGCCGGAGACGACGGCCTCGATCGCCCCCAAGGCCCTGTCGCCCTTGTCCCCCGATCTCAATGACGAGGATTGGCGGCGCGCCAAGGCGGCGCTCGCCGTCGCCCTCGATCCGCAAGGGGCGGGAACCATCGTCGCCTGGGAGAACCCCGAGACCACGATGAAGGGTTCGTTCACGCCCGCTGCCCCGCCTTTCGTGAAGGACGACGAGATCTGCCGCACCTTCACCGCGCTGATTACGGGCCCGGCGGTGCATTCCCTGACCGGTACCGCCTGCCGCCCGTCGGGAGGCGAATGGGCGATCAAGGACGTCAAGCCGACCAAGAAAGCTTGACCGGAAAAGCTTGACCGACTTTCCAGATCGAAAATAGCGTTGCAAACGGGCAACACTTTGCCCATATGGGACGTTGAAGCCGATGGGCTCCCCGCCCAAATTCATGGCCAACGGAATCAATCATGCGCAGCCCCTACGACATCCTCGGCGTGCCGCAAACCGCCAGCGAAGCGGAGGTCAAGAAAGCGTTTCGCAAGCTCGCGAAGGCTTATCATCCCGACCGCAACGCCAACGATCCTAAGGCCAAAGAGAAGTTCGCGGAGGCGAACTCCGCTTATGAAATCCTGGGCGACAAGGAAAAGCGCGCTCAGTTCGACCGGGGCGAAATCGATGCCGAGGGCAAGCCGCGCTTTCAGGGCTTCGAAGGCTTCGGCGGGGGTGGCGGCCGGGCGCACTCGGAAGGTTTCGGCTTCGGCGGCGGTTCTCCGTTCGGGCAGGGCCGACGCTCTCGCGGCTTCGATCCCGGCGATGACGCCTTCTCGCAATTCTTCGGCGAGGCTTTCCGCTCGGCCGGAGAAACCCAGCGCAAGGCCCGCCCGCGCAAGGGTGAGGATGCCGCCGCGACCCTGACGGTGACTTTGGAAGACATCGCGAGCGAAGCGAAGAAACGTATCGCGCTCCCCACCGGGCGGGATGTGGATGTGGTGATCCCGAAAGGCGTGAGCGACGGCCAGGTGATCCGCCTGCGCGGCCTTGGCTACAATGCTGCCGGGGGCGAGCCGGGCGATGCCATGCTGACGATTCGCATCGCACCACACAGTCGCTTCACGATGGAAGACACCAATCTGCGCCTGCGTCTGCCGCTTGAAATCGAGGAAGCCGTTCTTGGAGGGCCGGTGCGCGTGCCAACCCTCACAGGTGCCGTCGATATGACGATCCCGCCCCTGACGAATTCCGGCCGCACCTTCCGCCTGCGCGGCAAGGGGCTGCCTGGAAAGACGGGGACGGGCGATCTTCTGGTCACCGCCGAGATCAAGCTCCCCGAGGTCGTGGACGAGGATCTCATGGACTATGCCCGCAAGCGCCGCTCGGCGAAGGCCGAGTAGAACGGCATCCTTTCCTTTGGACGAATTCGCTGGAAGTCAGGGAGTCTCTTCCCCCTGACCCTCACCTCGGCTAAGAAGCCCTCTTTCGAAGGCTTCAAGACGATTTAGGTGATTACATGGCGGAGACGACGTCGCCCGGCATTCTGGCTGGCAAGCGCGGCTTGATCATGGGGGTTGCTAACAACCGCTCCATCGCCTGGGGTATTGCCCAGGCCGCGCGCAAGCACGGAGCGGAACTCGCCTTCACCTACCAGGGCGATGCGCTTAAAAAACGCGTGGAGCCCCTGGCGAAGGAACTCGATGCGCTCGTGGTCGGCCATTGCGACGTCACCGACGGCGCCACCATCGACGCTGTCTTCGACGAGTTGCAGAAGAAGTGGGGAACCATCGACTTTCTGGTTCACTGCATCGCCTTCTCCGACAAGGATGAGCTGACCGGCCGCTATGTCGAGACCTCGGAAGCCAACTTCAACCGCTCGCTCAACATCTCCTGCTATTCCTTCACGGCCATCGCGCAGCGCGCGGAAAAGCTGATGACGAATGGCGGTTCGCTTCTCACGCTGACCTATTACGGCGCCGAGAAGTGGATGCCGCACTACAACGTCATGGGCGTTGCGAAGGCGGCTCTCGAAGCGTCCGTACGCTACATGGCGGCGGATCTCGGCCCGCAGAAAATCCGCGTCAACGCCATCTCGGCAGGCCCCATCAAGACGCTGGCGGCCTCCGGCATTGGCGATTTCCGCTATATCCTGAAATGGAACGAATACAACTCGCCCCTGCGCCGTACCGTCACTATCGAGGAGGTCGGTGAGACGGCCGCATATCTCGTCTCCGACATGTCGAGCGGCGTGACCGGCGAAATTCTCCATGTGGATGCGGGCTACCATGTGGTCGGCATGAAGAACCCCGAGGCTCCGGATATGTCCCTGGACAAAGAAGGGGCGTGAGCAGCCTTCGGCCGACAATCTATTTTGTCCGCCACGGTGAGACGGACTGGAATCTCGAAGGGCGGCTCCAGGGGCAGAAAGATATTCCGCTCAACGATTTCGGTCGTGTCCAGGCGGAAGAGGCCGGGCGTCGCCTGCAGGCGTTGACGCCGCATCCGGAAGATCTCGACTACGTGTCGAGCCCCATGCTGCGCACCCGCGAGACCATGGAGATCATGCGTGAGGCGTTGGGGTTGCACCCGACCGCCTATCGGCTGGACGACAGGCTCGTTGAACTCACCTTCGGCGCGTGGGAAGGTCTCACGTGGAAGGAAGTGCGCGCTCTGACTCAGCAGGGAGCGGCGGCGCGTGAACGGGACAAATGGGGTTTCGCGCCTCCCGGCGGCGGCGAGAGTTACGCCATGCTGACCGAGCGCGTTGCTCCGATCCTCGACGGCATCACCCGCGAAACGGTGATGGTCGGCCACGGCGGTGTCGCGCGGGCCTTCCTCACTGTCGCTTGTGGTGTCAACAGACGCCATGCGGTCAACATGGACATCTGGCAGGGCAAGGTGCTCGTGATCGAGGGCCGCAAGCACTATTGGGCGTGACGTCGCCACGCTTCAGCATTGTGTTTCATGGGAAAATATGCTCTAGAGTTGCAACAGTCTTGCAAATCTGGAGCTTACTATGCGTCGCGTTGCTGTCGTTTTGACAGGGCTGACCCTCTTGGCCGGTTCGGCATTCGCCGAAACGGTCGATCGGACGGTCAAGGCGAATACGATTTCCGTCATCGGCGGGTTTCTGGGGTACGAGGTCGATACCTGCTATCCGTCGCAAATTCCCGACGTGAAGGTTCGCCAGGCGCCTGGCAACGGGAGCATCCGGATCGTTCCCCACGAAGAAGCGCTCGGCAAAGACTCCCGTTGTCCGGGGACAAAGGTTCGCGGGCTGGCTTACGTCTACACGCCGAAGAAGGGGTTCAAAGGAAATGACGAGGTCGTCTTTGACGTACCCTGGCAGTCGACCGATACCGGCCCCGAGACGATCTGGACCTATACTTATCGAATTCGCGTCGAATAGCGGCGTCGGAGGCCTCCGCTTCACACTCGAGCGGAGGCGAAGTGCCCCCGGGAAGATGGTGACCCGGACGTACGGCGTGCGTGACACTTGGGCGCTTTGGTTCTAAGACGCCCTGAACATCCGTGTAGCGCCATGTCCCACAATACCTTCGGTCATCTTTTCCGCGTCACCACCTTCGGCGAAAGCCATGGCCCAGCCCTCGGCTGCGTCATCGACGGCTGTCCGCCTCTGATCCCGCTGGAAGCGTCGGAAATTCAGGCTGAGCTCGATCGCCGACGTCCGGGCCAGTCGCGCTTTACGACGCAGCGACGCGAGCCGGACGAGGTCAAGATCCTCTCCGGCGTGTTCATGGACGAGCGAACGGGGCGGCAGGTCACGACGGGCACGCCCATCGCGTTGATGATCGAGAACGTCGATCAGCGTTCGAAGGATTATTCCGAAATCAAGGACTCCTACCGTCCCGGACATGCCGATTTCACTTATGACGCGAAATACGGCATTCGGGATTATCGCGGCGGCGGCCGTTCTTCGGCACGGGAGACGGCAGCGCGGGTAGCGGCCGGGGCCGTTGCCAGAAAAGTGATCGGCGGCATCACCATACGAGGCGCTCTCGTGCAGATGGGACCACACCCGATCAACCGGAATCTGTGGGACTGGGACGAGGTCTCGAAGAACGCGTTTTTCTGCCCGGATTCGGAAGCGGCGGCTTTCTATGAGAGCTATCTCGACGAACTCCGCAAGGAGGGCTCGTCGATCGGCGCCGTGCTTGAAGTCGTCGCGGAAGGTGTGCCGGCAGGTCTCGGCGCGCCGATCTACGGCAAGCTCGATGCGGATCTGGCGGCGGCACTGATGTCCATCAATGCCGTCAAGGGTGTCGAGATCGGTGACGGTTTCGGAGCGGCCAGCCTGCGCGGCGAGGAAAACGCCGATGAAATGCGTCCCGGCAACGAGCGCGCGCCTGTCTTCCGGTCCAATCATGCCGGGGGCGTCCTGGGCGGCATTTCCACCGGGCAGCCGGTCGTGTGTCGTTTCGCGGTCAAGCCGACCTCGTCGATTTTGACCCCGCGCGCAAGTGTGACCCGCCATGGCGAGCCAGCGGATGTGTCGACCAAGGGCCGTCATGATCCGTGCGTGGGGATCAGGGCCGTTCCGGTGGGCGAGGCGATGGTCGCTTGCGTCCTTGCCGACCACCTCTTGCGACACCGCGGACAGGTTGGGAACGGGCCGGTCTGGCCCTTTGAGAAGAGCTTTCCCTCACCCTAGCTGAGATGCTATAGCCGCGTCGGCTTGCATCGGTTGCGGGCTGCTTTTCCCGCTTCAGGAAGCCATGCCGCACCCCGATATTCGGGGGGAGGATACGATGAGTCACAACGTCACCGAAGCCATCGAGGCATTCGCCAAGGGCGAGATCGTCATCGTGACGGATGACGACGACCGTGAGAACGAAGGCGATCTCATCGTCGCCGCGTCGCTCTGCACGCCCGAAAAAATGGCTTTCATCATCCGCAATACCTGCGGCATCGTCTGTGCACCGCTCACTGTCGCCGAGGCCAAGCGCCTGCGGCTCGATCCGATGGTGCCCGCGAACGATGCTCCGCTGGGAACCGCTTTCACGGTCACCGTGGATGTACGTCATGGACTCACGACCGGCATCTCGGCGGAGCAGCGCACCAACACGGTTCGTGCGCTCGCCAACCACAACATGGGCGCGGCCGATTTCGTGCGCCCGGGCCATGTCTTCCCGCTCATCGCCAAGGACGGCGGCGTTCTGATGCGCTCAGGCCATACCGAGGCCGCCGTCGATCTCTGCAAGCTCGCCAACCTGCCGCCGGTCGGCGTCATCTGCGAGCTCGCCAACGACGACGGCACCGTGATGAAGGGCGAGCAGATCACGACCTTCGCCCAGAAGCACGATCTCAAGCGACTCTCGGTCGCAGACCTGATCGCTTACCGCCAGGCCCGCGAAAAGCTCGTTGAGCGGATTGCGACTTTCCCGGTCGCCACCGAATGGGGCGAGTTTACGGGTTATGCCTATTCGACGCCTTTCGACGCTGTCCAGCATGTGGCGCTGGTCCATGGCCGCATCGGAGATGGCGCCGGCATTCTGGCGCGGCTGCACCGGGCCAATGTCGTTGCGGATATTTTCGAAGGCGGCAAGACAATCACAGCCGCCATGCAACGCTTCGCCAAGGAGGGACGGGGCGTCCTCGTCTATCTGCGCGATGGCACGGCCGGTGTTCCGACGACCCATTTCAACGATTCCGAGACGACGGCTTCCGAGAACACGCGTATGAACCAATGGCGGGAAATCGGAGTCGGTGCGCAGATTTTGCGGGATCTCGGAGTGGTCTCCATCCGTAATCTCGCCACATCTTCACGGTCTTACGTCGGTCTGAGCGGTTTTGGAATTTCGCTCGTCGACGAGGAGCCCCTGGAATGCTAAGCCTCGCGATAGCGGCTTTAACGAATCTCAATACGAAATAGTCGCCTCATTGAACCATAATCCTTCGGAAACGGACCGTGGCCAGGCTGTAGGGTCAGCCCCCATGGGAACCGCTCCATCGACGAAATCGGCGAATAAGACTTCTGACGGCGGATCCAGAATCCTGAGTCTGGTCGCGACCGCGCGTCATATGGCGGAAGGCCTTATCACGGGCGAGCCCGGTCGCGACGCGGCGCGTCTCGCCTTCCGCCTCTTCGGCGCCAGGGCGATGTCTGTCGTCACGCTGATCGTAGCGGCCTGGTTCGTCAGCATCGAGGCTTTCGCGGAATTCGGGGTCTATCAATCCGTCGCGACCCTGATCTGGATCGCCATCTTTCTGCGCTTCGATACCGCCATCGTTGCCGCGGCGACCGATGAGGAAGCGACCAAGGCTCTCAGGCTCTGCATCGTTGTTGGCGGTGTACTATGGATCCTCGCAGCGGTTCTGGCGATCGGGGCCGGCGAGATCGGTCTCATGAGAATGCAGCTGATCCTCTTCCTCCCCGTGGCGATCCTGGCGCGCGCTCTCTTGCGGCTGGCGTTCGCTGTGACCACACGGGAAGGGGACTTCAAGGCAATCGGACGTGCCTCCCTCGTTCAATCGATTTTTCAGCCGGTGGCGCTCGTTCTTTTCGTAGTCTCTCCGCTGAACGACGACGCAATTTGTTTCGCGCTGGCCGACATAGTGGGTCATGCCAGCGGCGTGGTGTATCTCCTTTGGCGCAACAGGCGACATTTCGGCGTCTTGCGCCGCGGCTGGTCTATGACCGATCTCGGTGCGACCGCCGCACGATGGAAAGGGCTCCCGCTCTACAATCTCCCGGGCGCGTTCCTTTCACTCGCCTTCGTCATGTCGCCTCTCATGATCACGCCGCTTGCGGGAGATGCTGCGCTGGCCGGTCTGGTGGCGTTTGGCTATCGCATCTTCGACGTGCCGACGCAGATCATCACGGCGGCATCGACGCCCATTTTCCTCCATCGTCTGCGTCCGTCCGCAGAAAAAGCAGGGGCTGTATTCGGTCGCCATATGATGGTTGCGCTGATCGCTCTCATCGGACTGGCCTACGCGGTGGTCGCGAGCTTGATCGTGGCGGTCGATCCGTGGCTCGATATGACCGAACTCGCGGATCTGCCGAAGGTCGTGCCCGTGGTGGCAGCGTTCCAGCTTTTCGTGGCGCTAGGCGCTCCGCTGAACGATTCCTGCGCCATGTATCCGCAGCAGAAGCGCCTTGTTTTGATCCACGGCATTGCGCTTCTAGTAAGCGCTCTCGCGGCGGTAGTCGCCAGCAAGGGGTCTGCCGAGATGGCTTTGTTCATTCTCGCCGCGATTTCCGCGACACGGGCCTTCGCGCTCGGAGAGCTGCTGCGTCAACTGTCGACCCTCAGCAATCGGACATTCCGTCCGCATACCCCGGCTGTAGAGCTCTAAGGGCCTAGAGCGCGATCAGAACAAGGGGAAACCGGTTGTTCGCTCGGATCATGCGGCAATAGGGATTTAGAACTTGATCGTGCTTCAAAGAGGCACGATCCAAGTTCTAGTGCCCGAGAAGGGCGTCTACATGAGCCGCCGCAGACTTCGCCAGGCCTTCAAGATCGTACCCGCCTTCGAGCACCGAGACGATCCGATCCCCACAATGAATCGCAGCGAGTTCCATCAGTTTCCTGGTCGCCCAGGCGAAGTCGGCTTCGGTCAGTTGCAGGCTCGCCAATGGATCACGCCAATGGGCATCGAACCCTGCTGAAATGACAATGAGGTCGGGTTTGAAAGCATCGATGCGCGGTAGAATTTTGTCCTCCAGCGCGTCTCGAAAAGCCTGACTGCCGTCGCCTGAGTGAAGTGGCGCGTTGACGATGTTGCCGTATTGGCCTTCCTCATCCGCTGCGCCCGTGCCGGGGTAAAGTGGGGCCTCATGCGTCGAGCAATACAAAACGCTCGCGTCGCTCCAGAAAATGTCCTGCGTTCCGTTGCCGTGATGGACGTCCCAATCGAGAATCGCGACTCGCTTCGCGCCGTGGTGGTGCTGCGCGTGGCGTGCTGCGATGGCAGCATTGTTGAAGAAGCAGAAACCCATGGCGCGCGTACGTTCGGCGTGATGGCCCGGAGGGCGCATGGCGACGAAAGCATTCGTCACCTGCCCCGTCATGACCTCGTCGACCGCTCGGACGGCTCCTCCGGCACCTCGCAACGCCGCTTCATATGTGCCGGGAGACATGACGGTGTCCTCGTCGATACGCACAAGGCCCTCGCGAGGACAGGTATCGCGAATCGTCAGGACGTAGTGTTCCGGATGAACGAGCGTGATGTTCTCGAGTTCTGCCATGGGAGCTGCCTCGCGAACGAGCGCGGCGAAACGCTCCTGCTCCAGAGCGGCCTCGATCGCGCGAATCCGATCCGCGCGTTCGGGGTGACCGAGCGGCGTTTGATGGTCCAGAGCAGCGGGGTGGCTGAGATAAAGAGTGGTCATGGCGCGCCTCGATAGAGAACATTATAGTGTTGCCAGACTTGTGTGGCCGCCCATGTTGTTGCTGTGCAACACTCTTCAGGGACAAATCGTGGCAAGTTGAGCTTGATTCGGCGCCTCGTTGCGATTGGGTCATTCACGCCCTTTGTATTTGAAACAGTGCTGCTCTTTTTGCAGCGAAGCAAGGCTTTGTCTCATGCGGTTCTCGGGCCTATCTCTTCTCCTGGCAGCGTCGGTCACTATTGCCGGGTGCACTTTCAAAGGGGTTCCCGAACCCGAATTGTCGGCTCGCGACGCGGAGTTCATGGCGCTCGTGCCGAAGGCGCAGGAAGATTTGCGTTATGGGCGTTACCTGATGGATGACACGACGGGCGAAGAGCCTGGCACGGTCGTCGTCGATACGAAAGAGCGGTTTCTCTACTACGTTCTGCCCGGCAAGAAGGTCATCCGTTATGGCGTTGCTGTCGGCGACGAGGCCTATGGCTGGACGGGCATCGCGCGCGTTGCCCGCAAGGCGGAATGGCCGGATTGGAACCCGCCTCCTGAAATGAAGGCCCGCTGGCCACATGTGCGCTTCACCAAGGGCGGGCCGGAAAACCCCCTCGGCGCGCGTGCGCTCTATCTTTATGACGGCGACAATCGGGACACGCTGTATCGCATCCACGGCACCAACGAGCCGGAAAAAATCGGGCTTGCCGTTTCGTCAGGCTGCATCCGTATGAAGAACATCGACGTAGTCGATCTCTACAACCGGGTCGGCGCCAACGCGAAGGTCATCGTCCGATAAAATAAAAAGGGCGCCGCGAAGGCGCCCTGATCGGATTGTCAATCGGTGAGAGCTTCCTGTCGCAAGATCGCAGGAAGCTCTTTTCGTTTGGTACGACTTACGGGAGCGCGGTTCGCCTGCATCGCTGCAACCACGGCCGGGAGAGCGACAGGCTTGAAGGCGTTTTCCTGCTCGCCGGAACAGTGCGCTGCCTTCGAAAGCTCGGATTGGTTAGGCTTTGCCCTCTTCGAAATCATGGTTATTCATCCCTAAGGTTTTAACGAAGCTGTTCTTCAGAACAACGTGCCTTCATGATCGGGATGGTCGTGACGACTTAGAGGCAAGACCATGATCATTCGCTGGCTTGACTGGTTTTTGTCTTGTGGATGCTTAACCGCAGATTAACGTCACGGCATCGTGACAGCGCTCTCCTACGCACTCATCGCGAGAACATTTCGCGTCTGCCGACTCAATTTCGTTTTCATTGGTGATGTCGAATACCCGACAAGGGGCTCAAAAAGATCTTGCGAAGGTGCCCCTGTCGAACATCGGCCTAGTCTTTTGTTTTAGCGATTTGCTCTTCAAGATTGCGCGCCTTCTCTCGCCAGGCGAGCACGATACGCTCCAGCTCGACGAGATCCCGATCTCCGAGCGTCCCAAGCGTTTCGGCCACATAGGCGTGTTGTGCGGCAATGCCCCGTTCAGCCAATTGCCGCCCCTTGGTGGTCAGAAAGAGCGCGTTGGAGCGACGATCGCCGGGGATTGAGCGGCGTTCCACGAGGCCCGCTTCCACCATCCTGTCGAGCAGGCCGGAAACATTACCCTTCGTGACATAGAGGCGTTCTGCGAGATCCTGCTGGCTCAGCCCTTCCTGCTCCGTGAGCGTAGAAAGAAGATCGAACTGGGGAATCGAAAGACCGATCTCCCTGAGCCGTATGGAGACGGTGTTCAGCGCCCGCCGGTGCAGGCGCACGAAGCGGAACCAGATACGCAGCGGATCGGCGTGCTGATCCGAGGGAGCAAGTGAATTCAATGCGAGACGTCCTCGTAAACGCGAAACAGTTTATATCAGAACGATTAAGAGGCAAAATATGGAATGGCGATGTGCTGAGAGGCACCTAGCGACAAGTTGCCCGCATTCATGATTTTCAGACCGCGCGCCCTGTTATCGTTTTGATTTAACGTGTTTTTCGCGGCATGAATCCACTTTCGCGGAAAATGCTCTAGGTTTTGAGCGTCATGCGTCATCTCATCATCGAGGAACCTGTTTCCCGTCCCGCGAAATGGTCGCCCATGGTTGCGTGGCTCGCCATTGCCGTTGCTATCCTGGCGACATTGTTTATTCGATTTGATTTCATCGACGAGCATGCGGGATTTATCGCGCTCGGAGCCGGGTTGTGCTTCGCGCTTCTGGCGATTTTTCTCTCGTTCGTGGCCTTCGTCCGAATCTGGCAAGAGGGCAGGCGCGGCCTAGACAGCGCAATTCGCGGCATCCTCCTTGCCTTGGCTTTGCTCGCCTACCCCGCCTGGTTCGCGGTGAAGGGAATGAGCCTTCCACCGATCAACGACGTGAGTACAGACATCGACTCCCCTCCGGGCTTCTCGCGCTCTCAGGCGGTCCTCGCCGCGCGGCACGGATGGGTTCCCCTCGAACCATTGCCTCAATCACGCGAGGCCCAGCGCGCGGCCTATCGGGAAGTCGCTCCGCTTTCGCTTGATATGGGGCCTGCTGAAGCCTTCGCGCTGGTGCAGAAGGCGGTTGCCAATCTCGGTTGGCAGGTCATCGAGACGCGCCCGCCTGCGGGGCGGCTCGGGATCGGGCACCTCGACGCCGTCGATAGAACTTTTCTTCTCAGATTGCCTGAGGATGTGACCGTGCGGGTACGCCCGCGCGCAGATGGTGCGAGAATCGACATCCGGTCAGCATCCCGCCTCGGGAAATGGGATTTCGGCACGAACGCCCAACGCATTCGTGTTTTTCTGGACCAGGTTTCAGATCTCGCGATTGCCGCCAAATGACGATGCCGGCTCAAGCGAGCCGATATTCGCTCGAGAGCGTGGGTTCGCCGTCGGTGCGGACGATCCCTCGCGTCACGAGATCCTCCAGATGCGCGAAAACCGACAGGCTCGCCGCGCCGATCAAAGCCGGCTTCAGGCCCTGATAAATGGCCGCGACGATGGCTGCAATCGTGCGGTCGCCAGCATTGAGGCGGTTGAGGATCGACGCCTCCCTCTGGCGGCGGTGATGGCTCAGGGCTCGCACGAAACGCTGCGGGTCGCGCACCGGGCCGCCATGTCCCGGCCAATAGATGTCGTCATCGCGCGTGCGCAATTTTTCGAGGGAGGCCATGTAATCGCTCATCGCCCCGTCGGGGGGCGCGACGACCGAGGTGGACCAGGCCATGACGTGGTCCGCCGAGAACAACGTCCGCTCCTCGGGCAGGGCGAAGGCTAAATGATTGGCCATGTGCCCTGGAGTTGCGACCGCGGAGAGCCGCCATCCCGGCCCCTCGACGGTATCGCCTTCGAAGAGTTCTTGCTCGGGCGCATAATTCTTGTCCGAACTCGCTTCGAGCATATTGGCCTCGCCGAGGCCCAAGGGTCGTGCGCTGCGGTGAACGCCGCAGCCGACGAGAAGCGCGCCGGTCGCTTCCTTCAACGCACGGGCGGCGGGCGAATGATCTCTGTGGGTGTGCGAAACCAGAATATGCGTGACCGTTTCACCGCGCACAGCCTTCAGCAGGGCTTCCACGTGACCGGCGAGATCGGGGCCGGGATCGATGATCGCCACGCGGCCTTGCCCCACGATGTAGCTGCAGGTGCCGGTGAATGTGATCGGCCCCGGATTGTTCGCCACGATCCGGCGCACCAGCGGGCTGAGGCGCACGCATTCATCCGCTGGCGTCGAAAAGCCGGTATCGAAAACAAGATCGTCGGACATCGAGGCATCCCGCTTTAGGACTGGACATAAGGCGCCGTCATCTTGAGGCGTCCGTCCGACCCTCCTATAAGGCTTTGTGAGCCGCCGTCGAAGCGGCGTAAGTTCTGGAGACTGAAATGTCCATTGGCGCATCTTCGCTGCCTTCGCCGACCCTTGCCGGCCAGTTCTGGCCCGCCAAGGATGATGTCCGCTTCGCCGCTCTGCGCGCCGTCGTTCTGATGGTCGTCGGCTCGGCTCTTCTGACCTTGTCCGCGAAGGTCCAGATCCCCTTCCACCCGGTTCCCATGACGATGCAGACGTTCGTCGTCCTCGTCATTGGGGCGACCTACGGCTTGCGCCTCGGCGCGGCGACCGTCGCCCTCTATCTCGCCCAAGGCGCCATGGGCCTGCCGGTTTTCGCCAACACCCCGCCGATGGCGGCCGGCATCGGCTACTTCGCCGGCCCGACTGGCGGCTTCCTGATGGGCTTCCTGGCTTCGGCTCTGGTCATGGGTTTCATGGCCGAGAAGGGCTGGGATCGCTCGCTTGCCCGCGTCATCGTCATGATGACCATCGGCCATGCGGTCATTTTCGCCTTCGGCCTCGGCTGGATGTCCATGTGGATGCCCTTCCTCAAGGCATGGGCTTTCGGCGCAGCCCCATTCGCCGCTGCAACCGTTCTCAAGACAGCGCTCGCGATCGCACTGATGCAGACCGGTTGGGCCGTTGCACGGCGCAACGCGCGATAACGACGACGCAATTCCAAAATGAGAAAAGCCGCCTTTGGGCGGCTTTTTTATGGCTTTCAGGACCTGGGACGTTTCTCGCGGCTCTCCGCTCAAGCCTTGGAAGTCTGTTCTCGTTCGCCGCTGACATCTCGTGCTGCGGCCTCCTGCTCGGAGGCGACCTGGAGAAGTTCGGGAATCGGAACCCAACCCACGCCCTCACGACGATTGAGGACGAGATAGGCTTCTCCATCCCTTGTTGCCTCGACGGTGCAGGAATAGGCCCGGCGATCAGACGGCGGTCGATAGACAACCGTATCACCCACCGTGATTCCCTCCTTGGCAGGCGAAGAAATCGGCTTCGGCTCTTCCTGCTTGACCGCAGTGGCGTTGCTCATGTCGGAAGTGGAAGTGCCTTGCCGGACCCGATACCGGTCGAGAGCGGCAATCGCGGCCCGCGCCCTGTCACGATACCGGTCTGAGATCACGCGAAGGATGCTGCTGCTCTCACGGCCAGGATACCAAGACGTCCCGCCGATCTTGGCAAGCTCTTCCGCCACGATCTCAACTTCTTCATCCGTCATATCACGTCCTCCCCGCCGATCCGTTCGCGATAATTCATGAGGCGAACTTAATCGGTCAGTTTGCTCTCCACGCCCAAGGTCCGAATGCTACGCCCGAGAGCCAAATTTTGGAAGGGTGCCAAGATTGAAAACTGATTAAATCATAGGATTTCTATCCCGCAAGATGCGTTCCGTTTGGGAATGTGCGTGGTGTCGAAGATAGTTAGGGATTTGCCGCGCCTACAAGGCGCCGCAAGCAAAAGCTTTTTAATGAGCGTGAAGGAAATGCCATACCCCAAGTTGTCATAATCTTGGGTAATTGATTTCGGCCTGACCGCTCAAACCCTTAGGTTGATTGGTCGGAGTGGCAGGATTTGAACCTGCGACCCCTACGTCCCGAACGTAGTGCGCTACCAGACTGCGCTACACTCCGACACCGAAATCATCGGGAGGCCGCGTTATAGCGACGGGATGGGTGTCCTGCAAGCGTAAAGGTGACGAAAAAATCATCTCCCGCGAACTTCGACAAACGAGGTTGCCAGCAGCCTCTATGCCGACTATGTAGACCGCGTTTCGCGAAGCGCATTGGGGCGTCGCCAAGCGGTAAGGCAGCGGTTTTTGGTACCGCCATTCCCAGGTTCGAATCCTGGCGCCCCAGCCAACTACCCAATCTCCGGGATTCTAAGTCAGAGCCGCACTAATTGCGCCGCACACTCAAAGATTTACAAATCCAGCGGTTTTCTCTCTCGCCATATCTCAAACTGGATTTGGAACAGTTCAGGTCGTTTTAAGCCCTGCAGAGCCCTGAATGACATCCAGGCCGTTTGAAGTCATGGGCCGCTGAAGAGGGCTCGCCTTTAGCGAGCACTTTGATGGGAAGATACTTGATCGGACCTGCAGATGCTCCACTTGCCTGAATGAGGTGGTGCCCCCCGTATCCCCCATTCTCGCCCACTGCATCTTTCGTGGTCCAGAAGTGCCCCGACGAAATGAAGAAGAGAGAGCTGGCGTGACGCGAAGAGGCGGCAGACGGACTTCTTCCAAAGTGGATAGGCCCAAGAGCAACGTGCGTACGCCTGCTCGCACGGAAGATGAGACATCTCCTGCGGCATCCCGCAAGAAGTGGCTGCTCGCCGCCGCGTTGGCCATTGCGGCGGTGGCGATGACCGTTGGTGGTTATGTTTTCCTCCTACCCCCAAACGCTCCTGCTGAGCCTCTGTTGCCTCCAACGCAGGTTGCTGCGGCATCGTTGCCCATCGCGGCTCCGGGCGCCACCTACGTTGGCGGCGAGGCCTGCGCCGGTTGTCACCAAGTGGAGACAACGGCGTGGAAGACGTCTCACCATGCCCTCGCCATGCAACACGCAACCGAGGCCAACGTGCTGGGCGATTTTCGCGATGCCAAATTCGTCTATGGCGATGTCATCAGCACCTTCTTTCGTCGTGACGACAAGTTCATGGTTCGCACTGACGGCCCGGATGGCGCACTGCACGATTATGACGTGAAGTTCACTTTTGGGGTGACGCCGCTCCAGCAATATCTCGTCGAATTACCGGGCGGTCGCCTGCAAGCCCTCTCGATTGCATGGGATGCACGACCGAAGGAAAAAGGTGGACAGCGTTGGTTTCATCTCTACCCCGACGAGACCATTCGCGCGGGCGATCCGCTCCATTGGACCGGGCTGCAGCACAATTGGAATTACATGTGCGCGGATTGTCATTCGACCAATCTGCGCCGCAACTACGATCTCAAAACCAACAGCTATGCCACGACGTTCTCCGACATCAACGTCTCCTGCGAGAGCTGTCACGGACCGGGCTCTCGGCACCTCACGTGGAGTCGGCGGCAGGCGGGATGGGAGAGTATCAAAGACAAGGGCCTCATGAACGTACTCGACGAGCGTCGCGATGCGACATGGGCGCTCGATTCCACAACGGGGAACAGTACGCGTAGCCACCCGCGCACGAGCACGCGCGAGATCGAGACCTGTGCTTTTTGCCATTCGCGACGTGGACCGATCTGGAGCAACATCAATCCCGGAGCTCCTGTCGGGAATGGTCAACGGGTATCCTCGCTCGATCAGGGGCTCTATTTTCCGGATGGACAGATCCGCGATGAAGTCTACGAGTACGGCTCTTTTCTGCAGAGCAGGATGTTCCATGCTGGCGTGACTTGCAGCGACTGCCATGAGCCGCACAGCTTGAAACTCAGAGCCGCTGGAAACGGTGTCTGTCTTCAATGTCACAGCGCCGAGAAGTTCGAGGCGGTAAGCCATCACCATCACGAACCGAGCTCGACTGGAGCCGAATGCGTTTCCTGTCATATGCCTGCGCGCACTTACATGGTCGTCGACCCGCGCCGCGATCACAGTCTACGCATTCCGCGCCCCGATCTGAGCGCGGCGTTTGGTACGCCGAATGCGTGCAACAATTGTCATTCGGAGAAGACGCCGCAATGGGCCGCCGACCAGATCAGGAACTGGTTTCCGACGCCTCATGCGCCTTTTCAGAATTATGCTGAGATTTTGGCGGCAGGCACTGAAGGTGCTCCCGGCGCGCGCGAACGTTTGATGGCGTTGGCGAACGACCGCGCGCAGCCCGCGATTGCGCGCGCAAGCGCGCTCACCCGGTTCGACCGCGCGCAGAACCGCGAGACGGTCGAGAAACTGCGATCCTTGCTTCGGGATTCCGATCCTCTCATCCGCCGTGCCGCTGCCGGAGTCTACAGGAACGCGCCACCGGACGCTCTTTCGGATCTGTTACCTCTGCTCGACGATTCCGTCCGCGACGTTCGTCTCGAAGCCGCGCGGTTGCTCGCCGCGCTCGATCCCGGGCAATTGGGGGATGAGGCAAGACGAAAGCGTGAGCGCGGCATCGCCGAGTATATCGCTTCACAGCAGAGCAATGCCGAGCGGCCCGAATCCCATCATAATCTCGGCCTTCTCTTCATGACCCTCGGTCGAGGAGCTGAAGCAGAAACCGAGTTGAAGAAGGCGCTCGATATCGACGCCAACTTCGTGCCGGCTGCGGTGACGCTGGCGGATCTTTATCGGGCGAGTGGCCGCGACCTCTCCGGCGGACCGGTATTGCAAAACATGGTGGCGCGCCAACCCGATGTGGCGGCCGCACATCATGCCCTCGGCCTCTGGCTCGTGCGCATGAAGCGGGGTCAGGAGGCCCTGCTGGAGCTGAAGCGTGCGGCGGATCTCGGCTCAACCGATCCTCGCAACGGCTACGTCTACGCGGTTGCTCTCGCGAGCAATGGCCAGCGAAGCGAGGCGATGCAAGTATTGCAGAGCGTTTTGCAAGCGCATCGCTATCACCGGGAAAGTCTCTACGCGATGGCGACGTTCGAACGCGACGCCGGGGCCATCGAGGCGGCGAAACGCTACGCGGATGAACTTCGAGCTTTGGAACCTAACGATCCTTCGGCCGCCAATCTGGTTCGCCAACTGGCTCGTTAGGAGCACTTCAGGACCCGGCGAGGCTTGGCAGAAGAAGTCGATGCGAACCTTGGTTGGAAAGGCGCGAACAAATACGTCGCCACATGCCTCAGTTCCACTCTACGAGTAAACACCGTTATGCGCTAACCTCCCGGTCCCTAATCGACCCGGACGATTCGCCATGACAACGACGGCCAGCCAACGCCTTGAAGAAGCCCTTGTCCGCGTCGACGACGAGACAGGGCAGGGCAAAATCGTTTTCACCAAAGTCTACAGGGACGAGGCGCGCCGCGCTGCTGAGGCTGCAGACCATCGTGCACGGGTTGGCACGCCCTTGAGCGCGCTCGATGGCGCTATCGTCTCGATCAAGGATCTGCTCGACGTGGCGGGCGAGACCACGACCGCAGGCTCCATCATTAGTCGCGATGGGCCGCCCGCGAAGGTGGATGCCGATGTGGTGCGCCGCCTGCGCGCGGCGGGCGCTGTCATCATCGGCAAGACCAACATGACCGAATACGCCTTCTCCGGCATCGGCCTGAACCCGCATTACGGCACGCCGGGAAACGCGCATGACAGAAGCCGGATTCCAGGCGGATCGTCCTCCGGCGCAGGCGTCTCGGTGGCGAGTGGCATGGCGGAGATCGCCATCGGTTCCGACACGGGCGGCTCCATCCGCATTCCGGCAGCGCTCAACGGGCTTGTAGGGTTGAAGCCCACTCAAAATCGCGTGTCGCGGGAGGGGGCATTTGCTCTGTCCTACTCCCTCGACACTTTGGGGCCGCTCGCACCCAATGTCGCTGTGGTTGCTGCGACGGATGCGATCCTGGCCGGTGAGGTGAACGATGCGCTCGCTCAGCGGGCGGTCGCGGGTCTGCGGGTCGGCATTCCACGCGGAATGCTTTTTGCGGAAACGGAAGACGTCGTCGCTTCCGCCTTCGAGAACGCCATGTCACGCCTGTCGACTGCAGGTGCTCGCGTCAGCGACGAGCCTCTGGACGACCTCCTGCGGCAATCTACCCGCGTGCAATCGCCGGTCAGCTTTGCCGCCGTTGAGGCGAGCCATGTTCACAAGGATACGCTCGACACGAGGGCGAAGGATTTCGATCCCATGGTCCGCAAGCGGCTCGCGCGCGGGCGCGAACTCGATGCGCCGGGCTATGTGGGCATGCTGCGGGAGCGCACGCACCTTTTGCCGGTGATGGATCTGCGCCTTGCGGATTTCGATGTGTTGGCGCTGCCTACTATTCCCTTTGTCGCGCCGAGGATCTCAGACGTTCTCGACGAAGACAATTTCGTGCGCACCAACGCGCTGATCCTGCGCAATCCGGCAGTCTTCAATTTCTACGATCTGCCGGCGCTGTCTTTGCCGATCCCACACGATGGTGCGCTTCCCGTCGGCCTCATGCTCGTGGGCCAACGCGGGCGCGACCGCGATCTGCTCGCTGTCGGCGCTGCGGTGGAGGCGTTGTTCTCGCAAGTTTGACGGAGTATGATTTCAACTCCCCTGTCAGTCCGGGGCCGCGTAGCGGAGCCTGGAATCCATAACCGCAACCGTCTCAGAACTGCGAGCACTGCGTTGGGTTGCGTCTCATCCGGAGTTGCCGGCGGTTCTGGGTTCCGGGCTCGCCTACGGCGCCCCGGAATGACTGTGCTGAAAGGGCGTTAAGCTATTTCCAAACGGGCTCTAAGCGGGCTGCACCAGATTGGCCAGCAGCCGGAACGCACCAGGCACGAGCTTGTCGAGCTGGTGATGCAACACAAGGCTGACATGGGTGTGCCGTCCGCGTCCGATCTCGCCTGAAATCAAGGCGCCTTCGAGTGGCTTTTCACCGTGATCGCTCATGGCAGTCAACGGTTTGTAAGCCTCGTCCCAGGACGAGGCGAAATAGAGCCCGCGCTCCTTGTCCCAACCGTTCCAATCATCCGTGCCGATGATGTTGGGGCCTGTGAGCAGGGGATGGGTGGCCCCCAGAATGGTCACCGGGGCGTCGGGGTCCGTCACGCGCCAGCGCAGGGACGGCGAGCCGATGGTGATTGGGCGTGGCGGCGTTCTCGCCGGATCCCAGCCGTCCGACGGGCGGTGATAGAGCGTCACGAGATGCCCACCGGCCTCCACGAACTGATGCAGGCGCGCCGTCGCCGCCGCGAGATCGGGACGATTGCCGAAAGCGAAGATGCCGACGACGATGGTCGTGAACCGCGACAGGCCGCCTTGCAGCGCGTCCCCGTCCAGATCAGTGACGTCGAATCCCAAGCGCGAGAGCCACAGTCCCACACGATCATTGCCGCCGCCCACATAACCGATCCGCGTATCGGGACAACGCTTTACCTCCAGCGCGAGAATTTTCAGAACCTCACGGTCCACACGCGCCGTGCGTCCGATGTGTGGATAGGCAATCGCCATAGATCGATAGGCCGGACGATCATCCACCGTCGGCGCAAGTTCATGGTACCCTGGAGCCAATGTCTCCGGCGGCGCGATGAGTGCACCATCGCTTTGATTGGCAATCTCCCAGCCGGGTCGCGCGGAGAACGTGACAGCGCTTGTCTTCCCTCCATCGAGACGCGCTTTCACGGCGAAGGGGCGCGGTGTTTCCGAGAGGTTGATGATGACCGCTTCGGGGTCGAGAACCAGCGAGTGCGCCGGCGCGATGCGCAACGGTTCCTCGAGATCGATGACGCTTTCAACCCGACGACCGCCGATTTCCGCGCGGATCGCGACAGCGACCTCGCCATTGCCGCCGAGCGTGCGATAGAAGGGGGGATAGCCATTGGTGAAAGGCGCGTCGCCTGCGACGTTGAGAACGAAACGCGCTGCGTCTTCCTGCGCCGATACCGCGATCTTGGGCGACAGAACAGGTGTCGCGGAAGCGTGTTGTTCCAGCGAAGAGATCGCCACGTGCAGTGTGCCCGTTCCACCCGGAGCGATCACAGACGGTTCGACCCAGGCGCGCGCCTGCACGCCAGTGGCTTCCAGAATTACCGCATCGATTTCGCGCAGCTTGCGCTCGAGGCGGTGGCCGACCGAAGCGCGCACGGGAGCAGAAGAGACTGCAAGCGCCTTCTCGATTTGATCTGCGGCGAGAAGCGCCGCGTCGATGATGCGCAAACGGTGAGGGAAGGCATTGATGGCTTCATCAATAGCCTTCTGCGCCGCCACGAGGTGAGCACCCGCCTCCGATGAGACGTTTTCGCTCTTAGCGAGAGCGCCGACCGTGGCGGGCAGGCCGTCGCGCATGTCGTTCTCTTCCACCTGCTGGTCGAGGCGATGAAGGGGCCAGGATTGCGGTGGGTTCTCGCGCCAGATCCCCATGCCTTGAGTCAAATGCTGCGCGCGCGACCATTCGCCGATACGTGCGAAAGGCGTGCCCGTCGCCCTATCGACGCCCGGAGCCTTGACGAGCAGCGTTGTGTTCGGTGGCGGCACTTCATCGTCATAGGTGCCGCCGCCGCCGGACCAGGCGGGTAGATAGAACTTCGCCACATGCCACGGCGTGAGCCCTTCCGCGAAATGGTGCGGATAGGCGCTCGGATCCGCCGCGCGGTCGACGGCGATATGCGCTGCGCGCGTCATGGCGCGATGGTGGCCGTGCTGGCCCGGCACGTCGAGAAAGGTCGGGATCACCACATCCGGGCGCTCTTCCCGATAGGCGCGCACGAGACGTTCGATGATGCGGTCTTCACCCCAACGGGTGAGAGTATCGTCGCCGTTCTTGGAGAAGCCGAAATCATGCACCGGATCGTCGGGGCCGTGGCCGAGCCAGATCACATCCGCGTCGAGCACGCGGGCGGCTGCGTCCATTTCGAACGTTCTGACAATCCCGAGCGCCGCGCCGCGCTCCGGACCGATGGCGTTCTGGCCGCCTTCGCCGCGCGTGGAACAGGCAATGGCGATGCGCATGCCGTAGCCGAACCGTAGAGCGGCAAACATGCCGTTCGCTTCGTCATCCGGATGCGCGCCGGTATTCATCACGGTAATGACGCAAGAAAGGCGCTCGAGCTTACGGTGAAGGCGAACGAGAGCCGGATCGGCCATTTCCTTCGCGATACGTTCGTGAGCGCGCAGCATCATCGGGTCCTTTGGCGTTTCTTTTTTAAAGATCTTGTTCGTCGGCAAGCTCGGTCGCGGTGTCGAGCCTTGGCGTGACGGTCTCCAGAAGCGGCAGGGCGGCAGCGCCCAAAGCCGCTGTGAGCTGGCCTGTCGCTCCGCGCATGACACGCGGCACCGCGCGCTGGCGGCGGCTCGCGACAGACAAGGGCAGCGGCTCGAGGGCCGCGATGAGATCGTCGAGAATCGCATCCGGCAGAGCGCCGCCGAACACGATGCTCTCAGGATCGAAGAGGTTTTCGAGCATGCCGACGACAGGCGAGAGATAGGTTGCCGCTTCCGCGATCCATTCTTTTACGAAGGGCCGCGCGTCGCGAGGCAGAGTTTCGATTTCAGAGGGATCGTCGCAGACGATGCCCTTGGCGCTCAGGTGCTCCTTGAGCGCGTGCCACGAGGCGTAGCGTTCGAGACATCCGCGATTGCCACACGGGCACGGCTTGCCGCCGGGCGCGACAATGATGTGACCGATCTCGCCCGCGTTGCCGAACGCGCCGCGCAAAGGGCGCCCGTCCGTGACGGTGCCGAGGCCGAGACCGACGCCGAAATAGAGCAGGCAGAAATTCTTGAGGTTGCGCGCAACCCCGTGCAGGCGCTCGCCGACGGCGGCGGCCGTCGCGTCGTTTTCAACCAGCGTCGTGCGGCCGGTCGCCTCGCTCAGGATCGCGCTCGCGTTCAACCCCGACCAGCCGGGGAGGGTGGTGGGACCCACCGAACTCATGCCCTCGATCTCGAACGGCCCTGGCATCACCACGCCGACGCCGAGCAGCCTGTCGCCCGCGCCGGGAACGGCCTCGCACGCTCTGTCGATCTCGACCTTGATCCGCTGCTTGATGAGATCCGGCGCGGTATTGCCGAGCGGGATGGCGCGATGCATGCGGATCTGCCCCGTGAGATCGACAAGAACCGTGACGATGTGATCGGCGGCGATTTCGACGCCGATCGTCATGCCGCCATCCGGGTTGACCATCACCTGCACGGGCGGCAGGCCGCGCCCGGCGCGCAGACGGCCGCATTCGAGCAGCAGGCCCTCGTCCAAAAGTTCGCCGACGATGTTGGAGACGGCCTGAGAGCTCAGATGCGCGAGCCGTGCAATGGCGGTGCGGCCAAGTGGCCCATGCAACCGCACTGCCTCCAGAACAACCCTCCGGTTGTGTGTGCGGCTGCGCTCGGGGTTGTTGCCGATGGCAACTTTCGATGACGGCGAATTTTTTTGACGCGGCATCTGAGCCTCGTGTTCCCGGGGGCTGACGATGACAAGGGCTTTCGAATAACTCAAGTAAATTATTTTATTGACAGAAGGTATTCTTCCAAGCGAGCCTATTTGAATGAGCGGGCTTTATCACGCTCGGAATTGGGAACAACCGCCACGCCGGGAGAAAAGTTCGGGTGGCCACGTGGAGGGTCGAATGCGCTTCAAAAAGATAATCGCCGGTCTTGCCTTCGGCGTCAGTGTCCTCGCTGCCAACGCTGCGAGCGCTGTCGAGATCGAATATTGGCAATATGTCTTCGATTCCCGCGTGAAGGCGATGGATCAGCTGATCCAGAAGTTCCAGGCGGCCAATCCCGGCATCACGGTGAAGCACACGACCTTCCCGTATGCGGAATATCAGACCAAGGTCGCTGCGTCGGTCGCCGCGGGGCAGGGGCCCGATGTGGTGCAGCTGTTCTACGGCTGGCTCGACGGTTTCATCTCCGGCAAGCTCGTTCAACCGCTGCCGAAGGACATGTTCCCGCACGACAAGATCGAGTCGGAATTCTTCCCCATCGTTTCGGCCATGAAACGCGATGGCGAATATTACGGCCTGCCGACCGCCGTGCGTTCGCTCGCCCTGTTCTATAACAAGAAGGCGTTCCAGGCTGCTGGCCTCGACCCGAACAAGCCGCCGCAGACCATCGAGGAATTCGTTGCCGCCGCCGAAAAGACGGTGAAGCGCGATGGCGCGGGCAACATCGTCTCCGAAGGTTTCGCCATGGACATGGCGGGACAGGATCACCAGTGGTGGCGTGAGGTTCTCATCCGTCAGAACGGCGGTGTTCCCTACACCGACAACGACCGTAAGGTCGCCTACAACAACGAGGCGGGCCTGAAGGCGCTGCAGTTCTATGTCGACCTGCAGAACAAGCAGAAGGTCGGCCAACTCGGCTTCATGGATGAGGCGCAGGCCGCGTTCAAGGGCGGACTTGCGGCCATGACCATCGACGGAACGTTCCGTCTCGGCGCATTCAACGCCATCAAGTCCTTCGAGTGGGGCGTGACCGAGCTTCCGTCGGTGAACGGCGTGCGTTCGAACTATGCGAGCTACTTCGCCAACGCCATCACAAGAAAAGCGCAGGGCGAAAAGCTGGAAGCCTCCAAAAAGTTCCTGGCCTATGTCAGCTCGCCTGAGGCGATGGACATCTGGCTGAAGGCGGTCGGCGAATTGCCCGCGCGCCGTTCGGCTGCTTTGACGCAGGAAAATCTCGCGAACCCGATCTACAGCCCCTTCCTGAAGGGCCTCGAATACGCACACACCACGCTGTTCGTTGACGAAGCCGCGCAGCGTCAGGTCGCCATCGACATGGTCAATCGCGTTCTGATCCAGAAGCAGGATCCGAAGGACTCGCTCGCCGAGGCCGCCAAGGCCGAGCAGGCGATCATCGACCGCGTCGCGAAGTGAGGACGTGATGTTGACGGCATCGCCTGTGAAATCCAATCGCTTATGGGATGGGTTGAGTTTGCGCCATAAGCGCGTGCTCTGGGCCTGGTCCTTCCTGGCGGTGCCGATCGTCTTCTATAGCGTCATCCGCTTCTGGCCCACGCTTGAAGCGTTCTGGTTGTCCTTCACGGACTGGAACCTGTTGAGGCCGGCGAGTTTCGTCGGCCTCACCAACTACATTCGCCTCGTGCACGATCCGCTGTTCTGGCAGGTCTTCCGCAATACGGCGGCTTATCTCGTGATAGGTACGCCGTTGAGCCTGCTGATCTCGTTTACGATCGCGTATTATCTCGACCGCGTCACGTTCATGCACGGTTTCATACGGGCGCTTTACTTTCTGCCGTTCCTGACGACCGCCGCCGCCATGGCCTGGGTGTGGCGCTGGTTCTACCAACCGATCCCGATCGGCGTGATCAACGGATTCCTGACCTGGTTCGGCATCGCGCAGCAACCGTTCCTGCGTTCTGTGACACAGGCATTGCCCGCGATTCTCGCGCCCGCCGTGTGGGCCGGTCTTGGCTTTCAGGTCATCATCTTCATGGCGGGTTTGCGCGCCATTCCGAGTTCCTACTACGAGGCGGCGCGCATCGACGGCCTGTCCGAATTCACGATCCTGCGGAAGATCACCATTCCGCTCCTGAAGCCGACAATCGTGTTCCTCGTCGTCTTCTCCTCTATCGGCTTCCTGCGGATTTTTGATCAGGTCTACAACATGACCTTCAACGATCCGGGTGGTCCGCTCAACACGACGAAACCCATCGTTCTGATGATCTATCAGACCGCTTTCAAGTCCATGGAAATGGGATACGCCGCCGCGCAGACGGTGGTTCTGTTCCTGATCCTGCTGGTCGTTTCCCTCATCCAGCTTCGCGTGCTCAAGGACCGCTGACCATGACGACAGCACCTCTTCCCGTGCATGGCGCGCGGCGGGGCTTCCCCGTTCGTCCAGGCCGTATCGTCGCCTGGACGCTGCTCTTCCTCGGCGGCATCGTGATGGTGACGCCGATCCTCTTCATGCTGTCGACGTCGCTGAAGGATGCC
Source organism: Microvirga sp. 2MCAF38 (assembly GCF_052115485.1). Classification (NCBI taxonomy): domain Bacteria; kingdom Pseudomonadati; phylum Pseudomonadota; class Alphaproteobacteria; order Hyphomicrobiales; family Methylobacteriaceae; genus Microvirga; species Microvirga sp. 2MCAF38. The sequence continues at coordinate 511,479 of NZ_JBFRGU010000001.1, read as the reverse complement.
TCGCAAGTCTACGACCTGCGCCTCATCCCGGAAACGCCGTCCCTCGACAACTACGTCACCGTGCTCTCGGACGGGCGCTTCCTTCGGTGGTTCATCAACTCGCTCATCGTGGCGATCTGTGTGACGGTCTCCAACGTGTTCTTCGACTCGCTCGTGGGCTACACGCTGGCGAAGTTCAATTTCCGGGGCCGCTACATCGTCTTCATCGCCATTCTCTCGACCTTGATGATCCCCACAGAAATGCTCGTTCTCCCGTGGTATCTCATGGCGAGCAGCTTCGGCTGGATCGACACCTATTGGGGCATCATGTTCCCCGGCATGATGACGGCCTTTGGCACATTCCTGATGAAGCAGTTCTTCGAGACGGTTCCGGACGAGTTTCTGGAAGCCGGGCGTGTCGACGGCCTGAACGAGTTCACCATCTGGTGGCGCGTGGCGATGCCGCTGGTGACGCCCGCTCTCTCGGCGCTCGCGATCTTCACCTTCCTCGGTAACTGGACGGCGTTTTTTTGGCCGCTGATCGTCACCAACAGTCGCGAGCTTTACACGCTGCCGGTGGGTCTCTCCAGCTTCGCGGTGGAGCAAGCGATCCAGTGGGAAATGATCATGACGGGCGCGAGTCTCGCTACGATCCCGACGCTGATCGTGTTCCTGCTCCTCCAGCGCTACATCGTGCGCGGTGTCATGCTGGCCGGTCTTAAGGGTTGATCATGTCCGATATGCAAGATCCCCGCCGCGACGACAAAAGCGTTTTCCCCGATCCGGTCTACAAAGACACGGTTCTGCGCCCGCTCTTCGACGGAGCGAAGGCGCATCATGTGGACGGCTTTCGCCGCATCGACCGCGCGCATCTCGTGATGCTCACCGAGACCGGCATTCTCGACCGCAAGCAGGCGGGCGCTATTGCTCACGCGCTCGAAGCGATCGATGCCGAGGTTGACGTTCCCGCGCTCACCTATACCGGCGAGGTGGAGGACTTCTTCTTCCTCATCGAAAAAGAATTAAAGCGTAGGCTCGGCCCTGATGTCGCCGGACGCCTTCACACCGCGCGCTCGCGCAACGATATCGATCACACGCTGTTCAAGCTGGGGCTGAAAGAGCGCATCGATGCCCTGCTCGTAAAGGCGCGGCATCTTGCCGATACGCTGATCAAGGTCGCCACCCGCGAGGAGGCAACGCTGATCGTCGCTTACACCCACGGCCAGCCCGCGCAACCCACGACCTTCGGCCATTATCTCGGCGCGATGATCGAGGTTCTGTTGCGCGACATCGAGCGGCTCGTGGAAGCACGCGAGATCGTGGACCGCTCGCCCATGGGCGCGGCCGCGATCACCACGTCGGGCTTTCCCATCGACCGCGAGCGCATGGCGACGCTGCTCGGCTTCTCACAGCCGCTGCAGAATTCCTATAGCTGCATCGCGGCGGTGGATTACATCACGTCGACCTACGGTGCCATCGAACTGATGTTCCTGCATCTCGGGCGTCCGATTCAAGATCTGCAATTCTGGACGAGCTTTGAGGTCGGGCAGGTCTATGTGCCGAACGCCTTCGTGCAGATTTCCTCGATCATGCCGCAGAAGCGCAATCCGGTGCCCATCGAACATCTGCGCCATCTGGCATCGCAGACCTTCGGGCGCGCCCGCGCTATGCTCGACGTGATGCACAACACACCGTTCACGGACATGAACGATAGCGAGGGCGAGACGCAATCCATGGGCTATGAGGCCTTCGCCTCAGCCGGTCGCGTGCTTGATCTTCTCGCCGCGCTCATGGCGGAAATCCGCATCGATCCGACGCGCGTGCGCGACAACATTCGTCGCAGCTGCATCACGGTGACGGAACTCGCCGACAGCCTCGTGCGTCGCGAAGGCCTCTCCTTCCGCGAGGCGCATGAAATCGCTGCCGCTGTCGCCAAAGCTGTCGTGGCCGTGCAGGGGGATCTCGCCAAGGATGGCTATGCTGCGTTCCTCCAGGCGTTCACTCACGCGACCGGGCGCAACACGTCGATTGACGAAGCGACCTTCGCCGAACTCGTTTCGCCGGAGCATTTCGTGGCGGTGCGCGACCGTTTCGGCGGCCCTGCACCAAAGGCTCTGCGAGCGGCGTTGCAGACCTATCAAAAACACCTCGCCGACATCGCGGATCGGGCACGCGCCACAAGCACGCGCGAATCCGCTGCGGCGGCTGAACTGAACACCAAATTCAAAGCGCTTCTGGGAGAAGCCTGATGGCCAATATCGCTCTCAACGGTCTCGTGAAACGATACGGCAGTACGACCGCCGTCCACGGCATCGATCTTCATGTGAAGGATGGTGAATTCGTCGTGCTCGTCGGCCCGTCTGGCTGCGGCAAGTCCACGACACTTCGCATGATCGCTGGGCTTGAAGACATTTCCGGCGGCACCGTGACCATCGACGGCCGCGTCGTGAACGAAGCGGAGCCGAAGGATCGGAACATCGCCATGGTGTTCCAGAACTACGCCATCTACCCACATATGTCGGTGGCGCAGAATATCGGTTTCGGTCTTTACACCTCGAAGCTGTCGGAGGCCGACAAGAAGAAGCGCATAGAAGAGACAGCGAAGATCCTCGGTCTTCAAAACCTTCTCGACCGGCGGCCTTCGCAACTCTCCGGCGGTCAGCGCCAACGCGTCGCCATCGGCCGTGCCATGGTGCGCAATCCGGTGGCCTTCCTCTTCGACGAACCGCTTTCGAACCTCGATGCGCAATTGCGCACGCAGATGCGGCTCGAGATCAAGAAGCTTCATCAGAAGCTCGGCACCACCATCGTCTTCGTCACCCACGATCAGGTGGAGGCGATGACCATGGCCGACCGTATCGTCGTGATGCGCGACGGGCACATTCTGCAAGTCGGCACGCCGATGGAGCTTTATGACAGCCCGAAGGATATCTTTACCGCGCGCTTCATCGGAAGCCCGACCATGAACCTTCTGCCGGCACGTCTCGCCGAGAAGGGTGGGCGGCGTGTGGCGGAACTCGATGGGCTCGGCTCGTCGGTCGCCGTTGCGTCCGATGGCGCGAAGGATGCGAGCGGGAATGAAGTGTTGGTGGGCGTGCGTCCGCACGATCTCGTCGTCGGCGGGGCGACGGGGACGGACTCGCTCGCGCTCTCCGGTAACGTCTCCGTCGTCGAGCCTCTCGGCCCCGAGACGCTGGTGCATCTCGATGTGGGCGGAACCGCCATCATCGCGAGCGCGCCGGGCAAGGTGATCCCGCAGGCGGGCGATGTGGTGACGGTTCACGCCGCGCCGGGCTCGATGCATCTGTTCGACAAGAAGACCGAACGCGCCCTATGCCGCATGTAAAGCCCACCACCGACGCGCGGCAGAGTGTGCTGTGCCTCGGTCGAACCTATTGCGATCTGGTTTTCACCGGTCTTGCCGGCCTGCCGATGCTCGGGCGCGAAATGTTCGCGGACGACGTGGTGGTCGTGCCGGGCGGCGGGGCCTTCATCACGGCGGCGCATCTCGTCAGCCTCGGGCGCAAGGTGTCCCTAGTCACGCGTCTCGGCACGGACGCCTTGTCTGGGGGACTTGAGGCTTCTTTGAGCGAGAGCGGCGTCGATCTTCGGTTCGTGGAGCGCGCCGCCGATGCCGGACCGCAACTCACCGTCGCCATCGTGCAGCCGAAGGACCGCGCCTTCCTTTCCCGCCGCGCGGGCCACGGCAGGCCTGCGACGCTGCGCGATGCGCTTGCCGCGCCCGGAATTCGGCATCTCCACATCGCCGAGTATGCGACCCTTCACGAATTGCCCGATGTCGTCGCGCAGGCGAAGGAGAAGGGGCTGACCGTCTCGCTCGATCCCAGCTGGGACGATGCGCTGATCCGCGATCCGGCTTTTCTTGACACCTGTCGCGGCATCGATGTCTTTCTGCCGAATGCAGAAGAGGCCGCCGCCATCACGGGGTTGAAGGACGAGTGCGAGGCGCTCGATCTGCTCGCTCATCGTTTCCCCGTAGTTGTTCTTAAGAAGGGAGCCGAAGGCGCATCGCTCGCTGCAGGGGATGAATGCATTTCGCTCACCGCACCCCCTGTGAGAGTTGTCGATACGACCGGGGCTGGGGATGCCTTCAACGCCGGCTTCCTCCATCGCTGGCTCGACGGGGCTGATTGCCGATCGGCGCTCGCGGCGGCTATTGCCGCCGGAAGCCTCTCCGTGCAAGCCGCCGGCGGCGCGACCGCGCTCAAGCTGAGCGCCTAAGCGCCCCATCGACACGCGCCCCGTCACCGGGCAAGGTGGCTGGGTGCGCGTGAGCAAAAGGGCGAAATGGCAGGGCCGGATTCCGACATCGAATGGCGAGCCGATATCGACTCGCTGTCCTTCCGGCCCGGAGGGCATGAGGGCATATGCGTGGTGCACAGGCTCGCCTTCCGTACCTTGCTCGGCCTCATGCCGACGCCGCAGCAATGCGAGACGTTCTTCCTTGCCGAGCGCAAGCGCTTTGAAGCCGCCGCACGAGAGAAGCTTGTAAGGCGCGCCCTGGCGCGAAGCGCCAATTTCCACCTCAGCAGCCGCGATATCCTGAGAGCCGCGATTCCGGCCACGCACTTGTGAGAAGCGTTCGATACCGCTTGAGGTTGTCGCGTTTGGGCTTATAGTCCCGGTGTCGGTCCCACATGGGACGAAAAGGGAATGCGGTGCGGATGTTTCATCCAAAGCCGCGGCTGCCCCCGCAACTGTAAGCGGAGAGTGCCTCTCGATGACGCCACTGAACGAGAGTTCGGGAAGGCCGGGAGGTGCGCCTCGATCCGCGAGCCAGGAGACCTGCCGACACACGAGAAACGCTTGATGGCCCTCGGGTGGAGGGCGAAAGGTTTGACATGACGACCAACAATACATCTCTGGCCCTGAGCACGGATATCGGCTCCGCATCGCGACTGACGCAGCTCGGACTTGCGGCTTTCCTCGGCCTGTTCATTGTGGGCTTTGCGGGATTTTCCCACATCAGTGCGGTACATAACGCCGCCCACGACGTGCGCCATTCCCTAGCGTTCCCCTGCCATTAGAGTCTGATCCCGTTTCGCTGAAACGTTCGTCCGCTCACAAATCTTAAAGTGCTCACAAAGTCTTGGGAAGCGCTCTCGCGTTTGTCCCAGCCATCCCGTTTGGGGGAAATCCATGTCCTTGTTCCGCAATATCGTCTTTGTGTCCGCCCTCGTCGGGCTTCTCACCGGTCTCGCTCTGACCGGCATGCAATATGCCAGCACCGTTCCGTTGATCCTTAAGGCGGAGACCTTCGAGAGCGCAGAACCTCCGAAGCCCCACGAACATGCCGCGACTCCTGCTCACGATCACGGCGTGGGTGCCGCGCAGGCCCATTCACATGAGCATGATGAAGAGGGCTGGGCTCCGGCCGACGGTTTCGAGCGCTCAGCATTCACGGCGCTCGCCAATATCGTCACCGCCATCGGCTTCGCGATCCTGCTCGTGACGGCCTCCGAATTTGCTGGAGGCTTAAAAGGCTGGCGTCAGGGTGTGTTCTGGGGGCTCGCCGGTTTCGTGGTCTTCACGCTGGCACCGGGCCTCGGCCTACCGCCGGAACTGCCCGCCATGCCCGCCGCTGAGTTGAACATCCGTCAAGCGTGGTGGCTCGGCACTGCGCTCGCGACAGGTATCGGCTTGGCGCTTCTGGTATTCAAAAAATCGCTTTTCTTCGCGATCCTCGGGGTCGTTCTGATCGTTGCGCCGCACATCATCGGTGCTCCGAAGCCCGATAGCTTCGAGACCGCCATTCCAGAGGCTCTACACCACGATTTCGTGGTAGCCGCCGTCATAATGAGTCTCATCTTCTGGGCTCTACTCGGGGGACTTGCTGGCTATTTTCGCGCCCGCTTCGCACCGGTCGCGGCCTGATCGAAGACAGGTTTGAGAATTGAAAAAGGCCGGTGCTCTTCAATGAGCATCGGTCTTTTTCTATGCGCGAAGAACGTGAAAGAACGTGCCGCTCACCAAGCCCGCGCGGTGTCCCGCACTGCCGAGATCCGCACCTGTCGCGTCGGTCACATGCACGAGATTGGCGGGGGCCTGTTCCGTGATCGAGGCATAGTGAAACTCGTGCCCCACGAGCCTTGCGCCGCCATCACCGAGAACGCTGCGCTCGGCGGCTGTCGCGATGCGATAGCCAAGATGAAGCTTACGCTTCGCATAACTCGTTGAAACGGGCAGAAGCCCCGCCATGGTATGAACCTGTCCCTCGCCATCCTCCAGCGTTTGCCCCAAAACCATATAGCCGCCGCACTCGCCGTGAACGGGGCGTGTTTCGCTGAATTGCTGCAAGCCTTCGAGAAAGCGCGTCGCGGCGGCGAGCTTGCCCGCGTGAAGTTCCGGGTAGCCGCCGGGAAGCCAGCAGGCGTCGCAATCGGGTGGCGGCGGTTCGTTCGCGAGCGGCGAGAAGGTTTTGATGTCGGCTCCCGCCGCGCGCCACCCCGCGAGAATGTGCGGGTAGACGAAGGAGAACGCCTGATCCTGCGCGAGCGCGATGCGTTGTCCAGGCGGATGCAGGGGAGGTTTATGCGACTGCGCAGGTGTCAGTGATGTTTGTGCCAGCGATAAAATGCGATCGAGATCCACCGATTGCTCGATGCGATCCGCCAGACTCTCCAGCCGCTGTTCGAGATCGCCCGTCTCACCCGCCTGCACGAGTCCCAAATGGCGCTCCGGCAGAGCGATCGACTTGTCGCGCATGAGCGCGCCGAGCACCGGCAGGCCGATGAGCGACAGGCCATCCTCCACCAGCCGCCGATGCCGCTCGCTCGCCACCTGATTGAGCACGACGCCCATGATGCTGATGCGCGGATCGTAGCGCGTGCAGCCGAGCGCGATGGCAGCGGCGGATTGCGCCTGCCCCGACACGTCGAGCACCAGCAGCACCGGCCAGCCGAAGCGGGCGGCGATGTCGGCGCTCGCGCCCATGCGGCCAGCTTCACCCTGAATGCCGTCGAATAGCCCCATGGAGCCCTCGGCGATCACGATATCGGCGTTGCTCGATACGGTGGTTGCGAGCGAGTCCAGCAGCGCATCGTCCATGGCGAAGCTATCGAGATTGACGCTCGGGCTTCCCGTCGCGGCGGCGTGGAAGGCGGGGTCGATGTAATCCGGCCCGCATTTCGCGCCGCGCACGTTCAGGCCCCTGCGGCGCAAGGCGCGCTGCAGGCCGAGCGTCAGGGTGGTCTTGCCGGAGCCTGATCGCGGCGCGGCGACGAGAAGGCCAGGAGCGATGCGCGCCGTCACTCGGCCGCCTCCACGTCGAAGGGAAGCAGATGCGGCAGAATGCTTTTTCTGAACGCCGCAATCGCACCGATGACGACGATGGCTGGAGAGCGGATTGCCTCCTCGGCGGCGAGGTGGCCGAGATCGGCGAGCGGTGCTTCCACGATGTCCTCGGCCGGCGTCGTCGCGGAATGGACGATGAGCGACGGTGTCGCACCATCGAGCCCGCCCTCCATCAGCTCAGTGACAATGGAAGCAAGGTTCGACACGGCCATGTAGAGAACGATGGGCGCGCCGGTGCGGGCCAGCGCCGCCCAATCGGCGGCCTGCCCTTCCGCGCGATGCCCCGTTGCCAGGATCACCGCGTGGTTCGTGTCGCGAGTGGTCGCGGGAATGCCGTGGATCGCGAGTGAGGCAAGCCCGCTCGACACGCCGGGGATGATGCGGAAGCGGATGCCCTCAGCCCCCAGATCGAGCGCTTCCTCCCCGCCGCGTCCAAAGATGAACGGGTCTCCCCCTTTCAGGCGCAGAACCCGCTTTCCCTCGCGGGCGAGGGTAATAAGCCGCTCCGTGATTTCCTTCTGCGCTGCGGAGGGCTTGCCGCCCCGCTTGCCCACATTTTCCAACACCGCGCTCGGGTGCGCGAGGCTAAGAATGCGCGGGTCCACGAGGGCGTCGTGGACGATGATATCGGCCTGCCGTAAGGCGTTGAGGGCATGCAGGGTCAGCAGGCCCGGGTCGCCGGGGCCTGCGCCCGCAAGCCAGACCGTGCCCGGCTCGAAGCTGGGCGAGAGATGCGTTGTGGTCACGCGATGTCTCCAGGCTGACGGGCCGCGCTCGTCGCCTTATAAGGCATGGTATGGATGAATTGCGACCCGCCGGGAATTTGCGCCGAGGCTGGACAACGGGGGCCTGCGCCACGGCGGCGGCCAAGGCCGCGTATATAGGCTGGCGGACTGGTGAGTTTCCTGATCCCGTTGAGATCGGGCTTCCAGGCGGAAGTCGCCCCGCCTTCGCTTTGGCGATGCATGAGCTGACCCTGGACGGGGCACGTGTGGGAATCGTGAAGGATGCGGGCGACGACCCGGATGTCACCCACGGCGCGCTGATCGTGGCGACGGTACGCGCCGGACCGCTCGGCAGCGGCGTCACGTTTCGCGCGGGCAACGGTGTCGGACAAATCACGCGGGTCGGCTTGCCGCTGCCGGTGGGCGAACCTGCCATCAATCCGATGCCGCGACAGATGATCCGCGAGGCGCTTGGTGAAGCGGTCGGATTCGTCGGCGGATCCGCCGATATCGAGATCGAGATTTCGATTCCAAACGGCGAGCAATTGGCCGAGAAGACGCTGAATGGTCGCCTCGGCATCATCGGCGGCCTGTCGATCCTCGGCACCACCGGCATCGTCGTACCTTATTCCTGCTCCGCGTGGATCCACTCCATTCATCGCGGCATCGATGTGGCGCGCGGTGCGGGGCTGACCCATGTGGCCGGAGCCACCGGCTCCACATCCGAGGCGGCAATCAGGCAACTCTACGGGTTGCCCGAACAAGCGCTGATCGATATGGGCGATTTCGCGGGCGGCATGCTGAAATATCTGCGCCGCCATCCGGTGCAGCGCGTGACGATTGCGGGCGGCTTCGCCAAAATGTCGAAGCTTGGGCAGGGCCTGCTCGATCTGCATTCCCGCTCCGGCCAGGTCGATTTCGAATGGCTTGCGGAACGCATCTTCGAAGCCGGCGGCGATGAAGCTGCCATTGCCGCTTCGCGCACCGCGAATACGGCAATTGAAGTCATGCAGATCGCTCAACGGCAGGGATTGCCGCTCGGCGACATCGTCGCAAACCATGCCTGGAGAACCGCCGCGAAGGCGCTTCAGGGTGCTGGCGCGGATCTCGAAATCGCGGTGTTCGACAGGCAAGGCGGCCTTGTCGCGCGAACGCCGTTTCTCGCTGCTGGTTAGACGCGCGATCATCAAGCCTCCGCCTTCGGCCGGAAACGACGATCATAGCCGGTGGAATAGAGCGCGCTTTCGCGAAAATCGTGCGCGTCGAGGGCGCGGCCCACGAAGATGAGCGCGGTGCGCTCTAATTTCTCGGCCTTCACCTGCGCCGCGATGTCACGCAGTGTCGAACGCAGCACGCGTTCGTCGGGCCAGGACGCGCGCCACACGACAGCGACAGGACAATCCGCGCCATAGTGGGGCGTGAGTTCATCCACCACGCGGTCGATGACGTGAATGGACAAATGGATCGCGAGAGTCGCTTTGGTTGCGCCGAAGGCTGCGAGATTTTCCGCCTCGGGCATGGCCGAGGCGCGGCCCGAGGTGCGGGTGAGAACGACGGATTGCGCGACTTCCGGCAAGGTGAGCTCGCGGCTCAAGGTCGCGGCGGCGGCGGCAAATGCCGGCACGCCCGGCGTCAAGGTGTAGGGAATGCCAAGCGCATCGAGACGGCGTGTCTGCTCGCCCACAGCGCTCCAGATCGAAAGATCGCCTGAATGAAGCCGCGCCACATCTTGTCCGGCCTCATGAGCACGCACGAATTCGGCCACGATAGCATCGAGATTGAGCGGAGCGGTGTCCACGAGCCGCGCATCCGGTGAACACCAGGACAGGATCTCGCGCGGCACGATGGAACCCGCATAAAGGCAAACCGGACAGCGCTCGATGAGATTGCGCCCGCGAACGGTGATGAGATCGGCGGCGCCGGGGCCCGCGCCGATGAAATGAACGGTCATTCTGGATCTCCTTGCGCCAGCGCGCAGGTGACGCGCTCGGACGCGATGCGCGGTAGACGTAGTTTGGCGTTCTTGCCCACCGCGCAAAGCGCTGCGGCTTCCGCGACAGACCCGACGCCGTGAAGGGCCATCACGCGCGACGAATGAGTTTGCACCATCGGCGCAAAGCGCTGCAGATCCACGGGGCCGATGGCGACGATGTCTTTTCCGAGTTGTCGCGCAACAGCAACGAGAGAGGGCTGTTCGGCTTTCGCTTCGATGGTGGCGAGATGCGAGAGCTCGTTCAACGAAAGCGACGCGTGTTCCAGCGCGCGCATGAGCAACGCGGCAATATCGTCCGCCGTCGTCTCATCGCGAAAGCCTAGGCCCGCAACGATCATGGCTTCACCACAACCCATTGCGTCACCGGCATGGCGGCGCGCCAGCCATGCATGGTGCCGACAGGTTCCAGCCGCGAAATGGCGATGCGCCGCATGGTGCCCCCGTGTTGGGCGTAAAGCGCGGCGAGTACTTGTTCCGTCTCCAGGGTCACCGCATTGACCACAAGGCGACCGCCAGGTTTCAGCACGGACCAGCAGGCTTCGAAAACACCATCATCGGACGCACCGCCGCCGATGAAGATCGCATCGGGTGAAGGCAATTCCTTGAGCGCATTGGGTGCTTGCCCAATCACGATCTCTAAGTCAGGTGTGCCGAGGGACGCGGCATTGCGCAGAATGCGCTCGGCGCGTTCTGGTTGCGTCTCGATGGCAATGGCCTTGTTGCGTGGATGGCGCAGCATCCATTCGATGGAAATCGAGCCCGCACCCGCGCCCACATCCCATAGCAACTCACCGGTACGTGGGGCGAGGGCGGACAGCGTCATGCTGCGAATCTCAGCTTTCGTGAGCTGGCCGTCGCTCTCAAAGAAGCGATCATCGAGGCCGGTGGCGAGTGGCACGATTTCGGCATCCCGCTCGGCCACCACTTTGAGCGCGACGACGTTCAACGGATCGAGCGCGGGAAGATCGTAATCCCCGGCGCGCGTGTGCAGCATCCGTTCGCGGGGGCCGCCCATGGCCTCAAACACGATGAGATCGGAATTCGGAAAGTCACGCGCTTTCAGAAAATCCGCAACCTTGCGCGGGGTCGTCTCGTCCCATGAGAGAGCCAGAATGCGCGCACCGGGTTGGAGATGGGGAACGATGCGCTCCAATGAACGGCCGTGCAGACTGAGGCAGTCGCAATCCGGCAGCGACCACCCGAGCCGCGCGGCGGCAAGGCTGAAGGCCGAGGCTTGCGGGAAACAGATCATTTCATCGGAAGGGACGAGCCGCGCCAGCTCCGCGCCTATGCCATAGTGAAATGGATCGCCGCTCGCCAGCACGCAAACCCTCTGACCGCGCTTGGAGAGTACGAGCGGATACGCTTGCGAGAATGGGCTCGGCCATGCCGTTGCCTGCCCTATGAGAGGCCCCGCGAGCGCCAGATGGCGTGCACCGCCGAACACGATCTCGGCGGCTTCCAATGCGCTGAGCGCGGCGGGGGAGAGCCCCGCGCGCCCATCCTCGCCGATGCCGACGATGGTGAGCCACGGGCGGATCGGGCTCGACAGAGGCGCGGTGTTAGTGGACAAGACCGACATGCGCATTCTCATTCTTGGTGGAACGACAGAGGCCTCCGCGCTGGCGGGCAGGCTCGCGGAAAGGACCGACATCGCGGCCGTGCTTTCGCTCGCCGGTCGCACCGCTGCGCCCAAACGCGCCGCGATTATAACCCGCATCGGTGGCTTCGGCGGTATCGAAGGGCTGAAGCAATGGCTCGTCGAACACCACACCGATGCGGTCATCGACGCCACGCATCCCTTCGCGGCGCGCATTTCGCACAACGCCGCGATGGCCTGTGGTGCTCTCGACTTGCCGCTTCTCGCCTTGCGCCGCCCCGCATGGCAGCCGGTCACCGGCGATCTCTGGCGCGAGGTTGCGAGCATGAAAGATGCTGTCGAGGCTTTGGGCCGCGCACCGCGCCGCGTCTTCCTGACAGTCGGGCGCCTTGAACTGCGCCATTTCGCGTCCGCGCCGCAGCACCATTATCTCGTGCGCACCATCGAGCCTTTGGGCGATGCGCTGCCGGTGCCGCATGTCACCGCCATCGAGGCACGCGGACCTTTCGATGAAGAGGCCGAGCGCGATTTGATGATCGCGCATCGTATCGAGATTCTCGCCACCAAGAATTCCGGCGGCGCCGCCACCTACGGCAAGATCGTCGCCGCGCGGACACTCAGCCTTCCGGTGATCATTGTGACGCAGCCGCAAAAGTCGGACGCGGATAAGGTCGAGACGGCTGACGCGGCGATGGTGTGGATCGATCATCATGTGCGCATTCCGTAAGAGCGCGGCGTGTAGACATAGGGCGTATCGCTGCCAGGTCGTTCAAGCGTCTTCGTCGTGCTCGCGCCGATGATGACGAGCGTCGCCATGTTGGCGAGCGCCGGATCGGCCTTTGCCAATGACATGATCCTGATAGCCTCGTTGGAACGCCCGACCGCTTGCGCGAAGACGATGGGCGTTTCCGGTTCGCGGATCGCGCTTGCGCGTTTGAGCGCCGCGCCTAGCTGCCACGGACGGGCCTTGGAAATCGGATTGTAGAGCGCGATCACGAAATCCCCCGTCAGCGCAGCGTCAAGCCGCTTTTCGATCACGTCCCAGGGTTTGAGATTGTCCGACAAGGACATGGCGCAAAAATCGCCCCCAAGGGGTGCGCCGATGCGAGCCGCTGCCGCGAGCATTGCCGTGATGCCGGGCTCGACATTCACTTGGATGTCGCGCCATGCAGCATCACCATGATCGAGCGCTTCGAACACCGCCGACGCCATGGCAAAGACACCCGGATCGCCGCCGGAGACGACCGCCACGTGGCAGCCCTGCATGGCAAGCTCGAACGCGTGTTGCGCGCGCTCCACCTCCACCCGATTGTCCGAGGCGTGGCGTCGCTGATGCGGCTTGTGCGGCACGCGGTCCACATAGGGCCCGTAGCCGATGAGATCGGTGGCACGTTCAATCGCCTCCGTCGCGGCGGGCGTCAGAAAACGCGCATCGCCGGGGCCGAGGCCGACAACGGTGATCGTGCCGCGCGCGCTCACAAACGCCTCCCGAGGCCGGGAACGAGGATCATCGCGAAATAGGGTGCGTCGTCGTCGGCTTTCTGTGCAAGCGGGCAATGAAACTCGCCGGCCATGGTGCCACGTTCCACATAGACCGCGCGTTCGTGAAGTCCCGCGTCTTTCAACACCTCGCGCACTTTCGGGAGATGGCGGCCGAGCTTCATGATGACGGCGGCATCCGTCGTCGTGAGTTTGTTAAACAGCGCATCACGGTCGAGCGTCGCGGGGCAGACGGTGAGCACGTCATCGCCCCAGGTGATGGGCACGCCCGCACGCGTCCAGCAGCCGGACATGCCGGTAATGCCGGGCACGACTTCCGTCTCGAAACGCGGTGCGAGACGCCGCCACAGATGCATGAAGGAGCCATAGAAGAACGGATCGCCTTCGCAGAGAACAGCCAGCGTGCGTCCCGCCTCGATTTCCGCGGCAAGATGCTCCGCCGCCTCCTCATAGAACGGCGTGATGGCGGCGGCATAGGCCTCATCGCTAGCCGGAATTTCCGTGGTGACGGGATAGACCAGAGCGATCTCGCGATCCGGATCCGGCGACACGACCGCGTCCGCAATCGTGCGGGCGTTGCCGCGTTTGCCCTTTTTGGAAAAGTGTACGAGCCGGTCGGCGCTTTGCAGCACCTTTAGCGCGCGCACGCTCATGTAGTCCGGATCGCCCGGCCCGAGGCCAAGGCCGTAGAAACGGATGCTGCTCTGCAAGGGTGCCAACGCTTATTCCTCCACGCTTGCCAGCGCATTAACGGCGGCTGCCGCCATCGCGCTTCCGCCGCGCCGTCCATGGACGACGAGGAAGGGCACGCTTGCATGCTGTACCAGAGCCTCCTTGGATTCCACTGCGCCGACAAACCCCACCGGAATGCCGATGATGGCGGCGGGCCTTGGTGCGCCCTCATCGATCATTTCGAGCAGGCGAAAGAGAGCGGTGGGCGCATTGCCGAACACCACGAGAGAACCTTCCAGACGCTCGTGCCACAATTCCATGGCGGCGGCGGTGCGCGTGGTGCCGAGGTCCTTTGCAAGGCTTGCGACGCGCGGATCGTCGAGCGTGCAGATTACATCGTTGTTCGCGGGCAGGCGGGAGCGCGTGATGCCGTTCGCCACCATCTTCGCATCACAGAAGATCGGCGCGCCGTTGCGCAAAGCCTGTTCGGCGCTTTGCGCAAAATCGGGCGAGAGCGCCACATCCTTTGGCAGATCCGTCATGCCGCAAGCATGGATCATGCGCACGACCACCCGCTCGGCGGTGCTGCTGAAGCGGCTCAAATCCGCCTCGGCGCGGATGATCGCGAAGGAGCGCTTGTAGATTTCAGCACCCTCGCGGATATAGTTGAAACGGGTCTTCATCGCTGTGTCTTTGCAAGAAAATCGGTTCTGGTGATCATATCGCTTATCGGCACGCGGCTCACAGGCTTATCGCGAGCGTTGCCCGAAAGCACGACATCATAAAGTCCTTCATGCCCCACGAGCGTCACATCGCTGGGGCCGGGATGGGCGCAGCCTTTGGCACAGCCCGAGACGTGAAGGCTCACGCCCTCCGGCAGAAGGGAAGCGAGCCGGGCGGCATCCGCATGGGTAGTAGTCGTCCCGCTAGCGCAGGCGGGCGCGCCGGGACAGGCCGCGATCCGCAGGCGCGGATCGTTTGCAGACACGATGAGACCGGCGTCAGCGGCAAGCGCGAGGACACGTGATGCGCGCGCTGCCGAAAGACCGGTCAGCGCCACGCTCCGCCATGGAGACAGGCGAGCTTCGCCCCTGCCAAAGCCCTCACTCCACCCCGCTATGCGCGCAAAGAGATCCGCATCGCAGCGCCCATAGGGGAGGGCGAAAAGAACGGCACGGTCCTCATTGAGTGAGACGATTCCGACGCGTTGCCTGTCGCTCCTCTTGCGAAGAAGCACGGGGGCATCGCGCTCAATCGCGTTGATAAGGTTCGTCCGCAAGGAGGGCGCAACATCCCGCATGCGCCGGATCGTGTCGGGATCGTCGCGGCGGATCGCGGCGTAGCGCGCGAGAATATCGCGTACAGTTTCGGACGATGCTTCAACCGCGACCGTTCCGATCCATTCTGCACCCATGAGCCCGATGGCGATCCGTGGGCCGTAAGGCGTGGCGATGGCGACCAGGCGCAGATCCGCTTCGATTCCATCGAGCGGCATCGCACCGCCGCCATCGATAACGACGGCGGTTTTCGCGGGAAGGCCCAAGAGATCGGCGCAGGTTACTTCAATTGTTTCCGCAAGAGTGTGTGCGTCGATCAGATCGGTCGGATCGATGCCCGCCAGCGGCGAGGTGATCGTCAGCCGGAACGGACTTTCCGCGCGTGTGCCGTCCGGGACGCCTGCACGAAGCAGATGCTCGACCAGCGCGGGATGCGTTTCATCCGTCACGCCTCTGATCTGAAGATTGCCACGCGACGATACGTCGATGAGGCCGTTGCCGAAACGGCGCGCGGCCTCGGCAATGCTGCGCATGCGCGCTGCGTTCAAGATTCCCAATGGCGGATGCAGGCGCACCAGAAGGCCATCGCCTGTCTGCATGGGGCGCAGCATGCCGGGGCACCAACCGCGCGTGTGCGGGGCGGCGTTCACGACGCTTTCTCCCGCACAGCGTCGAGGTGGGCGTCGACGGAATTGCGGCGGCTCGTCCAGAGGCCGCGCTGCCGTGCATCGCTCAGGCGGTCTATGATGGCCTGAGCGGCTTGCGGGTTGGCCTCGCGAATGCGCTCGAAGATAGCGGCGTCCGCCACATAGGCTGCGTAGACGAGATCGAGCGCGGCATCCGGGACGGCGTTCGTGGTCGCAGCGAAGACGTAGAGCGCATCGACCCCTTGCGCCAGTTCCGCAGCGCCGCGCCAGCCATGGCGCAACTGCGCCTCGATCCAGCGCGGATTGACGAGCCGTCCGCGCACCAACCGCGCGATATCCTCCTGCACGGTCCGCGCCTTCGGCGTCCCCGCGCGGCTCGTATCGAGACTGTAGAGGGAAGGGCTTTGGCCAAGCAGCTTTGCCGCCGCCGCGAACCCGCCGATGGCGTCGCCATTCGAATCTCCATCCAGCAGATCGCGCTCGGCGACATCGCTCACATGCACGAAGGCATCGGCCTTGCCCACACGCTCCGCGAAGGATGCGTCGCGCGTACCGTTTTCGCCCTCCCCGAAAGCATGCGAGGTGAGGGCGAGGTAGAGGCGTGCGAGGTCGTCTTGCGTCTCCCACGTGCCGTCGAGCGCTTCGCCCGAAATGCCCGCGCCGTAGCGGCCCGGCGCCGCGCCAAAGACGCGCGTCAGGGCTTCGCCCCGGCGACGAGCGGCGGCGAGTTCGTTCCAGGCATCCTCCTCGCTCAAGTGCCCGACCGCACGCGCGGCCTGATCGATGAGCTTGATCTGGTCCGGGAATGTGTCGCGAAACACGCCGGAGATGCGCACCGTCACATCAATGCGCGGCCGGTCGAGGAGCGGAAGGGGAATGATCTCGAAGCCGGTCACGCGAGTCGAGGCCGTGTCCCATTTGGGGCGCACGCCCATGAGCGCGAGAATATGCGCCATGTCCTCGCCGCCGGAGCGCAGGGTCGGCGAGGCCCATAGGTCCATGACGATACGGCGCGGATAATCGCCTTCGTCCTGCAAGTGACGGCGGATGATTTCGGCGGCGGCGCGTTCGCCGAGCGCGGTTGCGGCGCGCGTGGGAATGGCGCGCGGGTCGAGGGTCGCGAGATTGCGGCCCGTAGGCATCACATCGCGCCGCCCGCGCGAGGGGGAGCCCGCAGGGCCGGGGATAACGAAGCGTCCGTCGAGGGCACGGATCAAACCGTCGCGTTCGCCTTTGGCGCATGCTTGCAGATCCGGCGGTGCTTCGCCGAAAATGTGGAGACCGTCTCGGACAACCACTTCCGCGAGATCGCACAGATGCGCGTCGAGGGCGGTGAGCGCTTCGTCCATCGGCATCGAGGGATCGACGCCGCAGGTGGTGTTGAGGCCGGTTGAATCCGCACGCTCCAGAATCTCGCGCGCGACGATTTCGGCGCGGCGTGGGTCGAGAATCTGCGCGGAGGCATATTCCTCCACGAGCTCCCGCAACACAGCCATCTCCTCCGACAGATCGGCGGTGGCCACAGCCGGTGTCATATGGCCGATGGTGATGCCGCTCAGACGACGCTTGGCGGGTGCGGCCTCGCCGGGATCGTCAACGATGAAGGGGTAAATGACCGGCAGCGGGCCGATGGCAAGGCGCGGCCCGCATGTGGGCGAGAGCGCCACAGCTTTTCCCGGCAGCCACTCGGTTGTGCCGTGCGTACCGAGATGAATTATAGCGTCGATACGCGCGATCTCGCGCAAGCCGAGATAGAAGGCGAGATAGGCGTGGGTCGGTGGCGCATCGGGTGCGTGGTAGAAGGCTTTTCGATCCGCGCCGCGCCCGCGGTCCGGCTGCAGGGCGATGAGCACCTTGCCTGCGTGAAGAGCGCGAAAGCGGAATGCTCTGTTGTGAAGAGCGGGATCGTTCTCAGGTTTGCCCCACGCGGATTCGATGGCTTGCCGCTGAGCCTCTGGCAAGGTCGCGAACCATTTCTTATATGCAGCAAGATCGATGGCGAAGGCCGGTTCCGATCCTGTCAGCAGCGGCATCAGGTTCCGCTCATCGAAGTCGCGACGGGCGTCATAGCCCTCGCTCGCCAAGAGATCGAGAATCCTGCAGGTGCTTGCGGGTGTGTCGAGACCGACAGCGAAGCCTGCGCGACCGCCGCGCGCTGGGTAATCGGACATGATGAGGGCGAGGCGGCGCTCGCCGCGCGCCTTGCGGCGAAGCGAGATCCACGCCTGCACCTGATCCACCGCCGCCTCAATGCCGGCGGTGTCGGGCTCCTGTCGGCGACCGGTGAAGCCCAACACCGGATCGTACTCATTCTCTTCCTTGAAGGAAATCGGGCCGATGGCGAGGCGCCCGTCGAATTCGGGCAGCACGATCTGCATGGTGAGATCGGAGGCGGATAGGCCGCGTTCCGAGGCGAGCCACGCTTCGCGCGTCGAACCGGCGGTGATCGCTTGCAGCACTGTGCAATCGGCGGCATCGAGAACGAAACTCTCGTCGTCCCGCGCGGAAAAGGCTGTGGTGGTGACGATGATATCCGGTCGCCGCAGCGCCAGCGCTTCTTGAATCAGCGCGGTCGCGACGGGGTCTTTGAGGCTCGACACCGTGATGATGAGAACAGGAATGCCGCGTCCTTCCAATTCCCTCGCGAACGCTTCGATGGCGGCGGTGTCGGCGGAGAGGATTGTGGAGCGGTAGGTGATGAGATAGGCGAGTGGGCCATCGGCGGAGATGGTCTTGCAGATTTCTTCGAGATCGATCTCACCAACTTCAGGATGCCACGCGAAGGCGCGGGGAATCTCTCTTGGCGGGAGAGGTTCAACGGCCTTGTCGATGTCCACTGCGATTGCGCACAGGAGCGAACGAAGGTTTTCCACGCCGCCTGCACGAAAATAGGCATCGAGCTGTTCAATCAGTTTGGTCGAGACGGTCGAGAATTTCGCAAGCCGTGGATCGGGGCGGTCATCGCCGGGAAGAACCGCGAGCTTGATGTCTTTCTCGCGGCAAACCGCGTGAAGACGCTCCAATCCGTAGCGCCAGAAGTCGAGCCCGCCCAGGCAACGCACGATGACGAACTTCGCCTTCGCAACGGTGCTCTCCACATAAAGATCGACAGAGAGCGGATGCTTCAGTTGCCGCAGACTCGCGAGACGAAGCGAGGGCAAGGTCGCCTCACTCTGTCGGTAGGCTGCGGCCAGCGCAGTAAGATCGCTGTCGGTAAAGGACAAGGCGATGACGTCTCCCGGACTTTGTCCGAGGTCGATGGCCTGACCACTATCGTCAAGCGAGACCGTTGTGACCGGGAGAAGGTGCATCTTAGCCAGCGAGCGCGGTCTCGACCGCGTTTTTGTCGAAACCCTTGAGGCCGATTACGACGAGGCGGCCGTTGCGCTCCTCGTCCGCGTTCCAGGGACGGTCGTAGTGATGCGCGACACGGCGGCCGACGCCCTGCACCACGAGGCGCATGGGGCGGCCTTCCACCGGCACAAAACCCTTGATGCGCAACACGCCTTCCGCTTCCGCCGCGAGCCCGACACGCGTGAGCAGGACATCGGCTGAAAGCACGGAGCCGACCGGGATCGCCACGCTTTCGAAATCGTCGTGATCGTGCCCTTCCTCCGCATCATGATGGGAGGGACGCGCGGCGAGATCGGATTCTGCTTCGGCGTTCAAGCCAAGAATGAGCGAGGGATCGACGCGGCTGTGATCCGTCTCTACGATCTTGACCGAACGCGGCAGGTGTTCGGCGATGTCCGCCTTCACACGGGCGCGCTCGACCTCGTCGAGGAGATCGACCTTGTTGAGCAGGATCATGTCGGCGCAGAGCAATTGATCCTCGAACACTTCCTCCAGCGGGTTCTCGTGTTCGACGGAAGCATCCGCCGCGCGCTGCGCTTCGAGCGCGTCGGGATCGTCGGCAAAAACACCTGCCGCGACAGCTGGAGCATCGACCACGGCGATGACGCCGTCCACCGTCACGCGGGAGCGGATAGCGGGCCAGTTGAAGGCGGTCACGAGCGGCTTCGGCAAGGCGAGGCCGGAGGTTTCGATGAGGATGTGATCGGGCGGGTTCGCGCGGTCGAGAAGCTTGTTGAGCGCAGGCACGAAATCATCCGCGACGGTGCAGCAGATGCAACCGTTCGGGAGTTCCACGATATCCTCCTGCGAACAGCCTTCGATGCCGCATCCCTCGATGAACGAGCCATCGAAGCCGATATCGCCGAATTCGTTGACGAGAACCGCGAGGCGGCGTCCGCCCGCGTTTTCGAGAAGATTGCGCACGAGCGTCGTTTTTCCCGCGCCGAGAAAGCCGGTGATGATGGTGCAGGGGATCTTGGCGAGATTGGTCATGAGGTCTTTTCCGGTGAGCGAGAAAGAGGGGGGATGCGCGCGACGACGCCCTTGCGGAACGCTTCGGGGCGCTCGCGCCAGGGCACGATGCCGTTGTCTGTGGCGTGGTAGCGGCGCAAGCCGTCGAGAATAGCGTCGATGGAGATTTGCGGATCGAGATCGCCGTAAATGTAGGTCCAGCGTCCGGGCGCGGAGAGTGCCATGGTGCAGGGGCGTTTGCACACGCTCAGGCACTCGACGGGCTCGATGCTGACTTTCGGAAAATCGGGACCGGCCTCTTTCAATGCTTCGGTCAAAGCCGTGTGCAGACGCGCGCCAGGGCGCACTGCATCGTCGGGCTCGCCCGCTTTGCGGCAGGTGATGCAGACGAGGAGCCGGACTTCGTCGAAAGGGGGAGCGGTGCCGGAATCAAGCATGCTCGCGCTGCACCGCTCGGCCTGAATGGCCTGATCGATTGCGGGATCGTGAGCGCATGCGCTTCTCCGTCGTTCGGCCCTTGCGAGGCCTCAAAGCTTCCACGGATGAAGCCGGGTTAAATACAAAACCCGATGCAGCCGCCTGGACACCCCGCCCACACGACCCGAAGAAGCAGTTGTGACGGCAGGTCTCCTGGCTTACGGCTCTAAAAAGCCCGTTCCGCCTTCCCGGATCGCGATCCAGTGGCTCGAGGAACGGACATCGCCGTTTACAGTTGCGGGGGCAGCCGCGGCTTCTTGACCGCGTTCCCTTTTCACCTCTCTTCGAGGCACCGTCGGTTGTGTTCATAACCTGTCCGCAGACGCGCCGCAATCGGGGGGCGTGACTCAGTTTGATGAGGATAGGGGCACAGGAATCGGGATGGAGATTGACGGCGGGCATCACGGATGCGCAGGAAGCAGGGCTGGATGGAGAAAATCGCCATGACGCAGACCGAAGAGGAAGCCGCCCGCCATCGCGCCAAGATGGCCAAGCGCAAGGAAGTACAGGATCGCGAGGTCGCCTCGAAAACGGTGGAGAAAGGCCTGCTGCTCGTTCATACCGGACCGGGGAAGGGTAAATCGACGGCGGCCTTCGGGCTGCTGCTACGCGCGCTCGGCCATGGTTGGAAGGTCGGCGTGGTGCAGTTCATCAAGGGGGCCTGGAGCACCGGCGAGCGCACGGCCTTGGAGCGCTTCGACGATCTCGTGGAATGGCACACCATGGGCGAAGGCTTCACCTGGGAGACGCAAGACCGCGACCGCGACGTGGCCGCCGCCCGCCGCGCCTGGGACAAGGCGTGTGAGTTGATGGCGCGGGACGATATCAAGCTCCTCATCCTCGATGAACTGAACATCGCGCTGCGCTACGATTATGTGCCCCTCGACGAGGTGGTCGCGGCGCTCAAATCTCGCCGTCCCGATCTGCACGTGGTCGTCACCGGCCGCAACGCGAAGCCGGAACTGATCGAGGCCGCCGATCTCGTCACCGAGATGAGCCTCGTGAAGCATCACTTCTCGGCCGGCGTGAAAACGCAGGCGGGGATCGAGTTCTGATCGGCGAGAGGGAAGGCGTGTCAGCGTATCGAGCATCCTCAGCCGCGCGTGCTGCCGTAATACCTTAAGAAACAGGGGCTGGCGCGGACAGAAACAGCGCCATACGATTTGGCAAAACTGTATGCATATGCCACTTGCACAAGCGAGGCATCATGGATCGAACGACGGATGGATGGGGCAGTGGCCTCGTGGGTGTCATCATCTTCAGCGGCTCCCTGCCGGCGACGCGGGTGGCCGTCGGTGACTTCTCGCCCCTGTTTCTGACCTCGGCCCGAGCCGTGATCGCCGCACTTCTCGGAGCGGCGTTCCTCGTTCTGCTTCGGCAGGTGAGGCCCGCGCGCGGTGATCTCGGCTCACTCATCGTGGTTGCGCTCGGCGTCGTGGTCGGCTTCCCGCTGCTGACGGCACTTGCGCTTCAGCACATCACCTCGGCGCGTTCCATTGTCTTCATCGGCCTCCTGCCGCTCGCGACTGCCATCTTCGGCGTGCTGCGCGGCGGCGAGAGGCCCAAGTCCGTGTTCTGGCTGTTCTCTGGCTTAGGGGCGGCGACCGTCGCGGGTTTTGCCCTGTTCAACAGCGGCTCGGGTTCGCTCTCGGGCGATTTGCTGATGGTGGCCGCCATCCTGCTGTGCGGCCTCGGCTATGCCGAAGGGGCGACACTCTCGCGACGGCTCGGCGGCTGGCAGGTCATCTCATGGGCCCTGCTTTTATCGCTGCCGATGATGGCCATCGTCGCGCTGATCACGATGCCGGAATCCTGGAACGGCATCGGGGGCCCGGCGTGGCTCGGGCTCGCCTATGTGTCGATCTTCAGCATGCTGATCGGCTTCGTCTTCTGGTATCGCGGCCTCGCGCTGGGAGGCATCGCAGGCGTCGGCCAACTGCAACTGCTCCAACCCTTCTTCGGGTTAGCGCTCGCGGCTCTGCTGCTCCATGAGCCGGTCGCTTGGACGATGATCGCGGCGACGGGACTTGTCGTGGTTTGCGTTGCGGGGGCGAAGCGGTTTGTTTGAGGAGTTGAAAAAGAACAACCTCTACATGGCGACGAAGGAAATCCTCATCGCAGCGTTCTCGCTATGACGGGACCACGCTTTGTTTGTTGTCGTTCGCTGAGTTTGGCGTGGGATGCTAAGTCTCAGACGGGGCTTTTGACGCGATGAGCAACCGATCAAGCTCCTGATCGATGGGCCCAAGGCTACTCGAGTCCTTGAGTGCTGCCGACACGCCTCTGCCCGCTCCCTAACTCAACGCCCGCGCCAGCAGCGGCAAGCTGCGGTCCATGCGGTAGTCGACCGAGGAATGGTTGTCGTGAAACTCCTCATAAACATGAGGGACGTTCGCGGCATTGAGTTTGCGGTTGAGGATGCGGGCGCCGTGGATGAGATTGTATTGGTCGATGGTGCCGCAATCGATGAAGACGAGTTTCATGCGGCGTAGGGCATCGAGGTGGGTGGCTTTATCCGCCATGCGCACCGGGTCCCAGCGGAGCCAGTTGGCCCAGCGCTCGGGAATGAACTCGCAAGTCTCGTGATCGACGGGGAGGCGGATGCCGTAGAATTGCTGCGGGTCGGGATCGAACGTGGCGCATTGCGCGAGGATCATCAGCGTGTGCCAATCGGCATCCTTCGCCTTCGGGCCGGCCTCGAATTTGCGGATGAAGGCCTCGATGGACATGTCGTGCCCGGCAAGATGTCGGAGGGTGCTGGCGAATTCACCCAGGTGATAGATGAACTCGAATCCCATATCGCCGGAATGGCACGCGGCGGCTGCCCACACGTCGCCGCCGTGGCGCAGCGCGTGGACGATGGCGCCAAAGCCGCCTGAGCTTTTCCCGAAGACGCCGCGTCGCCCGTGGCCGCCGCAGCCGACCTGCGCTTCCACGAATGGAAGCATCTCGCGGATCAGGAAGGTCTCCCACGCGCCCATGGCGGTGCTGTCGATATACTGGTTGCCGCCGAGCCGCGTGAAGCAATCGGGAAAGGCGACGACAACGGGCGGCATCGCGCCCGAACCGATGAGCCGGTCGAGCCGCTCCGGAACATTCTCGCCATAGTTCTTCCAGTTCGTATGGGCCGGTCCGCCTGCCGTATAACCGACGAGATCGACAAGGAGCGGCAATCCCCGTCCGTCATGCCCGGCCGGGATGTACACGTCGACCCGGCGCTGGGACGGATCGCCGAGAAAATTCCCTTTCAGGGCTTGGCTGTCGATCCAGAGGCTTTTGATCGAGCCTTCGGGAAGGGAATGGTCTTTGCGCATGATCGCTCCAGAGGAATGTCGTCCTCAGGCTGCCCAATCGCGTGGGATCTGTCCAGAAAATCTCCGGCGCCCGCAATTAACAATTTCAGATTCCCGCCAGCCGTTTTACACCCTCGACGCGACCACAAATCGCCAAACGTTATTGGGGGTACAAACATGAAGAATGGTTTTCTACCGCGCTGGACCCTGAAGACCGAAGGGATCATTCTGCCTGACGAGCGGCTGCCGACAGGGCAGACCATCGTCGCGGGCGTTCAACACGTCGTCGCCATGTTCGGCTCGACGGCTTTGGCCCCAATTCTGATGGGCTTCGATCCGAACGTCTCGATCTTCTTCTCCGGCGTCGCGACGCTGCTCTTCTTCATCATCGTCGGCGGGCGCGTGCCGAGCTATCTCGGTTCCAGCTTCGCTTTCATCGGGCCGGTGCTTGTCGCGACAGGTGCTACAGTTGGAAGTCCCAATCCCAACATCCCGATCGCACTCGGCGGCATCATCGCCGCGGGCGTCCTCTATGCGCTCATCGGCATCATCGTGCAGATGGCCGGTTATCGCTGGGTCGAAAAGCTGATGCCTCCGGTGGTGACCGGCGCCATCGTCGCGGCGATCGGTCTGGTGTTGGCACCGATTGCCATCAACAGTGCTTCGGGTATCACGCCCGACAACGCGGCCGGAACGTCGTTCGCCCGGTGGATTTCGATTCTCACCGTGCTCGCGGTCGGGTTCGTCGCGGTCTATGCGCCGGGCATCTGGCGCCGTCTGCCGGTTCTGCTCGGAGGCGCGGGCGGGTATCTCGCTTATTACATCGGTGCGAACGTTCTGGGTTATGGACAGGCCATCGATTTCACGAAGATCGGCGAGGCGGCCTGGTTCGGCCTGCCGCACTTCCAGAGCCCCGTTTTCACGGTGCAGGGCATGAGCCTCATTGCTCCCGTCGCCATCATCCTGGTTGCCGAAAACCTCGGGCACATCAAGGCGATCAGCGCCATGACCGGCCGAAATCTCGATCCGTATCTCGGTCGCGCCTTCATGGGTGACGGCGTTGCCACAATCGTCTCGGGGGCCTTCGGCGGAACGGGCATGACCACTTACGCGGAAAACATGGGCGTCATGTCCGTGACCCGTATTTATTCGACGCTGATCTTCATCGTCGCGGCGGCCATCGCACTCCTGCTCGGCCTATCTCCCAAGTTTGGCGCGTTCATCGCCACAATTCCGATTCCGGTCCTGGGTGGCTTGTCGATCGTCGTGTTCGGCCTGATCGCTGCGACGGCGGGCCGGATCTGGGTGGAGAACAAGGTCGATTTCTCAAACCCCAGAAACCTCATCACGGTGGCTGTGGCGCTGGTGCTCGGCGCAGGCAACTTCAAGCTCACGCTCGCGGGCTTTACCCTCGACGGCATCGGCACAGCGACCTTCAGTGCCATCCTCCTCTATCATCTGCTGCGGGGTGGGGATGGTCGCGAGGCAGCCAAAGCGGTGCAACCGGCGGAGTAACTCCGGCCTCCGGCACGAAAAGCGAAGCCCGCTCCGGTATCAGAGCGGGCTTTATCTTTTCAGAGAATCAAAAGGCACCCGTGCAGGGTGCCTCAAGAAGCTGGAAGGACGTGGCTCAATCGCGTCGGCGCGAGCGCAGGGGCAGAGGTGTATAGGTCGGCGCGGTCAGGGCGAAGAAGAGCATTATCACGCCCAGCGAGCCGCTGATAACAAACAGCGCTTCAGCGATATCGGCCTGTGCCGACACACCCACAGCCGCCGCGATTCCCATGGCGATCATAAAGATGACGCAGGCGCGAAGAGCAACCGAACGATCCATTTTCTTTTCCTCCGTGCAGGGAGGAGAACGTGCCGGCCATGCTTGGGTTCCAAAAATCAACGATAGGTAGTGAAATGGGCAGTAAAACACGCGTCACATAGGCCAAACGGACAGCTTAAGCGGAACCGTTATGCTTCGCTGGAGTTGACTGTGCATGGTCGGCGTAAGGCCGAGTTCTAGGTTTGTGAGGTGGTACCATGCTCGGATGGGCAGTCACGTTTCTCATTATCGCGCTCGTTGCGGCCCTTTTCGGTTTCGGCGGCATTGCGGGCACAGCAGTCGAAATCGCGAAGCTGATCTTCTTCGTGGCGATCGTGCTTTTTGCCATTTCGGCCGTTATCGGCCTCCTGAGGGGACGAAATCCTCTCTAGACGGGCCTAATTTACCGAAAAACGCCGCCCCGAGGGGCGGCGTTTTCAAACGACGGGAGAGTGCGTTTCACTTCTCTCTATACGATCCCTTGAAGCGCTGCTCGCGTCATCCGATCCGGGCCGAGATCCTCGACATCATCCACGTTGAGAAGGGAGGCAAGCCGCGATCTTGCCCGATTGACGCGGCTTTTGATCGTTCCGACCGCACAACCACAGATATTGGCGGCTTCCTCGTAGGAAAAGCCGGACGCGCCGACCAGAAGCAGCGCTTCGCGCTGATCGGCGGGCAATTGCGCGAGGGCGGTGCGAAAATCCTCGAAATCGAGCCGAGCTCCTTGTTCCGGCTGCACTTTCAGGCGACCGGCATAGGAGCCTTCCGGGTCTTCGACTTCCCGTCGGCGCTTGCGGTACTCGGAATGAAAGAGATTACGGAGAATGGTGAAAAGCCAGGCGTTCAGATTGGTCCCACGCTCGAACCTGTGAAGGTTCGACAAAGCTCTCAGAAGGGTGTCCTGAACCAGATCATCCGCCCGGTCGACCTGCCCGGAGAGGGAGATCGCAAAGGCACGTAAGCTTGGGACAGCAGCGAGCAGGGCGTCCCGGATAGCCGGTTCAGGCTCGGTCAAGACTTCTCCTCCTCGGAGGACCTGGCGCCTTGATCGAGCTTCGAGAGCAATTCCGCAAATTTGTCGGGAATTGGTTGCTGCATCAGATCGTCGTACATCGCACGAAGCTGCTCACCGATGCGGGACTGGCTGATCTCGTCGAGCCGCGGTTCGGGGTCAAGCTTGTCGCCGAGCGCTGCCTCTGGGATGACCCGGGCGAGCTTGTTCCCTTTTTCACTTGTCATTTGTATCCCCTACACCTGCCGCCAGAACCCAAGTCCGGCAGGGCAGTGTGCGCGCACATAATATTTTTGAACCATAACGCAGGTTCTTGCTTTCGGTTCCCTTTAGTGGAACTTTTGCTGCGATTCAGAATTAAATTGTCCAGGTACAACGTCTAAAGACCACTAAGGGGAAACGAATGTCGACAGCTCAGCTGGTTGTCCAGCATCTGCCGTATCTTCGCCGCTACGCCCGTGCTCTGACCGGTAGCCAGGCCGCCGGAGATGCCTATGTGGCGGCTACTCTCGAGACCCTTGTCAGCGATCCTGCTACAATCAGGGCGGAAGGAAACGTCAAGGTCGAACTGTTCCAGGTATTCACCCGGATTTGGAATTCATTGTCCGTGAATGGGCGCGGCGAGCAAATTCAGCGGGATTTGCCGGCGGAGGTCAGGATTGGACAGATTACACCACTCCCAAGACAGGCATTCCTGCTTTCCAGCCTTGAAGGTTTCTCCGAGGCTGAGGTCTCCCACATCCTCGATGTGGATGGAAAAGCCGTTCAGGATCTTGTAGAGGAAGCGGGCCGCGAACTGGCTGCCGATATGGCGACAGATATTCTGATCATCGAGGACGAGCCTCTGATCGCCATGGATCTGGAGGCGCTCGTCGAAAGCCTTGGGCACAACGTCACCGGCGTCGCGCGCACGCGCACCGAGGCTGTCAAACTCGCCAATGCCAAGCGTCCGGGGCTGATTCTGGCCGATATCCAGCTCGCCGATGGAAGTTCTGGCCTCGATGCGGTGAACGACCTTCTGAAGACTTTCGAGGTGCCGGTGATCTTCATCACCGCCTATCCGGAACGGTTCCTGACCGGCGAGCGGCCGGAGCCTGCTTTCCTGATCGCCAAACCCTTCCAACCGGCCAATGTGTCGGCCGTCATCAGTCAGGCCCTGTTCTTCCAGCAACGCGCACGACGTCCTGAAATGCGTGCCTCTGCGTAGAAGAAGTCACATTTGTTGAAAGAAACGCCCGGCCCGTTGTTGGTCGGGCGTTTTCGTTATTGTGAAGCTGAATATAAAATAAAAAAGACGGGCCATAATATATGACCCGTCTTGAAGGTGCCGGCCAATGCACAAGGGGAATGCGGGGAGGACCAGGAGGCCGGTACTGAAGTAACGCATCGAAAACATCGAAAGTTCCACCATATTTCCATATATTCCCTTAAGGATTACGCAGGAACATCGAGCGCTGCCGTAGCGTTGATGTGTCGAACTCAGCCAAGCTGCTCTTGCAGGAGGCCCAGATGCTCGGCACGCCAGGAACTCTCATTGGAGCGACAGGGATTGCGCTGGCCGCGACCTTCGCACACGCTTCACTCAGCCAACCGCCTCAAACTCAGCCTCCGCGGACATCGAACCTGTCATTAGGGCAGGTGGTCGCCGTAGAAGGCAAATCGGATCGCTTGGCGCCTCCGGTCGCCGTTTCTGGCAAGTCTTTGGTCACGGAGGTCGAACTGGTCGGAACCGGGACGAGCGTAATCCTGCGTGGACGCGACGGCGAAGTGCTTTATCAATCCGATCCGCAGGTTGGCATGACGATTTTTGCCAGAAATACGGATCTCCCAATCCTGACGATGAAGGCTCGGGAGACGTCTCCACTGGTGCAGCAACCGATGGAGCGGCGGGAAGGCAAGGATGAGCCCACCGTGAAACGTCAAGGCAGTGCGATAGGCTGCACCAGTCCGCTCAGCTCGCTCGTCAAATCCGATGCATCGCCGCCGCCGGGTCTATGCCTGGTGATGCGCGAAACCGGGCAACCTTACCTTTAGGGGGCGTAGAAGGAGGGTCTTGAGTGCGCATGCCTGACGAGAAAGTGGATCGTCGGCGTCTCTTCGCCCGGTTTTGGCACGCTGCCTCAGGTTTCTGGACGGGAGTATCGAAGCGTGAGGCGTGGCTGCTCACGATCGCGCTTCTCGGAATCATTCTCGGTCAGCTCTACGTCCAGTTCCGGTTGAATGTTTGGAATCGCGATCTCTTCGACGCGCTCGAAAAGAAGGACATCGCCCTCGTTGGCCGCGCGGCGTTCTTCTTCGTTCCTCTCGCTCTCGCTGCCGTTGCCTTCAATGTCGCTTCTGTGTGGGGGCGTCTTACGACACAGCGCGCATGGCGAGCGTGGCTCACCGATTATCAGATCGACCGTTGGCTCGAGAATGGACGATATTATCAATTGAACCTGGTGCAGGGTGAGCATCAGAATCCAGAATTCAGGATCGCGGACGATACGCGCATCGCGACTGAATCGCCTGTCGATTTCGCCTTCGGTGTCGTCACAGCTGTCTTGACCGCTGTCACTTTCATCAGTGTCCTCTGGGTTGTCAGTGGATCGATATCCTTCAGCTGGTTGGGGCGCGAGATCGAGATACCCGGCTATCTCGTCTTTGTCGCGGTCGCCTATTCCGTTTTTACAACGACAGCGATGCTGATCATTGGTCGCCGCTTCGTCGAAGTCGCTGAAAGCAAGAACCAATCCGAGGCCGAGTTTCGCTATGCGGCGACGCGCTTGCGCGAAAACGGTGAGAGCATCGCGCTTCTCGGCGGCGAGCCGGAGGAGCGTAGTGCGCTCAGCAGGGCGCTCGGGCATGTGATCATGCAATGGCGCGCCATGTGCGGCCAATACCTGCGCACGACGATCGTGTCCTATGGCAATTTCGTGCTCGCGCCGGTCGTTCCGATCATCCTGTGCGCACCGAATTATCTGGCCGGCACGATGTCGCTGGGCGAAGTGATGCAGGCCTCCACCGCCTTTGTGACCGTCCAGCAATCCTTCAACTGGCTCGTCGAAAATTACCCGCGACTGGCGGATTGGACCGCATCGGCCAATCGCGTCGCAGGGCTGATCGTTTCGCTCGACCGATTGGAATTGGCGGAACATCCCGGAGCAGGGCACATCATTCGCTCTCAAGTGGACGACGTTGCGGCGCTCCAACTGCGCGATGTATCCGTCAATCTCGATGACGGAACCGCCGTTGTAGGCGAAACGAAAGTCACGATCGCCCCCGGTGAAAAGGTTCTTGTTGTTGGTGAATCCGGCGCCGGGAAGAGCACTTTGATCCGTGCGATTGCGGGGCTTTGGCCTTGGGGCAGTGGTGAAATCTCCACTCGCCGCGGCGCGAAGCTGTTCTTCATGCCACAGCGTCCTTACGTGCCGATGGGATCGCTGAAGCGTGCCGTCGCGTATCCGAGCCCGGAGGAATCACTTGCGGACAAAGCCGTGAGAGATGCGCTCTTCGATGCAGGTCTCTCGCACCTTGCGGATAAACTCGACGAACCGGACGTGCCGTGGGACAGAACCTTGTCCGGGGGCGAGCAGCAACGTCTGGCATTCGCGCAGCTCTTCATTCAGAAGCCGGACATTATCGTCATGGATGAAGCGACGTCCGCGTTGGACCCCGCGACGCAGGAAACTCTTCTCCATCGCATTTCTGAAAAGCTTCCCAATGCGGCAGTCATCAGCGTCGGCCACCGGCCCGAACTGGAAGCCTTTCATGATCGACGCCTCGTTCTCGCGCGGCGAAAAGATGGAGCCAAGCTCGTGGTCGATGAGGTTCTCTCACCGGGTACTTTCGCGCTCCGAAGGGCTTTTGGACTTCTGTTCCGACGCCTGATCCGTCGTGAGAACGCGGAAGAAAAACCGGCTTCGCGATAACGCGCTTTTTGTGATCTCCATTGCGTTTTACGGCTGTGAGCAAAGGGCTGCGGCCATTTGGCCGGAACCTCGCATCGGTCCGGCACGTTCCAATACCAGAGCGTATTGCTCGGGAGAGAGATGCATGATTACCACCAGCGATATCGAAACCATTCTCGCCGTTCAGGATCTGCCTCCTGAACTGCTTCGCTCGTTGTCCAGCGCGCATGCGAGCGACGAGCCGCGAGTGGCGTCGATGGTGAGCGGAATGATGGTCGAACAACAGGAGGATCAGGTGATTTGCCCGCTCTTGTTGCAGCGACATTTGGTCGTGCCTGCGAGGTCTAGCGTCTGACGCTTTGTCGCAGATAATGGCTGGCGGTTTGAGAGCAAAGGCAAATGGAGACAAAAGCATTTGAGTCCGACCGATCGGTTCTGATTCTCTTCTCCCCTAAAATTCTTCCTGCCATCGATCTCTTTCGTGGGCTTGCCGATCTCGGAGAAGCTTATCAGTCGCCGATTCTGGAGGAGCGAGAGGCGAGCCTGACGAATGTCGTCGGGGCGCAGCAAGCGCGCGCGGCGTTGTCTGACGCTCTGCTTTTTTCGTTTGCGATCCGGCGGCAACGCAGCAACTCCTTGACGATCAACGCGATAGGGTCACGTCGCGGGACAGGTGAAGAGTTCAGCCTGCTGACGCTGATCGGCGCAGCGGGCGTAGACGCTCAACCTCTCCTTCGGCGTGCCGCGAGCATGTTATGCGTGGAGCTGACAGAAACGCTTCTGCAATTGTCTGCCGATCTTGCCAAGGATCTGAAGCCGTTTTTTGTCGAAGACGACTTTATCGACGCTGATCGTTTCGAGGCCATCATCGGCAATGATTGCCGGGCTCGCTCCGTCGACTCTCACGATTCAAGCATGAAATTCCATTTCTGAGGTGTGCCGCATAAAAGAAAAGAGGCCGAAATCGACCTCTTTTTGTCAGTTGCGAGCGGGATTATTCGTGTGAGCCTCTTGTGCTGCCTGAGGCCTGGCCGCCTTTACGACCGGCTTCTGAAGCCAACTCTCGATCCTGAGAGAAAGATCTCTTTTCCGCGGGTACGCTCTTCCCACCCTTGCTCGCGATTTCGCGCTGACGCTCGCCGTCCATGGACGCGAAACCTCGCTTCGAAGTCGAACCGGTTGTCATATCACGCCTCCTTAGCAATTTACCGCTTGCTTTGAACAACCGCGCTCAATTTCGATGGTTCCCCGTGACATTTGCGCCCAAGCTCGCCGAGACGCGACTGTTGGAGTATTGACGGGAGGGCAAGGGAGGCCAATTGACACGCCCCGCAGCCGGAACGGTCTCTGTCGGAGCGCACGGCTGGCGAAGTGGGGCCACGTTGCCTAAACGAATATCCTTGCTACGCTTAATTCCCTGCCCTTGGAGCCCTTCGGAGTGGCCATGACTTACGACGATGACAACGTGTTCGCGAAAATTCTGCGGGGGGAGCTACCAGCGCACAAAATCTACGAGAACGAGCATGTCCTTGCATTTATGGACATAATGCCACGTGGGGAGGGGCATCATCTCGTCATCCCGAAGGCGAAGGCGCGTAATATTCTGGATGCCGAGCCGAAGGATCTCGTTCATCTGACGCAGGCCGTGCAACTCCTCGCCAGAGCCTCGAAGGCCGCCTTCGATGCGGATGGTGTCACGATCCATCAGTTCAACGAAACAGCCGGTGGGCAATTGGTGTTCCATCTGCATTTCCACGTTATTCCGCGCTTCGATGGCGTGGCGCTCAAACCCCATAGCGGGACAATGGAAAAGCCGGACGTTCTGGCAACACATGCCGAGAAGCTACGCCAAGCCCTGGCAAGGGCCTGACGCGAAGAGAGGCGCGGTCCGCCGCTCGCCCATGGACGGCGGCCGCATCTAAACCGTTACTGAGCCGGCTGGAGAACTTTCTTCGCCGCCAGATAAGCATCGATTTTCGCGGCGGCATCCTTCGGCACGTGGAGACCGAGCTTCGAGCGGCGCCACAGGATGTCCTCAGCGCTGCGGGCCCATTCCCAACGGACGAGGTAATCGGCTTCCGCCCCCGTCAGACCGGCGCCGAAATCCTCGCCGAGATCGGCCATGGAGGTCGCTTTGCCGAGGAGTTCCTCGATGCGAGTGCCATAGGCTCGCGACAAGCGATAAGCCACGGCCTCCGGGAGGAAGGGCCAGCGGGTCTTCACGGTGGCGAAAAAGCGGTCGAAATCCGCGTCCGGCATGTCGCCGCCCGGCAACTTGGCCTTCTCCGTCCAGGACGGCTTCATGTTGGGGAAGAACTTCTTCAACTCATCGAGCGCATGCTCGGAGAGCTTGCGGAAAGTCGTGATCTTGCCCCCGAAGATCGAGAGGACCGGAGCCTGACCGGCCTCGCCGTCCAAGTCGAACACGTAGTCGCGGGTCACCGCGGAGGCGTTGGTCGAGCCATCGTCGAAGAGAGGACGGACGCCGGAATAGGTCCACACCACGTCGGCGGGCGTGACCTGATGCTTGAAGTGATGGTTCACCACATCGCAGAGATATTGGATCTCGGCATCGCTGATAGTGACCTTTTTGTCGGGCACCGACTCGACCGGAATGTCAGTGGTGCCCACAAGCGTGAACTTGCCCTGATAGGGGATGGCGAACACGATCCGCTTGTCCGTGTTCTGCAGGATAAAAGCCTTGTCGTCCTCGAAGAGCTTCGGCACCACGATGTGGCTGCCCTTCACGAGGCGCACGTTCTTCTGGGTGTTGAGGCCGAGCTTGGTGTTGAGGACGTCCGCCACGAACGGACCGCCCGCATTCACGAGCACCCGCGCACGCACTTCCATCGTCTCGCCGGTCTCGGTATTTTGCAGCTTCGCCACCCAGATGTCGTCTTCGCGGTGCGCGGAAACGAGCTTGGTGCGAACGCGGATATCGGCCCCGCGCTCGGCTGCGTCGAGGGCGTTCAGCGCGACCATGCGGCTGTCCTCGACCCAGCAATCCGAGTACACAAAGGCCGTGTCGAAGCCGGGCTTCAGAGCTTGTCCGGCCGGATGACGGGTCAGGTGGATCGTCTCGGTGCCGGGCAGGCGCTTGCGCGGAGCGAGGTGGTCGTAAAGGAACAGGCCGAGCCGCACGAACCAGGCCGGGCGGATGCCCTTCTCGTGAGGCAGGATGAAGCGCAGCGGCCAGATGATGTGAGGGGCGGCCTCCAGCAGGCGCTCACGCTCGAACAAGGCCTCACGAACGAGGCGAAACTCATAATATTCCAGATAGCGCAGGCCGCCATGAATCAGCTTGGTGCTGGCAGAGGAGGTGTAGCCCGCAAGGTCGCCCTGCTCGCAAAGAACGACGGAGAGGCCACGGCCTACCGCATCACGCGCAATCCCCGCGCCATTGATGCCCCCGCCCACAATCAAGAGATCAGTTATCGTCGTCACGAGACAAGTCTTTCCTTCAAAGCTCGGAATGCATCCGAACTTTGTCACATGATTTTTTTAGCCGACTAAGGCAAGCGAATTTTTAGCCCTTGGATCCGCTTCCCACTGTCGGCGCGACTTTTAACACAAAAGCAACGAGGGAGCAGAGGGACATGAGCGGCAATATCGAAACCATCGCATTATAACTCCCCCCGGAACGCCAAGGCTTCGAAAGGCGAAGGGAGCGAGGGGCCGTTCCGACGCGCGCGGACACGCAGGCCGGGTGGGGGATATGGGGGCCTTTTCGAGAGACCTATGCGCTTTATGGGGTTCGCGGTTGACGAACAGCCTCTCATGCCTCATATGCATAGCACGGCGTCAGCGCTCTTTGTGAGCCGCTTGAGTGGGCTGCGTGACGGATATTCGCTGGAATACGGCGAAGGCCCGGCCCACTTCTTCAATCGCTCGACCGTACGACTGCCCCACACGCGGGTTGTCGCTCTTTGAGCCGGGCAGGGCCGGATTTCCTGGCCGAGTAAGCTTTCTGGCTCCCCCGCATCTGTTTGAAAGACAACCCTTTGACTCTTTTTTCCGATTTCGGATTGGCGCAGCCGATCCTGAAGGCGCTTGCGACCGAGGGCTATGAGAAGCCCACGCCGATCCAGGCGCAATCCATCCCTTACGTTCTGGACGGCCGCGACCTGTGCGGCATCGCCCAGACCGGCACCGGCAAGACGGCGGCCTTCGCCCTGCCGATCCTCCATCGCCTCGAAGCCAATCGCCGTTCGCCAGTTCGCAAGGGCTGCCGTACGCTCGTGTTGAGCCCGACCCGTGAGTTGTCCGGCCAGATCGCCGATAGCTTCCGCACTTACGGCCGCAACTTGCGTCTGTCCGTCTCCGTCGTGTTCGGCGGGGTCAATATCGGCAAGCAGGAACGCGAGCTGTCCGGCGGCGTCGACGTGCTCGTCGCAACGCCCGGCCGCCTGCTCGACCTGATCGATCGTGGTTCCTTGAGTCTGCGCGATGTGGAGATCCTCGTTCTCGACGAGGCCGACCAGATGCTCGATCTCGGCTTCATCCACGCGTTGAAGCGCATCGTGAAGCTTCTGCCGAAGGAGCGTCAGAGCCTGTTCTTTTCGGCGACCATGCCGAAGACCATCGCGTCTCTCGCCGACGATTTCCTCCGCAATCCCGCCAAGGTCGCGGTGACGCCTGTCGCTACCACTGCCGAGCGCGTGGAGCAGAGCGTCGTGTTCGTGCAGACGAGCCAGAAGTCGCCGTTGCTCGAAGCGGTTTTGCGCGATGCCACCATCGACCGCGTTCTCGTCTTCAGCCGCACCAAGCACGGGGCGGACAAGGTTGTGCGCTATCTGGAGAAGGTCGGCATCGCCGCTGCTGCGATCCACGGCAACAAGTCTCAGCCGCAGCGTGAGCGTGCGCTGGCTGCGTTCCGCGCTGGTACTTGCCGCGTTCTCGTCGCCACCGACATCGCCGCGCGCGGCATCGACGTGGAAGGCGTGAGCCACGTGATCAATTACGATCTGCCGAACGTGCCGGAATCTTATGTCCACCGCATCGGCCGCACCGCGCGTGCCGGCGCGACGGGTGTCGCGATCTCGTTCTGCAACGACGAGGAGCGCGCCTATCTCAAGGACATCGAGAAGCTGACGCGCCTTAAAGTTCCAGTAATGCCGTTGCCGAGCGATCTGCCGGCGCCTGTGCCCGCTTCCGAGCTTCGCGAACCGCGTCGTGAGCAGCCGCAGCGCGGCCGTCCCGCGCCGCATGCCCGCGGCAATCAAGGCCATGGCGCACCGCGTCAGGCCGATCCGAATGCGGAGAACGGTCCCAAGCGCCGCCGCCGTCGCGGGGCTAAGCCCGGTGGACAACAGCAGCAGGGTCAGGGCCAGAAGCCAGCGCAGCGCCAGGACAACCCGCGCCGTAACGAGGGCCGTGGAGATGGCGCTCAGGTCGCATGGCTCGACAAGAGCCCGCGCCGCCGCTGACGGCAACTGAAGGAATGTGCGAGGCGCCGTCTCCGGACGGCGCCTTTCTCATGCGCGGATGACTACAAGCAGATACCCACGCAGAAGGGCCAGTAACTGCGCGGATAATAGTATCTGTACGGGTGATAATACCTGTACGGGTGATAATATCCGCGGTGATAGTACCTGTACGGGTGATGATACCCGTAATGGTGATAATATCTGTAGTGATGGTAGCGCGGGCCTCTCCACCAGCAGCGATAGGGGCCACAGACCCATCTCGCTTGGGTGATCAGATTGCCAGCTTCCTTGCTGATGCTCGGCTCCGGGCCGAACGGCGCAGCGTAGGCGGGCAGGACCGCACCGGGGAACGTCAGACCTCCCACCATTACAATTGCAGCAAGTGCAGACTTCATGGCGGCCTCCTGAAAAGGAGTTAGGCCAGAGAAATAAGGACAGACCGCCGGGGCGATAAGTAGTCGACTTGTCGCGGTGTTGATCTTCGTCAGCTTGAATGCTGGCGCGCACAGACCGGGGTCAAGCTCCTCTCATCTAGTCTCGTTTATGTTTAGAGCGATGCAACCGGCATAGCATCACCATCGCTTATTACGCTCTAGTGATACGGGTCCGCTGCGTCGCGCAGTCCGTCGCCCATGAAGTTAAAGGCGAGAACCACGACGATGACCGGGATGATCGGGAACAGAAGCCACGGATGAAGTTGCACGGCGGCAAGGTTCTGCGCCTCGTTCAGGAGAACGCCCCAGCTCGTGACTGGCGGTCGCAAGCCCAAGCCTAAGAAGGAGAGGGCGGTTTCACCGAGGATCATGGACGGGATCGAGAGCGTCGCAGAGGCGATCAGGTGGCTCATGAAGTTCGGGATGAGATGGCGCGCGATGATGCGCTTCTTGGATGCGCCCATCAGCTCCG
Source organism: Microvirga sp. 2MCAF38 (assembly GCF_052115485.1). NCBI lineage: Bacteria > Pseudomonadati > Pseudomonadota > Alphaproteobacteria > Hyphomicrobiales > Methylobacteriaceae > Microvirga > Microvirga sp. 2MCAF38. The sequence goes on along the minus strand of NZ_JBFRGU010000001.1, from coordinate 474,626 downwards.
CGGCCTTCACGAAATCCTCCTCGCGAAGCGCAAGCAACTTCGAGCGCACAGCGCGCGCGAGGCCGGGCCAATCGAGCAGACCGAGGATGATCGTGATGCCGAAGAAGACAAGGAGCGGGCTCCAGTTCGCCGGTAGCGCCGCCGATAGAGCAAGCCAGAGAGGTAGTTCCGGCAGCGATCGCAGGATCTCGATCAGGCGCTGGATCGCGTGATCGACCCACCCGCCGAGATAGCCCGCCAATCCACCGAAGAACAGGCCGAGCGCGAAGGACACGGCGATGCCGACAATGCCGACGGTGAGCGAGATGCGCGCGCCGTAAATGATGCGCGAGAGGATGTCGCGTCCTAACCTGTCCGTACCGAGGATGAACATGGTGCCGTCATGGGGCGGGCAGACGAGATGGAAATCCATCGTCCTGATGCCCCAGAACTCATAGGCGTTGCCGGAGCAGAGGAAACGTATCGGCTGTGGCTGGGTCCGGTCGATAGTGTAGTCGCGTCGGAAGGTCTCGAGGTTGAACGAGAACTTGTACGGATAGACAAAGGGGCCGATGAACTGCCCTTCATGCATGAGGTGCACGGGCTGCGGCGGCGCATAGATGAAATCGCCGTGCCGTTTCGTTTGATTATAGGGTGCGATGATCTCGACGAACGGGATCATGAGATAGAACGCGAGCAGGATTACCGCCGAGGCGACGGCCACTTTGTGGCGGCGGAATTTCCACCACATGAGTTTCCACGATGATGCCCGGTAAAAGCTCTCGCTTTCCGCTCCAAGGGGTTCGCTCGCACCCGGATCGAATGGTGCGGGATCGACATAATGCTTTCTCAGTGAAACAGTCTCGTTCATCGACGAGCCCTCGCCCGAATGCGCGGATCGAGCCACGCCAGAAGCAGATCCGAAATCAACATGCCCACAACCGTCAGCACCGCGACGAACATGAGGATGAAGCCGGCAAGGAACTGATCCTGCATTTTCAGCGCCGAAAGTAGGATCGGGCCGACGGTCGGCAGGCTCAGCACCAGCGAGACGAGAACCGAGCCGGAGATCAGGTGCGGCAGAAGATTGCCGATATCCGCGATGAAGGGATTGAGCGACATGCGAAACGGGTATTTCAGCAACGCCTTGCGCGGTGCCAAGCCTTTCGCCTTCGCCGTCACGTAATATTGCTTGCCAAGTTCATCGAGCAGGTTCGCGCGCATGCGGCGGATCATGGCGGCGGTGCCGCCTAAACCGATCACGAGTGTCGGCACGATGAGGTGGGAGAGGAGCGACCGGACTTTCTCCCACGTCCACGGTTCGCCCGCGAATTTCGCATCGTAAAGGCCGCCGATGGAAACATCGAACCAGCGGTTCATGTAGTAGAGAAGGATCAGCGCGAGCAGGAAACTCGGCGTTGCAAGACCGATATAGCCGATGAAGGTCGCGATGTAGTCGCCGATGGAATATTGCCGCGTCGCGGAATAGATCGCGATGGGGATCGACACGATGTGGATGAAGATCACCACCGCCAAATTGACGACGAGGGTCAGCCAGAGCGCGTCTCCGACCACATCCACGACCGGCTTGTCGTATTCGAACGACCAGCCCCAATCTCCTTGCAGAAGACCGGAAAATCCGTTCGCACCGGGCAGGACGCCGAGCCAGACCAGATATTGCTCCCATGCCGGCTTATCGAGGCCGTATTGCTTGATGAGAAATTCCGCCTTCGCAATCGCGTCGGCCTCGCCTTGCGCACGCAGTTCCGCGATCTGGTTGGACAGGAAGTCGCCGGGGGGAAGTTTGATGATGAAGAAAACGAGGGCCGATATGATCAGCAGGGTCACCACCATCGTGCCGAGACGGCGCAGAAAAAACAGGATCATCGACGGGCCTCTTTGTTCTCGGCCTTGTTCCAGTAGATCTCATCCGTCCGATAGATGCCGAGCATCGCGGTCGGCTCCCAACTATAGAGGGCTTTCGCCGGCATGTTTTTCAATCCGTCGCGCAGCACGATAGGCTGCAGTGCGCCAGACACCGTGCCGATGACCCATTGGTTTTCCACGCTGTTCAGCAGCATCTCGCGCCAGATTTTCGCTTGAGCCTCTTCGTTCCCGGTGTTCATCCAGGCCATGTAGAGATCGAGAAGGCGCTTCGCCTCGGGGATATCGACGGCTTCGCCCTTCGATCCCTTCGTCTCGACGTATTGTCCCCATTTGGGCCAGGAATAATTGTCCTGACGCATGGGGGCGAGTTCCGTCGGCGGCATGATGGCGGTTGCCAGCGCATTGTCGAGCCCCTGCGCCGCGACCATGACCGTCAAGCCGGCGAAGGAGCGGTTGCGCAACACGGTTCGATCCTGCGGCTTCACAAAAAGCCGAATGCCGATCTCGCGCCAGAAATCGGTGATCAGAGTGAGGCCGTCGACGATGAAGCTGCTCTCGCCATCCGTTTCGACGATGATTTCGAGCTCCCGCCCGTCCGGGAGAAGTCGATAACCCGCGCCGTTGCGTTTCGTGAGACCGATCTGATCAAGCAGACGCGAGGCTTCACCGGGATTGTATTCCGCGTGCAAGGTGCGAAGGTCTTGCGAGAACAGGGGACTTTCCGGCACCACCGTGTTGTTGCCTTCCGTTCCGAGGCCGAACAGCAATGCGTTGTTCAATGTCCTGCGGTCGATGCCGAGTGACAAAGCGCGCCGGAAACGGACATCTCGGTTGAGCTCACGCCAGACCGGATCGACCACGTTCAGGTTGGGATAAAGCGCGATCTCGCTGCCGCGCGCATAAGGCCACAGCAACGTTTTGTAACGGTGCGTCTTCTCACCCTCTTTCAGAACCGGCACGTCATTCATGGAGAGACCGCGGAACAGGAGATCGACCTCGCCCGCATTGGCTTTGGCAGCAAAAAGGCCACCGGCCGACACATCCATGATCAGCCGATCGAGATAGGGCAGTTGCTGTCCCTTGGTGTCGATGCGGTGATAATAAGGATTGCGTTCGAAGATGAAGCGCGTCGCGGGCGAGGTGTTGGTTACGCGCCAAGCCTGCAAAGTCGGGAGATCAGGGTTCGTCTGCTCCTTCATATCGTCGAGGCGGTTATGAAGGGCTGCCCATGATTTGAGCTTCTGCTTCTTCGCCAACTCTTCGAGCTTCGCCTTGTCGGTATATTTCGTATGAAAGCGCTTGAGATAATTCGATGCGCGAAAGATGCCGGGATCCTGCGCTCCGGCAAGTTGTGGCAGGAAACGTGGATTGGGTTGATCCCAGCTATAACGGACGGTTCGCTCGTCTACGACTTCGAAACGCGGTGGCTTGCCGTTGACCAGCATGAACTCCGGAATGCCGGAAGGCGAAAGCTCCTTGTTCTGGGCTACGTCCTCCCAATAGTAGCGGAAGTCTTCCGCGGTGAAGGGCGATCCGTCCGACCAGCGATGGCCTTCCCGTAGTGTGAAGGTGAACACGCGCTCATTCGCGATCTCGATCTTCTCCAGAAGATCGGGTTCGAGCTCGAGCTGGCGGTTGTAGCCGACGAGGCGTGTGTAAGCGTATGTCGAGAGATAGCGGATATCACGCGCCCGCGCGATCAGCGTCACGATCTCTCCACCATAGCGGCCGACCGTGTCGCCGTGGGTGGTCGGGTCGACGATCAGCGGCGCGCGCGGCAGGCGTTGCGCCAGCGGCGGCAATTCCTTCTTCGCGAGTTTTTCCGCAAAGAAAGGAGGCTCGACGAACGATTGCGCCAACGCCGGAAGCGCCGCCAGCATCAGCGCTGCGGTCAGGACGCCGCGAAAAGCCTTTACGAGAAGATGTCTACTCATCACGCGGCCTCCCGATCTGATTTCGTGCTCACGCGCACGTGATGCCCGGGCTCGATCTCCCTCATCGCGCCGAGCTCCGCACCAGTGAGCCGGTAGGGTTCGGGCCATTCGCTCGGATGAGAGAAGCGATCCGTGCGCAGCTTGTCAAAATCGAGAAGGTGATCGAGTTCCGGGCTCGGCACGGCGGCGAGCAGCGCTTGCGTATAGGGATGGATTGGATTGCGGAAGAGCAGAGTCTTCGGCGCTTCCTCCACGATGTAGCCCCGACACATCACCGCGATGGTGTCGGCGATATAATCGACCACCGCCAGATTGTGGGACACGAAGAGATAGGACAACCCGAGCGCGGATTGCAAATCCTTCAGCAGATTCAGGATCTGTGCCTGCACGGAAACATCGAGCGCGGAGACGGGCTCGTCGCAGATCAGGACGCGCGGTTCGAGGGCGAGCGCGCGGGCGATACCGAGGCGCTGACGCTGGCCACCGGAGAAGGAATGCGGATAGCGCCGCAGAGACCGCTGATCGAGACCGACCATTTCGAGCAACTGCTTCGCGCGGGTATAGCGCGTGTCCGGCGTGCCGACATTGTGAATGATCAACGGCTCGGTCAACGTCTCGTAAACGGTCATTCGCGGATTGAGGGACGAGAACGGATCCTGAAAGACGAATTGTACCGAACGGCGATAGGCGGTGAGCGCATCGCCTTCGAGATCGTGCACATCCTTCTGACCTATGCCGTTGCCGTCATCGTAAAGCACGCGGCCTTCGTCCGGTTGCATGCCGCGCATGATGATTTTGGAAACGGTCGTCTTCCCACAGCCGGATTCGCCGACGAGACCCAAGGTCCTACCGGCAGGCAGGCAGAGGTTGACCCCGTTGACTGCGTGAAGGGTGCGCGTGCGTCCTGAAAGCCAGCCGGAGCGCAGGGTGAACGTTTTCGACAATCCCTCGACTTTGAGGATCGGCCCTGCTTGTGTGGCGCGCTTGGGTGCGTCGGCCTGCGCGAAAACGATACTCTTGATCTCACGGATCGGCGTCAGGCGCTCGTCCTCGTTCATGTCGAAACGTGGCACGGCACGCATCAATGCTTGCAGGTAGGGGTGCTTGGCGCGACGGAAGATGTCTTCCCGCGTGCCCGCCTCCATGACCCGGCCGCGATACATCACCACGACTTCGTCGGCAACATTTGCCACGACGCCAAGATCGTGCGTGATGAGAAGAACGGACATGCCCGTTTCGAGCTGCAATTCCTTGATCAGGTCGAGGATCTGCGCTTGCGTCGTCACGTCGAGCGCGGTCGTGGGCTCATCCGCGATGAGAAGGGCGGGCTTCGTGATCAGCGCCATCGCGATCATGGCGCGCTGGCGCAGGCCGCCGGACAATTCGAACGGGTAGGTTCTCAGTGCCCGGCGCGGATCGGGGAAGCCGACGCGAGCGAAGACTTCCATCGCGTGCTTGTTGGCTTTCGCTCGCGATACTTTCGCGTGCACCATCAGGGCTTCGGTGACCTGATCGCCGATGGTGTGCAGGGGCGACAGGGACGTCATCGGCTCCTGAAAGATCATCGCGATGCGACCGCCGCGCAGGGCGTGCATTGCGTCGCTCTCGGCACCAAGACCGGCAATGTCGATGGGAGTTCCGCCGTTCGCCGGATCGTCGAACACGATCTCACCGCCGCTGATATGAGCGACCTTCGGGAGAATCTGGAGAATGGCTTGCGCTGTGACGGATTTGCCCGAGCCGGATTCACCGACGAGAGCGACGGTCTTGCCTTTGGGGATGTCCAGGGACAGGCCGTCGACCGCGCGAAAGTCACCGGACTCGACGTGGAAGTCGACCTTCAGCTGGCGAATGGAGAGAAGCGGCTTGTCCATAGTCCCCCCCGACCGACCGGTACTTTCACCCATCATAGCGTACCATCCCTCAACTTCGATCCGTTTTCATCGCAAAATGCTGTGCTCGCAAGCACAAAGCCAACATTGTTGCGCGACAGAGTGTCCAACAGCCGGTCACAGAAGCCCCAGATGGCCTCGTCATGCACGAGGTGATGGGTCAGCAATCCAACCGGCTCGTTCGGATCGGCCTTGCTCTCTGCCCGGCGGAGGAGGGTGGCGGCGAGGGTTTCGATGATCTGGCTCGGCTCGAGGACGCTTCTGCTCCCGTGCCAGTCGATTGGGTCGATGTGGGTGTTGATCTGGAGCAGGCTGGGGGCCGCCTCGGGGCGGATGCGGGTGTTGAAGGTGGAAAGGCCGCGATAGCCGAGCTTCGCGAGTCTCTTAACGAGATCCGGTGCAATCCGGTTCCACGGCGGTACGAAAACCGGAAGGGCCTTGGCGCCAAAGGTTTCGTCAGTGAGGCGAAATCCTTCCAGCGCCTCTCTTTCCATGAGTTCGATGGCGCGATGCGCCCCGAACTCCGCTTTCTTCTCGCTTTCGGGAGCATGGTTGCGGTGAAGGAGGCCGTGTACGAGGATGGATGCCGCCGCCTCGCCCTTCAACCGTTCAACCAGCGAAGCTTCGATGTTTCTCGGGATCGAGGCCAGAGCGATGCCGGTCTCATAGCGTCGCGCCATGGCGAGGAGCCGGTCAAGCTGAGCTGTATCGGCGACCGCATCGTCGTCCCGCCACCAGAATGACGGCTCGCAGCCGCGATCTCGAGCCAGCTTCAAGGCCGCAGTGACGGGGGACCAATCCCATCGACGATGAACGGCTGGAGCGCCGAGCCGGAGTTTTTCGATCAGGGAGACGGTTTCTTCCGCACCGTCCAGCGCGACCGGCAGCGACGGAGCCTCCGTTTTTTCTAGGGCGGCGCGGATCGCTTTTGCCAGAGCCTCCGGCGTGAGATCCGCCTCGGTGACGATCTCGGCGCGGCCGAGTGTTTTGAGGCGTTCGGCTCGGAGACGCTGTTCCGTCTCATGGCCGGCCTCGAACGGCACGAAAACCGGGGAGGGGCCGGTTCTGAGAATATCGACCGCCGTGTTGTAGCCGGCCTGACTGACGGAGACTTCCGTTTCCGCAAGAAGCTTGCGGAAGTCAGGTCGTGCACGCTCCACTGTTACATGCGGAGGTGCCGACGATCGGATGACGTTGAACTCAACCTCATCGAGGCCTTGACCGATCAAAATCCGCCAAGGCCGATCCGCGACACGCTTTGCCGCTTCCACGGCGGCGCGGTAGAGCGGCAGGCTCGCGGCGCTCGATCCGCCTGAGACGAGGATCCCATGCCGCGTTTCGCCTGATGCGATTGTGGTGCCGTCATCGACATAGCCAGTATAATGCAACAGCGAACGCACGGTCTCGTCCACCGGCCAGGAAGCGTCGAGGGGAATGAGACGCTCGTCTCCGTGAACGAGCACGACATCGTAGAACCGGGTAAGCCTTTCCTGAAATTCGGCGAGTCTATCGGGCCGGGTCGGCGCGATGAGAATGTCCCGGATCGAGCTGGCGATCAGCGGGCGGGGACGCATGGCCTCTGCCGCTTCTAGCAGCGCCATGAATTCATCGGCGAGGACGCGTCGTCCGAAGGGGAAGAGTTCGGTGATGACGCAATCGGGCTTGGCGTTCCGAAGTGTTTTAAGAAGTAAGGCTTTGCGCGCTTGCCGCCGATCTTCGGCGATGGCTTCGCCGGACTCGTCGAGCAAGGTCCTGAAATCCGTTCCTTTTGTGCGAACGGGCGGCAATTGCACGAAAGAGATGCCATCGCGTCTAATAAGAGCAGACGACATGCCGCCGGAGATGAGGGTCGTTTCGTGTCCACGCGCCGCGAAGACACGCGCCAGCGTGGCAGCGCGCGTAAGGTGCCCGGCTCCCAGAAGGTGCGTAACGGCGATCAAAACACGCAACGCCCGACTCCCTCCGGCACGAGTAGCGGCATAAGTCCCGCCTTAAGGCGCTCGGACGCCTGCGTTAGACTCCGCTCTTCGCGAACGAAAAGCTGAGCAGCCTTACGAAAAGCTGACAACTTCTCACCGTCGTCAAGCAATTCTGCGAGGGTTCCCGCAAAGGCCTTCGCATCACCGGGCGACGTCAGGGCTCCGGTTATCCCGTCTTCGACAACGCTTGCGACGCCGCCATAGTTGCCCGCGATTACAGGACATCCGAAAGCCTGCGCTTCCAACAGCACCATGCCGTAGGCTTCGTTCACTGCAGGCCAAAGAAAAAGATCGGCGTTCTCATAGAAGGATCTGAGACGGGTGTGGTCCTCGAAGGCACCGTGAAAGCGCACGCGCTTTCCCAGATCGGCAAAGAGTTGCCCGACATTTTCGCGGGCTTCCCCGTCGCCGACGATATCGAGCTGCCATGGGGATGATGCAATCGATGTCATTGCTTCGGCGAGAATGCGATATGAGGCTAGCTTGTCGCCCTCCCGCATCATGGCGACCGTCAGAAGCTTGGGTTCGGAATTTTCGCGCAACGTCGGTTGCGGAGAACCGCCCCATTCCTCCGCATCGATAAAAGGAGGGAGGCTCACGAGTTGTTGCCGGAGAGGTTTTGCGCGGACAAGAGCGGCGCGGTCCCTGTCGGTCATGACGAAGATCGCGTCAGCCCTGTCGAGGGCGGTTTCCGCACCACGATGTCCGATTGCCCACGGACCCTCTGCACGCTTCGAGGCGCGCGAACCCTCGGCGATGACATAAGGGATGCCAAGCGCATCCGCGACGCGCGGGCCGATCCAGTCCGGTGCCTTGTAGTAAACGTGATAGGTGAACCAGAGACGCGGCCGCTCTTTAACGGGCAGAGCGTTGTAATGCGTTATCAGGCGAGCAGCTTCCTGCTCGGACGCCTGTCGGATCGCCTCCTGTCGCAGCGGGTCGCCATCCTTCTCCAAGGTCCTCATCTCGCTGGCGAGGTGAGGAGAGAAACCTGCCCGTTCGAGGGTTTTCATCAGCAGGCGGGCCATTGTCCGGTCGCCGGAAGGGGCGGGATGGTTCGGGCTCTTCAAGGGAGCGTAGAAGGCGACCGGATAAGCGCTCACGCCGGAACTAGATCCTTCTGCACATCGGTCAGCGCGCGAAAGCGCCGCTCCAATTCGTCGATGCCGCCTTCCATCGAAAAATCGCTCCGTAGGCGCTCGAACGCGGCGGCGGCGAGCGCTGCCCTCTGAGCCGGATCGCGCGCCATCAGGTTGAGAGCGTTCGAGAGCGCTTCCCAATCTCCCGGCGGGACGAGGGTGGCTTCCTGTCCATCGCGCACGAATTCGGGAATGCCTGCGAAATCGGTGGCGACGATGGCGAGCTTTTGACTGGCAGCTTCCATCAGCACATTCGGCAGACCATCCCGATCGCCCGACGAGGCGCTCTTTGACGGCAGTACGAACAGATCGGCCTCGCGCAGGAGCGCGACCACATCCGGCTGGGCCTTGGATCCAAGAAACGCGACCTTGTCGGCGATTCCGTTTTTCTGTGCGAGGCCCTTCAGATGATTCAACAACTCACCGCCTCCCACATGCGCGAAACGCCAGTGGAGATCGGGTGGCAGGGCGGCCAGCGCCTGGATGAGATCGCCAAAGCCCTTCTTGGCGACGGCACGTCCCACGCTGACGATGCGGATGGGATCGGACGGATCGCTGCCGTCCCGCGCTGAGCGCGTTTCGGACGGTGCGGGAAATCGCGACAAATCAAGACCATGATAGACGAGGGAAACACGATCCGGAGCTACGACGAGATCGCGCAGATGCCGAGCACCTTGCGCCGTGCAGGTGACGCCCCAGAGCGCGGCGGAAAGTTTTTCACGCTTTTCCCAATCCGGCGTCGTCCAGATGTCCTTGGCATGAGCCGAGTAGGTCCAGGTTCGGTCGGACAGAATGGCCGCATATCGAACCACCGAGGCGGGAGTATGGAGATAATGAACGTGCAGATGCTGGACATCCGCCGGCAGCTCTCGGGCCATGACGAAGGCTTGTCCCAATCGCCGGACGCGGTTGGCGGTCATGTCGCGTTTCAGGTCGCGGAAGAAGACCGCCATGAGATTCCGGAAGCCGGAGCGGCGTAGGGCGGAGAGGAAGCCGCGAAACACGCGGATCGGTTCCTCATACAGATATTCCGGCAGATAGCGGACCTTCGCCTTGATCTTCCGATTCATCGGGTGCACGGCCCGCTCGGTCGGATGACGCAGCGACCAAATTTCAAGAGCGAGGCCGCGCTCCTCGAGCGCCAGAATTTCCTGTGCGATGAACGTTTCCGAAAGGCGCGGGTAGCCCTTTACGACGACGGCGATCCGTCGATCCGGTTGCGAGGACATCATGAACGCCGCTACTCGGCCGCCTGTCGGGCGGCAACGAAGGTGTCGTAGGAGAGAGATGGTCTCAACCGTTCCGTGATCCGATCCAACCCATCGAGAAGACCGGGAATCACAACCTCGGACGGGCGCGGCTGTGACGAGAGGCCCCGCAAAGCCTCCGCCATACGCTCTGGTGTCCGGGGGGCCTCGTAATCGCTCAACATGCGCACCAATCCAAGTCGCTCCGCTTCGACCGCGCGGATGTATTGTTCGAGACGGGGTGTCGTGCGCGGTACGATCAAGGCACGCTTATCAAAAGACAGGATCTCGCAGAAGGTGTTGTATCCGCCCATGGCGACGATGGCGTCGGCCTTTTGCATCAATCGCTCGATCTTGTTGTCGAACGCGATGGCGTCGAGGTTGCTCTGCCGGGCGATACGCTCCATGAAGGAACGGCGCATGTCCCGGTTGATGAAGGGGCCGAACACGATCACCGCGGGCGTTTCGATTTGCGGGTCGGTTTCATAGGCCGATATGACCCAGTCGACCATGTCGTCGCCATCCCCGCCGCCGCCGGCCGTTACCAGAATGAAGGGCCGTTTCGTGATCCTGGGGTAGCGTGTCAAAGACGGGGTCTGGGGAACCTCCCGGCGCAGGTATCCCGTATAGATGATCTGCTTTTCCACGTGCTTCGGCAGGTCGAGAGCCGCCAGCGGTTGATAGACGTCTTTTAGGCCATAGACCCAGACCTCGTCGTAATAGGTGACGAGCGCTTCTTTGGCGTCCTTGCGCTCCCATTCGGGCACCAGAAGAGCGGGCTCGTCCATGACGTCGCGAATGCCGAGCACCAGTCGGCAATCGGTGCTCTTCAAATATTCGAGAGCCGGCACCACCTCGCCACGAAAGCCCGACGGCTCCTTGTCGACGATGAAGATGTCGGGCTGAAAAGATTTCGCCGCTTGCAGAATGAGCGCCTGGCGAAGGTTGACGGCCATATCGAGGGAAGTATTCAGGTTGAGACTACGGTAATCTCCGTTGGGTAACTTAGTTACGCCGGGGATTCGAATATAATCCACACCGCTTCCGAACTCGAAATTCCCGATGACCGGGGAGCCCGAAATGATGACAACGGACGCGTTCGGCCATTCATCCACAATGGCGTTGGCGATGGCGCGCGAGCGTCGTAAATGGCCCAGCCCAAAGGTATCATGGCTGTAGATGAGGACTTTTGCGCCTTCCTGCCGACGAGCTGAGATCTTTACCAAGGGTGAGCCCTTCTCCAAGTCCATGATCAAGGCTACCATCTGAAGCAAGCCAGATAGCACTGCATCTCACAATAATGTTACTGCGTAACATTGAGAGATGCCCTAACAGTATGGAGCTAACGCGCCACTCAAAACTGGAAAGAGGAAACGCGCAAGAGACTATCGATGGTATTGGCGTTCTGATGGAAAAAAGCCTATTTCGTTACATCTGGCAGCATTCCAGGCGAGAGCAATTGCTTGTTTGCGCTGTCGTCCTCGCGTCGCAACCCCTTTACTTTTTGTCGCTCGATCTTCCGCGGCAGATCGTGAACGAGGCGATCCAAGGGCAGGCCTTCAAGAACGGGCAGGCGACGGCCACGTTCCTTAAGCTCGCGATCCACTGGCCCGCCTGGCTCGGCGGCGGCTCTGTCGAGCTCTTCGAGGGCTTTCAGGTCGGTCGTATAGGGCTTCTGCTCGGCCTATCGACGCTTTTCCTGATTTTCGTTCTGATCAACGGCGCCTTCAAGTACTGGATCAATGTTGCCAAAGGTGCCCTGGGCGAGCGCATGCTGCGTCGCCTGCGATTCCATCTGTTCTCGATGGTTCTGCGGTTCACGCCTGAGGCTTTGCGCACGGTCAAATCCTCAGAGACCGCCACGATCATCAAGGATGAGGTCGAGCCCATCGGCGGCTTCATCGGTGATGCTTTCATTACGCCCGTTTTCCTCGGCTTCCAGGCGCTCACGGCGCTCATCTTCATCCTGGTCCAGAACGTGGCACTGGGACTGATGGCGCTCGGCGTCATCGCGCTCCAGTTTACGATCATTCCGCGATTGCGGCGGGAACTTCTGAAGTTGGGCAAGGAGCGTCAGCTTGCGTCGCGCGAGCTGGCCGGTCGCATCGCCGAAGTCATGGACGGTATGGAAGTCGTGCATGTCCATCAATCGCAGACTTGGGAAAAGGCGGAGATCGGGCATCGCTTGTTCGATCTCTTCGACCTGCGCCTTCGGATTTATAACCGGAAATTCATCGTCAAATTTCTCAACAATCTGCTGGCGCAGATGACGCCGTTTTTCTTTTACGCAGTCGGCGGTTATTTCGCCCTCCGGGGCACGCTCGACATTGGTCAGCTTGTCGCCGTCATCAATGCCTATCGCGAGCTGCCGCCGCCTTTGAAGGAGCTGATCGATTGGGACCAGCAACGTCTCGACGTGCAGGTGAAATACGATCAGGTCGTGCAGCATTTCGCGCCCGAACGGCTTCTGGTTGAGCATGAAATCGAGGTGGTGGATGACATCCCGCTCACCGGTGTTTTGAAAGCGCAAGACATCTCCATTCCCGATACGCATGGCGGCGTGCTGATCGAAAACGTGTCGTTCGAAATCGCGCTGCCGGCTCACGTGGCGCTGGTCTCGGATGGTGCGGCGGCTGCGAGTTCGCTCGCACGGATCCTTGCGTTGCAGGTTCCTTCCTTCAACGGGCGGTTGCTCATCGATGAGCGCGACATGCGTCTGATCTCGCCCGCGGTCATCGGCCGAAGGCTGGCCTATGCGGGCATCGATCCGATCATGTTCCCGGGCAGCATCCGTGACAACATCACCTATGGCATCCGCTACAAGCCGGCCGAGGCAGGACATGCCGCCAAGCGGGAAGAGGCCCGCAGGATTGCGGAGGCCTTGCGGACCGGCAACCCGGTCGAAAGCGTCGTTTCCGATTGGCTCGATTACGATCTTGTTGGTGCAAAGGATGCGGACGATCTCGACCACATCATGATCGACCTTCTGAACCGCATCGGAATGCAAAACGATCTCTATCGGTTCGGTCTCGTCGGACGCGTCGATCCCGATCGCTATCCGGGCATGGCCGAGCGGATCGTCGAGGCGCGCCGCCGTCTTCGGGCGACGTTTCAATCCAACGGCATGGCCGATCTCGTCGAGCCCTTCGACATTCACCGTTACAACGATCAGGCGACCATCGCCGAAAACCTGCTCTTCGGAGTCCCCACATCGGAGGCCATGACTGGTCGGAACCTCGCTGAGAGCGTCGAGTTCCGCCGCACGCTCGACCGCGCCGGTATCTTCGAGGATCTGACGGAGATGGGGCTCCAGATCGCCGAGACGATGACCGAGATCTTCGAGGGCGTTCCTCCCGGACACTCGCTGTTTCAGCAATTCTCGTTCATCGGTGCGGATGAGATTGATGATTTCGAAGAGATTTTGCGTCGGCACGCCCGTGGTCCTCTGACCAAGGCGGACGAGATCCGGCTCCTCTCCCTGCCGCTGGCTTATATCGAGGCTCGCCACCGTCTCGGGTTGCTCGACAACAACCTCCGCATGCGGTTCGTCCGCGCTCGCGGCCTTGTGCGGGAAATGTTGGAATTCGGAGGCAATCCCGGTGTGGAGTTCTATGATCCGGACAAATTGTGCACTGCGGCACCCTTGCGCGACAATCTGCTTTTCGGACGAGTGAGCTATAATATTGCCAATGCAAGAGCACGCGTGGCGGAGGCGATCTCGGCTATCGTCGGCGAACTGGGTCTTATGGAGAGCATCGAGCGCATCGGGTTGGATCACGAAGTCGGAACGGCGGGCCGGCTTCTTGATCCGCAGCAGAGGGCCGGAATCAATTTTGTCCGTTGCCTGATCAAAAAACCCGATATCTTCGTCGTGGATGGGGCGCTCACATCCTTCGATGAGGGCAGGACCCAGACGCTGATCGAGATATTGTTGGAGTTGTGCGAAGGTCGAAGCTTGTTCATGGTTCTAGCCAACGACAGGCAGGTCGAGGCTTTCGATATCCTCGTGCGTTTTCGCAAGGGACAGGTTACGACAGAAGAACGTCGTCAAGCGTTGTTCGATAGAGGTGGGGTTGTCGAGAACGAGCGGATGGCGGGAGGGGTGGCATGACGCTGGAAACCGAGGTTCAATCCTTGCGGCAGGTTTCGATGTTCAAGGACATCGACCCTGCTCGCCTCAAATTACTCGCCTTTACGAGCGAGCGGGTGCAATTCGCAAGCGGCCAGCGCTTCTTCGCGCAGGGCGACATGTCGGATGCTGCCTATGTGATCCTGGAAGGTGTCGCCCACGTCATGCTCGATACCCCGCACGGGGAGATCAAGGTGGCGGATCTTGGTCACAACGCGCTGGTCGGCGAAATGGGTATTTTGTCGGATTCCCCACGTTCGGCGACGATCGTGGCCGCCGAGCAGACCACAGCCTTGCGGATCGACAAGCGCGTGTTTCTCGAATTGCTGGCCCAATTCCCACAGATCGCCCTCGCCGTCATGCGCGAACTCGCGGACCGGCTCGAGCGGACCAATGCGCAACTGGCGGCTCAATCCAAGGCCTGAATCTGCCGCCTTATAGGCACTGAAGGCATTCGAAATCGCGGCGTGAGCCTCAGCGTTACTGCCAAGCTGACCGATTCTCGACACATCTACCCGTCAACCCTTGCCTCATAACAGCACAAGGGACCGAACCGGCCACGCAGTCGGATCGGCAAGGGTACAAGATGACGAACAGGACGAGCACGCCGGAAGGCGTCGCCCGCCATGTCTCGGCGCATGTCTCGTGGGGTGATCTTCGAAAGGGTAGCCGAACCGGCAGCCGGGTCGCCCGCGTCGCTCTCGGTTGCGTCCTGATCATTGGCCTCCAGGGTTTTTCTGCCGGGCCCGCTGCGGTGGCGACATTGCCTTACCGCTTCGCGTCCCTCGCCCCGGTGGATGTCGAGCCGCCTTTCGATCCAATGTTGAACAGACGTCCGGGCGTGTTTTCCGCCATTTTGAAGGCCGCTTTCCCGACCCTAAGCCCGCAAAAGACCGCTCCAACCACATCCGATCCCGCACCAGCCCGCGTCCAGGACACGGACGATCCGGTGCAGTTCGGGCAGCAAAGCGCGCCTCGCTGGCTTGTCCAGTCCATCCTCAAGGCCGCGCACGTAACCGGCATCGATCCTGCCTACATGATGACCCTGGCCGATATCGAATCGAGCCTCTCGCCTGCCGCACGCGCGCCGACATCGAGCGCCGAGGGACTTTTTCAGTTCATCGATCGTACCTGGCTCGAGACGGTCTATATCCACGCGGCGGATTACGGCTATGGCGCAGTGGTGGATGCGATCACGATGGTCGACGGCGAACCCGCCCTGAAAAAGGAGAAGGACCGCGCATGGGTTCTAGGGCTACGGCGCGACCCTTACTTCTCGGCGCTCATGGCAGGGGAACTGATCAAGGACATTGCTCGTGAGCTGCAGAAGCAAGGGGAGCGCGAACTTGCGGAAGCCGAACTCTATCTCGCCCATTTCCTCGGCGCACCGAGCGCCGTCCGCTTCCTTCAGGTTCTAGACGAGGCGCCCAACACGCCAGCCTCAAAGCTGTTCCCCCAAGCCGCGAAAGCAAATGCCGGATTGTTCACGGAGTTGAGGGGACGCAAGCGCCGGCCCGTCAGCGTCGCTGCGCTCTATGACAGGATCGATTCAAAAATCGCGGGCCGTCTCGACCGCTACATTGCCGTCGAGCCCCTTGTGGTGGATACGGCAGGCCTTGCAGGTCAAAGTGTTGGGGCAGGGGCGGTTGCTCGCTGAGGAGCTCCGCGTCAAAACGCCTTGAACGTGATGATCGTGTGGGTATCCGCGATATCCTTGATCGTCTGGACGTTATCGGCGACGAAGCGGCCGATATCGGCTCCGTCATCCACGTGGAACTTGGCGAGGATGTCGTAGTTGCCTGCGGTCGAATAAATCTCTGAGGCAATCTCGCGGTCCGCAAGCGTGCTTGCGACGTCGTAGGTTTTACCGAGCTTGCATTTGATCTCGACGAAAAAGGTCTGCATCGCTGTTTTTCCTTCAGCGGAAAGAAATCCGAGATGTGGGGCGCGAAACTCGCTTTCGCGCCCGGTTGATCAAGCGTCCTGCGTCTCGTCCATCGTCACGTCGGGGCGGCCGACGCTGACATAGGTGAAGCCGCGACGCTCCATATCGTCGGGATTGTAGATGTTTCGTAGGTCGACGACCACGGGAGACGCGAGGGCGGCCTTCATGCGTCCGAGATCGAGTGCCCGGAAGATGTCCCACTCCGTGACGATGACAAGCGCATCCGCGCCGCGTGCGCAGGCATAGGCGTCCTGGGCATATTCCACGTTGGGCAAAAGGGTCTTTGCAAAAGCCATACCCTCCGGGTCGTAGGCGCGCACATGCGCGCCCGCGTCTTCCAGCGTCGTGACGATGGAGAGCGATGGGGCGTCTCGCATGTCGTCGGTGTTCGGCTTGAAGGTCAGGCCGAGCAGGGCGATGGTTTTGCCGCGCACCGATCCGCCGCAGGCGGCGATGATCTTGCGACCCATGGCTCGTTTGCGCTGGTCGTTCACAGCCGCCACCGATTCTACGATGCGGACGGGGGCGTCGTAATCCTGCGCGGTCTTGATCAGGGCTAGCGTATCCTTGGGGAAGCACGATCCGCCATAGCCGGGGCCCGCATGCAGGAATTTGGCGCCGATCCGGTTGTCGAGGCCGATGCCGCGCGCCACGTCCTGCACGTTCGCGCCGACCTTTTCGCAGAGATCCGCGATCTCGTTGATGAAGGTGATCTTGGTCGCCAGAAACGCGTTGGCCGCGTATTTCGTCAGTTCCGCCGTGCGGCGGGACGTGACGAGAAGCGGGGACTGATTGAGGTAGAGAGGGCGATAGATCTCGGTCATCACCATCCTGGCCCGGTCGTCCTCGGTGCCGATGACGATCCGGTCCGGACGCTTGAAATCGGTGATGGCGGCGCCTTCACGCAGGAATTCGGGATTCGAGACCACGGCGAAATCGGCGTCCGGCCGCACATCGCGAATGATGCGCTCGACCTCGTCGCCCGTGCCGACCGGCACCGTCGATTTCGTGACGATGACCGTATAGCCGGAGAGGGCCGCCGCAATGTCGCGAGCCGCCTGGTGGACGTAGGAAAGGTCGGCATGGCCATCGCCGCGTCGGGAGGGCGTACCGACCGCGATGAAGACCGCTTCCGCCTTATGGACGTGTTCAGCCAGATCTGTGGCGAAGGAAAGCCGCCCCTCGCGGACGTTCTTTGTGACCAGATCGTCCAATCCGGGCTCGAAAATCGGGATTTCGCCGCGTTTCAGCGCTTCAATCTTGGCGGGGTCCGTATCGACGCAGCACACTTCATGGCCGAAATCGGCGAAGCATGCACCGGAGACGAGACCGACATAGCCGGCCCCGATCATCGCAACACGCATTCAGGCCTCCTGTTTTCAGGCGAATGGGTTTAAGGGGAGGAGAGCTTCACCGCAACCCACTGCCGGGCGGGCCAGACCCTCCTGCAGGGGTGCCATCGGTTTTCTTTGACTTCCAGCGGACTCTTACCCAAAAGATCCGCCGGAGTCGGACGGAACTTGAGATTTTCATATGGATAATCCCTTCCTTGTCGAAGTGAAGCGTGGCGGTCTGGTCGAGTCGCGCCACCGGGGCGCTCTTGTGGTCATCGATGCAGATGGCGGGTCGGTCCTGTCGCTCGGCGCTCTGGAATACCGGGTTTTTCC
Organism: Microvirga sp. 2MCAF38; assembly: GCF_052115485.1. Lineage (NCBI taxonomy): Bacteria > Pseudomonadati > Pseudomonadota > Alphaproteobacteria > Hyphomicrobiales > Methylobacteriaceae > Microvirga > Microvirga sp. 2MCAF38. The sequence goes on along the minus strand of NZ_JBFRGU010000001.1, from coordinate 456,828 downwards.
GCGTTCCGCCGTCAAAGCACTGCAAACGATGCCGCTGGTCGAAAGCGGAATCGCCGACAAGTTCGGCCTGACCGACGAGGAAATCGCGCTCGCCTGCGCCTCCCACATGGGCGAGCCGGAGCATGTGGCCGTAGCCTCCTCGATCCTCGCCAAGGCAGGCCAGGATGCGGGCTGTCTCGAATGCGGGGCTCACTGGCCCTTGGGCGAGGCCGCAACACGAGGGCTTGCCGCCAAGGGCGGCCAGCCCTCCGCCCTCCACAACAACTGCTCCGGCAAGCATGCCGGGTTCATTTGCCTTGCTTGCGGTCTTGATGAAGACCCGAAGGGTTATGTGAAGGCGGGCCACCGGGTTCAGCAGACTGTGCGCGGAACGCTGGAGGAAATGACCGGCGCATCCCACACCAGCGATGTCATGGGGATCGATGGCTGTTCGATTCCGACTTACGCGATGCCCCTCTCCGCGCTCGCCTTCGCGTTCGCGAAATTCGGTAGTGGCCATGGGATTTCAGGAAGCGCCAAGGCGGCTGCCGAACGCATCCGCCGCGCGGTGGCTGCCAATCCCTTCATGATTGCGGGCACGGGACGCTTCGACACGAAGGCCACGGAGGTGCTGCGCGAGCGGGCATTCGTGAAGGTCGGAGCCGAGGGCGTCTATTGCGCGGCCTTGCCGGAACTCGGATACGGCATTGCCCTGAAGATCGATGACGGCGCAGGGCGTGCCGCGGAAGTGGCGATGGCGAACGTGCTCCTGCATTTCCTCGATATGGGAGATACGGAGAAGGCCGGCATCGAAGCTCTTGCGCGGCCCGTTCTCAAGAACTGGAACGGCATCGAGGTCGGGTCGATCCGGGCCGCCGAGGCACTCGTTTCGCTTTAAAGACCAAGCGCTTTAAAGACCAAGCAAGGTTGCGATCTCGTCCGCCGCCGCGTTCGGGGCCATGGCCCCTTGCGTGATCATCTGCTTGATCGCGGGCAGGCGTTTGCGAAGTACCGGGTCATTTGCGAGCTTTTCGTGCATGCGCTCCTCGACGAGAGCCCACATCCATTTCATGTCCTGCTCTTTGCGTTTGACGGTAAGCTCGCCGGTCGCGTCCAGACGACGACGGTGATCGAGTATTTTCGCCCATAGATCCTCGAGCCCTTGGCCTGTCAGGCCCGAGATGGTGACGACTGGCGGCGTCCAGGTCGCCGAGGCCGGCGTCAGAATATGCAAGGCGGCGCGATATTCCGCGGCCGCGGCCTTGGCTTTCATTTCCGCATCGTCCGCCTTATTGACCGCGATCATGTCGGCGAGTTCGAGAATACCCTTCTTGATCCCCTGCAATTCATCGCCCGCGCCCGGCAGCATCAGTACGAGGAAAAAATCGGTCAGGTCCGCCACGGCGGTTTCCGATTGCCCGACGCCGACGGTCTCCACGAGAATCACGTCGAATCCGGCGGCCTCGCAGAGCAGCATCGCCTCGCGGGTCTTGGCCGCCACGCCGCCGAGCGTGCCGGAGGTGGGGGAAGGGCGAATGAAGGCATGGGGGTCCGCCGCCAGTTTCGCCATGCGGGTCTTGTCGCCGAGAATCGCGCCGCCCGTGCGGGTTGAACTCGGATCGACAGCGAGCACCGCGACCTTGTGTCCCTTCGCGGTCAACACGCTCCCAAGCATGTCGATGGCTGTCGATTTGCCGACCCCTGGGACGCCCGTGATTCCGACGCGAACGGCCCGACCCGTATGGGGCATCAACTCCTGCAAAAGTGCCCGCGCCCGGGCGCGGTGGTCCGGACGGCGCGATTCGATCAAGGTGATCGCGCGCGCGAGCGCGGCGCGATCACCTTTCAGGATCGCTTCGGCGTCGACAGGTGCTTTCGGGCGAGAGACGTCGGTCATGCGGCAGAACTAACATTGTTTAGGAAGCCTGTAACCGATTGTTGACCATGTTTGCTCGCGCTGCGCGGGAATATGCAGAGCCTGCCTTGTGCTCGCCATGATCGGAGGCAAGACAGGGGACCTTCTCACCGACGATTGCACTTGCATCATGTTTCCCTTTGCCAGAACCGCTCGCCTTGCCATTACCGGACTGATGACTCTCGTTCTTGCCGGGTGCATCGGAGGCGATGGAGATGTGGGCAGCGCTTTGATGCCGCCGAAGCCGGCCCTCGTACGGGATCCGACGGTTTTCGTCGCCACCACGCGCATGCCGGTCGGGAGCCCGATTCAGGCGCCGTGGTTCAGCGCTCAGCGCGCTCCCGATCTCATTTTCGCGAAGGCGAATATGAGGATCCCGGATCGCTCCATGGTGGCGCGCGTCACCTTGTCGGGCGATTGGGACATCAAATCCGTCGATGACGTTGTTCGCAAAGGCGCGGCGCAAGCCTTCGCGCAGGAGGCCTTGGGTCGGGATGTCGTCCTCTACGTCCATGGCTACAAGGAGAGTTTTGAGACCGCGACGATCTCGGCGGCGCAACTCTCCAGCGGCATTGGATTTTCCGGCATCACCGGCCTGTTCACCTGGCCGTCCGCCGGCTCGACCTTCAGCTATGTGAGTGACCGCGAAAGCGCCATGTGGTCGCGCGATGCGATGCAGGATCTGTTGACCGCACTCGCCAATTCGCCGAGCGGCGGGCGCGTGCACATCGTCGCGCACAGCATGGGCACGCTGCTGACCCTCGAAACTCTGCGCATGCTGCGCGCGTCGGGCGGCGAAAGCGCCATGTCGCGGATCGGTGCGGTGGTTCTCGCCGCGCCCGATATCGATATCGACCTGTTCGCGCGCGGCGTCGAGCATCTCGGCGCGGACGCGCAGAAGATTACCGTGATCAGCGCCACGAACGACCGCGCTCTCGCGGTTTCGAGCCGCCTCGCCGGCGGCATCGTACGCGCGGGCGCAGCCGATCGCGGACGGCTCGAAGAACTCGGCGTGAAGGTTGCCGATGCTTCCGATTTTGGTGGTGGCATCATCAATCACGACCTGTTCCTATCGAGCAAGGATGTGCAGCAAGTCGTCAAGCGCGCGATAGAGCGGGGACGGTAGGCGGTCTCACTCGACATTCCCTTTCGCCTATGGCTCTATCCTCCGATGCGGAGGAAACGTTATGACGATTGAAACCTGGCTTGCGTTTACGGCGGCGTCCGCCATTCTTCTCGTCATCCCGGGGCCGACGATCCTGCTCGTCGTGTCCTATGCCCTCGGACAAGGCTGGCGCACGGCGCTGCCGATGGCGGTGGGCGTGGCGCTCGGCGATTTCACTGCCATGAGCTTTTCCTTGCTTGGCCTCGGTGCGCTGCTTGCGACGTCTGCGACGGTATTCACGCTTCTGAAATGGGTCGGCGCGGCCTATCTGATCTGGCTCGGTATCAAGCTCTGGCGCGCGGGCGGAACGCTCGACGCCAAGCCGCGCACGGATGCGGCATCGTCATTCAAGTTGCTCGGCCATGCCTGGCTCGTGACGGCTTTGAACCCGAAGGGCATCACCTTCTTCGTGGCGTTCCTGCCGCAGTTCATCGATCCGAAAGCCGACCTTTTCCCTCAAATCGGCATCTTCGCCGCAACTTTCCTCACGCTCGCTTTCGCCAACGCCTTCACTTACGCGCTCATCGCCTCACGGGCGCGCGGCGTGATGCGCAATCCACGCGCCATCGGCGCGGTGAACAAGGTGGGTGGAGGTCTGCTGATCGGCGCTGGAGTCGCGACAGTCGCGGTGCGAGCGGGATAGGCTCAGATGAATGAGCGGGCCCTTTACCTCTCCCCGCGGGAGAGGTAAAGGCGCGGCGCGCTACTCCGCTGCGACTTTCGACTTGTAACCGAGCCTGCGATTGAGTTCTCCGATCAGGCCGATGGCGGCGTCGGCGATCACGGTGCCGGGCGGGAAAATGGCGGAGGCTCCCGCTTTCATCAGCGCGTCGAAATCCTGCGGCGGGATCACGCCGCCGACGACGATCATGATGTCGTCGCGGCCGTATTTCGCGAGTTCGGCTTTCAGTTCCGGCACGAGGGTGAGGTGGCCTGCCGCGAGCGACGAGACGCCGACGATGTGGACGTCGTTCTCAATGGCCTGACGCGCGGCTTCGGCGGGAGTCGCAAACAGCGGGCCGATATCCACGTCGAAGCCGAGATCGGCGAAGGCCGAGGCGATGACTTTCTGGCCGCGATCATGCCCATCCTGTCCCATCTTGGCGACGAGGATGCGCGGGCGGCGGCCGTCATTGTGCTCGAATTCTTCCACCAGATGCAGCACTTGCTCCACGACAGGCGAACCCATGCCCATCTCCCGTTTGTAGACACCGGAAATCGCCTTGATCGACGCAACGTGACGGCCCCAGATCTTTTCCAACGCTGCCGAAATTTCGCCCACCGTCGCTTTGGCGCGTGCGGCCTTGACGGCAAGGTCGAGCAGATTGCCTTCGCCTGCCGCGGCGTTGGAAAGCGCCTCCAATGTCGCGGTCACATCGGCTTGATTGCGCTCGGCGCGCAGGCGCTGAAGCTTCTCGATCTGACGCGCGCGCACCGCCGCGTTGTCGACTTTGAGAATGTCGATGGAGGCCTCATCCGTCGGCTTGAAGCAATTCACGCCAATGATCTTCTGATGGCCTGAATCGATGCGCGCCTGCGCACGCGCGGCGGCTTCCTCGATCTTGAGCTTCGGCACGCCCGCTTCAATGGCCTTTGCCATGCCGCCAAGAGCTTCTACCTCCTGGATATGCTCCCAGGCCTTGTGGGCGAGCTCATAGGTCAGGCGCTCCACATAATAGGAGCCGCCCCATGGATCGACGATGCGGCCGGTGCCGCTTTCCTGTTGCAGGAAGAGCTGCGTATTGCGGGCAATGCGCGCGGAGAAATCCGTTGGCAGCGCCAGCGCCTCATCGAGCGCGTTGGTATGTAGCGATTGCGTGTGGCCTTGGGTCGCCGCCATCGCTTCGATGCAGGTGCGCGATACGTTGTTGAACACGTCCTGCGCGGTGAGCGACCAGCCGGAGGTTTGCGAGTGCGTGCGCAGTGGCAGAGACTTTTCCGATTGCGGGTTGAAGCCCTTCACGAGTTTCGCCCACAACAGACGCGCCGCACGCATCTTGGCGACTTCCATGAAGAAGTTCATGCCGACCGCCCAGAAGAACGACAGGCGCGGCGCGAATTGATCGATGGTGAGCCCGGCGGCCAATCCCGCGCGGATATATTCAACCCCGTCCGCGAGTGTGTAGGCGAGTTCGAGATCCTGCGTCGCTCCCGCTTCCTGCATGTGATAGCCGGAGATCGAGATGGAGTTGAACTTCGGCATATGCGTGGAGGTATAGGCGAAGATGTCGGAGATGATGCGCATCGACCCCTTCGGCGGGTAAATATAGGTGTTGCGCACCATGAATTCTTTGAGAATGTCGTTCTGGATTGTGCCCGAAAGCTTGGCCTGCGGCACGCCCTGTTCTTCCGCCGCAACGATGTAGAGCGCGAGCACGGGGAGCACCGCGCCGTTCATGGTCATCGACACGCTCATCTGGTCGAGGGGAATCCCTGCAAACAGCGTGCGCATGTCGTAGATCGAGTCGATGGCGACGCCCGCCATGCCCACATCGCCCGCCACGCGCGGATGATCGCTGTCGTAACCACGATGGGTGGCAAGATCGAACGCGATGGAGAGGCCCTTCTGCCCCGCCGCGAGATTGCGCCGATAGAAGGCGTTGGAATCCTCCGCTGTCGAGAACCCCGCATATTGGCGCACGGTCCACGGCTGGTTCACGTACATGGTCGGGTAGGGGCCGCGCAAATAGGGCACAATGCCCGGATAGGTATCGAGAAAGTCGATGCCCTCGCGGTCCTTGGGCCCATAGGCTGTCTTGACCGCAATGCCCTCCGGCGTCAGCCACGGTTCGCCGGCGGCTGCGCCTGGCGCGGGTGATGTGGCATCTGCCCAGCCGATGCTCGTGAAATCCGGAATGCGGCTCATGGCTTCAAGAACGTCCCTACATTACGCATTCTAAGGCAATCCCTCGTCTGAGGCCAAGGGATGCTCATCCTATGCCGTCGCCATCGCCAGAGATTTCTCAAGAATGGCGAGACTGTCGCACCCGACGAAAATGAACTCCGTCACGCCAGCCTTCGCCAGATCGTCCTTCAACTCGCCCGGTCGTCCGGAGAGATAGAGGCCGCTGAATCCCGCTTTGCTCAAGGCTCGCGCCGCATCGACGGCGTGGCTTTGGTAGATCTCGTCCGACGAGCAGAGGCAGGCGAACTTCGCGCCGCTGGCGCGGGCGGTAGCTATAAGATCGTCGAGAGAAGAGAAGCCGTCATTACCGATGGCCTCGATGCCGCCGGCTTCGAAGAAATTCTTGGCGAATGTGGCGCGCGCCGTGAACGCTGCGACCGGGCCGAGATTGGCGAGGAAAACTTTAGGGCGTGTGCCGGAGCGGGCGAAAAAGGCGTCGGCCATATCGCGCAGGCGCTCGAAGGTTTCGGCGACGCGGTGGGATGGCAGCGGCTCAACGCTCAAAGGCGTGGGGCCAGGGGCTGACGCGGTGAGGCTCGACAGGGGCGCTCCTTCGCTTGATGCTTGAACGAGCGAGGCGAAGGAGCTTTCGGGTTGAACCGCTTTCGCGATGGGTGCGTGCGTTGTCTTTGCATCGCTCGGCATTGGCATCAGCACTGCCACATCAGCCTCGTGTAGATTGGGGTATTCGCTCGTGCCGGTGATGGGATCCTTGCGGGTGGCGACAGCCTTCTCGCGCGCGCTTCGCGTCTCGCCGATCCGCCGCTGCAACGCGCCTTTCGTCAGACTCGCGACGATACCACCTTCGCGTTCGATCTCTTGGAACAGCGTCCACGCCTTGTCGCAGAGCGCATCGGTCAGCGCCTCGAATCCGCCCGCTCCGGCGGCCGGATCGGCCACGCGGCCGAGATTGGATTCATCGAGCAGGATCAGCTGCGTGTTGCGGGCGATGCGTCGCGCGAACGCATCGGGCAAGCCGAGCGCGGCAGTGAAAGGCAGAACCGTGACCGCATCCACGCCGCCGATGCCGGCGGAGAAGGCGGCGATGGTTCCGCGCAGCATGTTCACCCACGGATCGCGGCGGGTCATCATCCGCCACGCGGTTTCCGCATGAAGGTGGATGGGCGAGGGCACCAATCCGCAGGCTTCCTCGACGCGCGCCCATAGCCGGCGAAGGGCGCGGAATTTGGCGACGGTCAGAAACTCGTCCACATCGGCGACGAGCAGAAAGGCCAGCGAGCGGCGCGCGGCATCGAGCGAGTGGCCGCCCGCTTCCAGTGCGCGCAGATAAGCGAGGCCTGTCGCGAGCACGGCGGCCAGTTCCTGAGCCTCGCTCGCGCCCGCCTCGTGATAGGGGCGTGCGTCGGCGAGAAAGGCGCGGCCGGTGAACCCCTTCTTTTCGAGATCGCCAAGGGTTTGCACGCAGCGTACGCCGACCACGTCCCACGATGCTGATAGCTTGCCGGTCGCGGCCATCGCGCCGATGGGGTCGAGACCGAGATCGAGGAAGATGTCGCTCAGTTTGTGCTCGCGCCGCTCGATCAGCGCCAGCAGAAGCGCGGCAGTCTGCCGCCCGTGGCCGCCTGCATCGAGACGCAGATGCACCATATCGAGCATGATTCCGGACAAGGCGCGATCCAGATCCTCAACGGTATCCACGCGAAGGCCGAAGCCGTGCGCGGACGGAGCTTTGTTGAGCGTCAGAACGAGAGCGTCCGCCCCGCCTTCGAGATCGGCCAGGGCAAGCTCGTTCGCGGTCGAGGGTTCGGGATGGTCGATCCGCTGCACAACCCGCCAGGGGCCGGCTTGCGCGCGAGACAGGCGGGGCGCTTTTTCCGCTTTCGGATAGAGCGGTTGAATTTCAAGCCCATCATAGGTGCGCCCGACGAGCTTCCTGTCGAAATCCGAGCCTTTCAGCACCCCTTCGATCAACCCGCGCCATTGCTCGCGCGTGGCTGTGGGGAATTCGGAAGCGAGAGTCAGATCGTCCATCAAGCGACGCCTTGAAAGGGGGGAGGCACGGTCCCGGCATTGTGCATGCCGATACCGGCTCCGCCCAGGGGATTGAAGCCAGCCTTTGGAATTAGACTTCTATCAGGTTCTAGACGAACTGGGACAGGCCCGGAACCGATCCGATGATCGGGCCGATCACATCCTCGCCGGCCTTTTCACGGGCAAAGGCGAACAATTCGTGGCCAAGCGGCTGCATCTGCCCCATGGAGACGCCCGCGCCCATCAACTGGCCGCCGAGAGCCATGACGCCGCCACCGAGCGAGCCCATCATGCCCATGAGGCCACCGCCGCCGCCACCGGCCTGAGCCATCGCCTCCTGCGCGCCGGGCAAGGCCGTGAGCAACTGGCCGACTTCGGCACTGGGGCCTTCCTTCTGAAGAAAAGCCAGGATCATGCCGATGGCTTTGGTGGCCGTGGTTGCGTCGAGACCGGTCTTCTGCGTCACGCGGGCGATGAGCTCTTCCATGCGATTCTCCTGCTTGGTTATCGGGCGGATAGTTCGGCCTCAAGCGTGATGAAATCAAGTGCGGGCTGGGGGAGTAGAAACCGGCCTCTCGAACACCTATGACTATCTGGAGCGTTTTCAGCCAAACAGGCCCGTTTGGCGTTAGAAAATGCAAGTCCAGGACACTTGTGAGAGGTGGCGATGCTCGAAGACGGCAAGATTTTCATCGGTAAGGGAACGAAGCCCGAATATCTCGATCTTAAGCTCGCCAACCGGCACGGCCTGATCACCGGGGCCACGGGCACAGGCAAGACCGTGACCTTGCAGGTTCTGGCGGAAGGCTTCTCCAACGCCGGGGTTCCCGTCTTCGCCGCCGATATCAAAGGCGATCTTTCCGGCATTGCGGCCACCGGCAACAGCAAGGATGCTTTCGTCAAGCGCGCCAAGGAACTCGACCTCGAATACCGGCCCGACCAGTTCCCCACCGTGTTCTGGGATCTCTTTGGTGAGGAGGGACACCGGGTCCGCGCGACGGTTTCGGAAATCGGGCCGCTGCTTCTGGCACGTCTGCTCGATCTCAACGATGTTCAGGAGGGCGTGCTCAACATCGCCTTCCGCATCGCCGACGAGCAGGGCTTGCTGCTGCTCGACCTGAAGGATTTGCGCGCCCTCCTGCAATTCATCGCGGAGAACGCGCAGGACCTCACCACGACCTACGGCAATGTGTCGAAGGCAACTGTCGGCACGATCCAACGGCAATTGCTCGTGCTGGAAAACCAGCGTGGACAGGAATTCTTGGGCGAGCCCGCGCTCAGCATCAAGGATTTAATGCGCACCGATCGCGATGGGCGCGGCGTGGTGAACATTCTCGCCGCCGACAAGCTCATGAACAATCCGCGCCTCTACGCCACGTTCCTGCTGTGGCTGATGTCGGAATTGTTTGAGGAACTGCCGGAAGTGGGCGATCTCGATCAGCCCAAGCTCGTGTTCTTCTTCGACGAGGCCCATCTCCTGTTCTCCGATGCGCCGAAGGCGTTGCTCGAGACGGTGGAGCGCGTGGTGCGGCTCATCCGCTCGAAAGGCGTCGGCGTCTATTTCATCACGCAGAACCCGGCCGACGTGCCGGAGACGGTGCTGGCGCAACTCGGCAACCGTATTCAACATGCGCTGCGGGCCTATACGCCGCGCGAGCAGAAGGCGGTGCGCGTCGCGGCGCAGACCTTCCGCCAGAACCCGGCTTTCGACACGGAAAAGGCAATCACCGAACTCGGCGTCGGCGAGGCGCTCGTCTCGACGCTGGAAGGGAAGGGCTCGCCCTCCATGGTGGAGCGCACCTTGATTGCGCCTCCCATGTCGCAGGTTGGCCCCATCGACAATGCATTGCGCCAACAGATCATCGCCGCGAGCCCGATGCGCGGAAAATACGATCAGTCCATCGATTCCGAGTCGGCCTATGAAATGCTGGCGAAGCGCGCGGAAAAGACTGCCGCCGATGCGCAGGCCGCGCAAGGCGGTGGCGGCATTCTCGACATGCTCGGCAATCTGTTCGGCACTAACGGCCAGCGTAAGGGGACGATGACGACGACGCAGCGGGTTACGCGCGAGGTCACCCGCACGGTCATCAACCAGACGGTTGGCGGCTTCGCGGCGGAAATCGGCAAATCCATCGGCGGCCGCCAGGGCGGCTCGATCGGCCGCGCCATCGTGCGCGGAACGTTGGGCGGGATTTTGCGGCGTTAGCCCACTGATCGTCATCCCGGGGCCGCGTCAGCGGAACCCGGGATCGTCTTCCATAAAGGGTGCTTTTCTCGTCATGCGATCCCGGATCGCCTTTGGCGTCCGGGATGACGAACGGATCACCTCTTGCGGCGTAACCGCGTTCGATGCACGGTGCGCCCGCCAAACAGATTCTCTCAAGAAGTCGAACCCATGTCTCAGCTCAATCAAGTCCTCAGCCGCATCGACGCCGATCTCGACGCTTCCCTCGCGCGCCTCTTCCACTGGCTGAAGATCCCGTCGATCTCCACCGATCCCGCCTACAAGGACCATTGCCGCAATGCGGGACAATGGCTCGTGGATGATCTGAAGAGCATCGGCATCGACGCCTCATTGCGCGAAACAGGCGGACATCCCGCCGTCGTCGCTCATGCGAAGGGCACGGCGAAGCCGCATGTGCTGTTCTATGGGCATTACGACGTGCAGCCGGTCGACCCGCTGAATCTGTGGGATACGCCGCCCTTCGAGCCGAAGATAGCGACGTTGCCGGATGGCCGAAAGGTCATCAGCGCGCGCGGCTCCTCCGACGACAAGGGGCAGGTGATGACCTTCGTCGAAGCCTGCCGGGCGTGGAAGGCGGTGACGGGGTCACTGCCGATCAACATCACTTTCCTCGTCGAAGGTGCGGAGGAGGACGGCTCCAAGTTCCTGCCGGAATTTATCGAGGCCAACAAGGATGAGCTGAAGGCCGATGTGGCGCTCGTTTGCGATACCGGGATGTGGGATCAAAATACGCCCGCGATCACCTCTTCGCTGCGCGGCATGGTCTATGAGGAAGTGATCGTGCGTTGCGCGGATCGCGATCTGCACTCCGGCACCTTCGGCGGCGCGGCGCGCAACCCGATTCACGTACTCTCCAAGATCATCGCGGCGATCCACGACGATAACGGGCGCATCACCATCAAGGATTTCTACGAAGGCGTGCCGGAAACGCCGACGCAGCTTCTCGATCAGTGGAAGAAACTCAATCTCACTGAAGAAGAGTTTCTTGGTCAGATCGGCTTGAAGCATTCCGCCGGCGAGAAGGGCCGCATGCTTATCGAGCAGGTCCAGTCACGCCCCACATGCGACGTGAACGGCATCATCGGCGGCTATACGGGCGAGGGCACCAAGACCGTGATCGCGGCGGAAGCACGCTGCAAGATCTCGTTCCGCCTCGTCGGCGATCAGGACCCGGAAAAGATCTCGGCGAATTTCCATGCCTTCGTGCAGGAGCGCATTCCCGCCGATTGTTCTGTGGAGTTCATCAAGCACAAGGGCACGCGCGCTCTCTCGCTTCCGAACGATTTTTCGGCGCTGATCGCGGCGAAGGCAGCGCTCCATGACGAGTGGCAGAAAGATCCCATCGTCATAGGCATGGGAGGTTCCATCCCGGTCGGCGGAGATTTCAAGCGCACGCTCGGCCTCGATACGCTGTTCGTGGGCTTCGGTCTCGACGACGACCGTATCCACTCGCCGAACGAAAAGTACGATCTCAAAAGCTTCCAAAAAGGCACCCGCAGCTGGGCGCGCATTCTCGCGGCCTTGGCGGAGTAAGCGAGAGGCGAGTCGCTTCCTATCACCTCTCCCCAGTGGGAGAGGTGATTTACTGCGTGTGTCCCCTATCTCACTCATCACAATTCGTGACGTGACCGATCACCAATCGTTTCCCCCCGCGTGAATGATTCCCATTGACGCCGCGTTGAACTGGGCGTTCGATTAGGACAACAGCACTGACTGATGGGTGGAGACGGCGATGGCTTGGTATTCGAAAACCTGGAACTGGTTCGACGGCGCTTGGCACGAGGGCAATCCGCCAATCATAGGCCCGCGCTCCCATGCTTCCTGGCTCGGCTCCACCGTTTTCGATGGGGCGCGCGTGTTCGAGGGCGTCATGCCCGATATGGACAAGCATTGCGCGCGTGTGAATCGTTCGGCGCAATCCATCGGCCTGAAGCCGACTATGGAACTTCAGGGCATTTTCGATCTTGTGCGCGAAGGCGCGAAGAAGTTCTCGCCCGATACCGCGCTTTATGTGAAGCCCATGTACTGGGGCGAGGCGGAAGGGCTTTCAACCATCGTGCCCGATCCGGAATCGACGAAGTTTTGCCTGTCGCTGTTCGAGGCCCCCATGCCCGTGCCGGGTGGGCTCTCCGTGATGAAGTCGAGCTTCCGCCGCCCGACGCTCGAATCCATGCCGACGGATTCAAAGGCTGGATGTCTTTATCCGAACAACGCGCGCGTCCTCCGAGAGGCGAAGGCGAAGGGCTTCGACAACGCGCTCGTGTGCGATGCGCTCGGCAACGTGGCGGAGACGGGAACCTCAAACGTGTTCATGGCGAAGGACGGCGTTGTTCACACGCCCGCCGCGAACGGAACGTTCTTGAACGGCATCACTCGCCAGCGTGTCATCCAGCTGATGCGCAACGATGGCGTGACGGTTCTCGAAAGTACGCTGCGCTATGAGGATTTCCAGCAGGCGGATGAGATCTTCATCTCCGGCAATTATTCGAAGGTGATGCCCGTGTTGAAGATCGACGACCGCGATCTGCAGCCGGGGCCGTTCTATCGCAAGGCGCGCGAGCTTTATTGGGCCTTCGCGCACAGCGCATGATCAGGACAAGTGGGAACCGGTTGTCCGCCTGGATCATGAGCAGTCAAAGTTTCAAGGCGTAAATCACATCGCGCTGTCGCGCTCTCAATCAGCGGCGCGACAGGCGGATGCCCGCGACTTTCAATCCGGCAACGAGCGATGCGCCATAGATGAGCGCGCCACCAAGGCCTACGATGGCGAGAAGGCTTTCTTCGCGCCAGGGGAACACGTTCGTCCAATGGGCGATGGGTGTTGGGCTGAACCACGCGAAAAGCGCGAGCAGGATGCTTGCCGTCGCAATCGCACCGCAGGCGCGGAAAAGGCTTCCACTCGGGTCCGCCCAGCCGCGCCGATGGGCGAGGAAAAAAAGAAGTCCGAGATTGACCCAGGTGCCGACTGCGGTGCCGATGGCAAGGCCCACCACGCCGAGTCTGTCCATCAGCATAATCTTCACGATGATGTTGATCACGACCGCCGTGAGCGAAGCGATGAGCGGCGTCATCGTATCCGCGCGCGAATAGAAGCTCGCCAAGGCCGAGCGGATCAGAACGGCGGCGGGAAGACCGAGCGCATAGGCGGCGAGCACCGCGCCGGCGCTTTTCGTCGCTGCCACATTGAACTGGCCGTGCTGGAACAGCGCCGCCATGATGAGATCCGGCAGGGCGATGAAGGCGATCAGGAAGGGCGCGGCGAGCGCGAGGGTGAGACTGATCGCCCTGTTCTGCGCTGCATGCGCGCCCGCAACGTCGCCTGCGGCAATGCGGCGGCTCATTTCGGGCAGCAGGACCGTTCCGGCAGCGATGCCGATGACGCCGAGCGGCAGTTGGTAGAGGCGGTCTGCATAATAGAGCGAGGATACCGAACCGGTGGGCAGGAACGAGGCAATGATCGTATCCGCGAAGAGTGCGAGCTGAACCCCGGCCGAGCCGATCACCGCTGGACCGAGGGTTCTGAAGAACTGCTTCATCGCCGGATCGAAACGCGGCATTTCGAGGCGCGGCGCGATGCCGAGGCGTTCCGCGTCGAGCCAGACGAGGAGGAGCTGCAATACACCCGATACGGTGACGCCCCAGGCTGCCGCATAGCCCGCATCCGGAAACAGAAACGCCACGGCGAGCGCAGCGACCATGGAGACATTCAAAAGAACGGGTGCGGCAGCGGCGGAGGCAAAGCGCTCATGCGCGTTCAGGATGCCGGAGAGGATCGTGACCAGGGTGATGAACAGAAGATAGGGAAACGTGATGCGCGTCAGCGCGACCGCGAGTTCGTACTTCGCGGGATCTTTCGAGAAGCCCGGCGCGAGAAGATCGACGACGAAAGGCATTCCGAGAAGAGTTGCCGCAAGAATCGCGAGCTGCATGATCAGCATCAACGTCGTCACGCGGCTCGCGAAGGATTTGGCGGCGGACTCCTTTTTCGTTTCGAGCACGCCCGCATAGGTCGGCAGAAACGCATTGTTGAACGCGCCTTCGCCGAAGATGGTGCGGAAATGGTTCGGGATGCGGAACGCCACGAAGAAAGCATCGGCAATTGGGCCGATGCCCATCACCGCTGCGATGACGACATCACGAATGAAACCCGTCAGGCGCGATACAAGCGTCCAGCCGCCGACGGAAAGGATCTTGCGGAACATCGATCAGATCCGCTCACGGCGCATGTCGGAAGCAGCACCCACATGCTCCTGCACCACATAGAGGGGCCGCCGTTTCACCTCGGCGAAAATTCGTCCCACATATTCGCCGATAATGCCGAGCGACATGAGCTGAATGCCGGAGAAGAACATCACCGACACGATAAGGCTCGGGAAGCCCGGCAAATCGGTGCCGAACAGCAGGGTCCTGATCATGAAGTACAGAGCGGTCAGGATCGAGCAGATCGAGATCAGGGTGCCGAGATAGGTCCACACGCGCAGCGGCACGCTGGAGAAGGATGTGATGCCGTCGAACGCGAAGCGGAGAAGCTTTCTGAAGCTCCATTTGGTCTTACCGTGCATCCGGTCCGCCACCACGAAGGGCACGCCCGTGCTCTTGAAACCGATCCAGGCATAGAGCCCCTTCGAGAAGCGCGCGCGTTCGCCGAGCGTGCGCAGCACCTCCACGCCCTTACGGTCGATCAGGCGAAAATCGCCTGCGCCTTCGGGTAGGCTGATCTCGCCGAATTTGGAGAAGAGGCGATAGAAAAGGTGAGCGAAGCCGCGCTTGATGCGCGTTTCGTCCGAGCGGTCCGTGCGCTGGCCGTAGACCATCGTGTAGCCTTCGCGCCAGCGGGCGACGAAGGTTTCGATCATTTCCGGGGGGTGCTGGAGGTCTGCATCCATGATCACGACGGCCTCGCCGCGCGCATGGTCGAGCCCGGCGGCGATGGCGATCTCCTTGCCGAAATTGCGGCTGAACGACACCGCCCCGATGCGTGGCTCGTCGACGCTTTTGAGCTTGATCCGGCTCAAGGTATCGTCCCGGCTGCCGTCATCCACGAATACGACCTCCCACGCCTGGGTGATCGTGTTCAGGACAGGAATGAGCGCGTCGCAGAGGGGCGCGATGTTCGCGCTCTCGTTGTGGACGGGGATGATGACGCTGATCTCAGGGGACGCCACGCGGTAATCCTTGTGCTTTTCGCGCGCATTGAGAGCCGAGTTTGTCGTTGCACTCAAGAGGGGCGGACGCATTTTCTGGCGTACCGCAGGCCGCTTCTGGGGGAGAAAATGCGGGCGGGCGAAAACGCGGGGTCTTTTCTAGGAATTCTATTCGTGGAAAAGGCTTTAAAGTACGGCAGAGCCGATGTTGGAGCTTTCGATGAGTTTTCCCCGACCCGTGGTCCTTTGCGCCGACGATTTCGGCCTAACCGACGGGGTCAGCCGCGGCATTCTGGAATTGGCGGGCATGGGGCGGATTTCGGCCACGAGCGTCATGTCCAACATGCCGGCATGGACCCGCAACGCCGGAAATTTGAAGCCGTTTAGCGGGCGCATTGGCATCGGGTTGCACCTGAACCTGACGACCGGGGTGCCTCTCGGTGCCATGCCGACGCTTGCACCCAATGGCTCGTTTCCATCTCTGGAAACCTTGCTGCGTAAGGCTTTCTCCGGTCAAATTCCTTCCCATGAGATACGTGCCGATATCGACCGCCAGATCGACACCTTCGAGAAGGCTCTCGGCTCGCCGCCGAGCTTCGTGGACGGCCACCAGCATGTCCATGTGCTGCCCGGCGTGCGGCATGTGCTCCTCGACGCCCTCAAGGCGCGGGGATATGCGGGACGTCTGTGGATCCGTGATCCGTCCGACAGCCTGTCGCACATGACGCGCCGGGGCATCAGCGCCGGAAAGGCAGTTCTCGTGGGCGCTTTCGCCCTGGGTTTTGCGGGCGCGGCCCGAAAGGCGGGATTTGCGGTCAATGAGGGGTTTTCGGGCTTCAGCCCCTTGAGCCCGGAGATCGATCCGGCTCCCGTCTTCAAGGCGGCTCTCTCCCATCTCGGTCCTCGCCCGCTCGTCATGTGCCATCCGGGCTACGTGGATGCGGAACTGATCGGGCTCGATCCGGTGCTGGAAAGCCGCCAGGCGGAACTCCAATACCTCAGGTCCGAGGACTTCGGCGCGTTGCTGGAGGAAAGAGGAATCAGGCTTGTCCCCGGCCTGACCTGACAAAGAAAAAGTGCCTCCGAAAAAGCCCCTCAACGTCACTTACAACGGAATCGGGTTACCTACCTTTGCACGAGAGGTCTCCCTCTTGGCAGGTCAGGTGATAATCTAAGAGCTTGACGTGTTCCTGCGTGAGCTTCGTTAAGCACCCCGAGAACACCATGGGACGAGCGGACCCGAGGCCCATGGCCTCGAACAAGCACATGTTGTGCCGATAGGTCTCCCAAGCCCTCCGCGTTTCGCGCAGACTTGTCTGTTCTTCGGGCCCGAGCCGCCCCATGAGCGCTGCGTATCGGGCGTTCATCTCGCGGTCAGTCTCTTCGAACTCGCGCGCCGCGCACATGTTCATTTCGTACTGAGTTGTGCCTTGGCAGAAGTCCTTATCGTCAGCTCTCGCGATGGCAGAGACCAGGATCAGCGCCGACAGAGCGACGGGTAGGCATTGCAACATGCGGATCCCCTTCATGGTTGGGGCAGAATGGCCAATGGCCTGATACGCCTTTAAGAAAACGGGGCTCCGAAGAGCCCCGCTTCATCGTCATTCCGGGGCGCCGCAGGCGAGCTCGGAACCCAGACGCGCCGACACCTCCGGATGAGATGAAAACCCAACCCGCTGCGAACGTTCTGAAACGGCTGCGGTTATGGGTTCCGGGCTCCGCTGACGCGGCCCCGGAATGACATCAGGAGAGCGGTACCAATCTCTTAGCGGGTCGCTGCCTCGTATAGTTCCTCGACATATTCCCAGTTCACGAGGTTCTCGACGAACGCCTTGAGATAGTCGGGGCGGCGGTTGCGGTAGTCGATGTAGTAGGAGTGTTCCCAGACATCGACGCCGAGGATCGGGGTCGCGCCGTGAACCAGCGGGCTCTCGCCGTTGGGGGTCTTGGCGATGATGAGCTTGCCGTCCTTCACCGCGAGCCAGCTCCAGCCCGAACCGAACTGCGTTACGCCGGCCTGGATGAAATCTTCTTTAGCCTTCTCCACCGAGCCCAGATCCTCGATGATCTTCTTTTCGAGCTTGCCAGGGATCTTGCCGCCGCCATTGGGCTTCAGCCACTTCCAGAAGTGGAGGTGGTTGTAATGCTGGCCCGCGTTGTTGAAGAGGCCCGGATTCTTGCCGTAGGAGCCCTTCACGATCTCTTCGAGGGTTTTGCCCTCGAACTCGGTGCCTTTCAGCAGGTTGTTGCCGTTTGTCACATAGGCCGCATGGTGCTTGTCGTGGTGAAACTCCAGGGTTTCACGGGACATGTACGGCTGTAGGGCATCATAGGCATAAGGGAGATCGGGCAGGGTGAACGACATGGACGCCTCCTTGGGGCTTCGTGCGATCTGGCGCTTTAGTTAAAGCGCTACAGCCCTCAGGGCAACGGCCAAGCTTGAGACTTTTATGCCCCAAGCTTCCCTTGGGACGGCATTTGCCTTATAAAATTCGGCCCTGCGGTTTAGACCGCCTGTAGAGTTGCGTAACGGAGAAGACATGGTCATCGCGCTTTTCGCATTAGCCCTAGCGATGATTGTCGGTGGTCTGTTCACCTTTGTGCTGGGTTGGGACGACGTTCTGCTGGAGCGCGGATGGACGACGGCGATCGCGGGAAGCATCGCGGCGTCGAGTGGCGTTCTCCTGATTGGCCTCGCGATGATCGTCATGCGTCTGACGGAGATCAGGTCTGATCTGGCGCACTTTCTGTCGGGAACACGAGTTCCTTCGGCGGAGCCCAAGACACCCTCGCAGGCCGAGAAGGTTTCCCCGGTCGCCCCCGGTCTGGCCGCCGGGGCTGCGGCTGGTGCAGCGGCGGGCTATGCCGTGAGCCGTGAGGAAGGTGAAGCCGAGACGAGCTTGCCTCTCTTCGAAGCCGCAGAAGAAGACAAGCGCGAGGAACCGCGCATCTCGCTCGATGATTTTGACGATCTTCTCGCTCCGGAAGCCGAGCCGAAAGCCTCTGAACCTGGCGCCGAGTCCGAGATGCGCATCCCCGATTTCCTGGTCGAGCGGCGAGAAACCCTTGCTGTGTTTGCGGAGACACCGCAAATCCAAGAGGATCTGCCGGCTGAGGAGGTCGAGACCGAATTCGCTTCGCCGGAAGAGGCTGAGGGTGACTTTGTCTCAAAGTATGCGAGCGAACCGGCAATGGAGTTCCCAGCGGAGCCCGCTCCAGAGACTGTTCCCGAAGAAGAGGAGCCGGAGCCCGTGTCGTCCGCGACCGTTATCGGCACGTATAATTCCGGCGACAACACTTACGTGATGTTCTCCGATGGCTCCATCGAGGCGAAGACCCCACAGGGGAATTATCGCTTCGGCTCGCTCGACGAGCTGAAGGCTTTCATTGCCGCGGGCGGCGAGAGCAGCTCATCTATTTGATGAGAGCCGACAGGGCTTTGAAATCGTCGGTCCCGGCGCCTTCAAGCCATTCGAAAATCGCCATCTCCGTCGTGATCCAATGACATCCCGCTTGGAGCAGACGTGTGCGAGCGGCATCCACGCTGTGATGCGAGCGACTTGAGATCGCATCACCCACGATGACGACCTCCGCTCCCGTTTCCTTGAAGCCGAGCGCGGATTGCAAGACGCAGACATGCGCCTCGGCTCCGAAAACGACAATTTGATCGAGACCGCTTTTCCGTAAGTTGGCGACGCGCTTTGCGATGTTGGTATCCACGGCCGCGGAAAAACTCATCTTCGGCAGAACCACGGCATCGCTCGGCAGGGATTGAGCCACTGACTCGACCGTCGATCCCAAACCCTTCGGGTATTGTTCCGTCACGGTCACGGGTATGCCCAAGCGATCAGCTCCCTTGAGCAGAATGCCTGCGTTCCGTTCGATCCGGTCGCTCTCGGCGATGGCGGGCATAAGTCGCGCTTGAATATCGACCACGACAATCTGCGAACGCGCGACGTTGAGAAGCATTTCATTGATCCGGGTTGAAGAGAGGCGGCTCGCCGGGAACTGGCATCACCATTGTAAAGTGCAAACCGTCCTGTCCAAAGTCCATATGGACATCGGCTTGGAGCTGTGTGGTGAGGACGCGCTGCAGAAGGCGTGAACCGAAGCCCTGATGGCTGGGTCTCGCAACCTTCGGGCCGCCAAGTTCCGTCCAACTGAAGTGAAGAAACGGCTTGCCGCCGTTCTGCTCGATATGCCAGCGAGCATCGATCTGGCCGCCGAAGGTGGAGAGCGCCCCGTGCTTCGCTGCGTTCGTGGTGAGTTCGTGGATCGCCATTCCGATGGGCACTGCGGCCTCGGACGGCAATTCGACAGTGGGCCCCTCGATGACGATCCGATTTCGATTGTCATCGTCATAAGGGCCAAGTTCGGTCTGAATCAAGTCGCCGAGAGAGGCCTTCTGCCAGAGGTCGTCAGTCAACAGGTTGTGCGTCCGCGCAAGCGAGACAATCCGACCGACAAAACCTTGATAGAACTCTTCGATGCTCGATGCGGTACGCGCCGTCGATCCGACGATCGCCTGAACCGTCGCGAGTGTATTTTTGACCCGATGATGCAGTTCGCGAATGAGCAGATTTTGCCTCTCCTCCGCGATTTTGCGGTCGGTGATGTCCTGCACGACGCCGGTCATGCCGGTCGCGACACCATTCGAATTGTAGGTGGTTTGCCCCTGCGCGACGATCCAGATCTTGTCGGATTGCTTGTCATTGCGCATGACGCGATATTCGATGCTGTAGGGCTCTCCTGTCTCCAAGGCATGTGCTCTGGCTGCGATCGCGCGGGCCGCGTCAGCAGGAGTGAGCTTTGTCTGCAATTGTTTCCAAGTGAACTTGCTGGCGGGGTCAACACCGGAAAGCTCCGCCGCTTCAGGCGAAAGGTCCACCGCATCCGTGGCCCGATCCCAACTCCACACACCCATGCGCGCCGCCTGAAGGGCGATGCGAAGTTGTGTGTCGTTTTTGCGCAGGGCCTCTTCGGTTTGCTTGAGATCGTGAATATCGACGCTCGTGCCGGACCAACCTCTGAAGGCGCCCCGCGCATCGTGGATGGGCTCCGCGCGGATCATGTGCCAGCGATAGACGCCATCTCGATTGCGGTAGCGCGCTTCCGTCGCATAAGCCAATTGCCCGCGCAGAATCTCCTGAAAATCCTCCATGATCTTGGCGAGATCGTCGGGATGGACCGCACCCATCCAGCTGAGTCCGAGGGACTCGTTCTCCGCCAGACCGGAATACCGACTCCAGCGCGCGTTGGCATAGATGAGTTCGAGCTCCGGGGTCACGATCCAGACCAGGGCGGGGAGCGTTTCGGCGACGATGTGCAATCTCGCCTCACTCTCGCGCAGATCGCTTTCGGTTTGGGCCCTTTCAACCGCGCTCCAGACTCTCTTCGCCACGTCACCCGCCAAGGCGGCATCCTCTACAGAGAACGCATAAGGTCGACCGGCGGAGATGTAGAAGGCACCGCTGAGGTGGTCGCGTTTGTTAAGCGGTACGATGATGGTCGATCTCGCAAGACGGGCCGCGTAATGGACCTTGGCGTCCGGTTCGAGACGCGTGTCTCTGGCGGAATCGGTGACGAGTACTGTTTGGCCTCCCCGCAGCTCAGACAGAATGTCCGCTCCAACGCTATCGAGATTGTAGGACCGGCTGGCCGTTTCGGCCGTCGTGTTGACCCACTCGCGGTTCGCAACCTCGCCGGATCGGCTTGCCTCGCCACATCCCGCTCTGTCCGCTTTGAGGAAAGTGCCCAATTCTTGTATCGCAGAGTCGACAATCGCTAGGGGGTCGTCCAGCTTCCGAATTTGGTCCATGAGATCGAGAACAAACTTCAGGCGGTGCTGAGCGACGTCGCCGCGCCCAGCCTGATCCTCCTCGGATAGAGTCCGGAATGTGCCGATCAGGCGGATCGGTCTGCCGCCGGCGTAGATGGCGCAGCCCTTCATCGCGACGTATCCGATGGAACCATCCGCGCGGATGATGCGGCAGGCAATGTCATAGTCGCTGCTGGAGGCAATGGCCTCCTCGATGGAGTTCTTGACCCTCTGCGCATCCTCCGGATGATAGCTCTCCTGGAACTTTGTATAGGTGAGCGCAACATCGTCGCTGAGGCCGAGACTTTTCCGAAACGCGGCGGACCCGGTCATTTCACCGGATCCCAAATCGCACTCCCATACGCTGCTCTCAGCCGCCGAGCGAGCCGGGGAAAGCTCTTCTCGACTCTGAAGAAGTGCGGTTTCCTCGTGACTCGACTGACTCTTCAAATCGTCCGGTCGTTGTTTTTGAACATTCTCATTAGAGACTGCCCCGCCGTTCAGTGACGGTTCGCTCCGATGGGTCATGGACTCGAACTCTCAACACACTCATCTCGTGAGATAGGTCCGATCACTCTCCCTTCCAGTCCGTGGAGGCGGATGTCGCAGCTTGTAGCACCTCTGATGAGCTAGGATTTGCGGAAACAGAACGCTTTGATCCTCCGCGGTTTCTTTGGAAAATTCGGACCGGCCTTAGGCAAATGCCCCAATATCACGCCTTGAAACCGGTGACGCTTTTGATGGCGAAGGCATAGGTTAGGGCAACCTCTTCCAGCCTGTCGAAACGTCCGGCCGCGCCGCCATGGCCAGCCTCCATATTCAGCTTGAGCAGAATGGGGCCGCCGCCGGTCATGGTGGCTCGCAGCCGGGCAACCCATTTGGCGGGCTCCCAATAAGTCACCCGTGGATCCGTCAATCCACCCAAGGCAAGAATGCCGGGATAATTCTGCGGCTTGATGTTGTCATAGGGGGAATATGAAAGGATCGTCCGGAACGCCGCCTCGTCCTCGCCGGGGTTACCCCATTCGGGCCATTCCGGCGGGGTCAACGGCAGTTCGGCATCGAGCATCGTGTTCAGCACATCGACGAAGGGAACCTCCGCAACGATGCCGACGAAAAGCTCGGGTGCGAGATTGGCGACCGCGCCCATGAGCATGCCGCCAGCGCTGCCACCATGGGCGACGATCCGCCCTCGGCTTGTGTATCGAGCATCGGCGAGTGCGTGCCCGCAGGCGATGAAATCGGTAAAGGTGTTTTGTTTTTTCTCACGCTTGCCGTCGAGATACCAACGCCATCCCTTCTCCGTGCCGCCGCGGATATGCGCGATGGCGAAGACGAATCCTCTGTCCACGAGAGACAGGATGTTCGTGCGGAACCCGGCCGGGATCGACATGCCGTAGGAGCCGTAGCCGTAGAGGAGGCAGGGTGCCGTTCCGTCAATCGGTGTGTCGCGATGATGGAGCAGAGAGACCGGAACCGACTGCCCATCGGGCGCGGTGGCGAAGATGCGGCGGGTCACATAGTTCGATGCATCATGCCCGCTCGGAACCTGCTGGCGTTTCCTTAAAGTTCGCGTACCGGTCGCAAGATCGTAATCCGTTACCTCGCTCGGCGTCGTGAGAGAGGAATAACGATAACGGATGATCGTGGTATCGAACTCGTAGCCGGGGTCGATGCCGAGCGAATAGGTCTCCTCCTCGAAGGCGATGGTTTCTTCCCGACCAGTGGCGAATTCCCGAATGACGATGCGCGGCTTCGCGTCTTCGCGTTCGAGGCGCACCAGATGCTTGGCCAGGGCGACCGTGAACAGGATCATGACGCCAGGACGATAGGCGACGAGATCGCGCCAGTTGGATCGTCCAGGCGCCGCGACCGGTGTGGTCATGATCTTGAAATCTTCAGCACCGTCCGCATTCGTGACGATGACCAGCTGATCGCCGTGATGTTCCACGTCATAGCGCAGGCTCAAGGTGCGCGGTTCCACGAGGCGGAGCGTGCCGGTCGGGTCGGCGCGATCGATGATCCAGACCTCGGAAGTTTCGTGGTCGCTCGCTTCGATGAGCACGAAGGCATCCGATTGCGTCGCACTGATATTCACGAAGAACCCGGGGTCGTGCTCTTCGTAGATCGCTTTGTCTTCGCTGGCGGGCGTGCCGAGGCGGTGCAGCCGGACACGCACCGGACGATGGTTCTCATCAAGCTCCACGTAATAAAAGCCGGATGAATCACCGAGCCAGACGGCGTCACCAGCCGTTCCCGGCACTTCGTCGGCCAATTCCAAGCCGGTGGCGGTTTCACGGACGCGAAGGGTGAAGTATTCCGACCCTTTCAGATCGGCGCTCCAGGCGAGATAGCGATGATCGGGTGAGTGTTCCGCGCCGCCCAAGTCGAAGAAGGCTTGGCCTTCCCCTTCCTTGTCGCCATCGAGCAGCACGACTTCATCATCACCGCCGCGCGCCGTTCTGCAAATGAGCGGATGCTGACCGCCCTCGCGATAGCGCGTGAAATAGGCATATGCACCGTCGACCTCGGGGACTGATGAATCGTCTTCCTTGATCCGTCCGCGCATTTCGGAGACGAGCCGTTTTCGCAAGTCTTCCGTGCCCGTTAACGCAGCGTCGGTATAGGCGTTTTCCTGGTCCAGATAGGTCTTGATCTGCGGATCGAGGGCGCTCGGATCCTTCAAGACATCTTTCCAGTTCTCGGCCTTGATCCACGCGTAGTCATCTTGGATCTCAACCCCGTAAAGCGAGAAACTGAAGGGTTTGCGCAGGCAGACAGGTGCCGCGGGAAGGGGATTTACAGCAAGACACTCGATTTTCATGGAAAACATTCCAAAATGACAATTCCTTATCGAACAACCTGCGGAACACCTTGGGTTATCGAAAGTTTTCGATTTGCTAGGAATTTACGATTGATTCAAAGCGAATATGTAATATTCCATACGCCCTATGCAATCCTATAGGTAGTATTATGCCTTTTTTGCATGTTCGCCCGAACTTGAGATCTGAGGGGTGGATTCGCCTCATTTATTTAGTGGATCAAGTTGATATATAGTTTTTCAAAGTTTTCGACTTTCATATCTTGTCATCGGCAGAAATTTGACATACCTCAGCCAAGGATCACGTTTTCAGGTCTGCGATATGCATCTGACAAGCTGATCCGAAAGTGAATTAAGCGCAGCTTTCGGTAAAACTCTCCGATTGTCGGTTTCCAGCACATTTCGGATCGGCTCGAAGACCAGAAAGGAAGAAGACTATTATGAGCGACACTCTCGCCACATCGAACTACATTGAGCTGGCGGCAGATATCGTTTCTGCGTATGTGAGCAACAATTCTGTGCCGTCTGGCGATTTGCCGACTCTGATCAGCGATGTGCATTCCGCTTTGCTGCGTGTTGGCGGCGGAACTGTTGAAGCTCCCGTCGAAGCTCCGAAGCCTGCCGTTCCGCTGAAGAAGTCTGTGACGCCGGACTACATCGTCTGCTTGGAAGACGGTAAGAAGTTCAAGTCCCTGAAGCGCCATTTGCGCACGCAGTACAACATGACTCCGGAACAATACCGTGAGAAGTGGGGTCTGCCGGCCGACTATCCGATGGTTGCTCCCAACTATGCCAAGGCTCGTTCCGAGCTTGCGAAAGAAATGGGCCTCGGCCAGCAGCGCCGCAAGCGCCGCTCTTCCCGTAGCTGATTTTAGCGCATCTCACCGGTCAAGCCGCCCCTGGGGGCGGCTTTTTCGTTTGAGGACGTTGAACCCTTGACGGGCAACGATCTCCTCCGCGCGCATCCACAGCCCGTATTAATTTGCTTTCTTCGTCCTTGACACTTCTGCCGGTTACCTCACCATTAAGTGCATCCGGGACCTGTTCCCGCTAAAGTTTAATAGAGAACAAAACATGAACAAAAATGACGATTTTGAGAATGGGACGTCTGGTCAGCCGGGCATTCCTCCGGACATCGAAAGGCGCCAGCGGGCGCGACCGCGCGACCGGGGCGTTCGCATCGGGAGAGAAAAGGCGGGCTATCCGACAGGAGGGCTGTCGAGGGAAGCCACCCGCTTGCTCGGTCTTTTGGCTGAAAAGAATGTCCAGGCAGTTTTCGAGCCGATTGAGGAGAGCGTCAACGTTTCGCGGCGCTCCAAGGCTGGCATTTCCATGGGGGCGGGCCGCTTCGGTTCCGTCATCGCCGAGGCTTTGGTGCGTGAGGACCTGGCGCGATGGGAGGAGGGAGAACGCAAGCGTAGAAGCCTGCGAATCACGCAGGTCGGACACGCCTACTTGCGACGAATCGGTGCCGACTCCGAAGAGGAAGGGTTCCGCAATCAACATGGCGGGATCGTCGAGGGTAAAATCGATACGGCTGCCGGAGAGGCCGTCCGCCTGCGTGTCAACGCGGACGAGAACCCGCTCGATTGGTTGCGGCGCCGGAAGAACAAGGATGGAACCCCCATGATCGACGACGTGTCTCATCAAGCGGGGGAGCGGCTGCGGACGGACATTACCCTCGCGGGGCTGCTACCGGGGGTGACGGCGCGTTGGGATGCCTCTCCACGCAGCGGCTCCTCCCAATCGCCTTCTCATGCGACAGATCGGATGATCGCCGCGCGTCAGCGCCTCCGGCACGCTTTCGACGCGGTCGGTGGAGATCTGGCTGATCTTCTTCTGGACCTGTGCGGCTTTCTGAAAGGTCTCGAACTGATCGAGCGGGAGCGGGGCTGGCCGCCACGCTCGGGCAAGGTCGTGGTCAAGCTCGCGTTGGCGCGGCTTGCCGAGCATTATGGCCTGGAGAATGCCGCCCACGGCCCCAAGGCGTCACGGGGTATACGTGCTTGGCAGGCCGTCGTGATCGAAGGCGGCCGGGCCTGAGCATGATCAGGCGAGTGCTGCCGGTTCGCCGAAAGATCACGCCGCTCTAGGAGACAATCCAGCGAGATAGATGACAGCCGTCCGGGAGATCCAGCTCTAGGATTTGACCATTGCTTGCGCGTCCTGCCGGATGCGCGAGACCATGGATCTGACGCCGTTCGAACGCTGCGGCGTCAGATGTTCAGCCAAGCCCAATTCCTTGAAAAGGCCGAGGGCATCGGTGGAGAGAACCTCCGGCGCGGTCTTGCCGTTGTAGAGCGCCGTCAATAACGCGACCAGACCCTTGACGATATGGGCATCGCTGTCGCCTCGCACATGGAGGACAGGAGCGTTCGCCGGGGATTCGAAATGGGTTTCGAGCCAGACCTGGCTCGCGCAGCCCTGGACCTTGTTGGCATCGGAATAGGACGCCTCCGGCAGCGGCTCCATCAAGCGACCCAACTCGATAAGGTAGCGATAGCGCTCTTCCCAATCGTCGAGGAGTTCGAAATTCGCAACAATCTCGTCAATCGACAGCGGCATAGCGTTCCAAGGTATAAAGGTATTCGCTCATATAATCGCTGATGCCGCGTTTGGCGATGATCAGGAGCGCGGCTTGTGCGTGTCACCACGCCAGGCGGCTTTCCGGTCGTCCGCATAAAGCGTGTCCATCGGAGGCGCAGCCTTCGGAAGCGTGGCTGTCGTGCCGGAATCGGACATGATCTTGGTGAGGATTGCCTGCTTGGCGCTATCCGGGAGCGCCTGCCACATGGTCTCGAGCCGAGCTGGGCTCTCGCCGACCGCATCCGACTTGGAGGCATCCTCCGCCCAGCCGAGCCATTTGGACAGGGAGGGCAGCGCATCCTCGTTGCGGACGGGGGAGAGATAGAAGATCACGCCGACGACGATGAAAATGCGAAACAATGAAAACATGGCCTGTCATCGATCTCGCCGTGTTCCGGCGCCAGGTTGCAACCATAAAGGGTCCACGCTTGCCGGCGTAGGGGGTGTGCGGTCGATATGGAAATAGAATGAACGAAGTCTTTATCCAGGCTACATCATTGTAATAAATGGAAAATTGCGTGGTCAATCCGACCGGGGAAGCGTCGCTCAGGCTCGCCGCGCTTCGTGCGAAGGCCATTTACCCCGGCGTCGCGCCTCACTTTTAGGTTTCGCTTAAGTGCCCTCTGGCAGGGTCGGGCGGTAATGGGGCGAGGGGTTACGATCCCTCATGGGCGTGGTTGCGATTTGCTGACGAATTCTACATGGAACCGGGTCGATGGCTGGCTCGAAGGATTTCTTGAAGATCCTTCGGGGGCAGATCCATTCCGCGTTTTGCAGGTTCAGCGGTTCGTGATCGTGCGCGCCGTCGTTGCGCTCGTCGCACTCATCGCACTCTTTCCCCTGGCTTTGATTCATCAGAGCTCACCCGGCCTTCTCGAAGGCACTGCAATGGCTCTGGTCATGAGCCAGCTTGCCGCGGCTTTCGTACTCCTTCGCTTCCGGTCTCTCGATGCGGCTCAAGCACTGGCTTCGACCGTGCTGGCATTCTTCGTGGCGCTGTCGAGCCTTGAGGAGCCGATTTTCGCTACCCTGGCCTTCATGCTGATTCCGATGGAGGTTGCCTCTTTCAGATCACGGCGCGCGATCGCTCTGGCTGTGGCACTGATCGTCCCGACGGCTCTCGTCGCTGTGGGCCTGCCGAAGGTTGGAATCGGTATTAAGCCAGTCGGCATGGAGGTGGTCTTTAGCATCGGCATGGCCTTTCTGCTGGGTCACATGGTTGCCCACGCGTTCTCTGTTCGGCGGATGGACGGTCTCTTGCACCGTGCCTCCCTTGCTGGCGACAGGAGGGAAGCAGACGTTCTTGCGACCATCGACGATCTCGTGACATGGCACGACGGCATGGGTGCGGTTCTGCGCGCGAGCAGCGCCGCGCCGCGCCTGCTTGGTGCATCGTCCTCGACATTACGCGGCATCGGTCTTTTCCAGCGCATTCACGTGGGCGACCGACCCGCCTACTTGAAGGCTCTGAGCGATGCCGCTCACGGTTCCACGCCAGCGCGGGCGCGGATCCGTGTTCGATCCGGTGCAACTGACGCTCCCGGCATGGAGCCGCGCATGATCTGGCTTGAGATGCGGGCGCATCGTCTGCCGACCTCGAGCGATGAGCGTGGCATCGTTGTCGCGATGATGCGCGAGATCGACGAACATCAGGCGGAATTGGAGCGTCTGGAAGCAACGCATCGCGAGGTTGTCTCGCTCGCTGAAGGCCGTGCCCGGCTCCTCACGACGGCAGGACACGCCCTGCGCAAGCCGCTCATGAACATTCAAGGCTATTCCACCTTGCTGATGGAACACCGCGGACGCAGCAACTACGCCGAAATCATTCGCCAGGACACGGAGCGAATGCTCGAAAGCGTGGATGCTCTTCTCACGTTATCCGCAATTGAAGCCGAGCGTTACGCGTTGGCGTATGAGCAGATCGATGTGGCCACGCTTCTCACTGAAGTCTGCGCAACGGTTGCTGCGGATCGACAAAATGCGCGGCTCGATATTCGTTGCGAGATGCCACCGGCTCTGCCGCGCGTCCGGGCTGACCGCAAGGCGTTCAGACAGATTCTGCTCGCCCTTCTCTCGAATGCTTTCGCGGCGACGCCGCAGGATGGAGAGATCTTCGTCAAGGCGCATGTGGATGGGCGAAGCTTATCGTTGAGTGTCAAGCACTCCGGTCTTTCGAGCCCTACCAACGATGCAGAAATAGCCGGCGCACGACTTCGTCTCGCCTTGGTGCGTGCTCTCGTCGATCTGCACGGAGGTCGCGTTTCGCTTGCCGAGGTCGGGCAGGGCGCACATGTCCATATCAATCTCCCCATCGAGGCAGATCGGCCGCTTCAGGCTGAATCCCACTCGGTGGTTCGTTCCATGGTAAACTCCCATAGCGGAGTTCGTTTGTTGAAAGCGGGGTAGTCGCCTTGCGTGAAGCTCTAGCCGCCCGGTCCGACCGTGATTTCATGGTCTCCTCGTCTACGCCCCGGCCCCGTTCGGCCGCACGCGGAGGCAAGAAGAAAGCCGCCAGAAACGCGCTGTTGGAGATGGTCATGAGCCGTCCCCGTGAAGTCGGCGCGGCTCTGTTCTTTGCAGGATGCGCCGGTATCATCGCATGGAACGCGCTCGCCCTTCAAAAGGCGCGGCACCCCGCACCTCTGTTCAATAAGGGAGTCGTCGGCGCTTCAAATCCCGCTCCGCTTGCGAGACCCATTGGCGTCGAACCCGCGAGGCTTCCTGCGCAAGATACGGCGTCGGCCACGATACCCGATCCCTCGCTGAGCCATCCTCAAACCTCAGTGGCTGCGGTTCCAATGCCGCCAAAGCCCGCGCAGCGAAGCCCCATCGCCGATCTTATCCGGAATGGCGGAGAGCCTCCCGTTGCAGCGGCTGCTCCACCCGCGCGTCCTGGCGCTGCTCCTGTGGCGGCTGCGCCGAGCGCCAGGGATCCGATTGCCGACATCATTCGCATGGGAGGGGCCGTCCCCGTTCCACCCGCGTCTGTCGGAAAAGCGGATGCCGAGGATGTGGTGTTCAAGGGGCAACGGGCTCTGGCCAAGCTCGGCTATGGGGTGAAGATCGACGGAGCGTTCGGCCCGGGCACTCGGCAGGCCATCGAAGCCTTCGAACGCGACAAGCGTCTTCCAGTGACGGGAGAGTTCACCGCGCGCACGGTTCGCGAATTGTCTTCGCAGGCCGGCATCCAGATTCCGTAGTGTCCCGTCTTCGTTCCGATTTCTGGGTCTCGGCATACTTGCGCCGCTGTGCCATCGAAGGGCTCGATGCTGTCCTGCGGCGCCGCGGGGCGGCGGAGGCCGGCGCGGTATTCGTGAAGATCGACCATCTCGATGGCACCGCAAGCCTCTATGGCCCGGCGCCTCAGGTGCTTGTCGAGAGTGAATCCGAGCGGCTTTTCACAGCCGTCCTGGTTGGCGTCACTCCTCTGGACGTGGAGGAGAAGATCAAGCGGGAAATGAAATTCGACTCCGATCTCTGGTTGGTCGAGATCGATACCCGCGACGGGCGACATCTCCTCGACCTCGCGCGAGACGGGTAAGCCCACAGCCTTCCGGGCTGAGCCAACACTCCGTAAATTTGGCCTTTCGAGGTAGGGAACCGAAGCACGACCGTGCTTGTTGGTTTCATGACCAGCGCGGCTTTTTCGCCGGAAGACTTTTTTGGAAACGGTCTGTTAACCATACCGGTCTTTGTTGGTGTCGAGAATTACTGCGCTTGGAGCTGCTTGGAGGACCAGAGTATGGACGATTTCTGGACACAATCCCGAGGCGTGATCATCGCTTTTCCCGACGCATTCTCGCGGCCCCATCGTCCAAGTCTCGCACCGGACGAGCCGAAGGGGGAGATTCTCCTCTTCACCGGCGTACGTTACGAGCGACCGACGCCGAACCCGGGGCCATCACGACCCTTCGCGTCTCACGGGCCTTCACGTCGTCGATCGTAAGCGATTGCGCTTTCAGGCGACTTGGCGCGTCATGAATTTTGCGTCGTCGCCGTAGCTCTTCAGTTTTGCGGCAAGTGCAGGGGAAGAGTATTCCTCGAAGCCGCGGCGCTTCCAGAACATGTCGGAATTGTTGACCGCGACCAGCGAGATGGTCGCGAGACCCGCATGCTGCGCCTGAGCCTTGGCCCGCTCCACCGCCGTCAGCGCATATCCGCGCCCCTGTCCTTCCGGGAGAAGGGCGATATCGTGGATGTAATAGGTCGAAGGGACGGCAGGCAATTCGCCGAGGGCCGAATTCAGGGCCGGCGGTTCGGCAAATCGCCAGGGATGGCTGATCATGTAGCCGGTAATTCCCTCGCTCGATTCAAGCACGTGGCAGCCGGCTGGATAAAGGCGCAGGCGCTCGACGAAGACGGATGCATCTTCCGGATGCGCCGCGTGTATCATGTCGGCGGCTCGGATCACCCCGGAGAGATCGCTCTCCACCATTAATCGCCAATGCATTTCGTTTTCTTGCGTCGGGAGCAATTCCGGCAACATCAATCCTCGTCGATCGTGCACGAGACGGCTGTCGCCGTGTTCTCCGCAGCCGTGTTGAGGCTCGGATAGGGCGACGCCACGCGCACGATGACGAAACCCTCCGTTTGCGGAGCGACGATTCTGACGTCCTGACTCACGGTTTCACCATCGTCTTGTATCGCGCGCGCCGCGTCGAGTTGTTCGGGTGTCATGATCACGATGTCAAGTTCGCCCCGAACCGCAGCCCGATCCGTCACAGCGAAGAAGATGCCATCTTCTTTGGTGTGAAACGATAGGGATTGAAAGAGCGGACCGGTCTTGGTGGAGATCCGCGTCGGACCCTCGCTGAGATCGAACGCACAAGCGGCAACAGCAATCGCCGGGTCAGGCTCGGGCAGCCACGTATTTGCGCCACCAACATTGTCGATCAACGTCGGGTGTTCGAATTCGAGAGTGTCTTGCAAGCGGCTGAAGGCATCGTTTTCCGCCAGACGAGGGCTTGCGAGAATAACGGCGATATGAACGCCCATCGCGAGCACGAGGCCACACAGGGTCGCGATGAAAAAGCGCATCCATCGGCTCACGGTGCACACCCCAGACGCTCGATTGTGGGGAGAGTCGTTTTCTCCAGTGCGGAGGCACCGAGGGCACCGGGCATGTCGTAGAGCCGCAGGATGAGGGTGAAAGCGTCCCCACCGGTGAGTTGGAGCCAGTTCCCGGCCTGGACATCCCGTGACAAAACGATGTCGAACCCATCTGCGCCGTTGCGCAGAATTTCCGACGATGTGAAACCGCTTCGTCCCAGTTCAGGCCTGATCAGCTTGCCCTTCTCGTCATAGACCGCAATGGTCCAAATGCGCGCTGCCGGGGTGACCGAGCCGACGCGATAGGTGCAGGAGGAGAGGAGCTTTCGGCCCATGCTGTCCGTGTTCGCTTTCAACGCAAGGCCTTCACCGATGGCGAGCGGTATTTCAGCGCGGCGCGCGATGATGGCGCGGGCATAAGGGTCGACCTCAGGTGTGCCGACTTTCGGCCATGCTCGCCAGGGACCGATTTCAATCTCGCCAACCGGATAATCTCCACGCGCCGCCCAGTATGCGGAGCCAAGCCCCAGAGTCAGGCCGAGGATTAGTGCGTAGGGCACGAGAACGGATGAAGAGAAGAGCCTGTTCGCTAATGCGTTCAATCGGCGTCTTCCGCGACCGGAACGGATACGGGGAGCGCTTTGCATGAAGTCGGAAACGAGACTCATCTCAGGGCATCGCGACGCGATTGGACGCGGGACTAGGGGAGGAATCCATGGCCGACGGCGAACCGGGCGGGTGTGTGGAAGCCCTCTCAACGTCCTGGAATAAATTGCCCAAGTTCGAGAGGGCCTCGAAGGAGCGTCGCGAGAGTGTACCCGGCATCGGCGCCTGAGCCTGCTCCTGAGGCTGCGCGGTCAAGTTCTTGCCCGCATTCGACGCAACGGCCTCAGCGGGGGCCGGGCCGAGGCCCGGGATGGGGCGAAGCTCGAGATTTTGGTGGGCAACCGTCATGACCTCCTTCCACGTCATCGCGGGCAATGTTCCGCCGGTCATGTTGTTCATGGGCGAATGATCATCGTTCCCGAACCAGACGCTGGTGGCGAGGTTGCCCGTGAAGCCGACGAACCAGGCATCTCGATAAGCGTTAGTCGTGCCGGTCTTCCCGGCCGAGCGGATCCCGTCGAGCATCGCGCGTCTGCCCGTGCCTTCCTCGACGACCTTGTTCATCATGAAATTCATGTCGTTCACGACGCGCGGCTGCAGAACCTGAGGCTGAGGCGCATCGCGGTCATGCCGGAAGATCAACTCGCCAAGCCCGTTGCGAACCTCCCAGGCTGCATAGGCCGGAGCACGCTTCCCGCCATTCGCGAAGACCGCGAAAGACGAGGCCATGTCGATGGGCGTCACTTCGGCGGCCCCGATGGGGAGCGAGGATGAATCGGCAAGCGGATGGGTCAGGCCCATCTTCTGGGCCATGTCGATGATCAGCTTGCGGCCTGCCTTGGCATTGCCCTTGCCCATCTCGAGCGACATCCGCACCGGAATGGAATTGATCGAGCGCGCGAGAGCCGAAACCAAAGGCAACGAACCAGCATATGAACGGCCATAATTCTGCGGGCACCAATTGCCGAGGCAAATCGGTGCGTCGACCACGATGGAAGCAGGGGTCAGCTTCGGGTTTACGGTCAGCGCGGTGGCATAGACGAACGGCTTGAACGAAGAGCCGGGCTGCCGCAGTGCATCCGTCGCACGATTGAACTGGCTCTGGCCATAGTCGCGCCCACCGACAATGGTGCGGACTGCGCCATCCACGTCCATGACGACCACGGCGCCCTGTCCGGCCTTATATTGGTGGCCGTATTGGCGCAGCATGTCTTCCATGAGCTGCTCGGAGCGTTGCTGCAGCCCCATATCGAGCGGCGTCTTTACGATCAGGACGCGCTCGTTGCCGAGTTTGCCTTCCGCCGCGAGCTGCTTGACCTGCTGGAATGCCCAATCGAGATAGAAATCGGGCGTGGATTCGCGGGTACGATTGACGGGTGTCGCGGGGTTCCTTCGTGCGGTCTGAATTTGGCCTTCCGTCATGAAGCCCGCTTCGACCATGTTGTTGAGCACGTCATTCGCGCGCGCGCGGGCAGCCGGCAGGTTGATGTGTGGCGCGAATTTCGTGGGAGCCTTGAACAAACCCGCGAGCATCGCGGATTCGGCGAGCGTGAGATCCTTGGCGGACTTGCCGAAATAGTAGTCCGCCGCCGCGACGACGCCATGCGCGCCGCCGCCCATATAGGCGCGGTCGAGATAGAGTTTGAGGATCTGATCCTTGGTCAGATGCGCTTCCAGCCAGACCGCCAGAAAGGCTTCGTTGATCTTGCGCTCCAGCGACCGTTCGTTGGACAGAAACAGGTTCTTTGCCAGTTGCTGCGTGATCGAAGAGCCGCCCTGGACGATGCCGCCGCCTTTGGCGTTGGCGATGAGTGCGCGTATTGTCCCGACGGGATCGATGCCTCGATGCTCGTAGAAACGCCGGTCTTCCGTCGCGAGCGCAGCCTTCACGAGGTAATCTGGAAAATCTTCGAGCTTGTAGGTATCGTCATATCGGATTCCGCGCCTGCCGACCTCTTGCCCGTAGCGGTCGAGGAAGGTGACGGCGAGATCCTGGGTTTTCAGCCAATCGTCGCTGGTATCGTGAAAGGCCGGGATGGCCAACGTCACAAGAGCGATGCCACCGACCGTGCCGAGAGTTACCGCTTCGCTGGTTAGGTCGAGTACGACCCTGGGGATACCCCGAAACCGAAGCGATTCCGCCTTTTCGTTGTAGATCTGACATCCCCTGACAAGGGTGCGCCAGGATTGGTAGAGGAACGAGTTGAGCCAAGCGTCGAAGGAGAGCGCTCCACGTTTGATCCTTGTCCAGAAAGAGACTGAAGAAGGCGTGCGCACGACGATCCTTTAAAAATAAAGCAGTGGCAGCACCGCTTCAAAGACGATTGACGCATGGCCCGATGAAAACGTAACTCGCGCCATGCCTCGATACGATACCAACTCCTATCGGGGCTTTGCGGTTCGCCAAGCGCGCCTTCATCGCGAGGCACGAAGGAAGAGACAGAACATCGCCGCTTCTCGGGCCGTAATTCATATATGGTCGATCGGAAGGCGACGTGAAGGTGAAATAGAGTGACAGTTTTGAAAGCCGTCCCGGATCGAGAGGAGCCGTTCTGGCGCTCGAAATCTTTGGATGAAATGTCCGATCAGGAATGGGAAAGCCTTTGCGACGGCTGTGGCCGCTGCTGTCTCGTGAAGCTCGAAGACGAAGACAGCGGCGAGGTTCTGTATACGGATGTAGCCTGTACGCTTCTGAACGATCAAAGCTGCCGTTGCCGTGACTACCCCAATCGGCAGGCAAAGGTGCCCGATTGTGTGCGCCTGACCCCGCAGGCGGTTCGCAGCCTGTCATGGCTTCCATCGACCTGTGGCTACCGCCTCGTCGCGGAAGGGAAGGATTTGTACTGGTGGCATCACCTCGTTTCCGGTGATCGCGACACGGTTCACAGCGCCGGAATATCGGTGAGAGGCAAGGTCGCCGGTGCCGAGGAGGAGTTCTCTGTAGCTGAGCTTTTGGAGCACATCGTCGATTGGCCTACCGATTGAATTAAGTCTCCTTGACCAAAATATTAAAGAGCGCATCATTACGCCAGTTTTTGAGCGAGAGGCTAAGATGGGTGAAAAACCAGAAAAGGTTTGTGCTAAATTGGTCGCTCGCGATCAACGCCAGAGGCCTCTATTTAGGTAGGGGCCTTTTATTGTGCTCACTATGTGCTCAAGCGCACTTAGTCTTTATAAGAACAATGTAAAGATAAGCTGGAACGGTCGATTTAGAATCCTGTTTTACTTACAGGAGGTAGATAAAATGGCTTCCAGCTTTATCTGCTTTACGCTCGGCG
This sequence comes from Microvirga sp. 2MCAF38, assembly GCF_052115485.1. Lineage (NCBI taxonomy): Bacteria > Pseudomonadati > Pseudomonadota > Alphaproteobacteria > Hyphomicrobiales > Methylobacteriaceae > Microvirga > Microvirga sp. 2MCAF38. The sequence goes on along the minus strand of NZ_JBFRGU010000001.1, from coordinate 421,325 downwards.
CCGCGCTGCCCTTGGCGATGGTCGGGTGGCTCATTTTCCTCAACTGACGCGCCACTCATCGACCGTCTTGCGAACGAAGGTCTGCATCCAGCATGCAGGCCTTTATTTTGCCTGCGTCACATTGGCTTTGCCGGTGCCATTCGGGTGCGGAAGCTTGTCGAGAAGTCTTTGGCGCAGAGCTTGTGGCAAATCGATGCCGCTCAGCCGCCATCGCAGTCCGCTCAACCTCATCTGCAAGCGATAACGATTCGCCGGCTCAGCATCTGCCGGGAGCGAGAAATAGATGATTCTGAACCCGCGCAGCTCTGAAGAAACAAAGAAGTTCCAAGCCTTGCGCAGCGAATTGGGACTCAGGTCGAAATGAGAGGACAGAGCATTTTCTCGGAGCAATTGCTGCGGCCAGCCATCGTCCAAGAGGTCGACCACAACGTCCGGAGTCAGAATTTGCGCAATGATCGGGTCGGCGACGGTGGCCGTCGCCTCGGCCGCGATTTGCCGGTTGATGCCGGTCATTTCCTTGCCGTCGGCTTGCAACAGATAGTCGCCGACGATTTGTTTTGTCAGCGATCCCCTGAGAGTCCGGAAATTGATGCGTTCGGCGATCTCAGCGACATTGCGCTCTTCCACTGCCTTGGACAGGCGGTAGAGCGCCACATAGGGAGATATCGCAAAAATCACCCAGGCAACGATTAGAAGTAATCCGATACGTAACGTCCAGCGCATAATCTCAATTAGGAATCACAAAAAAGGTCGCCAATTCACCCTGTGGATACCAGACCGCGGTCACCACGCAAACCCAGTAATGTCTCTCCACCGGTCTTGGCCTTAAATGAAAAGGGACGGCCTTTCGGTCGCCCCTTTACAGGCTTTATAGCCGATTTTGATCAGCCGCGCGCACGAGCGCGGATCATGAACGAGTCGTAGGCATATTCCGCCACTTGGAACCAGAGATATTCCTCGTTGCGGAAGCCACGGACGCTCTCATAGACTTTCTTGAAGTCCGGGTTCTTGGCGGAGACTTCGTCGTAAACCTCGTTCGCAGCCTTGAAGGCGGCTTCGAGGATTTCCGGCGAGAAGGGCCGAAGCTGCGTGCCGGCGCCGAGCAGACGGCGAAGGGCGGCCGGGTTGCGGGCGTCGTACTTCGCAAGCATGTCTGCGTTGGCGTAGCCGGCGGCTGCGGTCAGAATGGCCTGATAAGCCTTCGGCAGATCCTTCCACTTGCCCTGGTTGATGAACAGGTGGATCGCCGGGCCACCTTCCCAGAAGCCGGGATAGTAGTAGTACGGAGCAACTTTGGCGAAGCCGAGCTTCTCGTCATCGTAAGGGCCAACCCACTCGGCGGCGTCGATGGTGCCGCGCTCGAGAGCCGGGTAGATGTCGCCACCCGGGATCTGCTGCGGAACGGCGCCGAGCTTGGCCATGACCATGCCCGCAAGGCCCGCGATGCGCATCTTCAGGCCCTGAAGATCCTGCGGAGTCTTGATCTCTTTGCGGAACCAGCCACCCATCTGCACGCCGGTATTGCCTGCCGGCATACCGTACAGGTTGTGCTTGGCATAGAACTCGTTCAGCAAGTCGTTGCCGCCGCCATGATAGAGCCAGGCATTCATCTGACGGGCATTCAGGCCGAAGGGCAGGGCTGTGCCGATGGCGAAGGTCGGATCCTTGCCGAAATAGTAATAAGAGCAGGTATGCCCCATTTCGATGGTGCCGTTGCCGACCGCATCGGCCACCTGGGGTGTGCCGACGATTTCACCAGCCGCAAAAGGCTGGATCTGGAATTTACCGTCCGTGGCTTCGTTGACGAACTTCGAGATAACCTCGGCAGCGCCGTAGATCGTGTCGAGCGATTTCGGGAAACCGGATTGCAGTCGCCATTTAATCTCCGGCATCGACTGAGCAATAGCCGGAGCGGCCACCGCGGTGCTCGCAGCGCCGACCGTGGCCGCTTGCAAAAATTGACGACGTTTCATCTTTAGATTTCCTCCCAATGGAAAAAGTGACGATGTCACCTGCCGCTATTGACACCAGATTCACCGCGGCCCGCAAGATCAATCGGGGTGCTATCGACCAATGGCTGAGACCGCTCGTCCCTGTCGACTGGGCCATGAGAGCCACTGCTCACCCTTTGGCAATCCGAGCAGGCACTCTCCAGGCATCAAGAAACCGAAAATGTGTCGAGAAGGCGTCTCATACCGTTCGGGCGAGGCGACTCGGCAGGTTGAGAAAATGATAAGTGGGTGGCCGATAGGGCTCAACATTGTCGAAATGTCGTAATATTACTTAATTTTATAATATAGCTTTAGATATCTCTCAGGAGAAGAGCATGTTTCCTTCGGGCGCTCACGCCATGCAGGTATAAAAGGGGTGAACGAATGTCAGTTGAAGGCTTCGGCAGCACAAACCAAGGCAAAAAGGAAAATTACGCCGCCGAGTTCGGCGAGATTCAGTAATGCCGTGGCCGGATCGCTGGCGATGTACGCGATCATACCCAAAGCAAGCGATATGATGGCAGCCCAAACGAACATGGGCTTTCTCCCGAAGAATTGTGCGTCGATGACCGAGCAACGCGGGGTTCTTTATCCAGCTACCGCTCACGGAGAGAGCACGATTTGCTTCCCGGGAGTGATATTTCGTATTGATCGGCAGAAACTGACGTTACGTAAAATATTGATCTGGTGCAATTCAAATTTAGGGCGCTTGTAGTCGCTGGGTACCTCACGATCGACGATATGGTTCGCTGCGCCGAATATGCCGCGGCGCTAAAAGTGTGGGCGATCATGAGGCGGAACCAGAATAAAATAGCAGGCCTCTTGAATATTATTTCGCATTACACTATCTGTTCGTATAGCAATATGAATGTATAGTGCATTTAAGTTTACTGCCGTCGTTCTGACTTTTGTTTCCGGTTTATGGTCTTTTTGTTCAAGTTTTGATCCGAAGTTTTTGTAATACCATCCTAAAGGATTACTCCTTTTAAGAACAAAATGGCATCGGTCCATTTTTCGAGATTCGTATGGACTGGTCCGCACTCCGAACGAATTGCGTGAGCCGGGGTCATGGGCATCAATCTTGTCGAGAGACAGGGTTCTTCGCGGGAAACGCTTTGGGATCGAAACGTCCGCGGGGGCTTGCCGGGCATCGGGCGTATCTTTGTCGATAATTCGTCATCTGGCCGAACAAAAGAAGCTTGACAGCGACACGGTGTTAGAGTACAAAACAAGAACGCTGACAAAAAGTGACCGAAATTCCCATCCTCTTGGGAGCGTCGCCAGATGTTTTGTCTTTATGACGTTTGCCGCTCCAGCCTCCGGCTCGGGCGGTTTTTTATTGGCCCTTACATGACTAGGACAATGCAGATTGCGCCGCGTCTTAAGAAGCGGGCTCATGAGCTCTATGTGCACAATCCGGAGCTATCGATAGCGGCCATTGCGACCATGCTCGGCATGACCGGCGCAACCTTTCGCCGCTATCGCGAGGCGTGGGGTTGGCCGCCGCGCCGCGAGGCATTGGCTGCCGCGCGACAGAAGAAGGAGGCTGCCGGGAGTGATGCGGCAAAGGGCGAGGAGATGATCCTCGTGCCTTCGAGCCGCGCCGCTCCGAATTTGCGCGACGCTGCTTTATCCCTCGTGCAGATTACGCAATCCAGAATCGACGAGTTGATTGCAAAGCATTCCGCGGGCCAGGCGCAGGACCATGACAAGACGGCCAAAATATTGGCCGATTACGCCAAGACCCTTACGACCGCACAGGCTCTACTGAAACACGAGACGACGAAACGCGATGAGGTCGCGTGCGATGACGAGGACAGCCGCAGCATCCATGAACTCCGCGATGAGCTTGGTCGCCATCTTGAGCGCCTTGTGGCGGAAGAAGAAACTCGACGAAGCAACGAGGGCGTTGTCCAAGGCTGATCTTCGCAAAATCCTTCACCATTGGCCGCTTCATTGTCGCAACGAACAGCGGCTGCCAGGCCTCGTGCGTGCGCGCGATCCGTGGAATATCTGGCTCATGCTCGGTGGTCGCGGCGCGGGCAAGACTCGCACTGGTGCTGAATGGGTGCGCGGCATTGCTCTCGGTGAGCCCGACTTCGCGGAACCGGCTCTTGGCCGGATCGCCCTCGTCGGCGAAACATTTGCCGACGCACGCAACGTGATGGTGGAAGGTCCCGCCGGTATTCTTGCTGTTCACACGCGGCGTGAAAGGCCCTCGTGGTCACCATCCTTGAGAAAGCTCGAATGGCCGAATGGCTCCGTCGCGCATGTGTTCTCGGCAGAAGATCCGGATTCCTTGCGCGGCCCGCAATTCGAGGCCGCCTGGGCGGACGAACTCGCCAAGTGGCGATATGTCGAGGAGACCTGGGACATGTTGCAGTTCGGCATGCGGCTCGGAACTCATCCCCGGCAAATGGTGACGACGACGCCTCGGCCGATTCCGCTCATCAAGCGCTTTCTTGCCGATCCGTCCGTCGTCGTGACGCGTGCGAAGACGGCGGACAATGCAGCCAATCTCGCGCCGGCTTTTCTTGAAACCGTGGTCGGGCGGTACGGCGGCACGCGGCTCGGTCGGCAGGAACTCGATGGCGAGATTATCGAGGATCGTCCAGATGCGCTTTGGAACAGGGGATTGATCGAGCAGAGCCGTGTGAGCGTCGCGCCAACACTCGCGCGGATTGTCATCGCCGTCGATCCGCCGGCGACCTCGTCGCGCCGGGCCGATGCTTGCGGCATTGTCGCGGTCGGCCTCGATCATTCCGGGACGGCCTATGTCCTTGCTGATGAAACCGCGAGCAGATTGAAGCCACCTGAGTGGGCTGCGAAAGCTGTAGGGCTTTATCATCGCCTGCAGGCAGATGCGCTTGTCGTCGAGACGAACCAGGGCGGCGAGATGGTGACGAGTGTCATCCGCGAAGTGGATGCAAGCGTTCCGGTGAAAGCCGTTCGCGCAACGCGCGGAAAGTATCTGCGCGCAGAGCCTGTCTCCGTGCTCTATGCGCAAGGTCGCGTCCATCATGTGGGCGCGATGCCCGACCTCGAGGATGAGCTATGCGATTTCGGACCCGCTGGTCTGACCTCGAACCGCTCGCCTGATCGAATGGATGCTCTCGTCTGGGGACTGACGGAGTTGATGTTGAGTGCAAAGTCGGAGCCCCGGGTGAGGGCGCTTTGAAATCTCGATCAGACGCGAGAAGGCGTTCGATCCATGGAATAACGGCCCGCGCCGACGCCGACCAGCATCAGGAACGCGCCGATCATCGACAGGTTTTTCCACGCCTGGATCTGGTTCATCGCACGGGCCTGATCCGTCATGTTCCAGAAATCGTGGAAGAACGGGATCGTGATGAGCGTGAAGGCTGCAAGGCCTAACGCGGCAAGCCGTGTCTGATAGCCGACAACGATCGCAAGACCGAGCCCCAGCTCAACCAGGCCGGAAAGAACGGCAAGGACGAAGGGCGCAGGCAAGCCTTTCGACGCGATGTAGGCCGCTGTCCCGCCAAGATCCATGAACTTGCCGATGCCGGTGCTGATGAACGCGAGGACGAGGAGAATGCGACCGACGAGGAGGAGTAAATCACGCATGGGGATGTCCTTTTCGTGCCTGGATGCAACTAGAGCGTGATCCGGAAAAGTGGAATCCCGGCTTTCCGAGACGATTGGCAATGCCAAAAATTTCACGCCTGAACATGCTTTAGAGGCGCATGTTCAGGCTCAAAATCTTCCTTAGGTCGCAGAAACGAAAGCCGCGCCGCCAATCGGCACGGTGACATTATTCTTTGCCCGTTCAGTCAACGGGCCGGAGCTTTTCATGTTGGATATGTTGACACGCTGGTTTCAGGCGCCTTCTGAAGCCAAGGCTTCGCGCGTCGGGAGCGCGGTTGCCGTTTATGTCGCCGGTCGCGCGTTGTGGACGCCGCGCGATTATTCCGCGCTGGCGCGCGAAGGATTCCAGAAAAACGCCATCGTCCACCGCGCCGTTCGGCTTCTGGCCGAGGCGACGGCGGCGCTGCCCCTGACGCTCTTGGAGAGGGGGCGCGTGCTTGACGAGCATCCGCTGCTTTCGCTCCTCGCGCGTCCTAATGCTCGGGAAGGAAACCAGCGTTTTCTGGAGAGCGTCTACGGTCATCTGCTGGTCTCCGGCAACGCTTATGTGGAAGCGGTGAACGTCGACGGCGTTCCACGCGAGTTGCACGCGCTTCGACCGGACCGAATGCGCGTGGTGCCGGGCGCGGATGGGTGGCCAACTGCCTATGATTATACCGTGGGCACGCAGACCATTCGTTTCGCGCAGAGGGAAGGGGATGTTCCGCCGATCCTGCACCTCACGCAGTTTCATCCGACCGACGATCACTATGGGCTTGCGCCAATGGAAGCAGCCGCAACTGCTCTCGACATCCACAACGCCGCAGGCGCATGGAACAAAGCACTGCTCGACAATGCGGCACGCCCTTCCGGCGCTCTCGTCGTCGGCCAGGCATCCTTGAGCGATGTGCAGTTCGATCGGCTCAAGAACGAACTCGAGTTGAACTATCAGGGGGCGGCCAATGCAGGCCGCCCGCTTTTGCTCGAGGGCGGGCTCGATTGGAAGCCGCTGTCGCTTTCGCCAAAGGACATGGATTTCGTTGAGGCGAAGGCCGGCGCAGCGCGGGAGATCGCTCTCGCTTTCGGCGTGCCCCCATTGCTGCTAGGCCTGCCCGGTGACAACACCCACGCCAACTACGCCGAGGCCAATCGGGCTTTCTATCGTCAGACGGTAATCCCTCTGGCGAAGCGCACGGCCGAGGCGTTGGTTCACTGGCTTTCGCCGGCCTATGGCGAAAATCTCCGGCTGGAGCCGGATCTCGACGCCATCGAGGCTCTATCTGCCGAGCGCGAAAGTCTGTGGCGCCGGGTTTCGGCGGCGCCATTTCTGACCGATGCGGAGAAGCGTGAAGCGGTCGGCTACGGCGCATCGCCTTCGAACACCTGATCTCGCCGCGAGCGGACATTCCCACCTATCCGACAAGCACAAAATTTCTTCGCGTGCGCTGTCGACAACTCATTCACAGGGGGCAAACCCATTGGGAACAATTCATGAACGCATTCGATCGGATCACCGAGGCCGTTATCAACCGCGGTGATCTCGCTCATCTCGCTCTTTTCGTTTGGGCGAGCGGAGCTTCAACCCTGCTCGCCATGACCATGCGCGATCTCTTTGCCGCGAACCGGCGGTTCGACGATTTCGTGCGCGAGCTTGCTCTCTTCAACCATCGCCACTCGGGAGACCCGCTATGACTCGAACATCATCCCGCACCACGCGAAAGCCGAAGGTCGCGCGAGACGCACAGAATCGTGCCACGCTCGTGTTCCGCGATTTCGTGCGCCAGCTCGAGAAGCTCGGCGAACGTCCCACGAAGCCGATCCGTGGAGGTGCGCAATGAATTACCATGTCCCGGCTTATGCACGGGAAGTGAAACTTCTCACGCAGCCTGTACAAGGCGTCGATGTGGATGGCGTTTTCGAAGGCTATGCCAGCCTGTTTGGCATCGCGGATCTCGGCAAGGATGTAGTGATGCCCGGCGCTTTCGCCGACAGTCTCAAGCGGCGCGGTGCGGAAGCGGTTCGACTTTTGTGGCAGCATGATCCTTCAGAGCCCATCGGGCGCTGGCTTTCCATCGAGGAAGATCGCCGGGGCTTGCGCGTGCGTGGCAAACTCAATCTCGCGGTGGAGAAGGCCCGTGACGTTCACGCTCTCATCCGTGAGAGAGCAGTCGACGGTCTTTCCATTGGCTTTCGTGTCGAACGAGCGCGGGCGGAGAAGCCGACCGGTCTGCGTCGTCTGGAGAAGCTCGACCTATGGGAAATTTCCATCGTGACGTTTCCCATGCTGCCGACTGCGCGAGTCGAAACCGTAAAAGGCGGCGATAGGCGTCTCGTCGAAAAGATCCGCACGGCAGCGAAACGCCTCTTCCCGGCTGAACCGGCTTTGCGTCCGGTACGTTGATAAGGCGGGTTCAGGACCCACCGGCGCGGTCGCTGGAGGCGCGGTCACGGGACCGAGCGTGGTCAGAACGGTGCACAGAGCGACCTGATAAACAGTTTCCCGCAGGGGGAAAAGCGAGCCCGCCACCCGGTGGGCTTTTTCATTGTTCCATCCAACCCATTGATTGATATGATCCCAGTTGTTCAAACAAAATCGGTTTCCGATGACGTGGCCTCGGCTTTCGAGGATTTCGCCCGAGCCTTCGAGGCGTTCAAGGACGCCAACGATACGCGGCTCGGTGAAATCGAGACGAGGCTGACGAGCGATGTCGTCACAGATGAAAAGCTCGTGCGCATAGACACGGCTCTCGATGATGCCAAGCGCCGCCTCGATCGTCTTGCCCTCGATCGCTCGCGCCCTCCGCTCGGGAGCGCGGCTGAGATTGCCCGCGATCCCGCGCAGGCCGAGCACAAGGGCGCCTTTCACACCTATGTGCGTACCGGCGAGGCCAGCGGCCTGAAGCGGCTCGAAGAGAAGGCGCTTTCTGCCGGATCCGGGCCCGACGGCGGTTATCTCGTGCCGGACAATGTCGAGCGCGAGGTCCTGCGCCGTCTCTCCGGCGTTTCGCCAATCCGCGCCATCTCGTCGGTCCGTGTGATCTCTGGCGGTCATTACAAGCGCGCTTTTTCCGTTTCAGGCCCGGCGGCAGGCTGGGTCGGCGAAAGGGCGGATCGTCCCCAGACAGCCGGCCCTACCTTGGCTGAGATGAGTTTCCCGACCATGGAACTCTACGCGATGCCGGCCGCGACGCAGACACTTCTCGATGATGCCGTGGTCGATCTCGACCAATGGATCGCCGAGGAGGTCGAAACCGCCTTCGCGGAGCAGGAGGGCGCAGCCTTCATCAACGGTGACGGCGTCAACAAGCCGAAGGGCTTTCTTGCATCGCCGACCGTCGCTGACGAGGATTGGGAATGGGGCCGCCTCGGCTATGTCGCCGCCGGTGGCGCAGGCTTTCCAACAAGCAATCCGTCCGATGTACTGCTCGAGCTGATCTACGCGCTCAAGGCGGGCTACCGTCAGAACGCGTCGTTCGTCATGAACCGCAAGACACAAAGCGCGATCCGTAAGTTCAAGGACGAAAATGGCCAGTATCTCTGGACACCGCCGACGAGCCTCGGTCAGCCCGCGACCTTGATGGGCTTCCCCGTCGTAGAGGCCGAGGATATGCCGGATGTGGGGGCCAATGCCTGTTCTGTCGCCTTCGGCGATTTCAAGCGCGGCTACCTGATTGTCGATCGCGCCGGCATTCGCGTGCTGCGGGATCCTTATTCCGCGAAACCCTACGTGCTGTTCTACACCACGAAGCGCGTCGGTGGCGGAGTGCAGGACTATGCCGCGATCAAGCTCCTGAAGTTTACGGCATAGCTTCCGGCAGCGGAGGAGACGCGAGTTTCCTCCGTTTTCACTTAAAGATCGTCGAGAGCCCCAATGCTTTTCTCGATCCAGGGCAGGTTATCTGCCATGGGCGTGACGGCAGTGAGTCCGCCGCAGGCTGCCGACGGCGGACTGCGTAGCGCGCCGCTCGACCAGCTGACCGTACCGAGAAGTTGATACCCCTGTTGTGTCGCGGCGAGAACCGGCCCACCGGAATCGCCGCGACACGCGCCGAGGCCCGTTGTTTGCGCGAGCCGGTCGCGATCCGTGATGATCAGGATCTTGTTCGAGGAATCGGCAGGTCCGAGCGAAATGAGACTGGTCTGCCGCAACAGGCGTGCGGTGTGCTTTCTGTTTTCGCCGAGAACCCCGAAACCCGCCAAGGTCACCATCGCCCCGGCATCGACCTGCGGCGGCTTGCTGAGGTCGAAGGGCTTGAACTGTTTTCCAAGCGGGCGTTCGAGTTTGAGCACTGCGAGGTCGACGCCAGGCTGTTTGCGCGGGGCTGTGCCGGGCTCGAAGGATGGATGGATCGCTGCGGCGGTCACGCGACGTTTTTCCGGCTTGAATGCCCGATTGACGCCGATCACTCGATAGGACGCGTGGTCCATCATGCAATGCGCGGCAGTCAAAACGAGATCCGCGCGCACGAGGGCTCCCGTGCACAGCTCGCCAGATGAATTCTCGATCCACACCACGGATTGGCGAAGTCCGTCCGGATCGCGATCCGCCGTGCCTCCGATCACCGCGTGAGCAGGGGAACCGAAAGTGAAAATGAACAGGCTAAGAAGCAGCGGAGCGCGCATGAAAATGTGATTCTCGATAATGTGTCGTAAGGGAAGATCGTGGCGGTAGCAATGGTTCCGAAACGCCCATCAATCCCAGCGCGCGGTTCTCTTCCACTGGGCGAGTGTCTGATCAATCCAATTCCTCTGGGGACTGAGCAGAATGCCTTGGGTGAGGCCTCCGCAGCCGCGCTCCTTCCCAGCCGATGACCAGCTTGTGATGGCGACAACCGCGTTCTTAGTTGTCATGGGACCGCCGGAATCGCCTTGGCACGCGCCGGTTGCGTTGGCGCCTTGCGCCCAGAGCAAGATCTTGCTCGGCCCATAGGGCTCGATGGCCCTGAGATCAGCTGTGCGAAACGTGCCGGTCGACTTCGGCTCATTCTCTTGCGCGAGGCCATAGCCGCTGACAGCGACCGCATCGCCTTTCGTGGGAATGCCGGTTGACAGCGTCGCGCTTGCAAAGCGGGCAGGGAGCGGTTCCGGCACGCGTACGAGCGCGAGGTCGATGGACCGCCGCCGCGCTTCGATGGCTTTGGCGTCGTAACCTGGATGCACGACCTTTGCCGCAGGCACGATCAGAATCGGCTGACCAGCCTCGTCCTTGAAATGCACGCGATATTCGCTCGCGCCCGTCACGCAATGGGCGGCGGTGAGCACGGCATCCTGTGCGACGACCACGGCGCTGCACATACCGCCATTCGAATTCAACACCATCACCGTCGAGCGGGAGAAGGGACCGCTGTCTTCCGCTCCGCCGACGATGGCCTTGGCTCCTGTCGCTGCAAGAAGCGCGAAGAGGCCGAGCCAACCGTACCGATTCATCATCAAAGGATTCCTGTTCGATGCATCCGATACTCGTCGACGGCCCCGCCGTCGAGCCCGTTACGCTTGCCGAAATGAAAGCCTACCTGCGCGTCGATGACGATGCGGAGGACGAGTTGATCGCAGGGCTCATCAAGGCTGCCCGGTTGATGGTGGAGACCGTTTCGCGCAGAATCCTGATTGAACAACACTGGAAGATTGCGCTCGATGCTTGGCCGCCAGACAGGACGATTGTCCTGCCACTGTCGCCGTTGGTAGCCGTCGAGCGTGTGCAAGTCTTCGACGCCTGGGATGTCGCTACCGAAATTTCGGCCGACGCGCTTGATATCGACGCTTTGAGCGACCCGCCAAGGATTGTCGCAAAGACCGCGCCGGATCCCGCAAAAGTGCAAAACGGCATCCTCATCGAATTACGGGCGGGTTTCGGCGCCGAGCCGGACACCGTCCCAGCCACGCTTCGATTGGCCGTGAAAATTCTCGTCGCCCGCTGGTTCGAGAGCCGGGGCGATGTCGCGGGCGAGCAGATGGTGCCACCAGAAGCCTTGTCCCTCATCGCGCCGTTTCAACGGGCGCGCCTCTGAATTCTGAGTATCGTCATGAAAACAAAACCTCTCTCGATCGGCGCGCGGGCGCGCCGGTTCGTTCTCGAATTGCCGCTGGAACGGCCCGATGGCTTCGGCGGCGTCATTCGCTCCTATGCTTCGGGGCCCCAAGTCTGGGGCGCAATGGAAATGCTTTCCGGCGTGGAGCGCATACGTGCCGATCGTCCCGAGCAAGCGCTGACGCACAAGATCACGCTGCGCTATCGCGACGGCGTAACGGCCGCGATGCGGCTCGTTTCCGGGTTGCGTCGCTTCGCCATTCGCACGGCATCCGATCCGGACGGATCGCGGCGCGAGCTTATCTGCCTCGTCGAGGAAATCCGCGCATGACGAGTCCCATTCTCGCCCTGCGCCGCGCCATTCTCGACGCCACAGAATTGGATGTTGAATTGATCGACCTCATGGGCGGCGCGCTTCATCTTTACGATGAGCCACCGCGCGACGTGGCACCGGTCTACGCCGTGTTCGGCGATGTGAAGGCGGTTGATTGGTCGACGGATTCCGACCGTGGACACGAGCAGAATCTCGCATTGGTCGTGTGGGCGCGGGAGGGCAGCGCCCGGTCTGGCCTCGTCGTCGCGGAACGCCTCGCGGACATTCTTCACGATGCGGCGCTCTCCATCGAGGGGCATCGCCTTGTGAATTTGCGGGCGACCGAGATCTCATCCACGCGAGACAAGGACACGCAACTTATCCGTATAGTCGTGACGTTGCGAGCTGTCACCGAGACCGTGTGAGACACGTTGCGGATGTCGCACACGGCTGATCGTCACGCGCTTCCAATCTCGCGCGTCACGCGCGGTTCTTCATTCCATGATAAAGGATTTTTCATGTCTGCTCAGAAAGGCAAAGACCTTCTCATCAAGATCAGCGACGGCGGTACGGGCTTCGTCACCGTTGCCGGGCTTCGCACGCGACAGGTCGCGTTCAACGCGGAGACGGTGGACGTGACGAATGCGGATTCCGCTGGGCGCTGGCGGGAATTGCTGGCGGGGGTCGGCGTGCGCCGTGCGGGCATCACCGGCTCCGGCGTGTTCAAGGATGATGCATCCGATGCGCGGATGCGCCAGGTGTTTTTCGACGGCGACATTCTCACCTATCAGATCGTCATTCCCGATTTCGGCCGCATCGAAGGACCGTTTCAGATCACGAGCCTTGAATATCGCGGCGATCATGCGGGCGAGGTGACGTTCGAGATGGCCTTCGAGTCCGCCGGCGCGCTGACCTTCGTGGCGCTGTAGGAGGCAAGCGCGCTTTTTGCGGGGCCTCATCCTGAGAGTGCGTTGCCTACACACCTCATCGTAAGGACGCGCTATTCACGCCCTCATCCTGAGAAGCGGCAAAGCCGCGTCTCGAAGGGTGATCCAGAGAGCGTCGGAAGCGCCTCACTGAGCGAGCCTTCCATTCAAGAAAAGGACATCACATGGCCAACAGACGACGCGGCGAAATCGCGCTGGAAATCGGCGCGATGCGCTACACCCTGTGCCTCACGCTCGGCGCGCTGGCGGAACTCGAGGATGCCTTCGGCGTCGAGGATCTCATGACGCTGGCGGAGCGCTTCGGCACGGGTCGCCTGTCGAGTCGCGATCTGTTGCGGATTCTCGCTATCGCCCTGCGCGGCGGCGGGCACGCGCTCAGCGATCAGGACGTCGCCGCGCTGCCTCTGCTCGATGGCATCGCACCCGTCGCGGAGGCCATCGCTGCGTTGCTGCTTGCGACATTCGGCGGCGAGGCGTCATCCGCAAACCCTCCGCAACCGCAAAGCGCGTGAGCGCGGCTGAAGCCTTTCCGTGGGACGACGCCTTGTCCTTCGGCCTCGGCGTTTTGCGGTGGAACCCCGACACATTCTGGCACGCGACCCCACGCGAACTCATCGCCGCGTGGGAAACCCTGAACGGCGTTCACAAGTCCCAACCGGCTACGAGCCGCGACCTCAGACGCATGATGGAGGCATTTCCGGATGACGACCCGGCATTCCTCACGCAAGGCGCTTGAAGGACAGCACGAAGCGGGAAAACAATGCACACGATGAGGACCGCAAGCGCCAGCTCGACACACTCATCAGTTCAGCTCTTTTGCGTCCGGGAAGTCGTCAGTAGTTCCGAGGTGCTTCGCACCTCGCAGTTCAAGGCATGTATCGAATATCTTTCCCCAATCCATGGCGCGGATCGGCCCGGGCTTGGCTGCGGCAACGGCCTTATCGGCTTCGTAGCCGCACTCGCGGCGCATGCTCTTCCATGCGGAGGCGCTGATCCCATGGGTGTCATAGACGTCGACAGGCATATGTCTGGCGCAGCCTATGAGGAGAGCGGCTGCGCAAAGGCTTATTTTGGGAAGCGTCCTAAAGGAAAAGAGTTTGACAACAGATCCCACACTAGCTGAAAACAAGAATGCGGCGGCACTTGATGAAGACCGCAAACGCCAGCTCAACACACTCATCAGTCTCTCCGACATACTACGTGATTTTCTTGGGGGGCACGAACAAACGAAAAGCAGGGACTTCGTGCCTTGCATTCTTTGAGAACGATCCATTAATCACTACTGTTGGGGGCCTAGTAGTTTTGTACCGTGCGCTTCAAGGCAACGGATGTAGATGTCTTTCCATCGGTAGTGAGCGATATTGATCGGAGCGGAGGCGGTAGCCTTTTTCGCTTCGTAATCGCATTCGTCCTGCAATTTCTGCCATTCCGTTTGTGACAGGCCGTTTGTTTCAAACATGAGATTTTCCGGCTGCGTTGAGCAGCCGATTGTCGGATTGGTAAAAAAGAGCACGAATAACAGTTGGAATTTACGCATGACCCCTCAATCGAAAAATAAAGTCGCTCAAGATCAGGTTACAAAAGACAAGGAACGCCAACTCAACACACTCATCAGTCTCTCCGACAGGTTCGGCGACTCGCTTGCCAATGCGTATGCGAAGTTCATTTGAGTTCCATCATTTCAAGGCTGCGCAAACTATCTGAGATGGGGGAAATCGTCTGTCGTTCCAACATGTTTGGCTCCCCGAAGTTCAAGGCAGCCTATGTAGATCTTTTTCCAATCGAGGAAACGAACAGGTCCTGGTGGCGCTGATGCAACTGCCTTGTCGGCTTCGTATCGACATTCGCGCTGCATGCGGTCCCATTCAGCTGGTGCGATGCCCGTCGTTCTGAAAACGTCGGTAGGAGGTTCGGCGCTAATGCATCCGGAGAGTGCGATGAACGCTGAAAAGGCATCCATTGAGTGGATCTCAAGGAGCTAAATGTGTCAGAAAGACTTAACAAAACCGACGACCTCAAGTCACAAAGTACAGATGAGGACCGCAAACGCCAGCTCAACATATTCAACGGGTTCTCCGACAAACGTGGCGACGCGCACCTGCCCGATTTTTAGTGGCATATGACTTTAGTCGACGGGCGTATTACTTTGTCCGATATACTTCGCGCCTTTGAGTTCCATACACATGAAGTAGATCTTTCTAAGATACACCGATGCCGTAGCGGCCGATCCAGATGCGGTAGCTTTAGTCGCTTCATAGTCGCATTCCGCCTCTGCCCGCAGAAGCTGCTGCGTGCTCAAGTTCGTCTCATATAGAGGTTTCGTAGGCCGTGCGGGCTTTGCGGCAACACATCCGCCCAGGATGAAAAGCAGGCCAATAATGGAAGGACGTAGCGTCATGGCTAAGGAAGGAAACAACCCACCTCCCGACCCGGTCGATGAAGACCGCAAACGCCAGCTCAACACACTCATCAGTCTCTCCGACAGGTTCGGCCCCACTCACGTCACGCGAGGGGGCAGCGGCGTTTCATAGCGTTATTTCTTCTTCCATTCGGGAAAGTCGTCGGCCGTTCCAAGATACTTTACGCCCTTGAGGTCGAGGCATCTGAAATAGAGCTTTTTCCAATCGTAATGGCGGACCGGACCGGGGTCAGCTGCGGCAACCGCTTTGGAAGCCTCGTAGTCGCATTCGTTCTGCACCCTCTCCCATTGCTGGTCGTTGAGATTTCCTGTGTCGAACAGGTCGACCTGAGGGCGAGCGGGTGCACAGGCCGCGGTAGCAAGCAACACGAGGCAACCGACTAGAAAACAGGAGAAAAACTTGTCAGATCCGAAGGATGGCACGAAGCGGGAAAACAATGCACTTGACGAAGACCGCAAACGCCAGCTCAATACACTCATCAGTCTCTCCGACAGGTTCGGCGACTCGCTTGCCAATGCGTTTGCGAAGAATGTCGCCGAAGGAAAGAAACTTGATAACGTTTTGAAAACGATGCGGCAATCCCTTGTCGAAGGGGGATTGCGCCTTGCCCTTGCGCCACTTCAACTCGCCCTGGGCCAGACCATCAAGACCGGGATTGCGGGGGACAGTACGCAGAAGGCTCTTCCTGCGGATATAGGAGGGCTGGGCAATCTGCTCGGCGGGCTTCTCGGCTCGCTGTCCAAGGGGATCGGTTCGATCTTCAGCTCCATCTTCGGAGGCGGGGGCGCTGCTGCTTCGCCCTTTGCGAAAGGCGGCGTGTTTTCGCGCGGCATGGTCATGCCCTTCGCGCAGGGCGGGGTGGTTGGCGCGCCGACGTACTTTCCGCTGGGGCGCGGTCTTGGCGTGATGGGCGAGCGCGGTGCGGAGGCGGTGATGCCGCTGGCGCGCGGGCCCGATGGCCGGCTCGGCGTTCGCGCCGGAGGCGGCAGCGGGCCGATGAATGTGACGGTGAATGTCTCGACGCCGGATGCGGAGAGTTTCAGGCGCTCCGAGGCGCAAGTCTCCGCCGCGCTCGCGCGCGCTGTCGCGCGCGGCCAGCGCGGCATGTGATGAAACGAGGGAAAGCCGTCAGGCTTCCTGTGCCAGCATGGCGGCGATCTCGTCCTTGATGGCCACGCGCCGGCGCTTCAATTCTTCCTCGACGTCTTCCGTCGTCGGCTCCACCCGCGTCTCGATGCGGTGGATGGTGCGGTTGAGTTCCACATAATCATCGTACAGGCGCGCGAAGTGATGATTGCCCGTCTTCAGGGCATGGATCCTGTTTTCCATGCCGGGGAAGTCGTCCGTCAGTTCGTTGCCGCTCATGATTGTCTTTTCCCTTGATGCGCGTTCGCCGGTTTCTCCGGTCGGACAACGCATCGCAATACCTTTCCGTTTCAATCATTTGACGAGTGTCCATCATGGCTTCCGATTTTCACGAGGTCCGTTTTCCGCTCGATGTCAGCCTCGGCAGCCGGGGCGGGCCGGTGCGGCGTACCGATATCGTGACGCTGGCTTCAGGACGCGAACATCGCAATAGCCGGTGGGCGAATTCCCGGCGCCGTTACGATGCCGGTCTGGGGGTGCGCAGCATCGATGCATTGCATGCGGTCATCGCCTTTTTCGAAGAGAGGCGCGGACGGCTCACTGGTTTCCGCTTTCGCGACAGAACCGATTGGCGTTCCGGCTCACCTTCGAAGGAGCCGACGCCGCTCGATCAACGCATCGGCACCGGCGACGGTACGGCAAAAATCTTCCAGCTCATCAAAACGTATGGCTCGTCGTTCTCGCCTTATCAACGCCCCATCGCAAAGCCAATCGGTGGCAGCGTGCGTGTGGCGATCAATGGAGTCGAGCAGTCGGTGGGCTCGGCCTTCAATAGCGATCCCACAACGGGTGTCGTGACCTTCACGAATGCGCCGCCCGGCGGAGCCGCGATCACCGCGGGTTTTGCTTTCGACGTGCCCGTGCGCTTCGACACCGACGAGCTCGATATCGATCTTTCCGCTTTCGAGGCGGGCGCGATCCCGCAGATTCCGCTCATCGAAATCGTTCCGTAAATTCAGAGATAATCATGCGTTCCATTCCCTTGGATCTCGCCGCGCATCTCGCCGGCGGGACGACTTCGCTTTGCCATTGTTGGAAACTCATTCGCCGGGACGGCCAGGCCTTCGGCTTTACCGACCATGATCGCGATTTGAGCTTCGGCGGCGTGATATTCAATGCGCACACCGGGCTCGAGGCGGCGGAAGCGACGGCCGAACTGGGCTTTGCTGTCGGAGGCGGAGAGGTTTCCGGCGCGCTGGTTTCTGCAGGATTAACTGAAGACGACATCTCCGCCGGTCTCTACGACGATGCAAGCGTCGAGACTTGGCTCGTCAATTGGGGGAACGTGACCGAACGGCTTCTTCTCGATGTCGGTTCAATCGGTGAAATTCGCCGTGCAGACGGAACGTTTATCGCGGAGGTGAGGGGACTGACCCATCGCCTCGATGAAGAAAAAGGGCGCCTGTTCCGCGCGACCTGCGCCGCCGATTTGGGCGATGTAAAGTGCGGTCTGAAGCTGACCGGTTCCACCTACACCGACACCGGAACGGTCATGCGCACGGACGGCTGGCTCGTCATTGCCGCATCCGGTATCGGCTTTTCCGACGGCTGGTGCACGGGCGGTCGGTTGACCTGGACGAGCGGCGCTAACAAAGACATTCTGGTCGAGATCAAGGTGCATCGACGCGTCGGCTCGACGTCGGAATTCGACCTCTGGCAGCGCGCACCGAAGCCTATTGCCGTCGGCGACAGCTTTCGTGTGACGGCGGGCTGCGACAAGCGACACGAGACGTGCCGCGCGAAATTCAAGAATGCGCCGAATTTCCGTGGCTTTCCGCATATGCCCGGCAACGATTTCATCGTCCGGATGCCGCGACAGGGTGAGCCCGGTCTCGATGGCGGAAGCTTCTTTCGATGAGCACCGCAGAGATCATCGTGACTGAAGCTCGCGCTTGGATCGGGACGCCGTATCTTCACCAAGCCTCCCTGAAGAGCGTCGGCTGCGATTGCCTCGGTCTTCTGCGCGGTGTCTGGCGCGGTGCTCTCGGCACCGAGCCCGAATTGCCGCCGCCGTACACACCGGATTGGGCGGAAGCCGGGGCCGATACACTCCTTGCCGCTGCGCATCGATATCTCGTTGAAACCGACCCACACGATGTGCGAGGCGGAGATGTCCTGCTTTTCCGCTGGCGTTACGGTCTTCCCGCCAAACACTGCGCTATCGCGACATCGTATGAAAACATGATTCACGCCCATGACGGGGCTTGTGTGACCGAGATTGCCATCAGCCCGTGGTGGCGGCGGCATCTTTCCCACGCTTTTCGTTTCCCAGGAATCTGACAATGGCAACTATGGTTCTTCAAACCGTCGGCTCCGTGGTCGGCGGAATGGTTGCGGGTCCGCTCGGCGCCATGGCGGGGCGTGTGCTCGGGGGGCTCGCCGGTGCAGCCATCGACAACGCGCTTCTGGGCGGCTCCGAGGGCACGAAAGTCGTTGAAGGTCCTCGCCTGAAAGATATCGATGGACTGACCTCCACCGAGGGAGCGCCCATCCCGCGCGTCTACGGACGCGCCCGCATCGGCGGGCAACTGATCTGGGCGACACGGTTGGAGGAGGTCGCGAACACGCAAACGCAGCGTTCCGGTGCCCAAGGTGGCAAAGGGATGGGGGCAAAGGGGTCGAAGACCGTCAACGTCACTTATTCGTATTTTGCCAATCTTGCTGTCGGCTTGTGCGAAGGCTCCATTGCCTATGTGCGCCGGGTCTGGGCCGATGGGCGCGAGCTGGATCTGAGCAGCATCGTCATGCGCGTTCATCATGGGCATGACACACAAGACGCGGATGCCTTGATCGTAGCGAAAGAGGGGGCGGAGAGTGCACCCGCCTACCGTGGACTCGCCTATGTGGTTTTCGAGCGTCTTGCGCTTGCCGAGTTCGGAAATCGCGTTCCGCAGTTTTCCTTCGAGATCGTTCGCCCTGTCGATGGGTTGAATCGGATGATCCGCGCGGTCTGTCTGATCCCCGGTGCGACCGAGTTCGGTTACGATCAGACGCCTGTCATGCAGGTTCTCGGGCTCGGTTCCACACGGCCTGAAAACCGCCATCAGTGGCAACGCGCGAGCGATGTCGACGCATCGCTCGATGCTTTGCAGGCGCTATGTCCAAATTTGGAGCGCGTCTCCTTGGTCGTGAGCTGGTTTGGCGACGACCTGCGCGCGGGCAATTGCACGATCGCTCCGCGTGTGGACGTGAAGGTCAAGACGACGGACGGTGCGACATGGTCTGTCGCTGGCCTTGAACGGGCAGACGTGAACGCTGTTTCGCTTTCGAGTGGATCGCCCGCGTATGGCGGCACGCCATCCGACAACTCCGTTATCCGCCTGATCAAGAACTTGAAGGCGCGAGGGATCAAGGTTGTCCTGTACCCATTCGTGATGATGGATGTTCCTGCCGGAAACGCGCTTCCCAATCCTTATGGCGGCGCGAGCCAGCCGCCGTATCCCTGGCGCGGACGCATCACCTGCCACCCGGCGCCGGGCGAGGCGGGATCACCGGACGGACAGGAAGGCGCGGCCTCACAGGTGTCGCGCTGGTTCAATGGTACAGCGGGTTATCGCAAACAGATCCTTCACTACGCGCGATTGGTCAAGGATGCGGGGGGAGTCGATGGCTTTATCATCGGCAGTGAGTTGGTGGGGCTCACGCGAGTCCGTTCAGCACCTGGCGTCTATCCAGCTGTCGCGGAACTCCAGAAGCTTGCCGGCGACGTGCGAACGATCCTCGGAGCCGCAACCAAGATTGTCTATGCGGCGGATTGGACGGAGTACGGAGCCCATGTCCTCGACAATGGCCGCGAGGTTCGTTTCCCCCTCGATCCGCTTTTTGCGCATTCGGAAATCGATGCTGTCGGGATCGACTATTATCCGCCGCTCTCCGACTGGCGCGACGGGCCTGATCATCGTGATTTGAGCGAAGCGCGCAGTCCTTACGATACCGATTATCTGCGGAGTCGCCTGGGAGCCGGCGAAGCCTTCGATTGGTACTACGCAAGCTCGTCCCAACGCAGTGCGCAGACAAGAACACCTATCACCGATGGTGCATACAACAAGCCGTGGGTTTTCAGGCAGAAGGATCTCGTATCCTGGTGGTCGAACCGCCATGTGGAGCGTGTGGGTGGTGTCGAGACCAGCGTAACGGCTTGGAGGGCTCAATCGAAGCCGATCTGGTTGACCGAAATCGGAATTCCAGCCGTCGATAAGGGGCCGAATGGCCCCAACGTCTTCCCCGACCCCAAATCATCGGAATCCGCTTATCCGCCCTTCTCGCGAGGTGTGCGGGACGATCTTTCGCAGGCTCGCGGACTTGAGGCTATCCTATCGCGCTTCGATCCGAAGCTGGCAGGTTTCAACTCCGCCGACAATCCAGCTTCGTCATCTTACAGCGGACGGATGGTCGATCCCGCGAATGTCTACGTGTGGGCTTGGGATGCAAGACCGTTTCCGGCCTTCCCGGATTTCGACACGGTGTGGGCGGATGGCGCCAATTGGGAGACTGGACACTGGATTACCGGGCGCATCGAAGGTGCGTCTCTCGATCGTTTGGTTCTGAACATCCTCAAGGATTTCGGCATCGAAGCACCGACCTCGATGCCCATCGACGGCTTCGTGGATGGTTACGTCATCGACAGACCGATATCGGCGCGCGGTGCTCTCGAGCCCTTGGCACGCCTGTTCGGTCTCGATGCCATAGCAAGCGGAGGCCGTCTGACATGGCGGGGGCGTGGCGGCAGAGGTTCGATCCAGATTGAAAAAACGGATCTCATTCTCGACGAAAAGGCGGCCGCTCTCAAACTCAGCCGCACTCAGGAAACCGAATTGCCGCTGCAAGTGGAGCTCGGATTTACAGAGGGCGAAATTGACTATCGACGTGCCGCCGTAGCATCCCGACGCCTCACCGGCGCAAGCAGGCGAGAGTCACGAGCTGATCTTTCCATCGTAACACGACGTGCGGAAGCGCAACGTCTTGCGGATGCCTGGCTGCAGGATATGTGGGCCGCACGTGAAACGGCGGAGTTCGAACTCTCTCCTCGCCGGATCGAAGTCGAACCCGGCGATGTCATTTCCGTACCGACCGACGCGGGCGCGAAATTGCACCGTGTGATCCGGATTGCGGACGGTCCGACGCGCAAGATCACGAGTCGCGCGATCGAACCGTCGATATTCGAAACGCCCGGAGCATCCGCACCACGACCTGTAAAACGTCCTCCGTCCGTGCCTGGAAAGCCTCATGTCATTGTGCTCGATCTGCCTGTGGCCGACGGCGATCCGACAACGCTGCAATATATGGCGGTCGCCGCTGATCCCTGGCCGGGCGCTGTGGCTGTCTGGCGGTCCGGCAATGGGTCGAGCTATGCGATCTCCAGGTTCATCGATCTTCCAGCTGTTATCGGGCGCACGTTGAGTGCATTCTTGCCTGGGCCGCTTTGGCGATGGGATCCTCGCACTTTTCTCGATGTGGAGATTTCCTCCGGAGCAATCCCGTCAATCGACGACGAGGCGGCTCTTGCCGGCAATAATCTCTTCGCGATCCAAGGCCCGGATGGCCGATGGGAAATCGTCTCTGCGGCTCATGCGGAACTGATCGGCGAGCGGACCTATAGGCTGTCGCGTCTCCTCCGTGGTCTCGGTGGAAGCGAATCGGAAGCCGCGCGCAATCTGCCTGCTGGTGCAACATTCGTCCGGCTGGACGAAGGCGTCGTACCGCTTGCAACGAGTGATCTCGGAGCGACGTGGCAATATCGGGTTGGACCCGCCGGACGGGATCACGCCGATCCTGCAATGCTTCAGTTCTCTTCTACCATCAGAGGCGATGGTCTTCGGCCTCTCAGTCCCGTTCGTGTCACAGCGCGTCGTGAACCTGGTGGCGTGCGCCTGTCGTGGCTTCGTCGAGCACGTCGCGACGGTGACGCCTGGGATCCGGTCGATGTGCCTTTGGGAGAAGAAGCCGAACGCTATGAAATCGACATTCTGCTTGGAGGGCTCGTCCGCCGCACACTCGTGAGCACCGAAGCGTCGATTCTGTATCCTGCTTCGCAGGAGCTGTCCGACTTCGGATCTACGCAAACGCAAATCACCATTCGTGTCGCGCAGAGGAGTGCCGTTGTCGGCAGAGGCTTCGACCGCACGGTCACGCTTCCCATCACCTGAAGTTACGCCCTTTGCGCCCTGGGATTGAACGATGTCAAATACCAAGAATTTGAATTTGCCTTTGCTTGCCGCAGCTCAGGCCCAGAAGCACGTCACTCATAATGAGGCGCTGGCCGCGCTCGATGCCCTCGTTCATCTCGCAGTGATCGAGCGAGGGCGGACGGCGGCTCCGGCCTCTCCAGCGGAAGGAGATCGCTATCTTGTAGGCTCTGCTTCGACAGGCGATTTCTCAGGCCACGACGGAGAGATTGCCTTCTTCGATCTCGGCGCATGGCGGTTTCTGAAACCTCGTAAGGGGTGGCGTGCCTATGTCGAGGTCGAAGAGCGGATCGTCGTCTACGACGGGCTGCTTTGGCGCGATCTCGGCTACTACAGTCGGGAGCTCGGCAATCTGGATCGCATCGGCATCGGGACGTCTGCGGACGATGTCAATCGTCTCGCCGCGAAACTCAATGCGACACTCTTCACCGCCCGCGCGTCAGCGGAAGGCGGCACCGGGGATCTTCGTTTCGTCCTCAATAAGAGCGCGCAAGCCAACGTTCTTTCGCAGCTTTATCAGGATGGCTATAGCGGACGTGCAGAGACAGGACTGATCGGTAGCGACGATTACAAGGTTCGCGTGTCTCCCGATGGAGCACAATGGCGAGACGCCATGTCCGTCGATTGCCAATCCGGCATCGCGACCTTTCCTTATGGGGTGACCGTCGGATCGCTCGGAGCGGGTGTGAATCTTCTCATCAATTCCAATTTCCTCGTGAACCAGCGCGCCTTTGCAGGCGGAAGCATTACGGCTGGAAACTTCGGCTTCGATCGCTGGAAGGGCGGGATTGGCGGATGCACAATCACGCGCGATGCCAGCGGGAAAGTGACGTTGACGGGCGCGCTGGAGCAGGGCATAGACGTCTCCTTGGCTCAAAGCCTCACCGATACGCCGACCTTTGCCGGACGGACCTTGACCCTGTCGGTAGAAGATCCCTCGACGCCTCTGGCGTTCTCGGTTTCGTCGAAATCGGCTACGATTCCGGCGGGGGCGGGGCGCCAATTTGCGAGTGTTATCCTGGGAGCGGGCGATACCGGAAACATCACACTGAAATTGAGCCCTGCTTCCGCATGTTCGTTCAAGCGCATCAAGCTTGAAATCGGATCGAACGCGACGCCGTGGGTTCCCGAGCCTCTCGATATCGAGGAGTTTCGCTGCCGGCGCTATTACCAGCGCCTTTATTCAGCCGGGGCGGGCACCATATTCGGCGCTCCGGGACAGCGCATCTCGACGAACACGATCGATGTGCCGATTGCTTTGCCCGTAGCAATGCGAAGTGCCCCGACGCTGCGCATAAATGGTTTCACTTGGGCATCCGCTGCGCCGATCAACAGTCAGATCGGATTTTGCGAAAACGCGAATCTGGCCTGGGCCAATGCCGCGGGAGATGTGACGATCTCTCCGCTGGTGGGCCTGACACCGACAACCATCATTCTGCGGTTACAGGCGGCGACAACGTTCGGAGGGACTGCCGGAGCGTCCGGATACCTTTATCTCGGCAGTGCGGTTGCCATGGCTTTTCAGGCCGAGATCTGAGCGCCTGCGGTTTTCATCACAACACATCCGTGTGATTCATTCTGGATTTTCACTTGAGCACCACGTCTTTTGATTCCGCACTTCGGACAGTTCTTCAGCATGAAGGCGGGTTCGTCGACCATCCGCTCGATCCGGGTGGCGCGACGAAGTTCGGCATTACGCGACCAATCCTTTCTTTCTTTCGAAAGCGAGCCGCAAGCATCGACGATATACGCCGTTTAACCGAAGACGAGGCGAGGGCGATTTACCGGCGCGACTATTGGAATGGCATCCAGGCCGATGCATTGCCGCCGGGCATCGACCTCGTCGTTTTCGACATCGCGGTCAATTCTGGCCCGAAGCGGGCGACGCTCTTTCTTCAACGTGTTCTGGGCGTACCTGCGGACGGCTTCATCGGCCCGAGGACGCTTGCCAAGGCGCAGCAGGCCAATGCGCAAGTCGTCATCCGCCAATTGTCTCAAGCCCGACTGAGCTTTCTGTCGCGACTGGCGACATGGCGGACCTTCGGGCGCGGTTGGACGAAACGGGTGCTGGCCATCGAGAGCGACGCACTCAAGCTGACTTCTCTTCGATCCACTTCACTCTAACGAAAGGAACCCAACATCATGTTGGAAACAAAGCACATGCTTTCTAGCCGGACGATTTGGGCGAATGCCATCGGCTTGCTAGCCATCGTTCTCGGCATCCTGGGCTTCGATACCTCGACCCTCGATAACGGCGCTGTGGTAGAGGCGGTAGCACAGATGGTTGCCGCCGGAAGTTTCATCGCCTCCACCGTCTTTCGCATTGCAGCAACGAGACAACTTATGAAGTGATATTGCATTCAGGCGCCGTTCAGTGCGGTTGGGTCAATATTCCGGGATGCGCTTTTTCGTCACTCTCATCGTCATGCTGTCGGGATGGGCCTGGGCCGCGCAGGCCCAGAGTGCCACGACTACACTTCAGGATTGCCTGCAACCTCGCGAGATGCAGGAGGCAGTCGTATCGAAAGGCGTGGTCGCGCCGGCCAAGGCTGTGATTACGGCCCGCCGCCAAGTACCGAACGCCGAGGTGCTGCGAGCCAATCTCTGCCGGGCTGACGAGGGGCTTGTCTATGTCATCACGGCCTTGCAAAAAGATGGTCGTATCGTGCAAGTGATGGTGGACGGCCCGTCGGGGAACGTAAAATCAATCCGCTAGATTGTGATCCCGTTTCCTGAGCAAGATCATAATCTTAAGTTCTTATTGTGCCGCATGATTCTCCTAGAGCGCTGATATTCTGGGCTCCAGGCATGCTTTGACGGAGAGTTTAGCAGCGTGCGCCTTCTCGTTGTCGAGGACGACCAAACCCTGAACCTGCAGATCGTGACCGCCTTGGAACAGGCGGGCTACGCGGTCGACAAGGCCTATGACGGCGAGGAGGGACAATTCCTCGGTGAGACCGAACCGTACGATGCCGTTATTCTCGATCTTGGCCTGCCGAAGGTCGACGGCGTTTCCGTTTTGACGTCCTGGCGACGTGACGGCAGGAAAATGCCCGTCATTATCCTGACCGCACGCGACCGTTGGAGCGACAAGGTGCAAGGCTTCGATGCCGGAGCTGACGATTACGTGACGAAGCCCTTCCACATGGAGGAGCTTTTGGCCCGTGTCCGCGCTTTGCTGCGCAGGGCGACAGGGCATGCTTCGAGCGAAATCGCCTGTGGTCCCGTCCGGCTCGATACCCGCTCGGGGCGGGTCATGGTGGATGGGAATCCGGTGAAATTGACATCGCATGAGTATCGGCTTTTGTCCTATCTCATGCACCATACCGGGCGGATCGTGTCGCGTGCCGAGCTGACCGAGCATCTCTATGACCAGGATTTTGACCGGGATTCGAATACCATCGAGGTCTTTATCGGGCGCCTGCGCAAGAAACTCGGCGTCGATATCATTCAAACTATGCGTGGGCTCGGATATCTCCTCGACCCGAACCGGCCATCCGCGTGATCGAGGTTCAACAAGTTCTGAAGCGCTTGGCCGGCCGTTCCATCGCCGTCCGGCTTGCGGTCTCTGCCGTCTTCTGGAGCTTTGCGATCCTTCTGATTTCCGGGCTCATTCTCGCGGCTCTTTATCGTGACAACACAGAGCGGGCGTTCGATCAGCGCCTGCTGGTCTATGCCAACACTCTCGCCTCGAACCTCGTCACGCCGGGCGATCCGGATCGGGATCTCGGGCCTATCGGCGATCCCAGATTCGATTTGCCGCTCTCCGGTTGGTATTGGCAGGTCACCCGCCCCAATGGGAAACCAGGCGATATCCGTTCCTCGAAATCCCTTTTCGGCGGCCAATTACCGAGCCTCGCTCCTGTCGACGGCAGCGCGAAATTCGGTGAGATCCGACGCGGTTATGGCAAAGCCCCGGACGACCGGGGGCTGAGACTGGTCGAGCGGGATATCGATCTCGGTCAGGAGGGCCGCTTCATCATCCGGATAGGCGGGCCGGCCGATGAAATCGATGACAGCGCGCGCCGGTTTTCGTTTGCGCTTTTCGTCACCTTTTCACTTTTGGGACTGGCTCTGGGCTTTACGACGTTGCTCCAGATCCGGTTTGGTCTTCAGCCGTTGGCTCAATTGCGCAGAGCTTTGGGGGCGATCAGGCGTGGTGAAGTGGAACGGATTCAAGGGGAGTACCCGCGCGACATCGCCCCGCTTGCGAGTGAGATCAATCTCCTTCTGGAAACCAATCGGGAAATTCTGGAGCGGGCGCGCACGCAAGTCGGCAACCTTGCGCATGCGCTGAAAACGCCATTGAGCGTCGTTGTCAACGAAGTGGAGAACGCGCCGAACGAGGTGGCCACCAAGGTGCGAGAGCAAGCCGCCATTATGCGGGATCAGGTAAATTACTACTTGGATCGGGCAAGGGCTGCGGCTATCGCCGGGACACTCGGGACCTTTACCGACGTCGAACCGGTGTTGTCCGCCCTTGCTCGCACATTCGGGAAGATCTACCGGGACAAGGATTTGCAGATCGAGATTAGCGCTCCGCCCACCGCTCGTTTCAGAGGAGAGCGGCAAGATCTGCAGGAGATGGCAGGGAATCTCATCGACAACGCGGCGAAATGGGCGGTTGGACGCGTCGACATCAAGGTTAAGGTCATACAGCAGGATGAGCGCCCCTGGATTCACCTCATCATCGACGATGACGGTCCCGGTTTACCGGAGGGTGCCCGTGAGGAAATGCTGAAACGGGGTCGGCGGCTTGACGAAACGAAACCTGGCTCCGGCCTCGGCCTGTCCATCGTCAGCGATCTCGCCGCCCTTTATCGGGGGCGTTTGAGGCTCGAGGCCTCGCCACTCGGGGGATTGAGGGCAAAACTGGAGCTTCCAGGGGATGGAAGCTGACCCCACGCGGTTTTCCGCGTGACACCGTGCCGCCGTCGTGCTTCAGCCAACCGCGCGCTAAGAAGACAGTTATGGTGATTTGGATCATATTCTCAGTGATGACGGCTGCGGCCGTGATGGCGGTGCTCTGGCCGTTGTCACGCCCTCGCGTCGCTTTGGTCGAGGGCGATCCCAACACTCAATTCTACCGCGATCAGCTTGCGGAGATCGCACAGGATTGCGAGCGAGGCCTCCTTCTCCCCGCGGAAGCTGAAGCTGCCAAGGCGGAGGCGGGGCGCCGATTGCTCCGCGCCAGCACCGAGCGCGACTCGATGCCTTTTGCTGTCGGCGAACCGGCTTTGCGTCGCCGGCGCGCGGTTTCCACCCTGGGACTGTCCCTGGTCCCCATCGTCGCGCTGGCGGTTTACGGCGCATATGGGTCGCCTCATATTTCGCGTGCCTTGACCGCGGTGACGCCCCAGGCGTCAGCCACTCGAGACGATCTTGCAACTGCCGTCGCGCAGATTGAAAGTCATCTCGCAGAAAAGCCGGATGACGGGCGTGGCTGGGACGTGATCGCTCCCGTTTATATGCGCATGGGCCGCATCGATGACGCGATCAAAGCCTATGCCGCTGCAGTCCGTCTTCTCGATAAGGATGCCAATCGCTTTGCCAATTACGGTGAAGCGATGGTGATCGCGCAGGACGGGATCGTTCCCGCCGATGCCAGGCGGGTGTTCGAACAAGCCCTTGCTCTTGATCCCTCTCTCGTCAAGGCGCGCTTCTACCTCGCGCGGGTCGCTGAGCAGGACGGACAAATTGAGAAGGCCCGTGCGGAATACACTGCTCTGGTCGAAGGGGCGCCTGCGGATGCTCCTTGGGCGGCTGTGATCAAGGATCAGTTGGCCCGGCTGAACGGCCCCTCGGTGCAACCGTCCGAAAGACTCCCCAACGCCGAGGCCATCGCGGGAATGGTCGCGGGGCTGGCTTCGAGACTTGAAAGCCAGGGCGGAAGTCCGGAAGAGTGGGCGCGGCTGATGCGTTCCTATGTGGTTCTTGGGCAGCGCGACAAGGCTGTGATAACAGCATCGCAGGCCCGCACCGCGCTGGCTCGCGACTCGGCCGGTTTGCAAATAATCGACGCGATGGCTCGCGAATTGAAACTAAGCACGCCATGACACGAAAACAGCGCCGTCTCAGCCTGATTGGAATCTCGGGTTTCGTCCTCGCGCTCGCGCTGGGGCTCGTGCTTTATGCCATGAACGACACGATTGTCTTCTTCCATTCTCCGGCGGACATTCAGGCAAAGAATGTGCAGCCGGGAACGCGCTTCCGCCTGGGCGGACTCGTAAGAGAGGGCTCGCTCGAACGGAAAGCCGATCAGGTGGTTATCTTTGAAGTAATGGACGGGCAGAGTTCGCGCTCCGTCCGTTATCAAGGAATTCTCCCCGATCTTTTTCGCGAAGGGCAGGGTGTGATCGCCGAAGGAGCGCTCGAACCTTCAGGCGTTTTTCGGGCCGATACGGTGCTCGCCAAGCACGACGAGAGTTACATGCCTCGCGAGGTCGCCGAGACCCTGCGGCGGCAAGGCCATTGGAAGGAGCAGAAAGATGCTCCACAACAGGCTAAGAATTGAGGGAGTTCTCCAGTGTTTGTCGAGGCTGGACATTTTGCACTCGCGCTCGCGCTGGGGCTGTCGATCATTCAATTCACCGTGCCGCTTTGGGGGGCTAGGGTCAATGATCCGGTTCTGATGAGCGTTGCGTCGCCGACGGCCTTGGCCGTCTTCGCTTGTGTGGCCTTTGCTTTTCTGGCGCTTTTGAACGCCTACCTGACATCCGATTTCTCAGTCCTGAATGTCGTCGAGAATTCGCACTCCGCAAAGCCTTTGATCTACAAGATCTCCGGTGTCTGGGGAAACCATGAGGGATCGATGCTCCTCTGGATTCTAATCCTGACTCTCTTCGGCGCCGTTGTTGCATTAGCGAAACGCAGCGTGCCACTCCGGCTGAAGGCCAACACCTTGGCGATCCAGGCGGCGATCACAATCGCCTTCCTCCTCTTCATCCTCATCGCGTCCAACCCGTTCAAACGGATCATTCCAATGCCTGCGGAAGGGCAGGATCTCAATCCGCTGCTGCAGGATCCCGGCCTCGCGATCCATCCACCGCTGCTCTACATCGGCTATGTCGGCTTCTCGATCACATTCGCTTTTGCGTGCGCGGCGCTGATCGACGGCCGGATCGATGCGGTATGGGCGCGGATCGTGCGACCATGGACACTGGGCGCATGGTCCTTCCTCACTCTTGGAATCGCCATGGGCTCTTACTGGGCCTATTACGAACTCGGTTGGGGTGGCTGGTGGTTCTGGGATCCGGTGGAAAATGCCTCCCTGATGCCCTGGCTCGCCGGGACCGCGCTCGTCCATTCGACCGTCGTGATGGAAAAGCGCAATGCCTTGAAAGTCTGGACGATCCTGCTCGCCATCCTGACCTTTTCTCTTTCGCTTCTGGGCACGTTCCTCGTGCGCTCGGGCGTTCTCACGTCGGTGCATTCCTTCGCGGTCGATCCGGCGCGAGGCATCTTCATTCTCGGGATCCTCATCGCCTTCATCGGCGGATCGTTCGTGCTGTTCGCCTGGCGGGCACCGCTCCTGCAGCAGGGCGGCCTTTTCGCGCCGGTTTCGCGTGAAGGCGCGCTGGTGCTGAATAATCTCTTTCTGACGACGGCCTGCGCAACCGTTTTCATCGGCACGCTCTATCCGTTGGCACTCGAAGCGCTGACCGGTGACAAGATCTCGGTTGGGGCACCTTTCTTCAACTTCACGTTCCTGCCTCTGATCGTGCCGCTTCTGCTTCTCCTTCCTTTTGGCCAGACGCTGGCCTGGAAACGCGGAAACTTCCTCGGCACGGCCCAGCGTCTCTATGTGGCAATGGGTGTTGCGCTTGCTGTGACGCTGGCTCTCATCGCCCTGACCTTTGGCGGACCGGTTCTTGCCCCGCTTGGCGTCGGGCTCGGTGTTTTTCTGGTTTTTGGCTCCCTCAACGAAATCGTGACGCGCTCCTGGTCCAAGGGGAGTTCTTGGTCCAAGGTGAATTCTTGGGCTTTGGTGTGTCGCAAGGCTATCGGACTGCCGCGCTCTACCTGGGGCACTGCCCTTGCTCATGCGGGCGTCGGCTTGACCGTGATCGGCATTGCTACGCAGGCCTGGAGTGTTGAGAGTATCGGTACCTTGAGGCCCGGTGGGACGCTGAAAGCAGGCTCCTATCAGGTTCGTCTCGAGAGTCTGATCCCGCGTGCCGCGTTCAACTATCGTGAGGACGTCGCTCTCCTGAACGTCGTGCGCGATGGTCGGGAACTCGGTACGATCGAGACCATGAAACGGCTCTATCTCACACGTGGCATGCCAACGACGGAGGCCGGAATCATGACAATCGGCTTCAGCCAGATCTATGCGAGCCTCGGGGAGTTGCAGGCCGACGGCTCCATTGGAATTCGGCTTTATTACAAGCCGCTGGTTCTCCTGATCTGGTTGGGTTCGCTCGTCATGGCGTTCGGCGGAGCCCTGTCGCTCAGCGACCGTCGTTTGCGGGTCGGTGCACCCTCGCGTGCGCAACCCCTTCAGGTGCTTCCTGCGCCGGCGGAGTAAAGCGATGCGCTTTCTTCTGATCCTTCTCACCGTTTTGTCGTTCGGAGGTGCCGCGTATGCGGTTCAGCCGGACGAGGTATTGAAAGATCCGGTTTTGGAACAGCGGGCGCGCGACATTTCATCGGGTTTGCGCTGTCTCGTCTGTCAAAACCAGTCGATTGACGATTCCGATGCATCTCTTGCCAAGGATCTTCGCATCCTGGTGCGCGAACGGCTTGTCGCCGGCGACAGTGACGATCAGGTTCAGGGCTATCTCGTTCAGCGCTACGGTGAATTCGTCCTGCTGAAGCCGACCTTCAAGCCCCACACGATGGCGTTATGGCTGGCGCCGTTTCTCGTGCTCATCCTTGGCGGCTTCGGACTCTTCGTCGCCATGCGCCGCAGGCCCTCGCAGCAGTCCGCTGAAAGGCTCGATCCGGAGGAGCAGAAGGCGCTGGACTCCCTTATCAAAAGCGATAACCCATCGAAGCCCTGAACCTTACCAAGAATTCATCTGCGGGTGAGAGCGCGGTAACGCGGAAAACCCCATGTTCTCTCCAACACAGATCCCTGAAGGGTTTGTCGAGGAGATTCAAATGTTGAACAAGCTTTCTCAGCCCGTCCGTTCCCGCACCGCCAAATGGCTTGGCGCGGCGGCCGTTGCCGCCCTGATTGCAGGCGGCGCGGTTGAAAGCGGTCTTGTCGTTCCCAATCCGGCCCATGCCGAATTGCGCTCCATGTCGCAGCCGGTTCAAGCCGCCCCGTCCTTTGCCGAGGTCATCGACCGTGTGAAGCCGGCCGTGGTTTCCGTGAAGGTGAAAGTGCAGACCGTGGCCGATCGTGGTGACGAGGATAGCCAGCAATTCTCTATGCCTGATTTCCCTCCGGGCTCGCCCATGGACCGCCTCTTCCGCCAGTTTCGTGACGGTCAGCAACCCGGAGCTCGCCAAAAGCCGCGCCAGTTCGGCCAAGCTCTTGGCTCGGGCTTCTTCATTTCGGCCGACGGCTATGTGGTGACGAACAATCACGTCGTCGAAAACGGTTCGGATGTGCAGATCACCATGGACGATGGCAAAGTGCTCGACGCCAAGGTCATCGGCACTGATCCAAAGACCGATCTGGCGCTCCTGAAGGTTCAGGGTGGCGGCAACGACTTCCCCTATGTGCGTCTCGCCCCGCAGAAGGCTCGTATCGGCGATTGGGTTCTTGCTGTCGGCAACCCCTTCGGTCTTGGTGGAACGGTGACGGCCGGTATCGTTTCGGCTCAGCACCGCGATATCGGGCAGGGCCCCTATGACGACTTCATCCAGATCGATGCACCCGTGAACAAGGGCAATTCCGGTGGTCCGACCTTCAACCTCGCGGGTGAGGTTGTCGGTGTGAACACCGCGATCTTCTCGCCCTCCGGCGGCAGCGTCGGCATCGCCTTCGCCATCCCGGCGAGCACGGTCGACCAAGTCGTGACGTCGCTCAAGGACGGCGGAAGCGTCACCCGTGGCTTCATCGGTGTGCAGATGCAGCCGGTGACGAAGGAAATCGCTGAGGCTATCGGCCTGAAGGAGCCTAAGGGCGCCCTTGTCGCCGAGGCCTTGAAGGACAGCCCCGCCGCAAAGGCCGGTGTCCGGACGGGCGATACCATCATTGCCGTGAATGGCGAGCCTATCGGTGAGGCCAAGGATCTTTCGCGGAAGGTCGCCCAGGTCGCGCCGGGCAAGACCCTCTCGCTGACGCTCTATCGCGAAGGCAAGGAGCGCACGGTCACAGTCGAGGTCGGCACCCAACCCAAGGGCACCTAAAACCTCAGGCTCAAGTCAGGACGCCGGGCTTTGATTGCCCCCTCATATGAACCTGGCGTCTCTTGCCCGCGGCAGGTCGGTCATCCCCTCCAAGACCGGCCTGCCGTTGGCGTTAAAATGAGCTACACTGATGGCCATGCGGATTCTCATCATCGAGGACGATCGCGAAGCGGCGTCCTATCTCGTGAAGGCCTTCAAGGAAGCCGGTCATGTGGCGGACCACGCCGCTGACGGTCTCGACGGCTATGCCATGGCTGAATCCGGCGACTATGACGTGCTCGTGGTCGACCGCATGTTGCCGAAGCTGGATGGCCTTTCCCTCATCAGATCGCTACGCGAACAGAAGATCGAAACGCCGGTTCTCATTCTCTCGGCGCTCGGCCAGGTGGACGATCGCGTGAAGGGCCTGCGTGCAGGCGGCGATGACTATCTCCCCAAACCCTATGCCTTTTCCGAGCTTCTCGCGCGGGTCGAGGTTCTCTCGCGGCGGCGAGCCGCGACGCCGAGTTCGGAGCCGACGGTTTACCACGTTGGCGATCTCGAACTCGACAGGCTCTCTCACCGCGTTGCGCGCTCAGGCCAGGAGATCCTGCTTCAGCCCCGCGAATTCCGATTGCTCGAATATCTCATGAAGAATGCCGGGCAGGTCGTCACACGCACCATGCTGCTCGAACACGTGTGGGATTATCATTTCGATCCGCAGACCAATGTGATCGACGTTCACGTCTCCCGTCTGCGGGCCAAGGTGGACAAAGGATTTGACGGGCCTCTCATTCACACCATCCGCGGCGCAGGTTACATGGTACGCGTCGGTGGCGAGGGAATGAAAGACGATGTCGCGTAACATGGGTCGGGAAGCGGGCAGGGGCCACGCATGACGGCGCTTGGCAAGCTCTTCCGGACGACAGCCTTCAAACTCTCTTTTGCGTATCTCGTGATCTTCACGATTTTTGCGTTTGTGGCTCTGGCCTATGTGGCCTGGAACGCGCAGCGCGTGCTCGATGACCAGTTCGTTTCAACGATCCAGGCGGAAATCAGCGGCCTTTCCGAGCAATACCGGGTTGGCGGTCTGCGTCGCCTCGTCAATGTCGTCGACCGGCGCTCACGCACTCCGGGCGCGTCGTTGTATCTCGTGACGACGGAAGCGGGCGAGCGTGTCGCCGGAAATATCGGCGCGCTTCCCCCGGGCGTCATCGACCAGCCAGGACAATTCGAAACCGACTACGCCCGAACAGACGAGACTAACGCTACTCCCGGCCACGCCATCGTTCGCGTCTATCTGCTGCCCGGAGGGTTTCGCCTCGTTGTTGGTCGCGATGTGGAGGAGCGGGCGCGGCTCCGTGATGCGATCCAGCGCGCTTTCGGCTATTCCTTGATCCTCATCACCGTTCTCGGCTGTGCAGGCGGGTGGTTCATCACCAAGCGCGTTCTAAAACGCGTCGATGACATGACCGAGACGACGCGGGTCATCATGGCGGGCGATCTCGACGGACGGTTGCGGATCGAGGGGACCGGTGACGAGCTCGACCGGCTTGCCCAGAATCTCAACGCCATGCTCGACCGCATCGGCGAACTTATGAAGGGCATACAGGAAGTCTCCGACAACATCGCCCACGATCTCAAAACCCCGCTGACCCGCCTCCGCAACAAGGCTGACGAAGCGCTCAGAACCGCAAAGACGCCCGACGAGCTGCGTGCGGCGCTCGATGCCAATATCGAGGAAAGCGACAACCTCATCCGCATTTTCAACGCGCTCCTGATAATCGCCCGACTGGAAGCAGGAAACGCCCGCGAGGCCTTATCCGATTTCGATGCGAGTGGCGTCGTTGCTGATGTTGCTGAGCTCTATGAAGCTCTGGCCGAGGAGGCGCATACCCCCTTGGAAGTCTCTATCGAGGAGGGCCTGACCGTTCATGGCAATCGCGAGCTCCTCGGACAGGCGGTCGCCAACCTTCTCGATAATGCGCTGAAATATGGGGCCGGGGCTAATGCGTCGATCAAGGTCACGGCCTCCAGGCAGACGGATCGGGTCGTCATTGTGGTCGCAGATCGCGGGCCGGGGATCCCGGAAGCTGAGCGTGACAGAGTGCTGGAGCGCTTCGTTCGCCTTGAAAATTCGCGTTCCAGTCCGGGCTTTGGTCTCGGATTGAGTTTAGTCTCCGCCGTTGCCCGCCTGCATGGCGGTGGTCTCAAGCTTGAGGATAACGCGCCCGGATTGAGAGCGGTACTCACCTTACCCTTGAAGGAGCACGCGACCTCATAG
Organism: Microvirga sp. 2MCAF38; assembly: GCF_052115485.1. Taxonomy (NCBI): domain Bacteria; kingdom Pseudomonadati; phylum Pseudomonadota; class Alphaproteobacteria; order Hyphomicrobiales; family Methylobacteriaceae; genus Microvirga; species Microvirga sp. 2MCAF38. The sequence goes on along the minus strand of NZ_JBFRGU010000001.1, from coordinate 386,142 downwards.
AAGAGTCGGTGAAACGGCATTCACGGACCCAGACACCATGTCGGATCAAAGCCTGCTCGACCGCCTGACAAAAGCCCCCCTCGTTTCCGATCAAAGGCGGGCCAAGGCCCGGTTGAAGGATCTTTTGGATCGGGCCAAGCGGGATGAGGGGGCTTCAGCCCTTCTCGGTCATTTGGGAGATGGGGCGCTCGTCGCGCTTCTTCTTGGCACCGCGGACAACTCGACGTTCCTCTGGCAGATCATCGTCGGCGATCCCGCACGTCTGGCGAAGCTTGTTCTGAAGGCCCCGGAGGAGAACCACGAGGCCATCATCGCCGATCAGGCCAATCTCTTCTGCCGCTATCGCGCCGGTGAACTCACCCGTGACGAGATTGTTCGGCAGTTCCGGCAGAACCGCAACGCCCATGCCCTTCTGGTCGCCCTCGCCGATCTCGGCGGGGTGTGGAGCGTCGAGCGCATCATTCTCTCTCTGTCCGAATTCGCCGACGCTTCAGTGCGCGGTGGCGCGAACATGGTGTTGACGGAAGCAGCGGAACTCGGACGCATCATCCTTCGCGACCCCGACGATCCGGGTGCCGGTTCCGGCTTCACCGTGCTGGCGCTTGGAAAGCACGGCGCGGGCGAGCTCAATTATTCAAGCGATATCGACCTCGTGGTTTTCTTCGATCCGCAGACCGCGCCGGTGCCCGAGAGCGCCGAGCCCCCCACGGTTTACGCGCGGATCGCGCAGCAGCTCGCCAAGCTCCTTCAGGAGCGCACGCCGGACGGCTTCGTGCATCGGGTCGATTATCGTCTGCGTCCCGATCCCGGCTCGACACCGACAGCGGTGTCTCTTCCGTCTGCATATGTCTATTACGAAACGGTCGGCCAGAATTGGGAGCGCGCGGCCCTCATCAAGGCGCGGCCGGTGGCTGGCGATCTGAGGCTCGGCGAAAACTTCCTGGCCGAATTGCGCCCGTTTATCTGGCGCAAGTATTTCGACTTTGCAGCGATCCAAGATGTGCACGCCATGAAGCGGCAGATCCACGCGGTGCGGGGGCATGACGAGATTGCGGTCGCAGGGCACGACATCAAGCTCGGACGCGGCGGCATTCGCGAAATCGAGTTCTTCGTGCAGACACAACAACTCGTCTTCGGCGGACGACGTCCTAGTCTTCGCGGCCGTCGCACGCTCGACATGCTGATCGCGCTTCATGATGAAGGCTGGATCACCGACAAGGCACGGGACGAACTCTCCGACGCCTATCGTTTCCTGCGCACCATCGAGCATCGCTTGCAGATGGTGGCGGACGAGCAGACGCAGCGGCTGCCCTCCGATGAGGAAGAACTAAAGCGCTTCGCGAAATTCTGCGGCTATCCCAATCTCAAGGCGTTCTCCAAGGCCCTGACCCGTCAGGCCAGCATCGTGCAGGGGCATTACGCGTTGTTGTTCGAGGAGGCCCCCGAACTCGCCTCCGATGTGGGCAATCTCGTCTTCACGGGCACGACTGACGATCCGGAGACGCTTGCGACCCTTCAGCGCCTTGGATTCCATGAACCCGAGAAGGCGGCGGAAACCGTGCGCGGCTGGCATTTCGGCCGCCGCTCGGCCATCACCAGCCAACGCGCGCGCGAAGTTCTGACCGAACTGACGCCCGTCCTACTCTCGGCGTTAGGCGGAACTCCCGATCCGGACGGCGCTCTCGCCGCGCTTGATCGCGCCTTCGGCCGCATGCCCGCGGCGGTGGAACTTCTCACCATCCTGCAATCGCATGAGCGCCTGCGCCTTCGTTTCGCGGATCTCTTGGGCACGGCGCCGCGCCTCGCCGACACGGTCGCGCAATCGCCTCATGTGCTCGATGCTCTGATCGACCCGGCTTTCGGTATAGCCTCGACCGACGAGGCTGCGATTGAAGAGCAGATCCGGCAGATCATTGGATCGCCGCGCGACTATGAGGAATTCCTTGACCGTTCGCGCGATGCCGCACGCCAGATGCGCTTCATCACCGGCGCGCGTCTTCTCTCCGATATCCTCTCTCCCGCGCAAGTCGGCGAGGCCTATGCCGCCATCGCGCAGGCGATTGTCCGCACTTCGTTCGAGCAAGTCCGAAAGACTTTCGAAGAGGAGCATGGCACCGTGCCGGGCGGACAGATCGTCATTCTCGGCCTCGGACGGCTCGGCACGCGTGAGCTTACAGCAGGCTCCGATCTCGATCTCGTCGTCATCTACGATTTCGATGAGCACCATCGCGAAAGCTCAGGGCCGAGGCCGCTCGATGCAGTGGTCTATTACACGCGCCTCACACAGCGCCTCGTGGCCGCGTTGACGGTGCCGACGCGGCGCGGATTGCTTTACGAAGTCGATCTGCGCCTTCGCCCGCAAGGCGGCAAAGGCCCGGTAGCGTCGCAATTTGTCGGCTTCGTGAATTACCAGAAGAGCGAAGCCGATTTGTGGGAGCACATGGCGCTCACCCGCGCCCGGGTGCTGGCCGGTGACGCTGCCTTCGCGACAAAGGTCGAAAGCGCGGTGCGCGACATCGTCGGAGCGAAGCGGGACAACAAGCGCGTTTCCAAAGACGTTCGCGATATGCGCGAACTGATCGCGCAGGAAAAGGGCGACGACGATCCGTGGGATCTCAAGCTCGCACGCGGCGGCCTCACCGATCTCGATTTTATCGCGCAGGCCCTCGTTCTCGCTCATGCGCACGCCCATCCGTCCTTGCTCACATTGGTGCCTGGGGCCGTTTTCGCGGAGGCCTCTCGACACGGTGTTCTCGGCAGCGCTGACGCACAAACCCTGATCGAAGCGCACCGCTTGTTCAGCGCCATCTTCCAGTGGCAGCGATTGACCATTGAAGGGCGTTTCGATGCGGCTGCGGTGAGGCCGGCGATCCTGAAGCGCCTTGCAGCCGTCGCCGGATCGCCTGACGCCAAGGTGCTGCTGACGAGTTTGAATGAGGCGCGGGAGCAGGTGCGAGACGTTTTCGCGCGGGTTATACGTTAGCTCAAACTACGATAGTACGGCTGGCGGCGAATGCGACTAAAGCCCGTTCTTCAAGCCGCCGCATCCGCCAATGCGATATCGGCGTTGGTCGCTTCTGTCAGTGGCAAGTGGACGAGCACGATGGTGCCGACACCTTCCTGGCTCTTGATGCGCAGCGAACCGCCGTGAAGCTCTGCGAGGGAACGTGCAATGGCAAGGCCCAGACCTGAGCCTTTGTAGCTCTTCGAGAATTCGGTCTCGACCTGCTCGAAGGGACGTCCGAGCTTTTGCAGCGCATAAGCCGGAATGCCGATGCCGTTGTCCTCGACATAAATATTGATGGCGTTGCCGGCCTGGCGGGTGCGGACCGTGATGCAGCCGCCGTCCTTGGTAAACTTCGTGGCGTTCTGCAGAAGATTGACCAGGATTTGATGAAGGCCGCGCTCGTCGGCTAGAACCGAGACGTCCTCCGGATCGACGTCGACTGTCATCGCCAGGTTTTTGGCCTTGATCTGCTCGCTCACCAGTTTGAGGGCGCGATGCACGGCGCCGTTCACTTCCACCTTCTGCTTCGTGAGGCTGGTACGTCCTGCCTCGATGCGCGACATGTCGAGAATGTCGTTGATCACTGAGAGGAGGTATTCGCCGCTCGAACGAATGTCCGTGCAGTATTCTTCATACTTATCCGAGCCGAGCGAACCGAAGATGCCGCTCTGCATCACTTCCGCGAAGCCGATAATGGCGTTGAGCGGCGTGCGCAGCTCGTGGCTCATGTTGGCCAGGAATTCGGACTTGGCGCGGTTCGCGCTTTCCGCCTGTGCCTTCTGATCGAGATAACGCTCGGCGAGGTCGGCCAGCTGGTGCGTCTGCGCTTCGAGCTTTTGGCGCGATTGCTTGAGATCGAGAACCGATGCGATCAATTCCTTCTCGGATTCGACGAGGCGATGCTCATGGCGCTTGAGCGCGGTGATGTCGGTGCCCACCGAGACTATGCCGCCGTCTTTCGTGCGGCGTTCGTTCATCTGCAGCCAGCGGCCATCGCCAAGGCGCGCTTCGAAGCTGCGCGCGCCCTCTTCTTGCTTACCTTGACGGAAGAATTGATGCTGAATTTCCGGAGGGCGGCCGAGGGCCATCACTTCGGCATAGGTCTTGCCTTCGAGATCGGCGTTTTCGGGCAGTTCGTGCAGTTTGTGGAACTTCGAATTGCAGAGAACCAGACGGTTATTCGCATCCCACAGCACGAAGGCTTCGGAGATTGTCTCGATCGCGTCGTGCAGACGCGCATCGGCGCGGGCGGTCTTTTCTTCAAGGCCACGCTGCTCCGTCACATCGACAGCGATACCGACCAGATGGCTCGTCTCATCATCAGGATCGTTCATCAGTTCGGCGCGCGCGCGTAGCCATACCCATTCGCTCTTGGCGCTACGGATGCGGAACTCATAGTCGAGAAGTGAGGTGCTGGCGGAAGCAAGCTGTTCGGCGAGCGAGTAGAGATCCTGATCCTCGGGGTGGATCATGGTATTCACTTCACCGAAGGACAGAAACTCGTCACGACGCTCGTAGCCGAGGAGATCGTACATCGAGTCCGACCAATAGATGCGCCCGCGTCCGATATCCCAATCCCACAAGCCGCAGCGTCCGCGGTTGAGTGCGGAGTCGATGCGATCACGCACTTTCTCGCAGATCTCGTCTGCGGAGCGCGCCCGGTTTGCCTGCATCACGTAAGCAAGGCCGATGCCGAGCAGGACCAGTGCGGTTGCACCGAGAAGAGAGATTTGCCCGAGCGTGCGTCCCCACCACCCAGAGAGAACACGCGGCAGCGGCTGCACAATGGCGATCTGGCCTGAAGGATGTAGCGCGCGGACCGTTGCGATGCCATCATTGCCGTCGGCGAGCTTGATGGTCATCACGCCAGCGCGGTCGGCGAAGAATGTGAGCGGCTGTGCGTCGCCAAGAAGATCCGTCAAAGAGGCGGGCATGATGCTGCCGGCGGGGTACACGGCCTGAACCGTGCCCACTTGGTCAGCCAGAAGCATCATACGGCTGCGCAGGAGAGCGGCCGGAGGCATGGCTTGCGCAAGATCGGCGAGTTGCACCGAGGCCTTGGTATCGTTGGCTGGCGCGGTCCGGCCGCTGAGTTTCGCAGCCGCGAGCGATGCAATCACATCGATGTCGTTGATCGCGTCGATAACGGTTTCTTCACGATTGTTGCGCACCTGAATCCAGGCGCTCGTGACGAGTGTCAGTATAAAGAGAACGAGCAGAGCCGGGACCGCTAGGCGGAGCCAGGACTCATACTGTTCAAGCCGGCGATAAACCGGGTTCGCGAAAGTTCGCGTTATGCCTAGAATCGTGCCCGCACGCGCGGGTACGCACGCGGTTGTCGCCCCCGCCATGCGAATCCCCCCTCGGAATCCATTTCGCCCTGTGATCGGAAGGACGTGCCGCATCTCTCCGAATCACTAACAATAGAATCGCGTGCGAGTGATTTGTCTAGCTATCCAAGGGCCTAGATTAACGAAAAATTTCTTAATTCTTCCGCCTCAAGCTCAGCGGAAGAATAGACCTCATAAATCCTTATTTTGTAAGGCTTTACGGCAGACTCAATCAAGCGTCCGCTGCACGATATCACTCGCATCGCGCGACAGATCAGGTTTTTCCCTGACGCGGAGTAGGGTGTTTTTCGCTCGCGCTTGTCGGGTGTTTTCCATCATGCGCCACGCGCTGAAGGCCGTGAGCAATCGGGCGGAGAGCTGAGGGTTCAGTTCATCGACGCGCAAAACGACATCGCCGAGTAGATCGTAACCCGCGCCGTCGGCGCGATTGAATTGCGACTGGTTCAGCATCGAGAAGCTGCCGACGAGCGCGCGTACCCGGTTGGGGTTGCTGAGAGAGAATGCACTGTGGTGCATGAGCTTTTTCACGCGCTCCAGCGTTTCCGGCTCGGGGATTGCCGCCTGCAGGGCGAACCACTTGTCGAGCACGAGAGGTTCGTCCCTGTAGCGTGATCCGAACGTTGCCAAGGCGTCTTCCCGCGCCTGGCCTGGAATGGTCGTCAGCACGCCTAAAGAAGCGAGCTGGTCGGTCATGTTGGTCGCCGTCTCGAATTGTTCGCGTGCAAGCATCTCGCCAAGCGCCGGATCCGCATCGGCGATCACACCGACGGCGGCATTGCGAAGTGCCCGCCGTCCGGCGCTTGCGGCATTGGGGCTGTACGCGCCGGGCGTGGCGAGCGAGCGATAGAGCTGCTGGAGCGGTGCCGCGCATTCCTTGCTGATACGCCGCCGCAGAGCTAGGCGCGCCGCGTGGATCGCATCAGGGTTGATATCGGAGCCGATTTCCTGGGCGATGTCACTTTCGCTAGGCAGAGACAGAACTAGCGCGGCAAAGGCCGGATCCCGCTCGCCATCGGACTCCACAAAGTCGCGCAGGGCAAGGGCCAGACGATCGAACTCCGTCTCACTGACCTGTTCGCCCTTCGACAGGCGCACGAGAATCCGCATGGCGACGCTCTGAGCAGCCTGCCAACGGTTGAACGCGTCGCTGTCATGCCGCAAGAGCGACAGCAGATCGTCGTCGGGGAGATCGAAGGAGACTTTGACGGGTGCCGAAAAACCACGGAAAAGCGACGGCACGGGGCGTGCTGTGACATTCGTGAAGGTCAGGCTGTCTTCTCTCCCGTCGAAGATGAAGACACCGTTTTCATCCACCCGATTGCACAAGGCATCAATGGGCTTTCCGTCTTCGGCAACGAGACCGAGTGCAACCGGGATGACCATAGGCTCCTTTTCCGTTTGTCCCGGCGTCTGCGGCGTTTCCTGCTTGAAGGAGAGCGTGCAGGTTTGGGCTTGAGCGTCATACTGGCTCTTGATCGTCACGCGAGGTGTGCCCGATTGCGCATACCAACGGGAGAAGTGAGACAGATCGCGGCCGGTGATTTCCGCGAAGGCGCCCAGAAAATTCTCAACCGTCGCCGCTGTCCCGTCGTAGCGCTCGAAATAGAGATCCATGCCGCGCCGGAAGTCGGCTTCGCCGATGATGGTCTTCAGCATGCGGATGATCTCGGCGCCTTTCTCATAGACGGTCGCCGTGTAGAAATTGTTGATCTCGCGATACTGGGTTGGGCGCACCGGATGGGCGAGAGGGCCTGCATCTTCCGAGAATTGCCGCGAGCGCAGCACCTTCACTTCCGAAATGCGGTGCACCGCACGCGAGCGCTCGTCCGACGAGAATTCCTGATCGCGGAAAACCGTCAACCCTTCCTTGAGGCACAATTGGAACCAGTCGCGACAGGTAACGCGATTGCCAGACCAGTTGTGGAAATACTCGTGCGCGATGATCGCTTCGATATTGGCGTAATCCACGTCCGTCGCCGTCTCGGAACTCGCGAGTACGTATTTATCGTTGAAGATGTTGAGACCCTTGTTCTCCATCGCGCCCATATTGAAATCGGACACGGCGACGATGTTGAACACGTCGAGATCGTATTCGCGCCCGAAGACGCGCTCGTCCCAGCGCATCGAGCGTTCGAGTGCATCGAGCGCGTAATCGGCGCGGCTCTCCTTGCCTGGCTCCACATAGACGGCAAGATCGACCTTGCGCCCGCTCATCGTCGTGAAGCTCTTGCCCACCTTGCCGAGACGGCCACCGACGAGCGCGAAGAGATAGGACGGCTTGGGGTGCGGATCGTGCCACACCGCATAGTGCCGGTTCGTGCCCTCGATTGCGCCCCCCTCGACAGGATTTCCGTTGCCCAGCAAAATCGGAGCCTCATCGCGGTCTGCCTCAATCCGGGTGGTGTAGACGGCGAGGACGTCCGGCCGGTCGAGGAAATAGGTGATGCGCCGGAACCCGTCAGCCTCGCATTGCGTGCAGTAATTTCCGCTCGAACGGTAGAGCCCCATAAGCCTGGTATTGGCGGTTGGATCGATTTCAGTCTCGATTATGAGCGTGAAAGGCCGCTGCGGCGGGCGGTGCAGGGTCAGGAGTTGCGGAGAGGCCTCATAATCCCTGTCTGAGAGAGCGTGGCCATCGACAGAGACGGCCCTCAGATTCAGTTCGTCGCCATCGAGAACGAGCGGGTCACCGCCGATGCCGTTCGGATTGGGACGTAACGCCAGCGTTGCCGTGACCCGCGTTTGTGTCGGATGCAGGCGCACATCAAGCTCGACCCGGTCAATCAAGTAGGGGCTCGGCCGGTAATCCTCCAGACGGATGACGGGGGCGTTCTCGGGGCGCATGGGACGATTCTCTTTTTTTGGGCATCGCATCTTCCGATGCGTTTCAATTGTCCTAAGTCTCCCCGCTGATATGGACAAGTCCGCTCGACTTTACAGGATTTTTTGGAGGATAAGCGATGAACCCGGTGGTCTGGTTTGAAATTCCCGTCAAGAATCTCGACAAGGCGAAAGATTTTTACGAACAAGTCTTCGGATTCACCCTGAATTCTCAGGAAATGGGGCCGGCCAAGATGGCTTTCTTCCCCATGAAGGATGGGCCCGAGCCCGGCGCGGGCGGCTCCCTGATCGCAGCGGACGGGCAGACGCCGTCAAACAGCGGCACGCTCGTCTATTTCGAGGTTCCCGATATCGAGGGAACTTTGAAAAAGATCGACGAGAAAGGCGGCAAGACCGTCATGCCGAAAATGAGCATCGGCCAATACGGCTTCATCGGCCATTTCGAGGATTGCGAAGGTAACCGGGTCGGTCTGCACTCCATGTAGCGGCGCAAACTTCCGGTCCGTCCGTGTCTCGCGGGGGATTGCCTTTTCCGGCAATCTCCGGCTAGCCCTTGCGCGGATCAATAATGGAGAGTCTCTTGCATTACCTGCACACGATGGTTCGCGTTTCGAACATTGAGCAATCTCTCGACTTTTTCTGCAACAAGCTCGGCATGGTGGAAACCCGCCGGATCGAGAATGAAAAGGGTCGTTTTACTCTCGTTTTCCTGGCTGCCGATGAGGACGCGGCGCGGGCAGCGGATGGCACGCGTGTTCCTTTGCTGGAACTCACCCATAACTGGGATGAGCACGAATATACGGGCGACCGTAACTTTGGACATCTCGCATACCGCGTCAAAGACATTTACGCGCTCTGCCAGAAGCTGATGGATGCGGGCATTACCATCAACCGGCCGCCACGTGACGGACATATGGCTTTCATCAAGACGCCGGACGATATTTCCATCGAATTGTTGCAGGAAGGTGAGTCGAAGCCACCGCAGGAACCGTGGGCTTCCATGCCGAATACGGGCACCTGGTAAAATTGGAAACTCTCTCATCACGCGAAAACGGCCCATTTGGGCCGTTTTTTATTTGCGACAGTCGCTATTGCGAAATCCCCGCACTCGGTCATTCTAGAACTTGATCATGTCTCTTTGAAACATGATCAAGTTCTAGATTCCCTATCGCCCGCATGATCCGGGCGAACAACCGGTTTCCACTTATTCTGGTCATGCTCTATCCTGCTGATCATAAGAACCGGATAGAACCGGTGGAGGAAGACGTGAGACGCGATGCGATCCGCTTTTTGCGGAGAGGACGACAGGTCGAACTGAAGGGCTTTGACCCACGAACGACACTTCTGGATTACTTGAGGCTGCAAGAGCGCAGCACCGGCACGAAAGAGGGCTGCGCGGAAGGCGATTGCGGCGCTTGCACGGTGGCGCTCGGGCGCGTCCGCGATGGCAAGCTCGTCTATGAGCCGGTGAACGCCTGCATCCTTCTGCTGGGGCAAATCGATGGGGCGGAGCTCGTCACCGTCGAGGATCTCGCCTCCGATGAGGCGCTTCATCCGGTTCAAGCCGCCATGGTGAAGAACCATGGATCGCAATGCGGTTTCTGTACGCCCGGAATCGTAATGAGCCTTTTCACGCTTTATCAGCACGGCCAGCGCCCGGTCAGTCGAGAGAGCGCCAACGATGCGCTCGCCGGCAATCTCTGCCGTTGCACGGGCTATCGGCCCATTCTCGACGCTGCGCTCGAAGTTTGCGCTGAAGGGCCTGCCGATTCCTTCGTCGCCACACAAAAAGAGCGTGTCGCTCAACTCTCCGCAATTGCCGACGACGAGGATATCTTTGTCGGAGACGAGCACCGCTTCTTCGCCGCGCCTGCGAGTGAGGCATCTCTTGCGGTGCTTTATGCTCGACACCCGGATGCGACGCTTGTCGCCGGCTCGACCGATGTGGGGTTGTGGATCACCAAGGCGATGGCCGATCTGCAAAATGTCATCTGGCTTGGCCGCGTCGTGGACCTCGACCGGCTGACGGTCGATGCGGAGCGGGTTTCCATCGGCGCTACGGTGACACACGCGCGGGCTTTTTCCGCTCTAGCCAACATTGATCCAGATCTCGGCGAAGTCATGCGCCGTTTCGGATCGGCACAGGTTCGTGCTTCGGGAACTGTCGGCGGCAACATCGCCAATGGCTCGCCCATTGGCGATCTCCCCCCGGCCCTGATCGCGCTCGGCGCGACGCTTGAATTGCGCAAGGGCGATACGACGCGCACGCTCCCGCTGGAAGATTTCTTCATCGCCTATCGTCGGCAGGATCGCACGGAAGGGGAGTTTGTGCGCGGCGTGAGCATTCCGACCTTGAAACTTGACGAGGCGTTTCGAGCCTACAAGGTGTCCAAGCGGTTGGATGAGGACATTTCCGCCGTGATGGGCGCGTTCAAGTTCACGCTCGATGGGCGGACCATCGTCGACGCGCGCATCGCCTTCGGCGGCATGGCGGGGATACCGAAGCGCGCGACGTTGACGGAGAAAGCCTTGATCGGTGCCTCGCTCGACGCAGCGTCCTCCTGGGAGGCGGGCTTTGCCGCGATGGCGCAGGATTATCAGCCGATGGACGATCACCGCGCCTCCGCAGCCTACCGCTCGACGGTCGCGCGCAATCTGCTGCTCAAGGCACTGAGCGAAATCGCCCATGGTCGGACGGACGCGACACGTCTCGTCGGCCAGCGCGAGACGTTGCAGGCGGCGGAATGATGGTCATGAACGCACCCGTGAAATCCTCCGAGGCTGAAAGCCTCCGCCATGTTCGCCAATCTTTGCCGCATGATTCTGCCTCGAAGCACGTTCAAGGCACCGCTCAATACATCGACGATATTCGCGAGCCGGAAGGAACGCTTCACATCGCACTCGGCCAATCGCCGAAGGCGCGCGGGCGTATCGTTTCTCTCGATCTCTCGGCGGTTCGTTCTGTCCCCGGCGTCGTCGCTGTGCTGACGACCAAGGACATTCCAGGCAAGAACGACATCGCGCCCACCCTCGCCGACGATCCTCTTTTTGCAGACATCGAAGTCAGTTTCGTCGGGCAGGCTCTCTTTGCCGTCGTCGCGACGGAACGCGATATCGCGCGCCGCGCCGCGAAGCTCGCGCGTGTCGAGATCGCAGAAGAGCGTCCGAGCATCACGGTCGAAGACGCGCTTGAACGCGACGAGACCGTTCTTCCCGATTACGCTTTCGGACGCGGCGATGCGAAGGCCGCTATCACGCAAGCCCCGCAACAACTCGCCGGACAATTCCGCATCGGCGGTCAGGAGCACTTCTACCTCGAAGGCCAAATCGCCATGGCGTTGCCGGGAGAGGACGGCGATATCTTCGTCTACTCCTCCACGCAGCATCCGACAGAAGTGCAGCACGTGGTGTCGCGTGTGCTCGGCATTCCCGATGCCTATGTCACCTGTGAGACGCGCCGCATGGGCGGCGGTTTCGGCGGCAAGGAAAGTCAGGCGACGCAATGGGCCGTCACCGCAGCGCTCGCCGCCCGCGTCACAGGCAGGCCGTGCAAATTACGCCTCGACCGCGATGACGATTTCGTTCTCACCGGCAAACGTCACGATTTCCGCAGTGACTGGTCTGTCGGCTTCGATGGCGAAGGCCGCATCCACGGCTATGCGGTCGATCATCTCGCACGTTGCGGCTATTCGGCGGATCTCTCCGGCGGCGTGGTGGATCGCACCATGTTCCATTCCGACAACGCCTATTGGCTACCGGTGGTGCATGTGGGTTCGCGCCGATTGAAGACAAACACCGTCTCGAACACCGCCTTTCGCGGCTTCGGCGGGCCGCAAGGGATGCTCGTCATCGAGCAGGTGATGGATCGCATCGCCTGGGCGACAGGGCGCGATCCGCTCGATGTACGCTACGCCAATTTCTATTCGCCCAATCACAATCTCACGCCGTTCGGCATGGAGGTGGAGGAGACGGATACGCTCATCGATCTGGTACGGATGCTCGAGCGCACGAGTGACTATCGCGCGCGTCGCCAGGACATCGCCGCGTTCAATGCGAGATCGCCGATCCTGAAACGCGGCATTGCGCTGACGCCGGTGAAGTTCGGCATCAGTTTCACGCTGACCCAGCTCAATCAGGCGGGCGCGCTCGTGCATGTCTATCAGGATGGTTCGGTGCATCTGAACCACGGCGGTACCGAGATGGGGCAGGGGCTCTACATCAAGATCGCGCAGGTGGTGGCCGAAGAATTCGGCATCGCCATGGATCGCGTGCGCATTACCGCGACGACAACGGCAAAGATTCCGAACACGTCGCCTACGGCGGCTTCGGCCGGATCGGACCTCAACGGTATGGCCGCGCGCATCGCCGCCGCTGCGATCAAGACGCGCATGACGGCGTTCGCGGCGCAGACCTATGGTGTGTCGGAAGATCAGGTGGAGTTTCGCGACGACCGGGTCTTCATCGGCAACGACAGTCTGTCGTTTCCCGAAATGGCGAAGAAGTGCGTGGCTGGCCGCGTCGCTTTGTCGGAGGCAGGGCACTACAAAACGCCCAAGATTCACTGGGACCGCGAGAAGGCGCAAGGCCGCCCGTTCTTCTATTTCGCCTATGGCGCGGCCTGTGCGGAGGTTATCGTCGATACGTTGACGGGCGAGAACCGGGTAACGCGAGTCGATATTCTCAACGATGCCGGCAAGTCGCTGAACCCGGCCATCGATATCGGCCAGATCGAAGGCGGCTTCGTGCAGGGCATGGGCTGGCTGACGACGGAGGAGCTTGTCTTCGACAAGGAGGGGCGTTTGCTGACGCACGCTCCGTCCACCTACAAGATTCCGGTAGCCTCCGACGTGCCGGAGGATTTCCGTGTGGCGCTTTTCCCGAATGCGAACCGGGAGGAGACCATCTATCGCTCCAAGGCGGTGGGTGAGCCGCCGGTGATGCTGGCGAACAGCGTCTTCTGCGCGCTGACGGATGCGGTGCATGCGCTCGATCCGTCAAAGCCCGTGCCGCTCCACGCTCCCGCCACACCCGAGGCTATTTTGAGAGCTTGCGAAGCTGTTCGTGGGAGGCCGATGGCGTGAAGGTGTGGCAACGCTTGACGGAGATTGTCGCCGAATCCGGTTCAGCGGCGCTTGTCAGCGTGCACGAAGCGAAAGGGTCGACGCCGCGAGAGGTTGGCGCACGCATGATCGTGCGCGCCGACGGCGCGTTTTCCGGCAGCGTCGGCGGCGGCCATCTCGAATGGCGCATGATGGCGATTGCGCAGGACATGCTGGCTCAGGGCAATCCCGTCGCGCGAACCGTCGATCAGGCTTTGGGGCCTGCTCTCGGCCAATGTTGCGGCGGCATGGTCAAAATGCTGATCGAGATTTTCGCCCGCGACGATCTGCAGACGCTGCAGACTTTGAGCGCCGCGGAACAAGCGGGTGTCTTCGAGGTCGAATGTCGTTTCGCGCAAGAACGGGTGGTCCGCCAAATCGTGCCGAAAACCGGCGTATCGCTCGAAGGAGTTTGGCGCGAGACTCATGGCGAGGCGCGCATTCCTCTTTTGTTGTTTGGTGCAGGCCACGTGGCGCGCGCGCTCGTGCTGGCGCTGGCGCCGCTTCCTTTCGCGGTCCGGTGGATCGACAATCGCGAGGGCGCGTTCCCAACCCATATCCCGGCCAATGTCACGGCCGTCATATCTCCCGACCCGACCGTCGAGATTGATGCTGCCACCGATGCCGCCTTCATTCTCGTGATGACACACGATCACGCGCTCGATCTCGACATCACGGCGGCGGCCCTGCGGCGCTCGTTCCCTTATGTCGGCTTGATCGGCAGCGAGACGAAACGCGCCCGCTTCGAGCGCCATTTTCGCGATATCGCCATTCCGCAAGAGCGCATCGGAGAACTTGTCTGTCCCGTGGGTATTTCGGGGGTTCACGGCAAGGAACCGGCCACCATCGCTGCCTCCATCACAGCCCAACTCCTTCAGGTGGCCGAGCGTGTGGGCGCTTTATGACTCCTCTCGCCTCTTTCGCGGCCAGAGGGTATGAGTGGGGCCATGAGCAACATCGATACAAATGACCAGATCTACATGGCGCGTGCCGTCGAGCTGTCGCGCCTGCATATGGAAGAAGGTGCGGGCGGGCCTTTCGGCGCGGTGATCGTGCGAGACGGCAAGGTGATCGGCGAGGGGTGGAACGAGGTCACCTCTTCCAATGACCCGACCGCGCATGCTGAAGTCGTCGCCATTCGAAAGGCCTGTAAGGACATCGGCGATTTCTCCCTGGAAGGTGCGACACTTTACGCCAGCTGCGAGCCATGCCCCATGTGCCTCGCCTCGGCCTATTGGGCGCGCATTTCCCGCATTGTCTTCGCCAATTCCCGCGAAGAGGCCGCCGCCATCGGCTTCGACGATAAGCTGATCTATGACGAGATCTCGAAATCCCTCGCAGAGCGAGCCATCCCGACACAGCATACGCCCAACAAGGACGCCAAGGCCGTCTTCGCCGCCTGGATGGCCAAGGCCGACAAGGTAGAATATTAGAGCATGATCAGAACAAGTGGGAACCGGTTGTTCGCCCGGATCATGCGACATCAAAGCATGATCAGAACAAGTGGGAACCGGTTGTTCGCCCGGATCATGCGACATCAAAGAATCTAGAGCCTGCTTATCCTCCGCATCCGAACCTTTCGAGAAATCTCATGTCCCGCGCTGTCATCGTCGTTCGCAAGCCCGCCGTGAAATCCGACCGTGTCGTCGATCAGGTCGCACTGGATTACGCGGCGCGCAGTCAGCGTCATGCGCATCTGACGGGTGAGAAAGGCACGGCCTTCGTCGCCGATCTCGAAATGGACACGGTTCTCAACGACGGCGACGCTTTCCGGCTTGACGATGGGCGCCTCGTCCAGGTGAAGGCAGCGGCGCAGCCGCTCCTGGAAGTCAAGGCTGAGAACCCCTTGCGGCTCACGCGCCTCGCCTGGCACCTCGGCGGCCGTCACGCCCTGGCTGAAGTCACAGCGGATGCGGTTTATGTCGAGAACGATCCGGCGGTGGCCGAATTGGTGCGCGGGCAAGGCTGCACGGCGACCGCCGTCGAGCGCCCGTTCCAGCCCGAGCGCAGCATCCACGATTGCGGACACGACCACGGCCACGGTCATCATCATCACGGCCATGAGCATCATCACCACGATCATGCCCATGGTCACGACCATTCCCACGCCCATGAACACCACGACCATCATCACGAGCACGGCAAGGGTTGCGGCTGCGGTCATCATGACCACAAGCATGGGCACTGAGTTTTCGGCCGGTTCTTGACGACAGGCAGGTTCCCAGCCCCGAGCGGATTGCTTTCCATGTCCAAGACGACACGCGCGACGCTTGCTCTGCAACAGGCCGGTATCTCCTTCACCGTCGCGACGTACGATTACGATCCTAATGCCGAGCGCATCGGCTTGCAGGCGGCAGAGGCTTTGGGTGCCGACCCTTCAAGCGTTCTCAAGACCTTGATGGTGGAGGTGGACGGCAAGCCCGCCTGCGTGATCGTGCCGTCGGATTGCGAGGTCAACCTGAAGAAACTCGCGGCGGCGTTCGGCGGGAAATCCGCGCAGATGATGAAGCCCGCGGACGCGGAGCGCATCACTGGCTACCACGTGGGTGGCATAAGCCCCTTCGGCCAAAAGAAGCGCGTGCCGACCCTGGTCGATGGAGGAGCCTTCGCGCATGAGCGCGTCTTTATCAACGGCGGCCAGCGCGGCGTGCAGGTGAATCTCGATCCACGCGATGCGCTGACAGTTCTTGGGGCGAAGAGCGCCGCGCTTACCTGATGAACGCGGCCCGCAATGGCCGGGAAAAGGGGTATCACTCAGCCGTGTTTGCGGAAGTTGTGTAGCGCAGCCTGGCGGGTGGAATGCGTATGGCAGCTCGCGTCAGGCTCGGTATGCGCCAATTCTTCGATAATCGGACAATCGGGTCGTCCGTCGCCGTGGCAGTTTTGGGCCAGATGACGAAGCGTGTCGGCCATGCCCTGCAATTCCCGCATCTTGCGCTCGAGAGCATCCACGTGATCGAGAGCGATCTGTTTCACAACCGCACTCGCCCGGCTGCGATCATGCCAGAGCGTGAGTAACTCGCCGATCTTCTCGACTGAAAAGCCGAGATCCCGCGACCGCCGGATGAAAAGCAGCGTATTGATATCGTTATCGGAATAGACCCGATACCCGGACTCGGTCCGCGCTGCGGCCTTGATCAGCCCGATCTGCTCGTAGTAGCGGATCATCTTGGCGGAAACGCCCGAAGCGGTCGCAGCCTCACCGATATTCATCGCCATCTCCAGAAAAAGGTCATTGCTCTTAAATAAGGGTTCCCATCATTGTAAGGTCAAGGGCCGCATTTCTGCGGCAGTTTGGCGGGCCGAAGAGCATCCTTCATCCTACGTCAAAGTCCTTGCAGAGCTCACGCCCACTTGGGATATTCGCCCGCAACAAATCGAGAATCCCGAAAGAGCGAAATCATGCCGTCAACCGAGTTGTTTCTCGCGTTTCTTGCGACCACGGCGCTCTTCGCCTTCATCCCGGGTCCGGCCATGCTTTATGCTGCGGCTCAGACCTTGGCTCGCGGCCGGTCGTCCGGTCTGATGGCTTCGCTCGGTATCCACCTTGGCGGTTATGTACACGTCATCGCCGCAGCAGCGGGCTTGTCGGTTCTCTTCCACGCTGTGCCCATGCTCTACATGGCGGTGAAATTGGCCGGCGCGGCCTATTTGATTTGGTTGGGCGTCTCGATGTTCCGCGCCAAAGCGCAAGGCGATGTGACTATCCCGGGGATCGAACCGAAATCCGGCCGACGCGCCTTTTTCGAGAGCGTTACGGTCGAGGTTCTCAATCCCAAGACGGCGATTTTCTTTCTGGCATTCTTGCCGCAATTCATCGACGCATCAGCCACGCTTCCCATCTGGATCCAGTTCGTCTTTCTAGGGACCATCGTGAACCTGATGTTTTCCTTTGCGGACGTCGTCTGTGTGGTACTGGCAGGCGCGGTGATCACGAGGCTGCGGCGCTCAAGCCAAGCACAGCGCCTCATGCAGCGCACTGGCGGCGCGATGATAGCCGGTCTCGGTGTTCATCTCGCTTTTCAGAAAAGCTGATCTTTCGCGCCCTTTTGTTGTATAGGAGCCGACGACTGCCCCGAGGGCATCCGTCTATGGAAGTTTCACGACAAAGATATCTAAAGAATTATGAGAGCTTCCCGCTTCACCGTAGCGCCCATGATGGACGGAGCCACGTGAAGAGAAAAAGCTTTGTTTTTTCAGCGCTTAAGGTGTGGTTGCCAAGGCCATGCAGTACCGTTTGCAGTACTGCTGCCTAAAGAATGCAGTGACAGCTCAGTAGGGCCATGCCTGATGTGTCAGGCGCTTCAAGCCTACGTAGTGTGGTCGGTTAGTTAAATTCAAAATTAAGGCGACGGCGGCAGAGGTGAACTTCCCTCTGATACCAACGACGACATCACCATAATCAGGAGCGCTAAAGCTTAGTGCTCGACACATATCTGCCAAGGCTTGAGACTCGAATGAGATCTGTACTTTATGAGCAAATTCATTCCGAATTTTGCGAATGAGTTCGCACTCTCGGTACTCACGTTCGGAGATAACTCCTAAAGCGTATGCTGCTGCAATCTTCGACGAAAATGTGCCAAGCGGAGCGTTAAAGCCAGAGAGCAATGCTTGGGCTCCCTTATTCTCGATCAAGAAAGCCTGCAGAGCCTTTCCTAGTAGATCATCAATCATAGCTGCTGCAGCCAGTGCAGCACCACGTTCGGTCTCCTTGTTCAGCTCCTTGAGGAAGGCTAGAAACTCTGAAAGATGTGGGTGGGTTTGCTCGATCATAAAATCAGGTCCCGCCGATTGAGGGTCAATGTCGGTGCGGCCCCTAAATCCGTGGTCTGCTAGGGCTGACAATAACCTTACTGCCACGGTACTGCGTGAATAGCTACGGTACTGCAATGCAGTACCAAGCGTGGGCTTTCGCGACGGATGGTTCGTTAAGTATTTGAAATTACTGCGCGAGATCGAGTAAAGAGACAGTGTATAGGACCGACTGAGATAGTTAAGTGGCTGATATTATTAGTAAAATTTCTGTCGCGCCGATGATGGACTGGACTGATCGGCATTGCCGGTTTTTCCATCGTCTCATGACGCGCCGGACGCAGCTTTATACTGAGATGGTGACGACCGGGGCCGTCATTCACGGCCCGCGCGAGCGTCTGCTCGGCTTCGACAGTTCGGAGCATCCTATCGCAGTCCAGCTTGGCGGTTCGAACCCGCGGGAATTGGCTGAAGCCGCGCGGATCTGCGCCGATTTCGGCTATGACGAGATCAACCTCAATGTCGGTTGCCCCTCCGACCGGGTGCAGGACGGCCGTTTCGGCGCTTGCCTGATGCGCGAACCGGGCCTCGTGGGCGAATGCGTCTCCGTCATGAAGGCTGTGGTGAGTCTTCCCGTTACGGTGAAATGCCGGATCGGCGTGGACGATCAGGACACGGAAGAGGCGCTGAACAACCTGACCGACAGCGTCGTGGCTGCCGGGTGCGACGAACTCACGGTTCATGCCCGCAAAGCCTGGCTTCAAGGCCTATCGCCGAAGGAGAACCGGGACATTCCGCCTCTGGATTATGAGCGTGTCTACCGTCTGAAACAGGCGAGGCCAGACCTGCCGATTGCGATCAATGGCGGCATTCGTACCATCGCCGAGGCCAAGGCTCATCTCGCGCATGTGGATGGCGTCATGGTTGGGCGTGCCGCTTATCACGAGCCCGAACTGCTCCTGTCGGTGGACGAGGAAATCTTCGGTGGCGAAAGGCCCGTCGCGGACGGGTTCGAGGCCATTAAGGCTTTCGAGCCCTATGTCGCGGCTCGGTTGGCCGAGGGCGTGCGCTTGCATTCCATGACCCGTCATATCCTCGGGCTCTTCACGGGACGCCACGGCGCAAGGGCCTTCCGCCGCCATCTGGCGACCGAGGCGACCAAGTCCGGCGCCGGTCTGCAGACCTTGCGGGATGCTGTCGCGCATGTTTCGCGCAGCGGCGCCGCGTTTGAGGATGCGGCTTAAGGAAAAGCTGGGGCCTTCAACGCACGGGCGCTTGCTCCGGTGCGGAATTCGCTCCACAGATCAAGTCCCTTCGATCTGACGGAATTCCCCACGCATGTTCGGCATTTCTCCCATGGAATTGGCTTGGCTGGCCGCAGCCCTTCTGGCCGGCGGCGCTGTCACCGGGCTTCTGGCAGGTGTGTTCGGCGTGGGGGGAGGGGCCGTCGCGGTACCGGTTCTCTATGAACTGTTCCGCATCCTCGGCGTGCCGGATGAAGTTCGCATGCCGCTTTGTGTCGGCACGTCGCTCGCCATCATCATCCCAACCTCGATCCGCTCATTCCGCACCCATCAGGCCAAGGGCGCAGTGGACATGACGATCTTGCGCGTGTGGGCCATTCCCGTTGTCGTCGGGGTCGCCATGGGAAGCTTCGTGGCGCGCTATGCTCCGGCCGATCTGTTCAAACTCGTCTTCGTGCTGGTCGCGGGCGTTGCCGCTATCCGGTTGCTGTTCGGCAAGGATACGTGGCGGTTCGGGACGGAGATGCCCTCTAAAGCCATCATGACGATCTATGGCTGGGTGATCGGTGTGCTCTCCGCTCTCATGGGTATCGGCGGCGGCATGCTTTCCAACATGTTCATGACGTTCTACAACCGGCCGATCCATCAGGCGGTCGCCACATCCTCGGGCCTCGGCATATTGATCTCCATTCCCGGCGCCCTCGGCTACATTTATGCCGGATGGCCGCGCGCGGCCGAGTTTCCGACAGTGGCGGCCCTCCAGCCTCCCTTCGCCATCGGCTATATTTCCCTGCTCGGCTTCCTGCTTTTCATCCCGACCAGCGTCTGGATGGCCCCCATCGGCGCTCGATTGGCTCACCGGTTGTCGAAGCGCCGCCTCGAACTTGCCTTCGGCATCTTCCTGCTTCTGATCAGCGCTCGCTTCGCCTTCAGCCTTCTCGGCTGAGCTTCTGATCGGTCTCGCCGTATTGCTGGGCAAAGGCTGCGCGCATGCGCTCGGGCAGGATGGCCATGATCGCCAGCCGCTCCTCTTCCGTCATACGATACCAAGTGCCTATTTCTTCGCGCGTGCGGCCGCAGCCTTCGCACAGACCCGTTTCTGGATCGATAAGGCAGACGCGGATGCAGGGGCTGGAAGCGAGTGTCATGTGCGTCTCATGTCGTCACGGATGCGTGGCGATCAAGAGCCCAAGCATCGCCGCGATCTCGGCGACCTGTTGGGTCGCACCTGCGATGTCGCCCGTCTGGCCGTTGAGATGACGCGCTGAAATCCGCGTCACGGTGAGGCCGGCGAGGGCCGCGCCGAGAAGCATCAGACCGATGCCGAGACGCCCGAAATCCCCGAACCATCCTAAAGCGATCACGACGAAAGCCGCGAGGATCGCTGCAAGCCAGAAAGAATCGCGTGAGGGTTGTCCGACAGTATGCGATGCGCCGTCGAGGCGGGCAGGGGCCAAGAATACCAGTGGCGTGAGCCCGGTGGTGCGCGAGAGCGTCGCGCTTGCAATCGTCACGAGGGCAACGGGTAAGGGATCCAGGCGCGTGGCAAGCGTCGCCAGAAGGCCGATACGCAGAACCAACCCGAGAATCAGCGCGGACGCGCCGAACGAGCCGAGGCGGCTGTCCTTCATGATTTCGAGTCGCCGCTCCCGCGTCGTTCCACCAAAACTGTCGGCCATGTCGGCGAGACCGTCCTCATGAAAAGCGCCGGTGAGAATTGTCATCGCCGTGACGGACAGAGCGGCTGAGACCCAGGGTTCCAGATTAAGCAAAAGAGCGCAGGCAAGGACCAGGGCTGGAATCAGCGCGATGATAAGACCACCCAAGGGTACGACACGGGCCATCCCGTTGATATCGGGAGCGGCGTGAGGATCAATTTCCCAAGGAAGCTTCGGGACCGGAAGGCGCGAGTAGAATCGCACACATGCCGCGAGATCGGACAATCCGGACTGCCATGCGTTCAAGGAAACGCTCGCCTTCGCCTGCTCGTCGCTCAACATACTTCACCCCGTGCCGAACCGCCGCTATAGGTCGCGCAACGCCATCCCCTCACGCTCTTGCCGCCGGACCTTATCATGACTGATACCGCTTCCTCGCCTTTCGACGACATTCGCCGTCTGATCGTTACCATGCCCGGCCCGGATGAAGCCGCCGTCGAGGCCGTCCGCGCACGAGACCGTCAATTGACCAAGCCCGCCGGGAGCTTGGGAAGACTTGAGTGGCTCGCGGAATGGCTTGCCGCCTGGCAGGGGAAGCCTCAGCCCTCCGTCGACCGGCCGCTGGTCTGCGTTTTTGCCGGAAGCCATGGGGTCGTCGCTCGCGGAGTGTCGGCTTATCCGTCCGAAGTCAACCGGCAGATGCTGGAAAACTTCGCCGCGGGCGGCGCTGCCATTAACCAGATCTGCGCGGCCTACGGCCTCGGTTTCAAGGTGTTCGACCTCGCGCTCGACATGCCGACGAAGGACATCACGACCGATGCGGCCATGGACGAGAAGGCCTGCGTCGCTACCATGGCTTTCGGTATGGAGGCGATTGCGGGCGGCACTGATCTTCTTGCTGTCGGCGAAATGGGTATCGGCAACACGACGGTCGCTGCCGCGATCTACGCTGCGCTCTATGGCGGCCCGGCAGAACATTGGGTCGGGCGCGGTACGGGTGTCGATGAGGAGGGCCTGAAGCGCAAGGTCGCCGCTGTCGAAGCGGCTCTTGAGCACCACGCCGCGCATCTGAAGGACCCGCTCCAAATTTTGAGCCGCCTGGGTGGGCGCGAAGTTGCTGCCATTGCGGGGGCGATTCTGGCTGCTCGCCTGCAACGAATTCCCGTCATCCTTGATGGCTATGTAGCCACTGCGGCCGCCGCCGTGCTTCACGCGATTCATCCCTCGACGCTGGACCATTGCGTAGCCGGTCACCTTTCGGCGGAAGGTGCGCATCGTGATGTCCTGGAGCGGCTTGGGAAAATCCCGCTCCTCGCGCTCGGCATGCGTCTTGGCGAGGGTAGCGGGGCTGCGCTTGCTGCCGGGCTTGTGAAGGCCGCTGTCATGACGCATCGCGACATGGCGACGTTCGATCAGGCGGGCGTGTCCAAGAAGCTCCCAACGGAATGAGGCGCAGCGCCTATCGCGAGGGGGCACCTCGCGGCGGCAATCTTCGCGCCGTGTTTGGACTCCTCCTGGCGCTAGGTCTGGCGGCGCTCGCTCATGCGGTTTTCGAGCCGAGTGAACGAGAGATCGAGGGCAGCGCCTACGTCGTCGATGGTGACACGCTTCACATGCAGGGCAAGGCGATCCGGCTCAAAGGGATCGATGCGCCGGAACTGCATCAGCTCTGCCGGCGGCAAGGAAAGATCTATCGCTGCGGCGAGGATGCACGTACGGCCCTCGCCGCCTTGATTTCGGATCGCATCGTTCAGTGCCACTCCGCTGGTCGGGACCGCTATCAGCGGGTGCTGGCCGCCTGCACGGTCGACGGAGATGATATCGGCGCTCGTCTCGTCGGCGACGGGTTTGCCGTGTCCTATGGCGACTACCGCTTTCAGGAAACACGGGCGCGTCTGAACGGCGCCGGCTTATGGGCAGGCGAATTCGAGCGCCCGCAGGACTGGCGGCGCCAGAACGAGCGATAGGGGGCTGTTTCGCCTAAGCTTGGGACCGCGCTATGTTCTGCTCCGATGAGGAGTTCAAAGCATGAGCCTGACCACGCTGCGCTATACCGTCGTCGGGGCGGTTGCTACTATTTCGCTTGCCCGCCCCGACAAACTGAACGCCCTCAACGCGACGATGCATGCGGAACTGCGTGACGTGCTCGGGCTATGCGAGCGTGACGATGCGGTGCGTGTGGCTGTTCTCACAGGCGAGGGAAGGGCGTTCTCATCCGGCCAGGATCTGACGGAAGACCTGCCACGTGACGCAGCCGGGCGGATTGATCTCGGGCCGCCTTTGGAACGGGACTACAACCCTCTGATCCGTACTCTGTCTGGCTTTCCCAAAGTCACCGTTGCCGCTTTGAACGGTCCGGCCGTCGGCGCTTCCATGAATATCGCGCTCGCTTGCGACATCGTCGTTGCCGCGCGCTCCGCCTATCTGCAGGAAGCTTTCGCGAAGATCGCGCTCGTGCCTGATGCCGGCGGTACATGGATCCTGCCGCGCCTCGTGGGGCCGAAGAGAGCGCTCGCTCTCATGCTGAGCGCCGAGCCCGTTCAGGCCGAGGAAGCGTTTCGCATGGGCCTCGTCTACAAAGTTTTCGATGACGCTACCTTCACTGACGAGGTCGCGAATTTTGCAGCATCGCTCGCCAAGGGGCCGGGACTTGCCTTCCGTCTGACCAAGCAGGCGATACAGGAAAGTCTGTCGAACGATCTCACGGCGCAGTTGGAACTTGAAGCGCGCCTCCAGAGAGCGGCAGGCTTTAGTCACGACTTCATCGAGGGCGTGACGGCCTTCCGCCAGAAGCGCGATCCGCGTTTCGAGGGGCGTTAGAGCATGATCAGGCTATAGAACGGGGACGGCATCATGCGCATGAACTATCTCATCATCGGTCTCGTGACGCTGCTGGTCGTGATCGGGCTCTACATGTCCTCCGACCCACAGCAGAGCGAGCGTCTATCGCAGATGTATCGTGATGCTGCGCTGACCGGGCAGGCGCGCGACATCGCGTTGATTCTCTTAGCCGTCGGGATCGGCGGCTTCATCCTGTATCTGACGATCACGCGTCGCTGAGGACGCGCGTCACTTCTCAAGCCGCGCAATCAGGCTCGACGTGTCCCAGCGGCGGCCGCCCATGGCCTGCACATCGGCATAGAACTGGTCGATAAGCGCAGTCGCCGGCAGGCTCGCACCGTTCTTGCGCGCCTCGGCGAGGCAGATCGCCAGATCCTTACGCATCCAGTCCACGGCAAAGCCGAAATCGAACTTGCCCTGGTTCATGGTCTTGCCGCGATTTTCCATCTGCCACGAACCGGCTGCGCCTTTCGAAATCACATCGATGACCGCTTCGATGTCGAGACCGGCTTTCTTGCCGAAATGGATGCCTTCTGCGAGGCCCTGAACGAGCCCGGCGATACAGATCTGATTGATCATCTTGGTGAGCTGCCCGGACCCTGAAGGTCCCATCAGGCGACAGGCGCGGGCAAAGCTCATGATTACCGGCTCCGCCTCGGCATAGGCCTTCTCATCGCCGCCGCACATCACCGTCAGCACGCCGTTTTCGGCTCCCGCCTGGCCGCCGGAGACTGGCGCGTCGATGAAGAACGCTCCGCTGGCTTTCGCCACCTCGGAAAGTTCCTTGGCGACTTCCGCCGAGGCGGTGGTGTTGTCGATGAAGATCGTACCGGAACGCAGGCCGTGAAATGCGCCGTTCTCGCCGATCGTGACCTGACGAAGATCGTCGTCATTGCCGACACAGGCGAAAACGAAATCCTGACCTTCTGCCGCTTCCTTCGGCGTCTTCGCGGCCTTGCCGCCGTTCTCCGACAACCACTTCTCCGCCTTCACGAAGGTGCGGTTGTAAACGGTCAGGTCATGCCCTTTGCTGCGCAGATGCCTGGCCATGGGGTAGCCCATGACGCCCAAACCCAGGAAAGCGACCTTCGCCATCGTTCATCTCCGCATTGCTGTGAACGTCGTTTTATGGAGATGGAGCTTGAGCGTCAAACGTCGCGATGCTGCGCCTACTTAATGTCGAAGGAAAAATACTTCTCGCGAATGCGATCGTAAGTCCCGTCCGCGATCACGTGCCGGATCGCGCTGTCGAACTGTTCCTTGAGCTGGCCATCGTCCTTGCGCAGCCCGATGGCGTAGGTATCGTAGGGGTAGGGCGGATTTTGCGGCACATCCGCAATGAAGCGGCAGCAAGCGCCCTCGCGTGTTTCAAGAAACTTAGACAGGCCGATCTTGTCGCCGAAGACGAGATCGAGCCTCTCCGTCAGGAGGTCCAGGTTGGCCTCCTCGAGTTTCACATAGGGTTTGATCAAAGACGACTTGTATTGCTGTTCGAGATAGGCGGAGGCCTCGCTCCTATCGGTGACGCCGATAGACCTTCCGGCGAGAGCCTGCGGTGTGACCCCTTTCACGTCGAGAGCCTTCCCACCAATGAAGGCCATGGGGATCCTGTAATAGGGCAGGGAGAACGCAAATCGCTTCTCGCGTCGGTCCGTAATTTCCACGGATGACATGATCGCATCGTATTCGCGATTGAGAAGGCCTCGAAAGATGCCTTCCCATTCATGGGTCACCAGGGTGCATTTGGCCTGCATGACTTCGCACAAGGCCTTTGCCAGATCGACTTCGAAGCCCTGTAATTCGTTATTCTGATCAAGATAGTTGAAGGGCGGATAGGCGCCCTCAACGGCAATGCGAATGGCCGCCTTGTCCTGCGCCGGGGCAGAGGCGATCAGGCCGAGCCAGATGAAAAGGCTCGCAACAAGCTGCAAAGCTTGCATGGATCTCCACGTATTCACAACAGCAACGCCCACCGTTTCAGCGGCGCCATGGCTGGAAGTCCGATCTTGACCGCTGTTGAAATTCATTACTGGACGGCCGGTCTCTTGAAAAGCATCACCCTCCGGTCATGCTCATATGCCGCGCAACCGCAGGTCGGTTATGGCGGCGGTCGATGATGAAATCATGCCCTTTCGGCTTACGCGCAATGGCGTCATCGATGGCTCTGTCGAGCCGATCCGGGCTTCCTTCACGCAAAGGCGTTCTGAGATCGGCCACATCCTCCTGGCCCAGGCACATGAAGAGCTGGCCGGTGCAGGTGAGGCGGACGCGATTGCAGCTTTCGCAGAAATTGTGGCTGAGGGGCGTGATGAAGCCGAGCTTTCCGCCGGTCTCGCGCACCCTGACATAGCGCGCCGGCCCCCCGCTTCGTTCGGAGAGATCATCCAGCGTGTAGCGGTCGAGAAGGCGGGCACGGACCTGCGAGAGCGGCAGGAACTGATCGACCCTTTGGGTTTCGATCTCGCCGAGGGGCATCACCTCGATCAGCGTAAGATCCATGCCACGACCATGGGCCCATTCCATCAGGCTTTCGATCTCATCCTCGTTCACACCCTTGAGCGCGACCGCATTGAGCTTGACGTGCAGTCCTGCTTCTTGGGCGGCATCGAGCCCTTCCATCACCTTTGAGAGATCGCCCCAACGGGTGATCTGGTGGAATTTGGCGGGATCGCGGGTATCAAGCGACACATTCACCCGCTTCACCCCACATCCGGCAAGCTCGGCGGCGTAGCGGGCGAGCTGCGAGCCGTTAGTGGTCAACGTCAATTCGTCGAGCGCGCCTGAGGCGAGATGGCGGGACAGGCCCTGGAACAGGCTCATGATGTTTCGTCGCACGAGCGGTTCGCCGCCCGTGATGCGCAGCTTGCGCACGCCGCGCCGGACGAAAACGGAGCAGAGCTGGTCCAACTCCTCAAGCGTGAGCAGATCGCGCTTGGGCAGAAACGCCATGTCCTCCGACATGCAATAGACGCAGCGAAGATCGCAACGATCCGTGACGGAGACACGCAAATAACTGATCGCCCGGCCGAACGGGTCGACCAGCGGTGTGCTATTCGCGACCATCGCCCGTTGAGTGGATGAATCCCACATCGTCGACAACGCTTCTCCTGTTTGCTCACCCGTGAGCTTGCCCTAGAGCTTGATCGTATCTCTTCGAAACACGATCAAGCTCTAGCTTCCTTGTTGCCACATGATCCGGGCGAACAACCGGTTTCCACTTCTTCTGATCATGCTCTAGATGTCGGCCAGGAAAGCCGGAAGATCAAGCACCCGGCGAGGTAACAGCCATGTCATCCGATCGTTGGCCGACCGAGATCCGTCTCAGCAAGGACAAACGCACCCTGCATGTCGCCTTCGATAACGGCGAAGCTTTCGATCTTACCGCCGAGTATCTGCGCATAGCCTCGCCATCGGCCGAGGTTCAGGGGCACAGTCCTGCCGAGCGAAAGACCGTTCCCGGCAAGCAGAATGTGGAGATCATGAAGATCGACCCCGTGGGCAACTATGCCGTCAAGCTCACCTTCGACGACATGCACGATACGGGGATCTACGGGTGGGGCTATCTCCACGAACTTGGCCGGGATCAGACCGCGAAATGGGAAACCTATCTCGACGACCTTGCCGCCAAGGGGCTCTCCCGCGATCCGCTTCGACGCTAGAGCATGATCAGAACAAGTGGAAACCGGTTGTTCGCCCGGATCATCATGCGGCATCGAAAGAATCGAGAGTTTGATCGTTTCAATCTGAAACGATCAAACTCTAGGGCGATATAAAAAAGGGCCGGCATTGCTGCCGGCCTTGGAGGTTTGGAGGTAGACGCGTTGAAAACTCAGCGAAGAACGACGACCCGTGCGCCGACTTTCGCGCGGTTGTAGAGGTCGATCACGTCATCGTTCGTCATGCGGATACAGCCGGAAGATACGGCCTGACCGATTGTCTCCGGCTCGTTCGAGCCGTGAATGCGATACAGCGTGCTGCCGATATACATAGCACGCGCGCCGAGGGGATTATCCGGGCCGCCAGTCATGTAACGCGGCAGGTCGGGACGGCGTCTCAACATCTGTGACGGTGGACGCCAATCCGGCCACTCACGCTTCATGGTGATGTTGTGCGCCCCGCCCCAGGTGAAGCCCGGACGCCCGACGCCGATGCCGTAACTCACGGCTTGACCGTTGCCGATCACATAGTAGAGGCGACGGTCGGTGGTGGACACGACAATCGTGCCTGGCCCGTAGCGTCCGTCAAAAGAAACAACTTCGCGCGGCACAGGAGAGGCCTGGGCCTGAAAAGCTTCCTCATTGGCATAAAGAGGTTGGCGGGTCAGCGGGTCGATTTCCGTAAAAGCCGCAGCCGGCGTCGCCAACGCGACGACGGCGCAAGCAAGCCCGTAGAGGGCAGCGCGAGTGCGTCCCATGATTGCCTCGAAATGTTCCAAGTTTGAGCGCGTTTGGTTTTTTCTAAACGCAATTGCCCCGTTTCTGATCCGCACTTAACAGAGGTTTTGCGCGGGTTCCTAGGGCATAGCTGCCATGATTTGGGCGCGTCCTTAATCAGATCTTATGGCAGCGTCGCCGCAAACGATCGGCTTGTGTGTCGACGATCAATCTGGCGATTGTGCAATGATCGGCTTGACGGACAGGGTTTTTCGACCGTAGAAGGCCCAGACCGGGCGCGTAGCTCAGCGGGAGAGCATTCGCTTCACACGCGAAGGGTCACAGGTTCAATCCCTGTCGCGCCCACCATTCTTTCCGGTTTTGCCGACTTCACAATTTCGTGTGCGCAGCTGCGCGGTGCTGTTCCGACGGGCTCGCGGCGCAGTGGAATCGAATCAGGCGGCAGCCCTTTTCTTCAGCAGCGACATGGTCGCGCCGAACAGTTCATCGAAATGATCGATGACGATGTCCGGACCAAGCTTTACGACCGGAACGTCCGTATAGCCGAAGGGGACGGCTATGGACGGAATATTCGCAGCCTTGGCCGTGACGATGTCGGTTTTGGAATCTCCGATCATCACTGCACGGCACGTATCACCGCCCGCGCGCTCGATGGTCCGCAACAAATGACGCGGATCCGGTTTGAAAAAGGGGAAAGTATCGCGTCCGCAATTGGCGGCGAAGCGGCGGCTGATCCCGAGAGCTTCGACAAGCTTGACCGAATGTTCCTCGACCTTGTTCGTGCAGATGGCAAGTAGGAAGCCCGCTTTCTCAAGATCGAGCAGAGCTTTCTTGACCCCGGGGAAAAGCTCCGTCTGGACACGGATGTTCTCGCCGTAGTGAATCATGAAATGTCCGAACAACTGCTCCAGCCGTTCGGGAGAGATCTGTCGCCCGGCAGCAGCGAAGCCGCGCTCGATCAGGGCCCGTGCGCCCGCGCCGATCATATCGCGCGCCTTGGCGAGGGGCAGTGGCTCAAGGCCCTCCTGGGCCAGGACCACGTTCAACGTCGCGATCAAATCGCCCGCCGTATCGGCAAGCGTTCCGTCGAGATCGAAAACGGCAATGGGCGGAAGGAAGGAAGCCATGGTTCCTGGCTAGCGTTTTAAGGGCAGGGGAATCAAGCGGCGCGATGGTATGCTAACAGTCTGATTCGATATGCCCGAGGGAGACGAGGATGCGGCGGACCAGTCTAGGGATCCATTGTGCAGGACTATTGGTTGCCGGAATGTTAGCGGCTCCCGCTCTTGCCGCTCCTTATGATTTTGTGCCCGCTCCGCAGACCGATCTGAACCGCGTTTACAGAATCGAGCGGGTCACCGGCGAAGTCAGCTCCTGCCAGTACGGCCTTCAGGAAGGGACCATCGGTGTGACGCTTTGCTTCGGCCCAGGCGAGGGTGCGGGAGCGCAGATACCCGGCGAATATGGTCTTGTCGCCTCCCGGCACGACCGGGAGGGCGGTGTATTCCGGGTTAATTACCGCACAGGCGACATGAGCGTGTGCTACGTTTTCGACGAAAAGGTCGTTTGCACGCCGCAGACTAGCCCCTCTGCCCCGGTTTCCGCTTATCCGAGTCCCGCGACACCAGGCACGCGGCCCGGTGCCGGGGCTTCGCCGCAGAAGCCCTGAGGGTGAAAGAAGCACATTCCTTTGTAGGCCAACACTTGTTATGGAGTTTCAACCGGGGCGAAATTCGCCTATGAGCCATCGTCTCCGGCTTGCGATGTCGCAGAAAGACGATATGGACCGGCAATGGATGACGCGGCATGGATAAGGTTGGCTTCGCTGACCCTTTCTCTACGCGCTCCTTCCAGGGGGGTCGGACGATGTTGCAAGGAGCGATCTATGAGCAATGAATTGAAGCGCGCGGCGGCTGAGCGTGCGGCAGCTCTCGTGACCGACGGCATGCGTCTCGGCCTTGGAACGGGTTCGACGGCGGCTTTTTTCGTGACTGCCATCGCTGAGCGCGTCCGCAACGGATTGAAGGTGGTCGGCGTGCCGACGTCGGAAGCGACGCGGACGCAAGCCGAGCGGGAAGGGGTTCCGCTCACAACCCTCGACGAGACGCCCGAACTCGATCTCACCGTTGACGGTGCCGACGAACTCGACGACGGGCTTCGTCTGATCAAGGGCGGTGGCGGCGCATTGCTGCGTGAGAAAATTGTCGCGGCCGCGAGTGCGCGTATGATTGTGATCGCCGATGGTTCGAAGCGCGTCGCTCAACTCGGACGCTTCCCGCTTCCGATTGAGGTTGTTCCGTTTGGGCTGAAGGCGACCGAACATGCCATCGCGCGTCTCTTGAAGGACCAGGGGCTGCACGTCGACTTGCGCCTCAGAAGGGCCGCAAACGGAGAGCCCTTCGTCACCGATGGCGGGCATTTCATCCTGGACGCTCACGTCGAGCGTATCGGCAATCCTGAGCGTCTCGCCTCCTCGCTTAACGCTATTCCCGGTGTCGTCGAAACCGGTTTATTCATCGGCCTTGCCACCGGCGCAATCCTTGCGACGGCGGAGGGGCTTGTCGAACTCGGTCAGTTCTGACCATAAGCCTCAATTGATTGGAGCCTATTCAATGATCCGTTCCGCTTCTCGCTTCGCAGCGACTTCCTTCGCACTCTTCATGCTTGCGAGTCCTGTTCTGGCTCAGCAAGCGCCGCAGCCGACGGCTAGCCATCTGGCTCTGGCCCGTGATGTGGCCATCAGCTCCGGCATGACGCGCTCGATCGATGCCATGACCGCTCCGCTTTTGGCTCAATTGCAGCAGATGAACGTGACCCGTCCCGAGGTCAAAAAGGATCTCGATGACGTCGTCGAGATGCTGAAGCCCGAACTCGAGCTGCAAAAGCAAAAGATGGTCGAGACGGCAGCGAAGGCCTTTGCCATCCGCCTGACAGAGGCCGAACTCAAGGAGGTCTCGGCCTTCTACAAGTCGCCCACCGGTGTAAAATACGTTCAAATCCAGCCGCTGCTGCTCGATGATATCGTCACAGAGTTGGCAACCTGGACGCAGAATGTCGCGGAATACATCATGATCCGCGCCCGTGCGGAAATGTCCAAGCGCGGTCATCAATTGCAGTAAGCGTTGAGATAGGCGCTTAAGAAAAAGGCCCGGCAATGCCGGGCCTTTGTTTTTTTGGATCTGTCGGGACTGGTTTAGTCCTCTTCCGCCTTGAAGCGGTTGAGGCCCTGGAGCACGAAGGGCAGCACCAGTGCGATTGCAGCGATGGCAAGCAGCGTCGCCGAGATGGGGCTCTGCACCAGCACAAGCGGATCGCCGAGGCTGATGGAGAGCGCGCGACGAAGCTGACTTTCCGCGATAGGGCCGAGGATTAGGCCCACGACCACCGGCGCGATGGGATAGTCGAAGCGGCGCATCAGGAAGCCGAGAACACCGAAGACTCCCAGCATGGCCAGCTCGACAATCGAGGGCTTGGCGGCAATCGTGCCCATGGTCGCGAAAACCAGAATGCCCGCATAGAGCCACGGCTGCGGTATGGCGAGAAGCTTAACCCACAAGCCCACGAGCGGCAGGTTCAGGACCAGCAGCATCGTGTTGGCGATGAACAGGCTGGCGATCAGGCCCCAGACCAGGTCGGGCCGGTCCGCAAACAGAAGCGGGCCGGGATTGAGGCCGTATTGCTGGAAGCCCGCCAGCATCATCGCGGCCGTCGCTGAGGTCGGCAGGCCGAGGGCGAGCAGCGGAACAAGGGTTCCCGCCGCCGAGGCATTGTTGGCAGCCTCCGGACCCGCGACGCCCTCGATGGCGCCGTGCCCGAACTCCTCCGGATACTTCGTAAGACGCTTCTCCGTGGAATAGGACAGGAAGGTCGGGATTTCCGCGCCGCCTGCCGGAAGAGCGCCTATGGGGAAGCCGAAGGCCGTGCCGCGAAGCCACGGCATCCACGAGCGCTTCCAGTCCTGTTTCGTCATCCATAGGGAGCCGCGCACCGGCTCCAGCACCTCTTCATGAATGTGTCGACGCGAGGCCACATACAGAGCTTCGCCGACGGCAAAGAGGCCGACCGCCAGGGTTGTGACCTCAACCCCGTCGAGAAGATCCGGCACGCCGAAGGTCATGCGGGCCTGGCCCGTGAGCTTGTCGATGCCGACCACACCGAGTGCGAGACCGATGAAGAGGCTGGTCAAACCGCGCACGGGCGAATCGCCGAAAGTAGCCGAGACGGTCACGAAGGCGACGCACATGAGCGCGAAGTAATCCTCCGGCCCGAACTTCACCGCGAGTTCGACGAGTGTCGGCGCGAGGAAGGCGAGACCGAGCGTGGCGATGGTACCGGCCACGAAGGAACCGATGGCGGATGTGGCAAGCGCCGGGCCGCCGCGACCCGCCTTAGCCATCTTGTTGCCTTCGAGCGCGGTCGCCATGGAGGCGCTTTCGCCTGGGGTGTTGATCAGGATGGCGGTGGTCGAACCGCCATACATGCCGCCGTAATAGATGCCGGCGAACATGATGATCGACCCGCCCGGATCGAGCTTGAAGGTGATCGGCAAGAGAAGCGCCACCGTCAGCGCCGGGCCGATACCGGGCAAAACGCCGACAGCGGTGCCGAGCAGGACGCCGATGAGCGCGAAGAGCATGTTCATCGGCTGGATGGCGACGGTGAGGCCGTGCGCGAGAGCGAAAAATGCGTCCATGACCGACCTCAGAGCAGATGCTCAAGCGGACCCATCGGCAGCGACAGGGTCAGGAGCTTGGAGAAGAGAAGATAAATCACGACGCCGGCGACGAGGCCGATGATGAGATCGGCGACGGGCGCGCGTCGCCCGAAGGCCGCTGATGTCGCGACGAAGAGGACGGCCGTCGCGGGGATAAAGCCCCCGCCGAAATGGATCAGGGCAATGAGAGCAGCCAGTCCGCCGATGATCAGTAGGATGGGCGTCCAGCGAAGCGTGTCACGCGTGGGCAGGCCGCCGCGAACCGCCATGATGGCGTTGCCGACGGCAAGGATAGCAAGGCCGATGGCGACGACACTCGGCATGGCCTTCGGGCCAAGGCCGTAGACGGAAGAGAGTTCGAGTCTGGTCGTATCCAGCCAGATCAGGCCCGCGAGGATGAGAAGGCCGAGGGCGATGACCAGACCTGGAACATCGACGCGCTTTGGTGTTCGTACGTTCATGGCGATTTCCTAAAAAGAAGCGCCGCAAAAGCGGCGCTCCCTGAGCTTCAAATGTCGGAGCCGTCTTTTTAAGACTTCACAAGTCCGACCGAGGTCAAGACTTCCTTGGTGCGGTTCTGGTCGTCGGCCAGGAATTTGGCGAAGGCATCGCCCGAGAGGTAGGCGTCGTCCCAGCCCTTCTGCTTCAGGATCTCAGCCCATTCCTTCGACTTCACGAGCTTGTCGATGGTCTCGGTCAGAACCTTCTTCTGGTCGGCCGAGATGCCGGGAGGGGCCACGACGGCGCGCCAGTTTGCGATCTCGAGATCGACGCCGTTCGCCTTGAGCGACGGCATTTCGGCGGTGTTCTTCGATGCAGGAGTCGTCAAGCCGATGAGGCGAAGCTTCCCGGCCTTGATCTGGCTCTCGAACTCGCCATAGCCGGCGATGCCAGCGGTGACCTTGCCACCAAGGATGGCCGCGAGCGACTCGCCGCCACCCGAGAACGGGATGTAGTTGATCTTGGTCGGATCAGCGCCCGCAGCCTTGGCGAAGAGCGCCGCGGCAATATGATCCACCCCGCCAGCCGAGCCGCCGGCCCAGGTGACCTTCGCCGGATCGGCCTTTACGGCCGCGACAAGATCCTTGGCGGTCTTGATCGGCGAATCCGCCGGCACGACGATGGCCTCGTATTCGCCAGTCAGGCGCGCGATGGGGGTCGTCTGGTCGAGAGTGACAGGCGACTTGTTGGTGAGGAGCGCGCCCACCATCACGTAACCCATGACCATGAGCTGGTTGCCATCGCCCTTGGCGCCGTTCACGAACTGCGCAATGCCGATGGAGCCGCCCGCGCCCGGAACGTTCGTAACCTGGACGCTCTTGGCAAGGCCAGCCTGCGTCAGGGCCTGCTGCATGGAGCGAGCCGTTTGGTCCCAGCCGCCGCCCGGAGCCGCTGGGGCCATGACCTTGAGTTCAGCCTGGGCCATGGCCGAGGTAGCCAAGCCCATGACGGCTGCCGTCAGCGCACCGCGCCACAAACCTTTTCCGGTCATGTTCATCGTGTTTCCTCCTCAGAAACGTTTCATTTGTGTTAATGGGGAGGAACCTATCGGCGAAGCTGCCGCACGGCAAGCAGTCATGGCTTTATCCTTATTCAACCTTCGCTTAAGACGTGAGTCGTGAACGCCTCAGCCGAACATTTTCACCTGTCCCGATCCTCAATCGCTACGCGCGTCGCGGACGCGCTTTGGCGCGTGTCCATGGTGCTTTTGGCGGTGATGCCGCTCGGCATGACCATCGCGCACCGCTCCAGCCCGCTCTTTCTCGGCCTGAGCGCGGCCTTTGCCTTAGGGGCACTCGTTATCGAGGGCGGCTTTGGCGTTTTCATTCAAGAGGCGCGCCGCGCGTTGAGTACGCCTATCGGCCTTGCGGTCCTCTCGTTTGCCGGCTGGAGTTTCCTGTCGCTGGGCTGGAGCGAAGTTCGGGAAACGTCGGTTCCTGTCCTCTTTGAATTCTGGCTGCCGGTCGCTTTTGCCTTCACGCTAAGCCTGACATTGGCCCGGCGGATGACTGAAGGGGCGTTCTGGACGCTCGCCATCGCCGTGGTCGTCGCTCAACTCGTCATGCTGTTGGATCTCCGCACCGGTCTCGAGATCCGCAAGGCGCTCGGCATGCGCTTCGACAGCTACATCCTCAACCGTCCGAGTTTGACTCTCATGGTCTTGCTTCCGCCGATTCTGGCGTGGTTCTACCGCTCGGTCGGCAATGGTACGGTTCTCGGATTGGCGTTTCTTGCGCTCGTTGGCCTCGCCGTCGCCAATTCCGACAGCGGCTCGGCGGTTCTCGGCTTGCTGGTCGCGGCTCTCGCATGCGTTGTGGCCTTGCTCGCACCGCGCCTGTCGATCCTGCTCGCGAAGATCGTCATCGTCGCGGCGCTCGCGATAGCGCCTGTGATCGGCCCCTTGGCCGACAGGCTCATCCCCAATTCAGTGCATCAGCATATGGCCTCGAACCATTCTCGGGACAGGGTGAATATCTGGCTCAGCTTCGATGCCGCCATCCACGAGGATCCCATTCTGGGGGCAGGGTTCGGCGCGAGCGCACGCCTCGGCGAGACAAGCATCGCGCAACGTGTTCCGCCTGAGCGACGCGTTCTTCTGGACGTAGGGCACCCGCATAATGCGGTGCTGCAAATTTGGGTGGAGCTCGGTTTAATCGGGGCCTTGCTGGCAGGGGCTGTCTGCTTTCTGACGCTCGATGCCGTGGCTCGGCAGTCGCGCGTCATCACGGCTCTCGGTCTGGCGCTGATGGCGAGCGCGGTCGCTGTTGCGATAATCGGGCACGGCGCATGGCAGGGGTGGTGGGTCTCTGCGCTCGGTGCCTCCATAGTATGGCTACTGGCGGCAAAGCATCGCCATGCTTAATTTTAATCTCGCATTTTCTGACGCGAAACCGGCGCCCAATTTACGGAAAATGCTTAGGAGACAAGTCCATGAGTTCCTATGACGTCGACCTTTTCGTGATCGGCGGGGGCTCCGGCGGTGTCCGGGCCGCGCGCATCGCCGCAGGCTACGGCGCGAAGGTCATGGTGGCGGAGGAATACCGGGTCGGCGGTACCTGTGTGATCCGGGGCTGCGTCCCGAAAAAGCTGATGGTCTACGCCAGCCGCTTCTCGGACGAGTTTCACGAAGCAGCCGGGTTCGGATGGACGGTGCCGGAGGCAAAGTTCGACTGGGCGACCCTGATCGCCAACAAGGACAAGGAAATCGACCGGCTGGAGGGTATCTACCGCGCCAACTTGGAAAAGGCCGGTGTCGAAATCATCGATAGCCGCGCGGTGATCGAGGATCCGCACACGGTTCGCCTCATCAACACCGGCACCCTTGTGCGTGCCCGCTACATCCTCGTCGCCGTCGGCGCGCATCCGACCATGGAACCCGTGGTTCCCGGCGGAGAGCTTGGGATCACCTCCAACGAAGTTTTCCACCTGAAGTCCCTGCCCAAGCGGATCCTCGTCATTGGCGGCGGTTATATCGCGGTGGAATTCGCAGGCGTATTTGCCGGGCTCGGCAGCGAGACGACCCTGCTGCACCGGGGCGACAAGCTCCTGCGCGGGTTCGACGAGGACGTGCGCGATGCCCTAGGCGACGCCTATGCTCGACGGGGGATCAATCTCGCGCTCTCCAAGACTGTCTCACGTCTCGACAAACAGGCTGACGGAATTGCCGCGACTCTCTCTGACGGCTCCGTCCTGAATGTCGATCAGGTTCTGGTGGCGACGGGCCGACGCCCAAACACGAACGGCTTAGGCCTGGGGAAGGTCGGTGTCACCCTCGATGCGGCCGGGGCCATCGTCGTCGATGCCTATTCGCAGAGCCTGATCCCTTCGATCTACGCGGTCGGTGACGTGACCAATCGGGCCAATCTCACCCCCATCGCCATCCGGGAGGGCCACGCTTTCGCCGATACGGTCTTTGGCGATAAGCCGACCATGGTCGATCACTCACTGATCCCGACGGCAGTGTTCTCGACCCCCGAAATCGGTGTCATCGGATGTACCGAGACCCTGGCCGAGGTCCGTTATGGGGAAGTCGAGGTCTTCAAGACCTCGTTCCGCTCTATGAAGGCGACGCTGTCCGGCTCTCAGGACCGCGTACTGATGAAGATCATCGTGGAGAAGGCCACCGACAAGGTGGTCGGCGTCCACGTCGTAGGGGAGGGGGCCGGCGAAATGATTCAGCTCGCGGGGATCGCCGTCACCATGGGAGCGACCAAGGCCGATTTCGACCGCACCGTCGCCGTCCACCCGACAGCAGCCGAGGAACTGGTGACCATGCGCACGCCTTACATGGTCAAGAAAGCGGTCGCGGCGGAGTAGGGGCGAGGCCTTTCCGGACGGCAGAAAGGTCGCGATCGAGACCGGATGGCATTTTCGATCGTTGCGCGTTGGTGTGCTACGCGGAATAAAATTTCACGAGGAAGGGTGTAAGGCTAAGGATAGATCGCCCCACTCCTTGCCCTCGCCTTTTTTATTTCCTCGTGTATAGGTGCGCGTTCGCCCGCGTTGTGCGGTGCGATGGGAACTTTGGAGACACGGGGTAAGTGTCATGACTGAGCGGTGGACGCCTGATAGCTGGAGAAGCAAAAAGATCCAGCAGGTACCGGCCTATCCGGACCTTGAGGCACTCGAGAACGTCGAGCAGCAGCTCGCGGGCTTTCCGCCGCTTGTTTTTGCAGGCGAGGCGCGCAAGCTGAAACGCCAATTGGCCAAGGTCGCCAAGGGCGAGGCTTTCCTGCTCCAGGGCGGGGATTGCGCCGAGAGCTTCGCCGAGCATTCCGCCGACAATATCCGCGATTTCTTCCGCCTGTTCCTGCAGATGGCGGTCGTCCTCACCTTCGGCGGTTCCTCGCCGGTGGTGAAGATCGGCCGGTCTGCGGGGCAATTCGCGAAACCCCGCTCGTCCGACACCGAGATTGTCGACGGTGTCGAACTGCCGAGCTATCGGGGCGACATCATCAACGATATCGCCTTTACGCCGGAATCCCGCATTCCCGATCCGCGTCGCCAGCTCATGGCCTTCCGGCAATCGGCGGCGACGCTAAACCTGATCCGCGCCTTCGCGACGGGTGGCTATGCGAACCTCGAGAACGCCCATCGCTGGATGCTGGGCTTCGTAAAGGATTCGCCGCAATCCTCCCGTTACAGCGAGATTGCGGAGCGCATCACCGAGAGCCTCGACTTCATGCGGGCCATCGGCATCGATCCCGAGACGCATCCCGAGATGCGCACGACGGATTTCTATACCAGTCACGAGGCTCTGCTGCTCGGCTACGAGCAGGCGATGACCCGCGTGGATTCCACGACCGGCGATTGGTATGCCACCTCCGGGCACATGCTCTGGATCGGCGACCGCACGCGCCAGAGCGACCACGCGCATGTGGAATACATGCGCGGCATCAAGAACCCGATCGGCCTGAAATGCGGCCCGTCGCTGAAACCCGACGATCTGATCCGGCTCATCGATCTCTTGAATCCGGAGGACGAGCCTGGCCGGCTGACGCTCATCGCCCGCTTCGGTTCGGACAAGGTCGCCGAGAATCTTCCGGCTCTCGTTCGCGCTGTGAAACGGGAAGGACGCACGGTCGTGTGGTCCTGCGATCCCATGCATGGCAACACGATCAAGGCGGCTTCCGGCTACAAGACGCGGCCCTTCGAGCGCGTCATGGGCGAGGTCCGCGACTTCTTCGCCGTTCATCAGGCGGAAGGCACGCATGCGGGCGGCATCCATCTGGAAATGACCGGCAAGAACGTCACCGAGTGCACGGGCGGCGCGCGCGCCCTGACGGACGACGATCTGAGCGATCGCTACCACACCTATTGCGATCCGCGCCTCAATGCGGAACAGGCGCTGGAAATCGCGTTCCTCACCGCCGAACTCATCAAGCGCGAGCATCAATCGCGTGAGCGTCCGGCAGTCGAGGCAGCCGAGTGAACGCGACAGTCATCTGAATGGGAAAAGGGCGCCGCTGGCGCCCTTTTTCGTTATCAGGCGAGTTTTATGCGATCATAGGCTCAACTTAAGTAGCCCATGAAGAAGAGAATAAGAATAATCGGCAGGGGAATGCCGATCAGCCAGAGAAGTCCGCCGCGCAACATTTTGATCTCCTGTCTAGTTTGTGGGGTGACAACGAGCTAGGCTGTGATCTGTTCCTCGAAAACGTATCGTTACGATCTCCGTCTGATCTTCTGCTTATCTTGATTTATGGGCGGCTGTGCTTCTCATGCCGCCATGGAAGTCCTGTCGTGCCTTCGACTGGCTTCTCAAGCTCGTTCAAGACCCTTATGACGTGTTGTTGTGAAATGGAGCGCGCGCTACATGCGCTTTGCTATGACCAAGAATTCGCTCAAGAACACTTTCAAGATCGCCCTCGCGCAACTCAACCCAATCGTTGGTGATGTGGAGGGGAATGAGGCGAAGGCGCGCGCCGCCCGGACCGAGGCTGCCCGGCTCGGTGCCGATATCGTCATGTTCTCCGAGCTTTTCCTTGCCGGCTATCCGGCTGAGGACCTTGTTCTCAAGCCGTCCTTTCAGGACGCCTGCCGCCTCGCACTGACGCGCCTTGCCAGGGAGACCGCCGATGGCGGCCCGGCGATGCTGGTGGGCCTGCCGTGGAAGGAGAACGACTGTCTCTACAACGCGTATGCGTTGCTGGACGAAGGACAGATAGCATCGATCCGCTTCAAAGCGGATTTGCCGAATTATGGGGTCTTCGACGAGAAGCGCATTTTCGATGCGGGCGAGCTCGCCGGGCCGGTAAATTTTCGTGGCATTCGGCTCGGCCTCCCGATCTGCGAAGATATCTGGGGTGAGGAGGTTGTGGAATGCCTCACGGAGACCGGTGCTGAGATTCTCCTGGTCCCGAACGGTTCGCCCTATTGGCGCGACAAGAGCGAGGAGCGCTTCAACATCGCGGCCGCACGCGTGACCGAAAGCGAGTTGCCGCTCATCTATCTCAACGCCGTCGGCGGCCAGGATGAGTTGGTCTTCGACGGGGCGTCCTTCGTTCTCGATGCCGATTCATCGCTCGTGTGCCAGTTGCCCGCCTTTCAGGAGTTGGTTGCCCTGACGATTTGGGAACGCAAGGGCGAGGGCTGGACCTGCGTCGAGGCTCCGAAGGAGACCATCGAGGAGGGGCAGGAGGCCGATTACGCGGCCTGTGTGCTCGGACTTCGCGACTACGTGGAGAAGAACCGCTTCCCCGGTGTGGTTCTGGGTCTTTCAGGCGGTATCGATTCCGCTCTTTGCGCCGCCATGGCGGTGGATGCGCTGGGGCCTGAGCGCGTCCACGCAATCATGATGCCCTATCGCTATACATCCTCGGACTCGCTCACGGACGCCGCTGCCTGTGCCAAGGCGCTGGGCATCCGCTACGACGTGCTGCCCATTGCGGACGCGGTCGAGGGCTTCGAGACGATCCTTCAGCCGCTCTTCGCCGGGCGTCCGCGCGACATCACGGAAGAGAATCTCCAGAGCCGTACGCGCGGGACGATCCTCATGTCGGCCTCGAACAAGTTCGGATCGATGGTGGTGACCACGGGCAACAAGTCCGAAATGTCGGTCGGCTAC
This sequence comes from Microvirga sp. 2MCAF38, assembly GCF_052115485.1. Lineage (NCBI taxonomy): Bacteria > Pseudomonadati > Pseudomonadota > Alphaproteobacteria > Hyphomicrobiales > Methylobacteriaceae > Microvirga > Microvirga sp. 2MCAF38. The sequence continues at coordinate 345,674 of NZ_JBFRGU010000001.1, read as the reverse complement.
GCCACGCTCTACGGCGACATGAACGGTGGGTTCAACCCGATCAAGGACATCTACAAGATGGAGGTCTTCGGCCTGTCCACTCTGCGTAATCGCTGGAAGCCGAAGGGGGCGCTCGGGCCGGATGGGGTCCTGATCCCGGAGCGTATCATCACCAAGCCGCCGAGCGCAGAACTCCGCGAGAACCAGAAGGACGAAGATTCGCTGCCGCCCTATCCCGTTCTCGACGATATTCTGGAATGCCTCGTCGAGCATGAGATGCGGGTCGCGGAAATTGTCGCCAAGGGCCACGACCTCGATACCGTGAAGAAGATCGAGCGCCTTCTCTACCTCGCCGAATACAAGCGTCGACAATCGGCACCGGGGGTCAAAGTCACCCGCAGAAGCTTCGGCCGTGACCGCCGTTATCCGATCGTCAATCGGTTCCGGGACGATGGTCGCGCCGCACTCGAAATCGACGAGAGCGTGCCCGGTTTGAAGTCACGACAAGCCGTTATCGACGTGTAGAGAATGATCAGAACAAGTGGAAACCGGTTGTTCGCCCGGATCATGCGGCATCAAAAGAACTAGAGTTTGATCATGTTTCAATCTGAAGCGATCAAACTCTAGCCGCCGCTTCGTCCATTGCATCTCGCAAGACCCTTTGTCATAGGGATTTCATGTCCAAGCCAATCGTTCGCTTCGCCCCGTCTCCGACCGGGCTCATCCATATCGGCAATGCCCGTCAGGCATTGATGAACGCGCTTTTCGCCCGTCGCGAAGGCGGCGTGTTCGTTCTGCGCTTCGACGATACCGATCTCGTGCGCTCCAAACGCGAATATGCCGATGCGACCGAGGTCGATCTGGCCTGGCTCGGCACGCCGCCGGACATCGTGGTGCGCCAGTCAGAACGCGTGGAGCTCTACGACGAAGCCGCGGACAAGTTACGGAATGGCGGGCGTCTCTATCCTTGCTACGAGACCGCAGAGGAACTGGAATTTCGCCGCAAGCGCCAGCTCGCACGCGGGCTTCCGCCGATCTATGATCGCGCGGCTCTCAAACTCACGGAAGAGGAGCGGGAAAAGCTCGAAGCCGAGGGACGCAAACCCCATTGGCGCTTCCGTCTCGACCACCGCGTTATCCATTGGACCGACATGGTCCGTGGCGAAAGCCATGTGGATTGCAGTTCGTTGTCCGATCCGATTTTGGTGCGTGAGGATGGCACCTATCTCTACACATTGCCATCCATCGTCGATGACGTGGATCTCAAGATTTCTCACGTGATCCGGGGCGAGGACCACGTCACCAACACGGCGGTGCAGATCCAGATTTTCGAAGCGCTCGGCACGCATCTGCCGCTCTTCGGGCACATCAACCTGCTCACGACTGCGAGCGGGGAGGGGCTCTCCAAGCGCCTCGGCCATCTCTCGCTGACGAGCCTGCGTGAAGCGGGCATGGAGCCGCTTGCCGTAGCGGCTCTTGCAGTCCTCGTCGGCACGGCGGAATCGGTGCGGCCCGTCGCCGACCTCAATGAACTCGCGAGCCTCATCGATTTCACTCACATTTCGCGCGCGCCCGCCAAGTTCGATGAGCACGAGCTCGATCAGTTGAATGCGCGGCTCGTTCACGAGATGCCTTACGAGAAGGCTCGCGACCGGCTCAAGAAGCTCGGCATCGATGGCGATGAAGCATTCTGGCTCGCGGTTCGTACCAATCTGACGAGACTGCCCGAGGCCAAGCAGTGGTGGACGGTGGTTCAGGGCCCCCTGTCGCCTGTCATCGTGGACAAGGGTTTCACCGAGGTTGCTCTTAAGTTGCTCCCATCCGCGCCATGGGATGTCTCCACGTGGAAGGCCTGGACGGAGGCCGTGAAGGCCGAGACGGGTTTGAAGGGCAAGGCCTTGTTCATGCCCTTGCGTCTTGCACTCACCGGTCTCGAACACGGTCCCGAGCTTGCGGCGTTATTGCCGCTCATTGGGCCGGAGAAGGCGAAGGCGAGGTTGTCGGGTCAGTCGGCCTGATAGTCGTCGCCCATTCAAACTGGAGAGATTTCGATGCTGACGATCTGGGGCCGGGGAAATTCGACCAATGTGAAGAAGGTGCTCTGGTGCGCCGAGGAACTGGGCGTTCCGTTCGAGCACATCAATGCCGGCGGATCGTTCGGTGTCGTGAACGACCCTGAATATCGCGCCATGAACCCGAATGGGTTGGTGCCGTGCATCAAGGACGGCGACTTCGTTCTCTGGGAATCGAACGCGATTGTCCGCTATTTCGCCGCCAAATATGGCGACGGCACGCTCTATCCACGCGATGTTCCTGAGCGGGCGAGCGCCGATAAATGGATGGATTGGGCGACCTCGTCCGTCGCGCTTCCGTTTCGCGATGTCTTCTGGAACATCGTCCGTTTTTCGCCCGAGCAGAAAGACATGGCTGCTCTCGATAAGGCATTGAAGATCTGCGGCGGTCTTTTCAAGATCGTAGACGCGGCTCTTGCTCAAAAGCCGTTCCTCTCCGGCGATCAACTCGGAATAGGCGACTTTCCAATCGGTTGCTATGCCTATGCGTGGTTCGAGATGCCGATCGAGCGCCCGGCCTTGCCGCACATGGCGGCGTGGTATGAGCGGCTCAAAGAGCGGCCTGCCTACCGCAAGGCTGTCATGATTCCGCTGACCTGAGAGAAGGTCGCCGCGCAGGGGGGCGCGGCGATCCTGATCCTTAAGGGGTCTTCGTTTCCGGCACCGGGATGATGTTCGGTGCCACGACACGAACGGTGCGTTTCGCGCCACCTTCCGTCACGACTTCGCGCTTCGGTCCTTCCGACTGGCCGATCACCCGGGTGCCTTCGATGGATTGTGGGCCGATACCGGACGATTCGCTGCTTGCGGTCGGTGCTGCGGCGGCGGCTTCCGCCGCTTGAGCTTCGGCAGCATCATTCGCCTTCTTGTCGGCCGCCTTGCCCTTTGCAGGGGCTGCTGCCTTCGGACGGGACAATTCCTCCGCCTTTTCGGCCGAAACGATCATGTCTCCGCGCTTCTGATCGAGCATGCCTTCGGCGCGGCGCAGCACCACAGCCCAGCTATCGCCTTCCTTCTTGCAGGCGCAGCTTTCGTCGAAAGTCTTGCGGAATTTGAAAGCGTTCGCGAGGGACGTGTAAGGCTGCCCCTTCAAGGACACAGCATAGCCGAGCGATTCTTCGCCGCCCGAGGTAGCGAAGGCGGCGGTTTCCGTGCCGGGGCAGAGCGCCTGGCACATATCGTCCGCGCCCTCCCGTCCCGTGGGCGCATTGCTCAGGGGGAAGAAGGAGCCATCGCAGGTCTTCACGCAGACGAGACGGCGACCGCCGAGCGGACGGTCCTGGGGAGGAGCCTCCTCCAGCATCTCGGGAGCAACCTGCTGCTGCGGCTGGCGGGGAGCGCCGAAGAGAGATTCGAAGAAGCCGCGTGGCTGGTCAAGGGCGCAGGTCTGCTGGACGGCGGCCTGAAGCTGGCGACGACGCATTTCGGTACCGCCTCCGCTGTCCCGGGCCTGCGCTACGAGGCGCGAATAGGACGCTTCCATCTGCCGGATCTGCTGGTCGATGGGACCGCATTCGGCGGGAGCCGGGCCCGATAGGAAGCCGAGCGGTCCGCGCTCGCAGCCGATGGAGCGGTGATAGGCCATGAGGCGCGAGATTTCAGTGCGCTGGGCCTGAGCCTGTGCTGCCAGATTCGGGTCGATCCCGCTGCCGCTACGGTCGAGCGTGGCCAATTCGGCGCGGTAGCGCTGACATTCAGGAGATTGTGCTAAGGCCACTCCTCCCGCCAGGAAAAAGGCGGCGAGGGCCAGAAAAGCGCGTTTGAAAGACGTCTTTGCCATTAACATTCCGCTCAGAACAAAAGGCCTGCGCCGTCAGTTGCCGAATTCGATGGTCATTCTAAGGCCAAAACCGACCTTTGCGTGACGATTGCCTTGCGCTTCAGCCGGAAAGCAAGCGAGGTAGGCTGGCCATCGGTGAAGCTCTAGGGTGCGAAGCATGTACAGCCATACGACCGTGGGATCAAATAATCTGGCGCGCGCAAAGTCGTTTTACGACGGCGTTTTTGCGCCTCTCGACCTTGGCCTTTGGTTTTCCACCGAAGACATGCTCGCCTACAAGCCGACGGCCGGCCGGCCGCTCTTTCTCGTGGTGCGCCCTTTCAATGGAGGAGAGGCGGTCTCTGGAAACGGTGCCATGGTGGCGTTTCTGGCGCCGAATCGGGCGGTGGTGACGGCGTGTCACGCCGCAGCCATCGCCGGGGGCGGGACGGATGAGGGGTCGCCGGGGCTAAGGCCGCAATATCACGAGAATTATTACGGAGCGTATTTCCGCGACCCTGACGGCAACAAGATCTGCGTCTGCTGCCATCATCCTGAATGACCCTCGTCAAACGGACAAGATCTCCCCACATCTGGTGGGATGACAGGAGCCCGATCGATGTTCGCCCGAATAGTCCTTGCTCTCGCACTGCTGATGGGAGCGGCAAGCGCCGCCTCCGCGCAGGAGCCTGATCTGATTTTCAGGAAATCGACTGTCTGGCGCGCGCTGACCCCTAACGACAAGCTCGCGGTCTATGGCCTCGACGATCCGGTCGTGGAGGGCGTGGCCTGCCATTACACGACCCCTGAAAAGGGTGGCGTTTCCGGCACGCTGGGCTTGGCCGAGCAGGTTTCGGACATTTCGCTGTCGTGCCGTCAGGTCGGCCCCATTCGCTTCAAGGAGCGTTTCACGCAGGGTGATGTGGTTTTCAGTGAGCGCCGCTCCCTGATCTTCAAACGCATGCACATCGTGCGCGGCTGCGACGCCAGGCGGAATACCCTGGTTTACATGGTCTATTCGGACCGGCCCATCGAGGGTTCGCCCAAAAACTCCACATCCAGCGTGCCTCTCGCCCCGTGGGGGAGCAGTGGCGATGCTCCGAAATGCGCCGATTGGTTGAAGAGCTAGTTTGTGCAGACGATCGCTATAGGAGCGGGTTTAGGGGCGCTCGCCACTTTTTGAACCGAACCGGTGGTCTCTTCCGGCTGGATTTCGCGGAACGAGACCGCTTTCGCGTAGCCCTGAGCCTCGCACCAGCTGTCGGCCACCATCTTGCCGCAGGCGAGGCCGCCGGTCATGCACTCGGCAATGCCGTAACCGTCGTTCGCCGGCACGATGAATGTCGCTTCGGAGGCTGACAGGGCGGTTGAAGAAAGGCCTACGCAAAGGCTGAGCACGGCGAACGCACGACGCATGGAGATGTACCCGGAACTGGAACGTGACCGGATTGTGGCGAAGAGCGGTGAAAAAACCGCTAACGCCCTTTGGAGGAGCGAGGCGGCACGCGTCCAAAGTCCCGCTTGACGGGCGAGGGCCGAAAAGGCATTGATCATCCCATGAACACGGCAGCGATCCTCATCTCCGGGATTATTTGCAGCTAGCGCACAACGCTGGCTAGGGCCGTCTCGTTCTCAATTCAGGATCGAAACTCCCCTCTGGCCAGCGGCCTGAAGGGACTTGGTTTCATGACGCCTACCTTGCGGTTCCACAACACGTTGACCCGGTCGAAGGACGATTTCGTCCCGATCGATCCCAGGAACGTGCGCCTCTACGTCTGCGGCCCGACCGTCTACGATTATGCGCATATCGGCAATGCGCGCCCGATCATCGTTTTCGATGTGTTGTTTCGATTGTTGCGTCACGTCTATGGCGAGGGCGCAGTCACGTATGTCCGCAACATCACGGACGTGGATGACAAGATCAACGCGCGTGCCGTCCGGGACTACCCGGATCTTCCGCACAACGATGCAATCCGCGTTGTGACGCGAAAGACCGAAGAGCAGTTTCATGCGGATATTCGCGCACTCGGCGTGCTGATGCCGGACGACGTGAACGAGCCCGGCCAGCCGCCGCGCTTCGTCGAACCGCGCGCCACCGAGCATATCGAAGAAATGCGCATGATCATCGACCGGTTGATCGCGCGCGGCGTGGCTTATGTGGCGGAAGAGCACGTGCTGTTCAGTGTCGGCGCCATGCGGAACCTGCCGAACGTGCCGAAATACGGCGCGTTCTCGAAGCGCTCGCTCGACGATCTGCTCTCCGGCGCGCGTGTCGATGTCGCTCCCTACAAACACGATCCGATGGATTTCGTTCTGTGGAAGCCCTCCGGCCCGCAGGATCCTGCGTGGCCGTCTCCCGGTGGCATCAAGACGCCCGGTCGCCCGGGGTGGCACATCGAATGCTCGGCCATGGCGTGGAAGCATCTGGTGCAGGCTTTTGAGACCCGTCTCACCTGCAAGGACCCGTCTGAGCGCGAGACCTTCGACATTCACGGCGGCGGCATCGATCTCGTGTTTCCACACCACGAGAACGAAATCGCGCAATCCTGCTGCGCTTTCGATATGCAGCGCATGGCCAATGTTTGGATGCATAACGGCTTCCTGCAGGTGGAAAGCGAGAAGATGTCGAAATCGCTCGGCAATTTCTTCACCATCCACGATCTGCTCAAGGACTGGCCGGGTGAGGTGCTGCGCTTCAACATGCTCCGCACCCATTACCGCCAGCCTATCGACTGGACGGTGAAGGGGTTGGAGGAAAGCGAAAAGATCCTCGACCGCTGGTATGCCCTTGCAGGCGCGAGCGCATCGGCGGCCTTCAGTGATGCGGTGATCGAAGCGCTCGGCGACGATCTCAACACGCCGAAAATGCTGGCGGAGCTTCATGCTCTGGATAGCAGTGGTGCATCCACGGAGCTTGTCGCGAACCTGCGCGCTCTCGGCTTTCTGTCGGACAGTGCGGAGGCATGGCACGCACGCAAACAACGCGGCGCGAAGATCGATGCTATGCGCATCGAAGCCTTGCTCGTTGCACGCAAGGAAGCGCGCGCCTCGAAGAACTGGGCCGAGTCCGACCGGATCCGCGACGAACTCGCCGCTTCCGGCGTTGTCGTGAAGGACAGCAAGGATGGCACGACCACATGGGAGGTCGCGCGATAATGGGACAGGCTTTACCCAAACCCGCGCTTCGCCCGTTCCTGCCGTCCGATGTGGCGACACTCGCGGAGATCTTTCAGGCGAGCATCGAGGAACTGGCGGCGGACGACTACAGCGAAGGTCAGCGCGAAGCCTGGGCTGCGCAGGCCGAAGAAGAGAGTTTCGCGCAGCGCCTCGCCGAAGGTCTGACCCTGATCGCGACCATGGACGGATCGCCGGTCGGGTTCATTTCGCTCAAAGGGGCGGATCATATCGAGCTGCTTTACGTGCATCCGGCAGTCGCCGGGCAGGGAGTCGGCTCCATGCTTTACGAGGCGCTCGAGAAGCTCGCCGGCGCGCGCGGTGCCGAACGGTTGACGGCTGATGTCAGCGACAATGCCGAGCCGTTCTTCCGGCAACGCGGCTTTCAGGCGCAACGTCGCAACACCGTGCCGCTCGATGACGAGTGGCTTGCCAACACAACCATGGAAAAGCGCTTCGCATCCAAGGAAGACGGAAAGGTTTCATCATGAGCCGCGAGCGCATCTACCTTTTCGACACGACTCTAAGGGACGGGGCCCAGACCACGGGCGTCGATTTCTCCCTCGAAGACAAGCGCGCGATCGCGACGCTCCTGGACAAGCTCGGCATCGACTATGTCGAAGGCGGTTATCCCGGGGCGAATCCGCTCGATACGACTTTCTTTTCCGAAAAGCGCACGACGAAAGCGAAGTTCACGGCTTTCGGCATGACGAAGCGCGCGGGGCGTTCGGTCTCGAACGATCCTGGCGTCGCTGCTCTACTCGAAGCGGAGGCGGATGCGATCACCTTTGTCGCGAAGGCGTGGGATTATCATGTCCATGTGGCGTTGGAAACGACTCTGGAAGAAAACCTCGCCGGCATCCAAGACAGCGTCACGGCGGCGCGCGAGAAGGGTCGCGAGGTCATCGTCGATTGCGAGCACTTCTTCGACGGCTACAAGGCCAATCCTCAATACGCACTCGCTTGCGCAAAGACCGCGTATGACGCGGGTGCGCGCTGGGTCGTGTTGTGTGACACGAACGGCGGCACGCTGCCGCATGAAGTTAGTGCCATCGTCAGCAAGGTGACCAAGACGGTGCCGGGTGAAAATCTCGGCGTTCACACGCATGACGATTGCGGTTGCGCGGTCGCCAATTCGCTGGCGGCCGTCGAGTCGGGTGCGCGACATATCCAAGGCACGTTGAACGGACTCGGCGAGCGCTGCGGCAACGCCAATCTCGTGACACTCATTGGCGCGTTGAAATTGAAGAATGGCTATGCCGAACGTTTCGATCTCGGTGTGTCGGAAGAGGCGCTGGGACAGCTCACTCATGTGTCGCGGCAGGTGGATGAAATCCTCAACCGTCAGCCCAACCGCCACTCGCCTTTCGTCGGCGCGAGCGCCTTTGCCACAAAGGCGGGTATCCATGCGTCCGCCGTCCTGAAAGATCCACGCACTTATGAGCATGTGGAGCCGGAAACGGTCGGTAACGAGCGCAGGGTTCTGGTGTCCGATCAGGGCGGACGCTCGAATATCCTGTCCGAGTTGAAACGTCTCGGTTTCGATCTCGCCAAGGACGATCCGCGTGTCGGGAAAGTGCTCGACGAGGTGAAACGCAAAGAAGCGGAGGGCTTCGCTTTCGAGGGTGCGGATGCGTCGTTCTACGTACTCGTCAAACGTATGCTCGGCGAAGTGCCTGCCTTCTTCGATGTGGAGCGCTTCTCTGTGAATGTGGAGCGCCGTTACAACGCACTCGGCGAGCTTGTCACGGATTCCGAAGCCATCGTGAAAGTGCGCGTTGGAGATGAGGTGATGATCTCGGCGGCGGAAGGCAACGGCCCCGTCAATGCGCTCGACGTCGCCTTGCGCAAGGATCTCGGCAAGTATCAGGATCTCATCCAGGATCTCGAACTGATCGACTATAAGGTCCGCATCTATCAAGGCGGATCGGATGCGGTGACGCGCGTGCTCATAGAGTTCGCGGATGGTGCGAAGGACCGCTGGACCACTATTGGCGTCTCAGCCAACATCATAGACGCTTCGTTCCAAGCGTTGACGGACTCGATGACGTACAAGCTCTTGAAGAGCGGGGCGGCTTTGTAAATGCTTCCCGTCATTCCGGGGCCGCGCAACGGAGCACGGAACCCAGAGCCGCACCGGTTCAGGAAGGCGAGACCAGGGTCACGTCTCATCAGGAAACGCTGGCGGGTCTGGGTTCCGGGCTCGCCTGCGGCGCCCCGGAATGACGGTGCGCTCAGAACCGCTCTTCGATCAGCTCTTCGTTGGCAACCACGCCAAGGCGGCGGGCTGAGGCTTCGAGCATGGGGATGACGTCTTTGGTCTGCTCTGCCACCAGGTAGTTCAACTCCAGTCCCGGACGGATGAAGCCCTGCTCGCGCATGTGGGCGATGAGGCCGAGGAGCGGCTTCCAGAAGCTGTTGATGCTGAGCATAAGGATCGGCTTCGTATGCTGGCCGAGTTGGGACCAGGTCATCTGCTCGACGAGTTCTTCCAGCGTTCCGATGCCGCCCGGCATCGCCACAAAAGCGTCTGCTTTCTCGAACATCAGCCGCTTGCGCGTATGCATGTCGGGAACCACGATGGTCTCCTGCACATTCTCCAAAAGCTTTTCACGCGATTTCAGGAACTCCGGGATGATGCCGGTGACGTAGCCGCCATGCTCGAGCACTGAATGGGCGACCGTGCCCATGAGGCCCACATTGCCTCCGCCATAGACGAGACTGATATTCTGCTTGGCCATTGCGCGGCCTAGTTCGGCGGCGCTTTCAGCAAAAACCGGGTCGTCTCCGAAGCCGGAGCCACAATAGACACAAATGGAACGGATAGCAGGCATCGACAAATCCGGGGAGCGCGGAAATTTCTGCTCCGATTCGTAAAACATCTTTATCTTCCCTTATGGCCGTAGCCTTTTGAAAGATAAACGGTTTAAATGGACGAAAGTGCCACGGTTGAGAAAAGGCTTCATGGCGAACCAGGGACAGGGTAGGGGGACCTTTTTCGCTCTCGGCGCGGCGGCGATTTTGGTCGTTGCGGTGTTGATAGGCATGTTGGCCTGGGATCCCACGGGCAGGCCTCCTGTCGTAGAGGACGTGAAGTCGCAGGCGCCGGTGGCGCCGCAGCCGGCTGCACCTCAGCAGGCCACCAAGACCCCGGAAAGGACTCCAGCCGAGCCGCAGAAGGCGGCAGAGAAGCCTTCCGAACCTGTGATCTTGCCTTCCTTCGACGTCGTTCGGGTCGAGCCGGACGGTGATACCGTCATCGCCGGCCGCGCCGCGCCGGGAGCGACCATCGAACTCCTGCGTAACGAGCAGGTCCATGCACGTGCCGTGGCCGATGCGTCTGGGCTGTTTGCGCTCGTTCCGCCGCCGCTGCCCCACGGCTCCCATCAGATCATCCTGCAATCCATCGCCCCGGACGGCGCGCGTCAGCGCTCTCACGAAAGCGTGACCGTGGTCGTCAATGGCGGGTCGCGCCCCCTGGTGGCCCTGACCGCGCCGGATAAGCCCACGGTTCTGCTCTCGAACCCGGAGCCGCCGGAAAACAAGCAGAACAAGGAAGCGGCTGTCCCAGCGCCACCGCAGGCACAGGAAACTCCGGAAAAGCCGCCTGTTCAAGCTGCCGGGCCACGCCCGGAGATCAAGATAGCGACCGTCGAAACCGAGGATAGCGGCCGTCTTTTCGTCTCTGGAGAGGCCGCTCCGGGAGCGACAGTTCGTCTCTATCTCAACGATACGTTCATCGCTCCGGGCGGTGCGGGTGGGGACGGCAAAGTTTCATTCGCAATCGGTCGAGGCATGAAACCTGGCGATTACCGTGTTCGTCTCGATGATGTCGATCCGGTTTCAGGAGCCGTTAAATCTCGCGCTGAAGTGCCGTTTACAGTCCCGCCCGCGCAAATGGCGGCCACCGAACCCGCACCCGCCTCGCCGGCGACGCCCGGTGGTTCGCAGACGCCGAGCCAGACCGCTCAGCAGACCCCGGGCCTGGCAGCAAACAGCGCGTCCACAGGTGCGGCTACGGACACCAAGGCGCTTCCTCCGGGCACGGTCGTCATTCCGGACGTGACAACGGCCATCGTCTCGCGCGGCGACAATCTGTGGCGCATCAGCCGTCGCACCTATGGCGAAGGCAACCGGTTCACGGTGATCTACAATGCGAACCAGGACCAAATTCGCAACCCGGACCTGATCTATCCAGGTCAGATTTTCGTGCTGCCTTCAAATCAGGCCGATAAGACGCCCTGAGGGCAACCTTAAAAAGGTGAATTCATCCGCGCGATCCCTTATATCCGGTCCAACTCATTGACCGGATTCTAAAGTATGCCCCCCTTCACAGCCTCTACTTCGGCGCGCCATCCTGCCCCGAAGCCCCCTGGCTTGGTCGCGACCATCACAAAGCTTTGGCCCTACCTTTGGCCGCACGGCCGGGCCGATTTGCAGAGGCGGGTCTTCCTGGCCTTCGGGTTGTTGCTCGTCGCCAAGGGCGTGACCATGGTGACACCCTTCGCCTTCAAATGGGCGACGGACGCGCTTGTGGCTGTGACCGGACATGGCGGGCAGGAGGCGGTCGCGGTGACCGAAGGGGCGTGGCTCTGGCGCGCTCCCATCCTTTTGACGGTGATCTACGGATTGACCCGCGTCCTGATGGCGGTGCTGACGCAGGTGCGCGACGGTCTGTTCGCGAAGGTCGCCATGCATGCGGTGCGTAAACTCGCCCTGCAAACCTTCGAGCACATGCATCGCCTGTCCCTGCGCTTCCATCTGGAGCGCAAGACCGGCGGTCTGACCCGGGTTCTGGAGCGCGGGCGCGAGGGAATCGAGGAATTGTCGCGCCTCGTGGTGCTGACGCTCATTCCGACCGTCGTCGAGTTCCTGCTCGTCCTCGGCATTCTCGCCTGGGAGTTCGATTGGATCTATTCGGCCGTCGTTCTGACCATGGTCGTCGTTTATCTCGGCTACACCTACCAAGCCACCGAGTGGCGGATTTCCATCCGCAGGCGGATGAATGAATCTGACACGGACGCCAATACCAAGGCGGTGGATTCTCTTTTGAACTATGAGACGGTGAAATACTTCGGCGCCGAGAGGCGCGAAGCGGAGCGTTACGACCGCTCCATGGAGCGGTACGAGAAAGCCTCGACCCAGACCTATACCTCGCTCGCCGTGCTCAACGCCGGTCAGGCGGTCATCTTCTCCATCGGCATGGCGATTGTGATGGTGCTCGCGGTTCGCGATATCGTGGCGGGCCATGCGAGTATCGGCAGCTTCGTTCTCGTCAACGCCATGCTGGTTCAGCTCTACATTCCGCTGAACTTCATGGGCATGCTCTATCGCGAGATCAAACAGGCGCTCATCGATATCGACGACATGTTCAAAATCATCGAGCGTAACCCGGAGATCCAGGATAAGCCCGGTGCGAAGGCGCTCGAAATCGGTCAGGCGAATGTGCGTTTCGAAGACGTGCACTTCTCCTATGTCCCCGAACGCGAGATCCTCAAAGGCATCTCGTTCGATGTCCCCGCCGGGCATACCGTCGCCATCGTCGGGCCGTCCGGCGCCGGCAAGTCCACCATCTCGCGGCTGCTGTTCCGCTTCTACGAGCCGGATAACGGCCGCATCCTCATCGACGGCCAGAACATCGCCGACGTGCAGCAGGTGAGCCTTCGCAAGGTGATCGGCATGGTTCCGCAGGATACCGTGCTGTTCAACGACACCATCGGCTATAACGTCCAATACGGGCGCTGGGATGCGAGCGATGAAGAGGTAAGAGAGGCTGCGCGCCTCGCGCAGATCGACCGTTTCATCAGTCACCTGCCGGAAGGGTATGACACCCCCGTCGGCGAGCGCGGCCTGAAACTGTCGGGCGGCGAGAAACAGCGTGTCGCGATTGCCCGCACCATCCTGAAGGGCCCGCCAGTCCTCGTCCTCGACGAGGCTACCTCGGCTCTGGATTCCTTCACGGAGAAGGAAATTCAGGATGCCCTGGATCGCGTCAGCCGTGGGCGCACGACGCTTGTTATCGCCCATCGCCTGTCCACCGTGATCGGCGCGGATGAGATCATCGTGCTCGATCAAGGCCGGATCGTGGAGCGCGGAACCCATTCGCAGCTTCTCGATTCCCGCGGGGTCTATGCGGCCATGTGGAACCGCCAGCGCGAGGCCGACGAGGCGCGAGAGACCCTCAAGCGCGCTGAGGAAGCGGAGGTCGTCCGGGCAGAGCCCGAAAGCGTGATGGGTTGACGGGAAGCTCGGCCCCTGCCATCCCGCCTCTCACGTCAATAAGGATATAAGCATGTCCGGTATTTTGGATTCGATCCGCCGTATCGTCGTCCCGATCCATAAAGAGGGTTATCCTTTCATCCTCATCGGGTTGATTGCGACCTTCTTCGTTGGCTGGCTCTGGTCGCCGCTGGCCTGGATCGGCGCCATCATCACCACCTGGATCTGCTATTTCTTCCGTGATCCGGCCCGCGTGACGCCTATCCGCCAGGGTCTCGTCGTGTCCCCGGCCGACGGCCGTGTGAGCTTGATCATGACGGCAGTGCCCCCTGCGGAGCTCGAGTTGCCGCAGGAGCCGATGACCCGCGTATCGGTTTTCATGAACGTGTTCGATTGCCACGTGAACCGCTCGCCGGTCGAAGGTCGCATTACGCAGATCCTCTACACGCCCGGTCTCTTCCTCAATGCCGAGCTCGACAAGGCCAGCGACGACAACGAGCGTAACGCCCTCGTCATCGAAACCAACGGCACCAAGATCGGCGTCGTGCAGATCGCGGGCCTCGTTGCCCGCCGTATCGTGTCGTTCGTCAAGGTGGGAGACAAGCTGAGCCCCGGAGAGCGCTTCGGCCTCATCCGCTTTGGTTCGCGTCTCGATATCTATCTGCCGCTGAACGCCCAGGTTCTCGTAGGTCTGGGGCAGACCGCTGTCGCAGGCGAGACCGTGCTGGCCGATTTGAACGCCACCGAACCCGCCCGCCAATATCATGTCGGCTAGGACTCCTTGCCGCTTTGCTGCGGCGCTCCTACTCTTTGTGTCATGAGCGATCTCTTTCCCCCCTTCGCGCCCGATGAGCATGAGCCGCGCAAGCGGCTGTTCAAGCCGGTGCCGTTTCGCGTCATCGCGCCAAACATCATCACCCTGATCGCGCTCTGCCTCGGCCTGACGGCGATCCGGCTGGCTTACGAGGGGCGGTTTGAGCCCGCGGTGATCGCCATCGTGATCGCGGCCTTTCTCGACGGCATCGACGGCCGCGTGGCGCGGTTGTTGAAAGGCACGACCCGCTTCGGGGCGGAACTCGATTCGCTGGCCGATTTCGTTAATTTCGGGGTGACTCCGGCGCTGATCCTCTACAGCTTCGTTCTTCACGAGTTGAAGGCGATCGGCTGGATCACCGTTCTTGTCTTCGCCATTGCCATGGCTCTGCGCCTCGCCCGCTTCAACGTGATGCTGGACGATCCGAACCGCCCGGAATGGAAGAAGAACTTTTTTACGGGCCTTCCGGCTCCGGCGGGCGCGCTGACCTCGCTCCTCCCGCTCTATTTGTCCTTCCTCGGCGTCCCTGTCGTAGGGGTGGCAGCGGCGCCCGTCGTTCTTCTATATCTGCTCGGCATCGCCTTCCTCATGGTCTCCACCATCCCGGTCTACTCGGGTAAAACCATGGGCAAGTACGTTCCACGGCAGTTGGTTCTTCCGATCTTCGTGCTGTCCGTCGCTGCCTTCGGCCTGTTGGTCAGCTTTCCGTTCGAAATGCTGGCTGTCTCCGCGGTTGCGATCCTCCTGACGATCCCGGTGAGCGTGACGCGCTATCGTAAGCTCGACAGATTGCATATGGCCGGGAAGATCGAACCCGAGCAGCAGTCGGCGACGGCTCCGGATGACAAGGCTTAACCTCCACCGCGGTGGAGGTGGAACACAACATGGGCTTGTTCTATCAAGCTCTAGCGTGGAGATGGATGTGACGGCCCTTTCCGAGACATCGTCCTCAAGTTGGCGGCCTAAGCTCGTTCTAGCCTCCGCTTCGCCGCGTCGGCTTGCATTATTGCAGCAGGCCGGGATCGAGCCCGATGTCCTGCTGCCGGCAGATGCGGACGAAACCCCTCTCAAACGCGAATCCGCAAAGGATCTGGCTCGACGCCTTGCCCGCGCGAAGGCCGAGGTCGCGCGCAAAACGGCGAGGAGCCGCGACGAACTCAAGGATGCCTATATCCTGTCCGCCGATACGGTCGTGTTCGCGGGCGGGCGCATCTTGCCGAAGGCCGAGGTCGTCGATGAGGCCGCCTCGTGTCTGCGCCTGCTCTCCGGCCGCGCACACCGCGTCTACACATCGATCTGCCTTGTGACGCCCAAGGACACGATCCGCGAGCGCCTTGTAGAAACACGTGTCCGCTTCAAGCGGCTGTCCCGCGAGGAGCTGGAGCGGTATCTCGCTTCGGGCGAATGGCGCGGTAAGGCCGGCGGCTACGCGATCCAGGGGTTCGCGGGCACCTTCGTGATCAAGATCGTCGGCTCCTACACCAACGTCGTCGGATTGCCGCTCTACGAGACCGTGTCGTTGCTCGATGGCGAGGGTTTTCCAGTGCGCTTTACCTGGCTCAACGCGGCCTGAGCGGCGAGGGGAGGAATTCGTCCATGGACCCGGCCAATGAGAACACGCCTAAAGCCTCTCTCGGCAAATGCCCGATTTGCGGCAAACCCACTCAGGCGGAATTCAAGCCGTTCTGTTCAAAGCGCTGTGCCGATGTGGATCTCCAGCGCTGGTTCTCCGGCCGCTACGCCATCCCCACTGTGGAAGCCGACGAGGATCGCGATGAGGATGATCGGGAGAGGTGAGGGAACCGCTATTGGTTTGATGGCTTCACGTTTCCTCGAAGCATTGCCGTTTCAAGCCTGAGACCCCCTGAAAAGCCTTGATCGAGCGCGTTTTTCTTCACCCCAAAACCGTGCCCTACTTTTCCGCAAAAGGCTCTAGACAGACGCAGCAGGGCTGACTATACACCGCCCACCGACGTGAATGACCTCACGGTCTTCGTTGGACGCCCAGGTAGCTCAGTTGGTAGAGCATGCGACTGAAAATCGCAGTGTCGGTGGTTCGATTCCGCCCCTGGGCACCATCCCCCTCTAAGTCATTGATATCGCTATCATTTTCAGAAGCGGGACTCGCGGGGCGAGCCCTCGTAGGGCTTCATTTCGAAGATCGCGCGACCGACAAAAATCGGTGGGACTCAAGGCATAAAACCTAATGATTACAGCAAATCGTTTTGGATCCCACTTTGCGCTAAGTCGTTGATATATAAGACTTAGTGCCTTTCGCCTCTGAGCGCCGCGCATTTTTCCTTTAAAAACAAGAACTTAGCGCGGCGTATAACGTGCCGTCCGAGATGTCGTGTTACCGGCGTTTTTCCGAGCTCGTTCTTCTGTCGTTTTGCCCCCTCCGTTTCATGACCCTGCTCGTCTGAACCAGCTTCCCGCGTTTGTAACGCATCGTTGCCTGACCCGGCTAACCGAATTGCCATCGCAGGCCGTGGGATGAGCGTTGCGGGGAGCGCGCCGCTCTCTCGACTCCCCATTTGAATCAACGGGGCCTGGGGCCTGCTTTTGATCTACCCGTCCGGGTTTCGCAGAGCGATTCCCACGCGTTATGAATCGAATTCCACGGCACCTCCATTTCTGCTTCGGCTTGGATCCCACTTATGGGGGACGGCCGTGGAGTTTCATCCATTACCTTTGTGTTTCCAGCGCACTCGCCCACATCAAGCCGGATCACGCCAGCATTTACGTCGAGTACGAACCGAGTGGCGTCTGGTGGGAACTGACTCTTCAAAAGATCCGCTGCGAAAAAATCGAAGCACCTCGGGAGATCTTCGGTAATCCTCTCCTTCATTACGCGCATCGCGCGGATGTGGTGCGATTGGAAAAGCTACTCCAGCATGGTGGCATCTATTTGGATGTCGACGTGTTCGTTCATCGCGATTTCGACGACCTGCTCAACCACTCTGCTGTGCTTGGCGAGGAGGAGGTGAATGGATATCGCGGGTTATGCAACGGCGTCATTCTCGCCGAACGAGGCGCGGAGTTTCTGCGTCGCTGGTACGAAGAATATCGGTGGTTCCGAAGCAAAGGCCAGGATGAATACTGGGCGGAGCACTCGGTCCTTGTACCTTATCAGTTGATGCAATCGATACCCGCCCAGATAAAGGTGATGCCGCCTGACGCCTTCCATTGGCCGACATGGTCGAACGAAGATCTTGAATTGATCTTCGGTGCGCCAACCGTCCGCAACGTTCGCGGGCAATACGCCAACCACCTATGGGAAGCGCTCTCCTTCGATCGGTACCTCAAGCATATTACACCGGACACCGTCCGCCGCGGCGGGAGTTCATTTGATCGCTGGGCTATTCCCTATGTGGACGAGCTAGACAACTACATTGTCAACAGCGTGCGGTAAGCGCCCGGGAGGTTCGATGCCAACTTGTGAGCAAGATGTCCTTAATCATCGCCAGTGAACCGCTTTTTTGCCTCGCTCATTCGGCGATGAGAGGATCGTAATGGCATACACAACGATTTGGGAACCTTCTCACCAAGCTGAGCATTTAGGAATGCCGAAGCTTGAGGAGTACTGTGCCTATGGACCGAGGTGTTCTTTATGCGGTGATAGCCGCGCTCGTCGTCGTGGTGGGTCTCTTTGCCTACCAATCCTATGAGAAGGACAGGAACACGCTCCAGATCGAAGTCGGTCCCGGTGGCGTAAAGATAGACCCACCGAAAAACTGATCGACCGCCCGTTCAGGCGGCCGGTTGCCGGGTTTCCAGGCCGTTGCTCCGAGCGTTTCCATGGTGTGCCGGCGTTGGGCAAGCACTTCAAGGGCGCAATCGCGGATGGGGCTACAATTCTCTCTTTGATAGCCGCTTGTGATGCAGCAGAGCCGAAGGCCTCGGCGCTCTAGACTAGAGTGCCGCAACTCGATGAGAGCGCTTGATCATCCACGCGCCATAAAATTTCTCCATGGACCTGATGCGCCAGGAAAAATCATTCTGAGACAAGAAGTCATGTGTTGCCCTGGCACAGCCATCCCATGCGTAATAATCGTCTAAGATGATCGCTCCTTCATCGACGACGAATGGTGTGAGCTCTGTCAGGACATAGTGAACCGGCTCATACCAGTCGCAATCGATGCGAAGGAGGGCAATTCCACGACGAGATAATTCGTCTCTATGAACTGGAATGCTATCGTTAAACCAACCTGGAACAACAATGGCTTCACTATCCGTAAAACCGAATTGCCGAATGGCTTCCCGGACTTGCGGCAGGGGCGCTGTACAGTTGTCAAAATAGTGAGGAGCATCAACGGCGCGCTGATATTGAAGGGCTAGAGGCCCATCTCGGTCATCGGCGGGTGGCAATCCCTGGAAACTATCTAGCATCCACACAGGCTTGAGAATGCGTCCGAATTTGTAGCGCTGAGCCAACAGCATTGCAAAACTGGATCCTCCCATCCAGGTCCCACACTCGACAAAATCACCGTTACGGTTTTCTTCGAAAGTTTCCAGCGCCAAGCGTACTGTTGTTGCGACGCTTTCCGGCGGTGCCATCGTATAGGGCTTTACTTCCGCCACGATGCGTGAGGCAATATCTTCGATTCCAGACAAGATCATATTCTCTACTCCGGCAACACTCGCACGGCCCCTCGGGCGGCGCTCGTCGTCATGGATGCGTAGGCCCGCAGAGCCGTCGAGACTTTGCGGGTGCGGTTGCCAGGTTTCCAAGCCTTCGCGCCGAGCGCTTCCATGGCGCTCCGGCGTTGGGCAAGCACCTCATCCGGCACCGCGAGTTTGATGGAACGATTAGGGATATCGATCTCGATGCGGTCGCCCTCTTCGACAAGGCCGATCAGGCCACCCTCGGCGGCTTCCGGCGAGACGTGGCCGATGGAAAGGCCGGAGGTGCCACCGGAGAAGCGGCCGTCAGTGATGAGCGCGCATGCCTTTCCGAGGCCCTTGGATTTAAGATAGCTCGTGGGATAGAGCATCTCCTGCATACCGGGGCCGCCGCGTGGGCCTTCATAGCGGATCACGACGACGTCGCCAGCCCTCACGCCGCCATTCAGAATGCCATGGACCGCGGCATCCTGGCTCTCGAAGACGCGGGCCGGCCCGCTGAACACGAGAATGCTTTCATCGACGCCAGCCGTCTTCACGATGCAGCCTTCGAGTGCGATGTTGCCGGAGAGGACGGCGAGGCCGCCATCCTTCGAGAACGCGTGTTCGGCGGAACGGATCGTGCCCTTCTCACGGTCGAGATCGAGTTCCTCCCAGCGACGATCCTGACTGAACGCCACTTGGGTCGGAACGCCACCCGGAGCGGCGAGGAAGAGATTGCGGACACTCTCGCTGCCGGTGCGCTTCACGTCCCACCGCGCGAGAGCATCGGCCATGCTGGTCGCGTGCACGCAACCGCAATCGCTGTGAAGCAAGCCCGCGCGATCGAGTTCGCCCAGAATACCCATGATGCCGCCGGCCCGATGCACATCTTCGATATGCACATCGGAAACGGCCGGAGCGACCTTGCAGAGCACCGGCACACGGCGCGAAAGCCTGTCGATATGCTCCATCGTGAAATCGACTTCCGCCTCATGGGCGGCGGCGAGAATGTGAAGCACCGTGTTCGTCGAGCCGCCCATGGCGATATCGAGCGTCATGGCGTTTTCGAATGCGTTGAAGTTCGCGATCGAGCGCGGCAGAACCGATGCGTCGTCCTGCTCGTAGTAGCGGCGTGCGAGGTCGACGATGAGATGCCCGGCCTCGACGAAGAGGCGTTTGCGGTCCGCATGGGTCGCGAGAATGGTGCCGTTGCCGGGAAGTGCGAGGCCCAGCGCCTCGGCGAGGCAATTCATCGAATTCGCGGTAAACATGCCCGAGCACGAACCGCAGGTCGGGCAGGCCGAGCGCTCGATGATCTGCACTTCTTCATCCGTCACGGAATCGTCCGCCGCAGCCACCATCGCATCGACGAGATCGAGGGCCTTGAGTTTGCCGCGCAGATTGACCTTGCCGGCTTCCATGGGGCCGCCGGAGACGAAGATCGTCGGGATATTGAGGCGCAGGCTCGCCATCAGCATGCCGGGGGTGATCTTGTCGCAATTCGAGATGCAGACCAGCGCGTCGGCGCAATGAGCATTCGCCATGTATTCGACTGAATCCGCGATGATCTCGCGCGACGGCAGGCTGTAGAGCATGCCGTCATGGCCCATGGCGATGCCGTCATCGACGGCAATCGTGTTGAATTCCTTGGCGACGCCGCCCGCTTTCTCGATCTCGCGGGCCACAAGCTGACCGAGATCCTTCAGGTGCACGTGGCCCGGCACGAACTGAGTGAAGGAGTTCACGACCGCGATGATCGGCTTGCCGAAATCTTCATCCTTCATACCCGTCGCGCGCCAGAGACCGCGCGCGCCCGCCATGTTGCGGCCGTGAGTTGTCGTACGGGAACGATAGTGCGGCATCGGAAGACCCAATCAGAAATGGAGCATCAGCGTGAAAAGGCTCTTACACCGAGACCGAACCGGCGTCCAAATCTTTAGAGCATAGCCGTATTGCGGCGGCACAAGGGGGGGCTTGGAGCATGTAAAGGGCCTTGAGCACCGCCATGAAAAAGGGCGCCTTGCATGGCGCCCTTCGAAGATCTAGCCGAAGGCCAGCTTAAGCCTTCCAGGTTCAAGCCTTGCGGTTATTGTCCAGCGCCCAGGCACCGGGCCCGGCCGCCGCCAGATAGAGGAAGACGAAGCAAAAGAGGATTGCGGCATCGCCCCCGTTCAACGCCGGGAAAGGACTCTTCGGGGCATGCGCCATCCAATAGGCGACCGCCATCTGACCGGACAGGATGAAAGCCACAGGGCGGGTAAACAATCCCAGGACGAGGAGGATGCCGCCGGCAATTTCCAGCATGCCTGCCAAGCCGAACAGGCTGAAGAGAGGCGGCCCACCGTTCCCGGAGGCGGGGAAATCGAGAAGTTTCTGAGTGCCATGCGCCATGAAGATCAGGGCCGCCACAATCCGCAGAATAGCCAGCAGGCGAGGGGCCCAGACCGTTTCAAGTTGAAGAGCATTCATGGGGTATCGTCTCCAGAGCAAAGGTGAGTACCGGCGCTTAAAGACTCACCTTTCGCGTTTCCAGAGTGAAGCGATACTTGTTCGATCACGAATTGCTTACCTGGGGATCGATGCCCTTCATCCGTCATGGTTTCGGTTGCGCGATGGCCGACGATGGATACGCGCAAGTCTGCCCAGGCATTTCACAGAACAGAATGTTGCGAGCGTAGTTCCCCCCGATCATCTGGTCATACTGAAGTGCATGATACTCAGCGAACAAGGACTCCAGTTCCGCGGGCGGTTCGGGCGGTAAAAAGCCCGACGCATTCGTCGCCAGGGTGCGCCGGTCGTTGACGCGGATGTCTTTCCTGACCCGGCCGAGGAACCCCGTATAGAACGGATGGTCGATATTGAGCGTTCTCGTGACCAGCTCGGGTACGAAAGCGGGGCTGATGATCCCTATGGGAGGCACAGGCTTTCCGTCACTCCACCAGGCGACAAGCGGAGTGCGCCTGAAGCGCCGTTCCTCGGAGAGATTGGCGTTGCCGGGCGTCGCCATGAGCCCTGTAGTGCGATAGATCGATAAGTCTCCAAGGCCGGGCGCGTGATCCCCGAAAAAGATCAGCAATGTCGGACGTCGCCGTTTCGCCAGCTCCTCCGTCAAGCGTTGCAGCGCCTTGTCCGAGTATTCTATCCCCTGCACATAGCTGCTGAGGATGCCGGCTTGATCCTTGGTGATGTTCCCGCCGGGCTGGAGTTGCATTTTGCCATAGCGTTTCGGATTGAATGGCGTGTGGTTCTGCATCGTCACGGCAAAGAGGAAAGTCGGCGCGTCCTCGTCCAGTTCGTCGAGGATGTAATCGGTGACCTGTTCGTCGGAGGTGTAGACGCCCAGGGTTGCCGGCTGCTTCATGTCCGAAAGGCCCAGGAATTGCTGGAAGCCGAACCGGGGGTAGACCTTTTCGCGGCTCCAGAACCACTTGTGATAAGGGTGCACGGCAACGGTCCGATACCCAAGTGAGCGGAAGAGCCAGGGTAGCGCGGGTGTGGGCCGGGGAATGTATTGTTGATAGGGGAAACTTCCTTCGGGAAGAAATGCGGTGCTAAAGCCCGTCAGCGCCTCGAACTCAGTGTTTGCGGTACCTCCGGCAAAGACCGGGGAATAGATCTCGCCTTTCTGGATAGAGCGGATAAAGGGCAATGGGTCGCGGTCGTACGTCACACCAGGAAACTGTGTCGGATCCCAGAAGGCCTCGCTCATGATGATCACGACGTCAGGGGCGTCCGAAGCAATGTGCTTGATCGGTGCTGTCGGTGCGTAAGCGTTTGCAATCTCTTCGAGATGATCCTGCGAATAGTCGCTCGGCTGCTCGACCATCGCGATGTCGGCATTGAGAAGGAAGGCAAGAATGAAGCCGTTTTTCCTGTAGCTGTCGCTTTGGATGATTGGGTTATTCTTGATCCCGAACGTTCTCGAGAAGTAGACCTTGCCCTCGCGCTGGGTGGCATAAAGCGCGCCCGCCAGAACGAGGCTGCTCAAGGCCAGTCCGATCAGCCGATAGGCGATTGGCAGCCGGTTGGTGCGGGCCCTCATGAGTCTCATGGCCCACACAAAGGCCGCGACCCCGATCACTCCGAAGAGGCCAATACCCGCAGCGGCGAGAGGGCGGTTCTTCAACAATTGCGGCAAAAGATCGATGACCTGATCGACGAAAAGGAAATCCCACGGAAACAAAGGTTCCATCAGGTACTTCTGCTTCTCCCCGCTCATAAACCCGACCATTCCGAACAGGGCTACAGTGATCATCGCGCCCAAGTAGCGCCGCCCGAGAATTGAGTCGAAAAGGACGCATGCGGCCACCACGGCCGCGAAGGTCAGGCCAGCCGCGATCGGATATGTCCAAATGAATGAAAAGCCGGCGGACAAATCGCGTAACGCGCCGAACTCGATGAGATTGATACCGGCAAGACCGAATATTCCGTAGAAGACCGGAACACTGAGGTAGGATAAAAATCTGTTCATGGGGAGATATCGAGCCTGCCTTCGGGGGCTTGTCTTGCCGATCATGAAATCGACTATGTCAGTAGGTCTGCGCGGATGCGCGGTATTGATTCGGTTGGGCCAGCTTAGCCAAGAATAGGCTACTAACATTACCTTTCGCAACGTTGTTTAGAAACTCTGACGCAGGGGACTTGGAGGCCGCCGCAATGGACAGCCGGCACGAAACCTGCTCAGAAATTTGACCTTGGCTACAAGGGGGCGAGGCGCGTTTAATCAAAATGGTTCGCATTCTCACCTACAATGTTCATCGGTGGCTCGGGACCGACCGGAAGATATCGCCTTCACGCACGTCGGAAGTGATCGCGTCCTGCGAGCCGGATATCGTTGCCCTGCAGGAGGTTCGGGTGGGGCGGATCGATGCAGGCGCGGCCGACCAGGCAGAGATCGTCGCCAAGGATCTCGGCATGGAACTCCATTTCCAGCCGACGATCAGGATTCTCGGTGAACAATACGGGATCGCCATTCTGACCCGTCACCATTCCCGCACCATTCAGTGTGGACGCCTACCGAGCCTTTCTCCAGGCCCGGCTTTCGAGAAGCGTTGCGCCCTCTGGGTGTCTGTGACGGTTGGTGGGCACAAGGTTCAAGTCATCAATGCCCATCTCTCGCTCCGGTCCGGCGACCGTCTTGCCCAGGCCGGTGCATTGGTCGGAGCCGATTGGATGGGGCATCCTGATTGCGCTGATCCGGCAATCCTGCTTGGCGATTTCAACGCCCCGCCGCAATCACGGTCCTATCGGCTGATGGCGAGCCACCTCCGCGATGCGCAGGTCGACAATCCCAAGGGGGAACCCAAGCCGACTTTTCACACACGGGCGCCTGTCCTGCGGCTTGACCATATTTTCGTCACCCCCTCGATCAAGGTGCTCGAGGCGGCTCCGGTGCGCACGGCGCTGACCCGGGTGGCGTCCGATCATTTTCCTCTTTTGGCTCATCTCAGGTTTGGGAGATCGCATACCCGTTCAGGTGCCAAAGGCGAGCCTCGCAAGGAGTGATCGATCCTCTGGGGCGGCTTTGGCTCTCGGTCCCCTTGCAACTGACCGCTGCGGCGGCTAGCAATCCGCATCATTCATACGCGCATCATGCTTCCAATATCTGTCTTTATCATCGCCAAGAACGAAGCCGACCGTATCGGGGAGACCATCCGGGCTGTCCGGGACCTGACCGACGACCTGATTGTGGTCGATTCAGGCTCGACCGACGGCACGCAGGCTGTCGCGGAAGAACTCGGCGCACGGGTGGTCCACAATCCGTGGCCCGGCTACGGACCTCAGAAACGTTTTGCCGAGGACCTTTGTCGCCACGAGTGGCTTCTCAATCTGGATGCCGACGAGGTCGTTCCTCCCGACCTCGCTCAGGAAATCCGATCTCTTTTTGCGGAAGGCGAGCCGCCCCGCAACGCTTATCGTATCAGGATCGCCGAGATATTTCCGGGCGAGGCGGCGCCTCATCCTCTTGCCTACGCGCTTGTCCCCGTGCGCCTCTACCGAAAGGACGCAGGCCGCTATTCGCCATCGCTGGTCCATGACAGGGTCGATTTGAACCCGGGCGCGAAAGTCGGCCGGCTGAAGGGGACGGTGCACCATTGGTCCGTCCGCTCCCTTGGAGATCAGATCAGCAAACTCAACCGTTATTCCGACCAGCAAGCGGTGGATCTCGACATTCGCGGGGTTTCCATCCCGACCTGGCGCGTGTTCTTCGAGCTCCCTGCGGCTTTCATCAAAGCCTATATCGGACGCCGCCACCTGTTTCGGGGCACCTACGGCTTTCTGACAGCGATGAACTACGCCATGTCGCGTCATCTCAGGCTGGCGAAGCATTATGAGCGCCGCCGACTGAGCCAAGGACATCCCCAGAACGACGCCGGAGAGGCTTAATTCCGCTACTCACCAATCAGGTGTGCGCGCATGCGAGATCCAGCTTGCGTGAGACCGCGATGGATCTGAGGAATGTTTCGTCGTGGCTGACAATCAGGAGCGCGCCGTCATAGGCGCGCAATCCCGCCTCGACAGCCTCGATCGAGTCGATGTCCAAATGGTTGGTCGGCTCGTCCAGGATCAGGAGAGAGGGCGGAGTCGGCCCGCCGAGCACGCAAGCCAGACCAGCCCGCAACAACTGCCCGCCACTTAGGCTGGAGACGACCTGTAGCGCCGCATCGGCTCGGAACATGAACCGGGCGAGAGCGGCGCGGCAGGCATTCTCATCCGTCTTCGGATTGAGGCGCCGGAAGTTGTTCCGGACCGAGGCTGACGGATCGAGAAGGCTAACCTGTTGGTCGAACATTGCAAAGTCGGTCATGACCCGCACGGTCCCGGTCCATGGCCGCAACTGCCCGGTGACGAGCGCCAGGAACGTCGTCTTGCCGGAACCGTTCGGCCCGACGACAGCAACGCGCTCTGGCCCGGTGATGGCAAGGGAAAGATCCTTGATGATGGGTCGGTCTGGCTCGTAACCGACACTCGCAGCGTCGATCATCAGAACCGATTTGCTGGCTGGCAAGTGTGTCGGTGGCAGAACGACGGAGAGTGGCTGAAGGACTTCAATGCGCTCACGAGCGGAGGCGGCAGCCTCGAGAGCTTGCGCGCGACGCCGCTCTGCGAGACGGGCATTCTCACCGCTCGTGTCCTCGCTTCGGTCCTTGCGTAGACCCGCGAGGAGACGTGGCATGTCGCCCTTTGCACGCCTCCCCTGGCCGACACGATCCTTGCGTGCTTTCCTCTCGGCGGTTTCTTGCGCTCTTCGGGCCATCTCGGCAGCGCGCTTCTCGGCGTCCGACAGATCGCGCCGAGCGGCGGCGAGCGCAAGGGCCTTGCGCTCGCGGTACTGGCTCCAACTGCCGCCATAGCGAGTGGCTCCCAGCGAGGTCAGCTCGACGATGGCGTCCACGGCCTCAAGCAGTTCCCGGTCATGGCTGACGATGATTGCCCCGCTCCGCCAGTTGGCGAGGAGATCGATCACCGCCGTTCGTCCCTCGCGGTCGAGGTTGTTCGTCGGCTCATCCAGCAGCAGGAAGTCAGGCTCCGCGAAGATGAGCGCGGCAAGGCGGGCCCGCGTTCTTTGTCCGCCCGACATTGTCGCCAAACGTGTTTCGCGGTCCACATCGAGCCCGACGCGGCCGAGAGCGGAAGCAACTCGAGCCACCAGGGTCCAGTCGGCACCCGCAAGTTCTTCGACAGTGGCTTCGCCGCTCTCGGCACGACGAAGGATCGCTAGCGCTTCGGCAATGCCGAACAGATCCGCAATGGTTTCGCCTGAATCGACCTGAACGGTTTGGCGGAGGATACCCAAGGTACCATTGACGGTGACCGTGCCGGAGTGAGGACTCAGTTCGGCTGAGATCAGCTTGAGGAGGGTGGTCTTGCCGATGCCGTTGCGGCCGACTAGTCCCGCCCGTTCCGGGCCGAAGGTCAGCTCGAGATCGGAAAGGAGAGCACGACCGTCAGGCGTGGACCATGAAAGTCTGGAGAGGGCGATTGAGGCAGGCATGGACACGGATTCTCCCGGTGGCAAAGCAGATTGGCAGTGCTGTCGGGTTGAGATCCATTGGTGCCCACATCCTTTAAATATGACGCATCCTGGAGAGCTGGGCGTCGCATGCCTGATATACGGTGGCAGCCTGCCAGTCGCAAGTTCCCTGATCAGTGCGCGATAACAGTTCCGGCCTGGTGGTGTTTGCTACCGAATGCCGCTTAATTCGGTGGTTAGATCCAGGAAGATCGTTTTCGAGCGACTACGGCATTGACCCCGAAACAATCACCTCTTAAGAACTCCGCCACCGGAGACGT
Organism: Microvirga sp. 2MCAF38; assembly: GCF_052115485.1. Classification (NCBI taxonomy): domain Bacteria; kingdom Pseudomonadati; phylum Pseudomonadota; class Alphaproteobacteria; order Hyphomicrobiales; family Methylobacteriaceae; genus Microvirga; species Microvirga sp. 2MCAF38. The sequence continues at coordinate 318,757 of NZ_JBFRGU010000001.1, read as the reverse complement.
GGCCGAGCGGCTGAAGGCACTCGTTTGCTAAATGAGCATACCCCAAAAGGGTATCGAGGGTTCGAATCCCTCCGTCTCCGCCAAAATTCCTCAATAAAGTCAATAGATTAGCTAATTTTTTGAGATTTCGAGAAAATCGAACTTGCTCCGTCCGGCCGTGCTTATGGCCGCTTCAGTCAAGGCTGGATTCTCTCGGGCGTCTCGGAATGCGGAAATTCGCTCCCGCTTACGACAAAACGGGACTGGCAAACGAAAGGGCGTGAGATAGTCGACCTATCTAACGCTGTTGCTGCCAACCCAGCCAGGGTGGCTCTGCGAGCACATCTTGAAGGCGTCCTAGACTACGATTGTAGAGGTCTTGTAGTCAATCTGCACCTTGTGGCGCCTGAATGAATGCCCGTCTCACAAGCATCATCTTCGGCAGAAACGCATGACATCAAATCTGACTGCGATCTTGTTCGACAAGGATGGTACGCTGATCGACTATCATAAGAGCTGGTCGAGCGTGAACCGTGCGGCGGCGGTGATGGCCGCGTGTGGTGACGAGGAGCTTGCCTTGGACCTTCTCCTGGTCGGCGGGTTTGATCCTTCAAGTGGTCAGATCAGTCCCGACACTCTTCTGGCGGCTGGAAGTACGACAGAAATCGCACATGCTTGGACGAATGCTGGAAGTCCGATGTTCGCAGACGATCTTAAAGACGCTTTAGATCGCCTGTTTCAAGAATCCGTTGCCACTTCAGTGCCGGTGACGGATCTGGGGGCACTCTTCGTACGCTTGAAAAAACGCGGTTTCAAACTCGGGATTGCCAGTACCGACAGTGAGCTGGCTGTTCGCGCGACGGTAACGCGGTTCCGATTGGAAATGCTCGTCGATTTCGTTGCAGGCTATGATAGCGGTTTCGGAACGAAGCCGGACGCGGGTATGTTTCGTGCGTTTTGTAGCGCCACCGGAATCCGTCCGGCGGACACGATCATGGTTGGCGACAATGTGCACGACATGGCCATGGCGGCCGCAGGCGGCGCCGGCTTCAAGGTCGGCGTTCTGACGGGAACCGGTACGCGTCGGAGCCTGAGTCCTCATTGTGACATCTGCATAGAGAGTATCGCCGGATTGGAAGAATTACTGGCGAGCAACACGAACTTGGGGAGCTGATCTGCCTGCGGAACCTGGGTCGGCCTTTGCCCACAGGCCGAAACAGAAGTGTCACATAAACCGTCTATGCGCTCCTATGGGACAGCCTGTGAGGCCTTGTCCATCAGGAGTTTTTGCTATGAAACAGGCTTTGGTTCGTTTGACCTCCGCATCCGTGCTGGCGATGTGGGCGGTGACCGGTGCGGCGAGCGCGCAGTCGATGGATCAGCTCATCGCGGCTGCCAAGAAGGAAGGGCAACTGAGTGTCATTGCCTTGCCGCGCGACTGGTGTGGTTACGGCGCAGTGATCGACAGCTTCAAAGCGAAGTATGGCATTCAGGTCAACGAACTGAATCCGGATGCGGGTTCAGGCGACGAGCTCGAGGCCATCAAGGCCAACAAGGGCAACGCGGGTCCGCAGGCTCCCGACGTGATCGACGTGGGCCTTTCCTTCGGTCCTTCCGCGAAGTCGCAGGGCCTTCTGCAGCCCTATAAGGTCTCGACCTGGAACACCATTCCCGACAGTGCCAAGGATGCCGAAGGCTACTGGTACGGCGACTATTACGGCGTGCTCGCCTTCGAGGTGAACAAGGACATCGTGACCAATGTTCCGAAGGATTGGTCCGACCTGCTCAAGCCCGAGTACAAGAATACCGTCGCTCTCGCTGGCGATCCACGCGCTTCCGCGCAGGCGATCCAAGGCGTTTACGCCGCGGGCCTCTCGGCCGCGCAAGGCGATGCGTCGAAAGCTGCCGAAGCCGGCCTGAACTTCTTCTCCGATCTGAACAAGAAGGGAAACTTCGTGCCCGTGATCGGCAAGGCGGCCTCCGTTGCTCAGGGAGCCACGCCGATCGTCATCCGCTGGGACTACAATGCGCTCTCGGATCGCGATACGCTGAAGGGTAACCCGGCTATCGAAGTCGTGGTGCCGAAGACCGGCGTGGTGGCGGGCGTGTATGTGCAGGGCATCAGTGCTTACGCACCGCATCCGAATTCCGCCAAGCTCTGGATGGAGCACCTCTATTCGGACGAAGGCCAGATCGCGTGGCTGAAGGGCTATTGCCACCCGATCCGGTTCCAGGATCTTGCGAATAACAAGAAGATCCCCGCCGATCTGCTCGCCAAGCTCCCCCCGGCCGAGGCCTATGACAAGGCCGTCTTCCCCACGCTTTCTCAGCAGGATGCTGCCAAGGAAGTGATCACGAAGAAGTGGGACAGCGTCGTCGGCGCGAAGGTGAACTAACGTCTGACAATTGCGATTATGCCCGCCGTCATTTCAATGACGGCGGGCGTTGGATTCGGTTCGAGCCTATCAGGCAAACTGGCGCCCACATGTCTCAGCAAGTGCAAACCTCATCGCTTCCCGCCGCACCCGCGATGAAGCTGCCTGCGATGCCTTTGGCATGGCTTGGCACTGTGCCCTTTCTTCTGTTTGCCCTGTTGTTTCTAATCGCGCCGGCCGCGTTTCTCATCGTGGGAGCGTTTCAGGATTCGAGCGAGCATTTCACGCTCGACAATATCGCGAACCTCTTTCAGACCTCCATTCTCGATGCTTATTGGATCAGCATAAAGGTCAGTGCAGCCTCGGCCATCGGGGGCGCAGCGATTGGGTTTTTCCTGGCCTATGCGGCCGTATCCCGGGGCCTGCCGTCGTCGGTCCGCTCGACGCTCATGACTTTCTCGGGCGTGGCTTCGAACTTCGCGGGCGTGCCTCTCGCCTTCGCATTTCTCGCGACGCTGGGGCGCACCGGATTGGTCACCACGCTGCTCGTCAAATATGCCGGATTCAACATTTACAGCACCGGCTTCAACCTTCTCAACTTCTGGGGGTTGGTCATCACTTATCTGTACTTCCAGATTCCGCTGATGGTGCTGATCATCACGCCCGCTCTCGACGGGTTGAAGCGTGAATGGGGTGAGGCGGCATCCATCTTAGGGGCCAGCCGAATGGAATATTGGCGTTATGTCGCCCTTCCAGTCCTCTGGCCCAGTCTGCTGGGCACAATGCTGCTTCTTTTCGCCAACGCCTTCGGCGCGATCGCGACGGCCTACGCGCTCACCGGAAGCTCGCTCAACATCGCGCCGATTCTGCTCTACGCGCAAATCCGCGGCGATGTCCTGCACAATCCTAATCTCGGCTACGCGCTGGCATTCGGAATGATCGTCATCACGGGCCTGTCCAACGGATTGTACATCTGGCTTCGGAGCCGTAGCGAAAGGTGGCTGCGATGAAAAATTCACGATCCGGAGCATGGATCTCCATCACCCTCGGCGCGCTCTACTTTCTTATCCCCCTGATCGCGACTTTCGAGTTTTCGCTTCGGCTACGGCGCGGGGAATACAGCTTCGATGCCTATCGCGTTGTTCTGACCGATCCGCATTTTCAAGCGACGTTTACTTATTCGGCAATCGTGGCACTGGCGACGATCATCGTCGGCGCCGTCCTGATCGTGCCGACAGCTTACTGGGTTCAGTTGCGCCTGCCGCGCCTTCGCCCCGTTATGGAATTTGTTACGCTCCTGCCTCTCGTCATCCCGCCGATCGTTCTCGTGTTCGGCTATCTGCGCATGTACAACAGCTCGTCCTGGCTGCCGCTGACGGGGAGCGTGGGCGGAACGAATGTGCTTCTCACCTTCGGTTATGTGACCCTAGCGCTCCCTTACATGTATCGCGCCGTCGATACGGGATTGCGCGCTATCGACGTCAGGACCTTGACGCAAGCTGCCGAGAGTCTTGGCGCCGGGTGGCCGACCATTCTCCTGCGGGTCATCCTGCCGAATGTTCGCGTCGCAGTCTTGAGCGGCGCATTTCTCACCTTTGCGATCGTGATCGGCGAGTTCACGATCGCAAGCCTTCTGAGCCGTCCCGCTTTCGGCCCTTACCTGCAACTCGTTGGAGCCAACCGCGCCTATGAGCCTTCCGCCCTTGCGATTATCGCCTTCATGATCACCTGGGCCTGCATGGGGCTGATTCAGGTCATAGGGCGTGGGGCCAACCGCTATCGCGCCGCGCGCTGATGGAGACGAACGTGAGCTTCCTCGATATCGCCAATCTGCAGAAGTCGTTCGGCTCCGGCTATGCCGTGCAGAAGTTCGATCTCTCCGTCAGTCGCGGAGAGTTCATTTCATTTCTGGGCCCGAGCGGATGTGGCAAGACGACGACGCTCCGCATGATCGCGGGGTTCGAAGCGCCGAGCGCCGGCATCATTCGGATCGATGGTAAGGACGTGACGTCTCTTCGTCCGAACCAGCGCAATATCGGCATGGTGTTCCAGTCTTACGCGTTGTTCCCGAACATGACTGTCGCGGAGAACGTTGCCTTCGGATTGAAGGTCGCCAAGAAGCCTAGTGGTGAAATCGCCGAGCGGGTCGAGGAGATGCTCCGGCTTGTCGGCTTGCCGCAACTGGGAAGTCGCTATCCTTATCAGTTGTCAGGGGGGCAGCAGCAGCGCGTTGCTCTCGCCCGCGCCATTGCGCCCAAGCCCCAGATCCTGCTCCTGGACGAGCCCTTGTCCGCTCTCGATGCCAAGATCCGCATATCCCTTCGCGAGGAGATCCGGGCCGTTCAGCGGCAACTCGGAATTACGACGATCTACGTGACACACGATCAGGAAGAAGCGTTGTCCATGTCCGATCGTATCGTCGTGATGAGCGAAGGCCGGATCGAGCAGATCGGTACACCCTTCGAGATCTATAATCGCCCGACTTCGCGATTTGTGGCGTCCTTCGTCGGCACGTTGAACATTCTGCAGGCCGATGTGATCGATGAGGCTAGCGGGCGTGTGAGCCTTGATGGGCAGGAAATCGTTCTACCCGGCGGATTATCCAGAACCGGCGGCAGCCGGTCATGCACGTTGGCTTTGAGGCCTGAAGCCGTATCGCTGAGCAACGGCGAGCCCGGTCACAGCCGGCTCCAGGGGATCATTGAAGAAGTGAACTTTCTCGGCTCGGTCATCCGCATCAGGGTACAACTCCAGGGGAATACCGTTACGCTCGACACGTTCAACAACGTGAGTGCGAATCCTCCGACGCGTGGTCAGCCCACGACCATTAGCTTTGCGCGAGAAGATCTCCTTGTCCTGGACGCTGCGGATGCAGCCTGAGGATTCATCTGGCGACAGGGAAGCGATATCGCTCAAATTCCTAACGCCAGCAGCTCATCCGATTTCGAGTGCATTCCAGAAACGTCTTACGATGGGGCGCTCGTTGGCGAGGTAGCGATAGAGGCGGATCTCAACGCTGAGGTCCCATGATACGTCGCCTGCGCGCACCAAGCGGCCGGCGGCGAGGTCATCGAAGAGAATACTCTCAGGGATCCAGGCAAGGCCCCAGCCCTCGATCGCCATAGCCTTGAGGCCTTCCGACATGGTGTTCTCATAGACCGGTATGCGCTTGAGGGGGCGCTTCTCGAACAGATCCGTCAAAGCGTGACCGAAGAAGGCGCCGAGACCATAGGCGAGGTAGCGAACCGGAATGTTCGGCTCTTCGATCCTGTGGAGTGGACGACCTTCCGAATCCGGCGCGGAAACGGGAATGATGCTTTCGCGTCCCAGCGTTTTGTAAGCGAACTTCGCTTCGTCGATCATCAGGGGTACGGCCGGGTGCGCGTAAATGAGAAGAAAGTCGCTTTCGCCCTCGGTGAGGGAGTTCACGAAAGCCTCCATGCTGCTGTTGTCGGCACTCAGGCGCGTGGAAAGTGTTCCGAACTTCGGCTCGACACTGTGCAGCCAGCGGGGGAAGAAGGTGATCGAAAGGGTGTGGAGCGCCGCGAAGCTGAGCGTGTTCGCTTTGATGCCCTGGCTGCCGCGAACTTCGTTGCGCGTCCGGTGAAGCGTGCTGACGATTTCCTGCGCGACCGGGAGGAAATCCTGACCGGCCGGCGTGAGATGAGCCGGGAAAGTGGCCCTGTCCACCAGTGTCACGCCGACCCAGGTTTCAAGCTGCTTGATGCGACGGCTGAAGGCGGATTGCGTGACATGGCGCTCCTCTGCCGAGCGCGAAAAGCTCAATGTGTTCGCGAGGCTGATGAAGTCCTCAAGCCACTTGATTTCCATGCCGCGCTCCGGTGCTGGCGATCCACCGGATGTTTTGAATGGTTTTGTGCGCACGACACAAGTCAAAACGTCTTGCTCGACCCCATGCGGGTCCTGCATGGGGTGGTGCACAATCCGAATTAGGCAGACAGGGCGTCACTCCTTAGGATTCCCGGAAATTCCCTGCCAGCGAAACTTGAGTGCAACGCTCAAACCGAGGAGACGCGATCTTGGCCCGCATTGCCTATGTCAACGGAGACTTTCTACCTCTCGGCGAAGCCCGGATCTCTATTCTCGATCGAGGCTTCCTCTTCGCCGACGGCATCTATGAGGTCTCTGCGGTGCTAGACGGAAAGCTCATCGATAACGAGTCGCACCTTGTGCGACTCGAACGCTCCGTCGGGGAGATCGCGCTGGCGATGCCGGAAGCCCGTGAGCGTATCGAGGAGATCCAGAAGGAGCTGATCACGCGAAACGGGCTCGTCGAGGGCGTGGTTTATATTCAGGTGACGCGTGGGGCGGCAGATCGGGATTTCGCATTTCCAAAGGATGTGAAGCCAAGCCTCGTGATGTTCACACAGGAGAAGAACATCATCGCATCGCCGACGGCGCAGAAGGGCATCGCGGTGAAAACGCTGGCCGATATCCGGTGGGCGCGTCGCGATATCAAGAGCGTCGCGCTTCTCGCGCAGGTTTTGGCGAAGCAGGCCGCTGCTGAGGCCGGTTGTCAGGAAGCCTGGATGATAGAGGATGGCAAGATCACCGAAGGTGGATCGTCGACCGTGTTCATCGTGACGAAGGACGATGTGATCGTCACGCGTCCCAATTCCAACGCTGTGCTACCAGGTTGCACGCGCAAGGCGTTGTTGGCGCTTGCTGCGGAGCGTCAGATCCGCATCGAGGAACGCGCTTTTTCCGTCGACGAGGCTCTCGCTGCGAAGGAAGCGTTCATCACCAGCGCGTCGACCTTCCTCCAACCGGTCGTGACCATCGATGGCGTTGCAGTGGCGAATGGAAAACCCGGTCCGCTGGCGACGCGTCTGCGTGAGATCTACATCGACTTCGCACGCGCAACGGCGCGGTAGAAGCTGAAAACTTGAGGGCTGCTCTCCACCTCATCCTGAGGTGCAGCCTGGAAGGCTGCGTCTCGAAGGAGGCTCCAGTGCACACTGGAAGCGCCTCGCCCTCCCAAACCGATCGGTTACGCTGCCCTTGTCCCTCTCCCTTGTGGGGAGGGTTAGGGTGGGGGGGTGGGGGCGCCAACTTTGATTGAGTCCTGCACTCACACTCCCCACCTCCAACTCCTCCCCACAAGGGGGAGGAGAGCATCACAGCATTACGCCCGCTCGAACTGCAACACGCGGCTACGATTCAGGAATAGCCTCACCTTGTCTCCGTCGAAGACGAGGCTCGAGCGCTTAGCCCATGGACCATCCTTGCCGTCCATCAAGAGACGGTTGTTGCCAAGCGAGGTGAGGGGAGCGCTCATGCGCGCGGGGCCGATGCCGGTCTCAAACCGGTCACCCTTGATATCGAAGGTCGAGTGATAAGCTGCGCACGTCCAGTGGCCCTGCACGCGCGACAAACAGTCATCGGCTTTTACTGGAACGAAGCGGCGTGCCGCGTGCCCGATTTCGCCCTCGATAGCCTCTCCCGTCCAGCGCAAGCGCATCGGCATGTGGGCCGAGAGCGATACAGACCAGCCGCCTTCAGCCTCATAGAGCGTATCGCCCGCGCCAAGGAAGGTGGCGACGCCATCCTTCATTTCGAGCCAGAAGGGACCGTCTTCCGTCGCATAGAGGCCGTCCGGAATGCGCGCGCTGCGTTTCGGCAGAGCCTCGCCCAGCAGAGCGGCCATGACCTGAAGCGCGAGGCCGGACGGTGCCGTGTCCTCGCGATTGGAGACGATGACGACGCCCGCGCTGCTTTCCGGATCGAGGAGGAAGTAAGCCTTGTAGCCGGCATGCGAACCGCCGTGACCGACGAGTCGCTTGTCGCCGATCTGCGACCACGCGAGGCCAAGGCCGTATTGCGTCTCGCGACCATCGGCCAGCGTGCGCGGTGCGGATTGGCGTTTCAGCACGCCCGCACCGGGGCCGCGATCTGCGAGTACGCTTTGCAGCCAGATCGCCAGATGGCGTGCGCTGCCGGTCAAGCTGCCCGAGGCTGAGAGGTGCAGACCTGCGGTGCCAAGCTGCCAGCCTTGCTCGGACTTCCAGTATCCGGGCACGAGGCCCGGTACGGGATCGAACCACAGTTCCGGCGCGCGAATGTCGATGCCGAGCGGTTTCGAGATATGCTCCTGCACCAACGCGTCGAAGAGCAGACCCTTATTCTTCAATGCGGTTTCAACAAGGCGGTAGCCGGTGTTGGAATAGGAAATCTCGTGGCCGGCCGGGAAATTCACAGCGGCAAGATCTCCGAGAAAATCAAGGATCGGCTGCGCCTCCGTCGCCGCGTGAACCGAGATTCCGAGGAGCGAGAGCGTATCGCGCACATCGGGCAGGCCGCCGGTCATGTCGAGGGCGCGCCCGACCGTTACATCCGCCATGGGCGCGCGAAGAAACGGCAGGTGCGCGCCGAGACGATCCCCGAGGCCGATCTTGTCCTTATGGCGCAAGGTCATGGCGGCGAGAATATGCTTGGTGATCGAAGCGTAACGCACAACACTGTCGGCCGTGAATGGTGCGCGGGTCGCGAGGCTCTCCAAACCGCCTGCGGCTTCGCTCCGGATTTCGGTTGCGTCGAAGACAACAACCGCGCCGCCAGGATCGCCCTCGCGTTTCCAGGCATCGGTAATCCGTGTTGCTGCTTCAGCGGCCGAGGACCAACGCAGTGGGGAGGGCGCAGCGGACATCGTCATCTCCTAGGCCTTCGCCGCCAGCGGCGGGAAAGGGTGTTGCCTTATCTCAGAAATCTTTATCTTCGAGGCGTCAAGCGGGCTCTTCGAGGCCCACGCTGAGAGCGCGCAGCTCTGATGTATGCGGATGCTTGGTCTTGCCGGCCCGCAAGTCCTCCGCGCTGATCACTTCGACCATCTGACCGCCGAGCATGACGCCGACCGTCGGGCACAGATGCGAGACCACAGCGAGGTTGTGGCTGACAAGAATATAGGTGAGCTGCCGCCGTTCGCGTAAGTCAGCAAGCAGGTTCAGGATTTCCGCCTGCACGGACACATCGAGCGCGCTCGTCGGCTCGTCGAGCAACAGAACTTCCGGCTCTGCAATGAGCGCACGGGCAATGGCGACACGCTGGCGCTGGCCGCCCGAAAGCTGATGTGGATAGCGGAAGCGGACAGTGGAAGGCAGCGCGACTTCGGCGAGCGCGGTCTCGATGCGGTGTTCGACGTCACCGATGCCGTGAACGAGAAGCGGTTCGCTCAAGATACGGTCGATGGTCTGGCGCGGATGCAGGGACCCATAAGGGTCCTGGAACACCATCTGAACCTTCTGGAAGAAGGCGCGGTCACGACGTGGGCCGACGCTCTCGCCGTTGATGGTGATGCTCCCAGACCACGCATCGTTGAGCCCCGAGAGTGCACGCAGAACGGTGGATTTACCCGAGCCGCTTTCCCCGACGATGCCGAAGCTGCCGCCAGCGGGAACATGAAGCGTTATGCCCTTGACCACTTCGTTGTCACCGAAGCTGACGCGAAGTTGTTCAACCTTGATCATGATTGAACCCATGCTGCGTCGCGGGTGAGAACCGGTAGACGCGCTTTCGGATGAGTGAGTGAGGGCAGGCAGTTGAGAAGCCCCTTCGTATAGGGATGCCTCGCCTGCGCGAGCGTGCCGGCGGAAAGCTCCTCCATCACGCGGCCCGCATACATGACCGCGACCCGGTCGCAGAAATGCGAGACGAGTGGCAGGTCGTGACTGATCAGAATAAGGCCCATGCCGCGCTTGGACACCAAATCCTCCATCAAACGCAAAATTTCCGCCTGCACGGTGGCATCGAGCGCGCTCGTCGGCTCATCGGCGATGAGAAGCGCCGGATCGGGGGCCAACATCATGGCGATCATGACGCGCTGGCCCATGCCGCCCGAGACCTCGTGCGGATAGAGATCGCAGACCCGGCGCGGATCGCGGATGCGAACCTGATCGAGCAGATCAACCGCCGCTGCCAGCGCCTGTTTGCGGCTGCCGCCCTTATGCTGACGCCAGGATTCCGCCACCTGTCGGCCGATCGTCATGACCGGGTTCAGCGAGTATTTAGGGTCCTGAAGAATGAACCCGGCCCGCTTGCCCCGGATGCCGCGCATGGCGCGTTCGTCGGCTTTCAGGATATCGATGCCATCGAAACTCAGGCGGTCGGCGTCGATGCGCGCATTCTGCGGCAACAACCGCATCAAGGCGCGCGCGGTGAGGGACTTGCCCGAGCCGCTTTCGCCGACGATGCCGAGCTTTTCCGTCCCGATCTTGAACGAGACACCGCGCACGGCCTCGAAGGTGCCGGTGCGGGTCGCGAAGGACACACGGAGATTTTGAATATCGACCAGCATCAGCGTTGCTTCGGATCGAGGACGTCGCGCAGGCCGTCGCCCAGGAAGTTGAAGGCGAGTGAGGCCATGAAGATGGCGAGACCCGGAATGGTCGGCACCCACCATTGCTCGAAGATGAACCGCTTGGCGGTGGCGATCATCGCACCCCATTCAGGTGAAGGCGGCTGTGCGCCCATGCCGAGAAAGCCAAGGCTCGCGGCGGTGATGATGATCGAGCTCATGTCGAGGGTGATGCGTACCACGAGACTCGGCACGCACAGCGGCGCAATGTGGCGCAGCACAATGCGTCCGGCGGGTGCGCCGGTGAGGCGGCAGGCTGCAATGAAGTCGCTGTTGCGGACTGTCATCGTCTCTGCGCGGGCCAAGCGGGCGTACGGAGGCCACGCCGTCAGCGCGATGGCGAGAACGGCGCTTTCCACGCCGGGCTTCAACGCCGCGACGAAGGCCAGCGCCAGGATCAGGCGCGGGAAAGCGAGGAACACGTCGGTGACGCGCATGAGAATGCGATCAACGATGCCGCCGAAATATCCGGCGATGCAGCCCACTGCAAGTCCCAGCGGCGCGACGAGGAGCACCACCGCGATCACCATGCCGAGCGTCACGCGCCCGCCATAGAGAATACGTGAATAGATATCGCGGCCGAGTTCGTCCGTGCCGAACCAGTGCGCCGCGGAGGGCTTTGCGAGGCGGTTGGTGAGGTCCTGCACGCCGGGATCATGTGTCGCGAGAAGCGGCGCTGCGAGCGACATGAAGACGAAAGCGACCACGACCACGAGGCCGATCATCGCGAGCGGGTTTGAGCGGAGGTCGAGCCAGGCGCGGTAGCGCCGCCCCCAGGCCGCCTGAGATCGTGACGCTGGTGTTTCATCCAGCAACCACGCTTGGGAAAAAGCTGCACTCATCGTACGCGCGGATCCAGTTGCCGATAGACGGCATCGGCGAGGAGGTTCAGTCCGACATAGACGAGACCGACCAGAAGGGTCGCACCCATCACGGGGTTCATGTCGGCGTTCATGAGGGAAACAGTGAGATATTGGCCAAGGCCCGGCCAACTGAAGACTGTCTCGGTGACGACCGCGCCTTCGAGTAGGCCCGCATAGGTGAGCGCCAGCACGGTGACGAGCTGCACGCCCACATTCGGGAAGGCGTGAATCCAAATTACCGAGAAGGATGACAAGCCCTTGGCGCGGGCGGTGATGACGTATTCACCGCGTAGCGCATCAAGCATGAAAGCGCGGGTCATGCGCGTGATGTAGGCCATGCTGAAATAGGCGAGGATGCAGACGGGCTGCACCATGTGCGCAAGCGCGTCCCAGAACGCATCCCAATCACCCGAAATGATCGCATCGACGGTCAGAAGCCCGGTGACGTGGGGCACCATGTCCTGGAACACGATATCCTGCCGTCCCGGCCCCGGCGCGATGCCGAGAGCGGCGTAGAAGACGAGCAGGCTAATCATCGCCAGAACGAAGACAGGCACTGAGTGCCCCGCAAGGCAGACCACGCGGATCGTCTGATCGATCCACGTGCCCTGTCGTACGGCGGCCCACACACCGAGGGGAATGCCGATCAGCGCGGCAACGATGACCGCCGCCGTGGCAAGCTCGAGCGTTGCCGGGAAATACCGGGCGATATCGCTGATCACTGGGTTCTTCGTCAGGATGGAGCGACCCAGATCGCCGTGCAGCAATTGCACCACGTAGTGGAAGAATTGCAGCAGGATCGGCTGATCCAGGCCCATTTCCAGGCGGGCCCGCTCGACCACCTCCTGAGGCGCATTGTCACCGACCGCGGCGATAATCGGGTCGATGGGCATAACGCGCCCGATCAGGAAGGTGATGATCACAAGCCCCAACAGCGTGAGGCCGACGCTGGCGAGAAGACCCGCCAGCGCGTTGAGTCGTTTTGTCACGCCTTGCTTGCTCCGAGGTAGGAGTGTGTGTCGGACAACGTACCGAGACGGACGCCGGAAACGTTCTTGCGGCAGGCCGCTGTCGTGACCGCCTGGAACATGAGCGCGAACGGACTGTTGGCCATCATATCGCGCTGGATCCGCTCATAGAGGGCGATGCGCTTGGCGGCATCGCGTTCCTTAAGGGCGGCCTCCGAGCGTTCCGCGAACTCCTTGTTCTGCCACGAGCAACGCCATGCGAGCGTGCGGTTGCGCGCGTCATCGCTGTTGTCGGTGTTGACGCAGAACTGCTCCGAGTTGGTATTGGGATCGAAGTAATCCGAGCCCCAGGCGGTCAGGATGAGTTCATGCTGGCGAGCCCGCATCTTCGTGAGAACCTGGCGGTTCTCGGCCGAGAGCAGCTTCACCTTGATGCCGATTTCTGCGAGGTTCGCCTGGATGGTCTGGGCGATATCGGGATAGGGCTGCGCAGAGTAGTGATCCATCGCGATTTCGAAACCGTCGGCATGCCCCGCTTCGGCGAGCAACGCTTTGGCCTTCGCCACGTCCTTCTGGAACGGCGTGTCGGCAATCGCACCGGGGAAGCCTTCCGGCAAGAAGCTCTGATGGACTACGTGAGTCAGCGGGATGATGTTCTTCTGGATGCCCTGGTAGTCCAGCGCCCACTTGATCGCCTGCTGCACCTGCGGCTTCGCGAGAATGGGGCTCTTCTGATTCATCGAAATGACCATCAGAGACGCCACGCCCTTGCGGACGAGATTGTAGTTGGCGTCATCCTTGATCACGCGAAGCTGCTCGGTCGTCAGGTTGCGCGCGACGTCGGCATCGCCCTTCTGCAACATGAGAAGCTGTGCTGACGGATCGACGATGTGGCGCAGGATGACGCGCTTCACATTGCCCTTGGTCTTGCGGTTGGGATTGGCATCGAGCATGACGCTCTCGCTCGGCTTCCATGCGCGCAAAGTCCACTCGCCCGAGCCGGCGCTGTTCTGGCGCAGCCAGCCATTGCCGAGATCGTCGCCCTGAACCTTTTCGAGCACGGCCTTCTTCTCGACAATGCTCGCGACGTTGGCCGAGAGACAGTAAAGCAAGAAGGACGAGGAGGTGGGCTCGGCAGTCACGATGACAAGAGTGTGCGGGTCCGTCGCCTTGATGCGCTCCGCGACATTGTCCTTCGTGAAGCCGAATTGATTGATGATGAAGGCCGGGCTCTTGTTCATGATGACCGGACGCTGTAGCGAGAACGCAACGTCCTCGGCGGTCACGGGCGAGCCGCTGGCGAATTTCGCATCCTTCTTCAGCTTGAAGGTGAAGGTCTTGCCGTCAGCGCCGGCTTCCCAGGATTCAGCCAGATCGCCATCGATCTCGTCGGGCTTGTCGAGATTGGCCTTCACCAGCTTCTGATAGATGTTCGAGCTGATTTCGCTGCCGACCGCTTCGAAGCCTTCATGCGGATCGAGGCTCGTCATGTTGTCGAGCTGCTGCACGACAACCAGGATATCCTTGGGGGTATCAGCAAAGGCCGCTGACAAGCCCGTATAGCTGAAAAATGACGCAGCCGCGGAGCTTGCGAGAAATGTGCGCCGATTAAGCATCCCGTATCACCTCAATCTCAAGGAAGGTCTGGCCCGACATGGCCATTATTGACGCAAGGAAAACGTTCTGCTCGAACGTATAACCCATCGCCGTTTTCATTTGCTGGAAGCAATGTCGCACTTGGACACTGACATTCGGTCGCGACCCTTGCAGTCTCGACCGTGTCGCCAATGTCCGAAAACGCGGTTGCTTAGCGTCGGCAAAGTACACGGCCAGGGTTTTGCCTGACAAATTCGTAAAATGGCATCCCCTATGCAGGCTTTGCATCAGGCTGTCGGCGCGATTGTCCTATGCAAGACCGGCATCGTTTCCTGCGCAATTTGAATTGGCCGAAGGGTGTCATTCGCTCCTAAACCGGCGCATCCTGAGGCTCGTGCCTTCCCTCGCTCCCGGTGTGATACCATGGCAACCAACGTTCCCGTTTTTGACGGCCACAATGATGTGCTGCTTCGCCTTTGGCGCACAGGAAGCAAGACGGCGGAGCGTGACTTTCTTCAGGAGGGTACGACCGGACATCTCGACTTGCCCCGGGCGCGCGCCGGAGGCTTCGCGGGCGGGTTGTTCGCTGTCTACGTGCCGTCCTCCGCCACCGGGACTGGAAGCGACGGCAAGCCGGAGCCTCTCGCGCCGTCGCTCGTCGAGGCCCAGGCTGCGACCTTGGAATTGGTATCGCTTTTGACACGCATGGAACGCGTGTCGGATGGCGGTTTGAAGATCTGCCGGACCGGGGGCGATATTCGTAACGCCATGACACAAGGCTCTTTGGCGGCGGTGTTACACGTCGAAGGGGCCGAGATGATCGACCCTGATTTGAAGATGCTCGATGTGCTCCACCAAGCGGGCTTGCGCTCCATCGGCCCGGTCTGGAGTCGCTCGAACATCTTCGGCCACGGCGTGCCGTTCCGGTTCCCGTCCTCGTCCGATCTCGGCCCGGGCCTGACGGAGCAAGGGCGAGCGCTGGTGCGGGCCTGTAACGAACTCCGCATCATGATCGACCTGTCGCATCTCAACGAAAAGGGCTTCTGGGACGTGGCCGCATTGTCTGATGCACCACTCGTGGCAAGCCACTCCAACGTTCATGCACTGACTCCGCATTCGCGCAACCTGACGGACCGCCAGCTCGACGCCATCCGCGAAAGTGACGGTCTCGTCGGCGTCAACTTCGGCACCATGTTCATTCGCGCCGACGGCACGAAGAACACCGATACGAAACTCGAAGAGCTCGTGAGCCACATCGATTATCTGGTTGAGCGGATAGGCCTCGACCGCGTCGGCTTCGGTTCGGATTTCGATGGCACGACCGTGCCGAACGACCTGCGCGACGCCAGCCGCTTGCCTGCGCTTGTCGCCGCCCTGCGCAATAAGGGCTATGACGACGAGGCCGTGCGCAAGATTTGCGGCGAAAACTGGATCAGAGTTTTAGAGAAAACCTGGGGCCGATAGGGTCTTGCCGGAAGACTGACAAGCGGCGGAATGACCCTCTTTAGTTTCGCGAGGTGATCCTGATTTCAGCGTCGAGCCGCCCTTCGAGAGCCTTGATGGCGTTGTGCAAGAGTGCTCAAGACCGCCATAGCGCTGCCGAGTAACGGCGCTATGGCGGTTGAGATCTTCCTGCTTGTGAAAGAGACGCCGTGCCTCAGCGTCCTACGGCGTAAGCCTGCATAAGCCGTGGCGTTGCCGCGCCATGCAAGAGGCCGTCCGCATCGCGGCTTGCCGCCACGAGACGGCCGACGGTCCAGGCCGGCAGTGCTTCGACCTCGTGTCCGCGAGTGCGCAATTCGTCCAGAGCCTCCTTGCCGAAGGTTTCCTCGGCAGCAAGGTGACCCGGTTTCTGCTCACGCGGATAGAACGAAGACGGGAAATGCGCCGTATGGGCCATGGGAAGATCGATGGCCTCTTGCAGATTGAGGCCGTGATGCGCGTGGCGCAGGAACAGCAGCAACTGCCATTGTTCCTGTTGATCGCCACCCGGCGAGCCGAACACCATGTAGGGCTTGCCATCTCTTTCCGCGAGAGTCGGAGTGAGCGTCGTCCGCGGGCGCTTTCCGGGCTCCAGGCTCGCCGGCAGACCCGATTCCAGCCAGAACATCTGCGCACGCGAGTTCAGCATGAAGCCGAGTTCCGGGATGACCGGCGAGGATTGCAGCCACCCGCCTGACGGCATGGCGGCGATCATGTTGCCGAAGCGGTCGACCACGTCGATATGGACCGTGTCGCCACGGCGCGCCGATCGCATCGAGGCGAGGGTCGGTTCGCCGCCTGTCACCTTGCGATCGGTCGTCGAGAGATCGCGCAGGGCCTTCATGGTCCGTTCGACCTGCAGCTCGTAGCCATCGACGTGGCCGGGGCGCAGATCGAGCGAGGCGCGCTCGCCGATCAGCTTGCGGCGCTCATCGTTGTAGGCGTCCGAGAGAAGCGTCTCCATCGGCACCTTCACGAAATTCGGATCGCCGTAATAGGCCTCGCGATCCGCAAAGGCGAGCTTCATCGCCTCGACGACGTTGTGCAGGAAGGGTGCACTTGAATGCCCCATGGCCGCGAGATCGAAGCCCTTGAGCAATGCGAGCGTCTGAAGGAACACAGGTCCCTGGCCCCAGGGCTGGATCTTGTTCACCCGATAATTGTGATAATCGTAGGTGAGGGGAGTGTCATAGCTCGCGGACCACGACGCCATGTCGTCGCCGGTGAGGACGCCTTTATGACGGGAGCCGCTCTGGTCCATCGCTTCTGTCGAGCGGACGAAGCTGTCGATCGCCTCTGCGACGAAGCCCTTGTAGAAAACCTCGCGCGCGGCTTCGATTTCACCTTCGCGGCCACGTCCCTTGGCTTCGGCTTCGCGTAAGACGCGCTTCCATGTTTCGGCAAGCGGTTTGTTGCGGAAGAGCTTGCGGGGCGCGGGAGCGTCGCCGCCTTGCAGGAAAAGGGCGGCGGACGTCGGCCATTCCGTTTCGAAGAAAGTCTTGAGACCCTTGATCGTGTCGGCGACGCGCGGCAGGAGCGGGTGCCCCTGTTCCGCATAATAGATCGCAGGTTCCAGCACATCGCGCAGACGCAAAGTGCCGTGGTCGCGCAACAGCAACATCCAGGCGTCGAATGCACCGGGGACGACGGTGGCGAGCATGCCGTTGCCGGGAATGAGCGTCAGTCCCTCGCTACGATAGTAATCGATGGTCGCTCCTTTCGGAGCCGTACCCTGGCCGCACAGGACTTCGACCTTGCCGGTTTTTGCCGAATAGAAAACCGCCGGGACTTCGCCCGCAGGGCCGACGAGATGCGGTTCGACGACCTGCAGGACGAAACCCGATGCAACGCAAGCATCGAAGGCATTGCCACCCTTCTCCAGCATCGCCATGCCGGAGGCTGAAGCGAGCCAATGCGTCGAGGTAACGACACCGAAAGTGCCGAGTATTTCAGGCCGTGTAGTGAACATGAAGCTGATCCGAATTGAGTGATTTAGTTTTCGCGAGGATCGAGAGCATCGCGCAGACCGTCACCAAAGAGGTTGAAGCCAAGCACGACGAGGAAGATGGCGGAGCCCGGGAAAATCGACATCCATGGGGCCTGGCTCATGAAGTTCTTGGCCGTGTTCAGCATCGAGCCCCAGGAGGGGTTCGGCGGTTGCTGTCCCAGGCCAAGGAAGGAGAGACTCGCTTCCGCGATGATGGCGGATGCGATGGTCAGCGTCGCCTGCACGAGGATCGGCGGCAATGCGTTCGGCAGGATATAGCGGACGATGATCCAGAAATCCGGGAGGCCGATGGCGCGCGCGCCTTCCACATAATCCTCCGCGCGGACGGAGAGAACTTGTCCGCGCGTCAAGCGAATGAAGATCGGCATGGCGGAAAAGCCGATGGCGATCATGGCGTTCGTGAGGCTCGGGCCGAGGAAGGCGGCAAGCGCAATTGCGAGGATGAGGAACGGAATGGATAGCAATGCTTCCGTCGCACGAGAAATCGACGCGTCGAGCCAGCCGCCGAAATAGCCGGAGATTAGGCCGAACGGCACACCGAGGACGATAGCGATGCTGACCGAGATGACGCCCGCGCTCAACGAAGCACGGGTGCCGAGAAGCATGCGCGAGAACACGTCGCGGCCGAGTTCGTCAGTGCCGAACCAGTGGAGCGCCGACGGCGCTTTACGGATCGCCGAGAAGCTCGGTTTGGTGGGGTCGAACGGCGCGACGAATGGCGCGACGATGGCCACGAGAACGAAGAACAGGACGATTGCAGCGCCGAAGACGGCTGCCCTGTTCTTCAGGAATTTCGCGAGAACGCGGCTCCGCTTCTTTGGAAGAGCGACTTCGTCGGTGATTGCAAGAGTCATCGGGCGTGCCTCAGACGGGGATTGACGAGGACATAGAGAATGTCGGCGAGGAGGTTCATGAAAATGAAGCCGACAGCAGTACAGAGCACGACGCCTTGTACGACCGCGTAGTCGCGGTTGAAGACGGCATCGACGACGAGTTTTCCGAAGCCTGGAATGGTGAAGATCTGCTCTGTCAAAACAGCGCCGGCGAGAAGTTCACCGAAAAGCAGGGTCGAGAGCGTTATGATGGGCATGAGCGCATTGCGCAGCGCATGCTTCAAAATCACCACGTGACCGAGCAAGCCTTTGGCGCGCGCGGTGCGGATATAGTCGGAACGTAGCACGCCGAGCATGGCGCTTCGCGTGTGACGCATCAGGCTCGCCGCAAGGCCGGTTCCGAGCACGATGGCGGGCATGATCATGGTCTTGATGTTGAGCCACAGATCTTCCGTCGGGGGAACGAAACCCGAAGCGGGGAGAAGCTGCCAACGCACCGAGACGAGCAGGATCATGACGATACCGAGCCAGAAGTTCGGAATCGAAAGGCCCGACAACGCGACCACATTCGCGGCGTAATCGATAGGCGTTCCTCGCTTGACGGCGGAGATAATGCCGGCGGGAATGCCGATGGCGAGCGCGACGATCATCGCGAAGATGGCGAGCTCGATCGTGACCGGAAGCTTGCTGAGGATGAGCGTCATCACCGGAATGTCGGTGCGGAGCGAAATGCCGAGATTGCCCTGGAGCACTTGCCCGATCCAGGCGAAATATTGCACGGGGATCGGATCGTCGAGGCGATATTTCTCACGGAGAAAGGCCAGGACCTGCGGGTCACGCTCTTCGCCGGCCATTGTCAGAACCGGATCGCCCGGCAGGAGTTGCTGCAAGGTGAAAACCAGCACCGACACGAGAAGGATCGTCGGAATCGCAATCAGAAGGCGTCTGGCGATATAGCGGAGCATGAGGCTCTGTCATCTACAATGAGAGGGATGGCGAGGCGTGTCCGGCTTTGCCGCCGGACACGCGATTTTATGAGCGATCAGGAGGCGAATTTCACGCCCTTGAGACGGATCAATCCATCAGGATAGGGCTTGAAGCCATCCACCTTCTTCGTCAGCGCGAAGGGCCAGGGCTGATAGTACGTGTAGATGATCGGAAGCTCGTCGAGCAAAATGGTCTGCGCAGAGTCGTACAGAGCCTTGCGCTTCCCTTCATCCGTCAACGAACGTGCTTCATTCAGGATGCGGTCGATCTCCGGGTTGCAATATCTGCCGTCGTTGAGCCCGCCCTTGCAGGTGGCGAAAGCATGGATATTGCCATCGGGATCGACGCGGCCGGACCAGCCGATCACGTTGACATCGAAATTACCGGCGGTCGCTTCCTTCTGCATGGCAGCGAACTCGGTCGGGCGAAGAGTGATCTCGAAACCGGCTTCCGCTGCCATCGCTTGGATCATCTCGGCGATCTGTTGCGTGGTCGTGCTTGTTCCGAAAGTGAGCTCAAACTTGACGCTCTGGAGGCCCGCGTCCTTTAGAAGCTGCTTCGCCTTCGCCACGTCGCGCTTGCGCTTGTCGTATTTGGGGTCGTGGTAGGGGCTGGCGAGCGGGAAGGGCTGCGTCGCCGGTGGGTAGATCCCCTGTCCGACGACTTCGTTGATGACATCCATGTCGACGGCGAGTTGCAGCGCCTGGCGGACGCGCTTGTCCTGGCCGAGCGGGGTCTTGGAGCGCTCGCCGTTATTGGTGTTGATCGTGAGGCCTTGATAGCCGATGCCGCTGATCGGAGCGAAAACCAGCTTGGCATCGCTCTTGACGCTCGGAACGTCGCTCGGCGCAAGCCGCTCGAGCAGGTCGAGGTTGCCGGCCTTGAGATTGGCGAGACGCACCGTCGTATCCGTGATCGGTGTGAAGACGACACGGTCGAAGTTGTAGGCCTTCGCGTTCCAATGTTCCTTGAAACGATCGAGAACGATGCGGTCGTTCTGAACGCGCTCGACGAACTTGAACGGTCCGGAGCAAACCGGCTTCTGGCCGAAATCCGCAGAGGCGAAAGCCTTGGGCGAGAGCATCATGCCGGCGCGGTCGGACAATTGCGAGAGTAGCGTGCCGTCCGGGCGAGCAAGTTTGATGGCGACGGTCAGGTCATCTACGACCTCCACGCTTTCGACGGAGGTCAGTTCGCTCTTGCGCAAGCTGTCCTGCAACGTGCGGGCGCGGTCGATATTGGCTTTCACTGCCGTCGCATCGATCTTCTCGCCGTCGTGGAACGTAGCGCCCGGACGAAGCTTGAAGGTCAACGTCTTGCCGTCCTCGCCCCATTTCCATTCGGTCGCGAGTTCGGGCGCGAATTTCAGGTCGGGTGTGATGTCGACGAGCTTGTCGCACAGCGAAGCAAAGACGATGCGGCCCGTGAAGGTTCGCGCACGATGCGGGTCGAGCACGTCGGGATCATCGTTGAGGCCGATCTTCAGTGTTTGGGCCGAGACGGCGGTGCTCATCAAAAGCCCGACCGTCACGGCCATCATGGAAAAGGGTTTCATACGCTTCTCTCCTCTGGGGTTAATGGCCCGACGCGCCGGCTTTTTCCTGCCGGTTACGCCAAGTTCTGTAGAGCTCGAGGCGCTTCGCGAGCGCTGGGCTCGGGGGAGGGGCCGCAAGGGCGCCCGCTCCCGCATTCTGAATGTCGCGCCAGAAATGGCATGCAACCTTCCGCCCATCCGGAGCGGCTTCGAGTTTCGGATGCTGCTCGCGGCACAACGCTTTCGCGTGCGGGCAGCGCGTGTGGAAACGACAGCCCGAAGGCGGCGCGGTCGGGCTCGGAACATCGCCCTGCAAAAGGGGTTTCGCCGTGCGACCAATGGGGCTTGGAACCGGAATCGCGGTGAGGAGAGCCTGCGTATAGGGATGAAGCGGGTTGTCGAAAAGATCGTCAGTCTCGCTGAGTTCGACGATCTCGCCGAGATACATCACCGCAACCCGGTCGCTCATGTGCCGGATCACGGCAAGATCATGCGCCACGATCACGAGCGTGAGGCCGAACTGCTCCTTCAAGTCTTCGAGAAGATTGATGATCTGTGCCTGAATCGAAACGTCGAGTGCTGAGACGGGCTCGTCGCCGATGATCAACTTCGGCTCACCGGCAAGAGCACGGGCGATACCGATGCGTTGGCGCTGGCCGCCCGAGAATTCATGCGGGTAGCGATCAGCATGGGTGGGAACGAGACCGACCGTCCGCAGAAGATCGACCACTCGCTCGCGTCGTGCGCTCCCTTGCGCAAGACCGTGCAGTGCAATCGGCTCTCCGATGATGTCGCCGACACTCATGCGCGGGTTGAGCGATGCGAACGGGTCCTGGAAGATGATCTGCAATTCGCGGCGCAGGTGGCGCATATCGCGTTGGCTGAGCGAGCGGATGGAATGCCCTTCGTAGCGCACGTCTCCGGCTGTCGCTTCGATGAGGCGAAGGAGCAGGCGGCCAAGCGTGGATTTACCGCAACCGGATTCGCCCACGATAGCGAATGTCTCGCCACGCTTGACTTGAAGCGAGACGCCATCGACCGCGCGAACGATCGTCGGCGAGGAGAGAAGACCTCCGCCGCCGAAATGCTTGACGAGATCGACGCCCTCAAGAATGATTTCACTCTCAGTGCTCATGAAACCACTCCACGGTGTTGTTCTAGCGGCGCGTACCAGCAGCGCGCGAGATGCCCTGGTGCAACATCGACGAGCGGCGGCGGCTCGGTGGTGCAACGGCTTTCGGCGAATGGGCAACGCGGCGCGAAGCGGCATCCCTTCGGCATCATTTCGGCCGGCGGCACCGAGCCGCGGATCGTCGCGAGACGTCCTTGACGGCGGCCGAGCGAGGGCACGGAGCCCATGAGGCCGATCGTATAAGGATGCTGCGGATCTTCGAAGATCGCCTCGACGGAACCTGATTCGACGACGCGCCCCGCATACATCACCGCCACTTCATCGGCGATTTCAGCGACGACGCCGAGATCGTGCGTGATCAGGATCATCGACATGCCGCTTTCTTCCTGAAGGCGGCGGATAAGCGAAAGGATCTGCGCTTGAATCGTCACGTCGAGCGCGGTTGTGGGTTCGTCCGCGATAAGAAGCTGCGGCTCGTTGGCGAGCGCCATGGCGATCATCACGCGCTGGCGCATGCCGCCGGAAAGCTCGTGCGGATAGGCGCGAAGACGCTTTTCCGGTGCGGGGATGCGGACCCGGCGCAGCATTTCGAGCGCACGTTCCCAGGCTTCCGCCTTCGAGACATTGCGATGACGGATAATCCCTTCCGCAATCTGATCGCCCACGGTGAACGCCGGATTGAGGGAGGCCATGGGCTCCTGAAAAATCATCGCCGCCCGGTTGCCGCGAAGATCGGCTCGTTGGCGTTCAGTCAGGCTCAAAAGGTCCTGGTTTTCGAAGAAGGCCGAGCCCCGGACGATCCGCGCCGGGGGAGTTGGCAAAAGTCCCATGAGCGCAAGGGCCGTCACGCTTTTGCCGCAACCCGACTCGCCGACGATGCAGAGCGTTTTGCCCTTGGCGAGAGAGAAGGACACGTCGTCGACCACGTTCACGCCCTGCGGCGCGCCGTCAAAACGGATCGACAGATTCTCGACACGCAAGAGCGGTTCCGGGGCGGCCGATGCGAGCGGTTTTTTCACGGAACTGGTTTCTCTCGTCAGGAGATCGCTGTCATTGATCATGCCGCAGGTCTTCCTTGGTCATTTGATTGTTGCCCGCCGGAGTTATTGGTTGCAGCGTTCGTCATGATCTTGACCAGACTCCTGCGAACCGACTCGAGATGCTCGCGCATCGCCTGTTCCGCAGCACTTCCGTCACGGGCGGCGATGGCAGCGACGATCTGGTGGTGATAGTGAACGTAAGTCTGCTCTTTCACCGGCAAGCGGGCTTGCTCCCGCAATCGCCGCCACGTTGGGTCTTGTCTGATCTGATTGATCATATCCATGAGAGAAAAGAGCAGGCTGTTGCCCGCCGCTTCGGCGATGGCGCGATGAAAGGCGCCGTCCCACAATTCGCGGTTGTCCGTATCGGTTGCGGCGGATGTCCCGGTCTTGCGTGCAAGATGCTCAAGGCGCTCGATATCACCGTTCGAGGCGCGCAAGGCGGCTAATCGCGCGAGGGCTGGCTCGATTTCGAGTCGTGCTTCCATGACTTCGAGCGGGTTTGTCCGGCTGGACATCACTTCGAGGCTTGTCTCCGCGTGAAGTGGACGCGGCCCGAGAAAAGTGCCCTTGCCCTGATGTCGCCAGATCCGGCCTTCGGCTTCGAGCACATCGAGCGCACGCCTGAGAGAGCGTCGCCCCACGCCAATCTGCTGGGCGAGCCCTCGTTCGGGCGGCAATTGCTTCTCCTCACCCGCTGGCCTGTTGTCCAAAAGGGCGCGAAGCTGCCTGAGCGCGAAATCGGAGCTGTCCGAGGAAGACTCGGGCTCGCTCATTCCACGTTCCCGGTATGAACCAATATTGTCATTGGTGCCGCCCCAACTTCCGCGTTCTTTCCCAAATGAAGGGATTCGCGAAACAATGCTAAGCCGATTGTGAACCAATTTGCAATTGGTTCATGGTATCATGCGCGAGCCTTCCGAAAGAGGAGGGCCCTCGATTGCGCGAATGGTTTCCGGTTCTGGCCATCGATTCAGGACGTTGTCTCATTCTACTTTGGCGATAACGTGTTGGTGGTTTCGCCATTTGAGAGGTCGTGAAGAGACGGAGACTGAAGCTCGGTGCTATCGCGAGGACGATCGGTGTCGCGGGCGTATTGACCGTTCTCAGCACGCTTCGGTTGTCGCACGTCGTTCTCTCAATTGAGCGCGGATCGGATTGGCGTAACACGCGACACATCTTGTTGGTGGCGATGACAATTTAGAAGTGTGGTCACCACGGCAACTGGCGCGAACGATCATCTCACTTCGGTTAGAATCTCGACAAGTAGCACGTGTGAAATACTAGTTTACATTACGTAGGGTTCGTAAGAATTAATGATGCTGAATTCTGCAAGAATGGCGCTTCTTTTCCCAATTTCGATATGATACCTGACGCAACGTAATTTTCTCGAGATGGCGTTGTCATGGCATATAGAACCGTTACGTTTGGGCCGGCCGAAATCACGGATGGCGACGCAAGCGATGGGATCGTGGAGGTCGGCGGACTGAGAATCCAGGTGACCGCCCAAGGCAACTGGACCCTCAATTTCGCGAATGGCCGGCTCAATTTCTCGGAGGATCCTCTTTACGGGTCGTCCGCGTTTCGGATCGAGATCACTGCCGTCAACGGCAACCTCATCAAGCCGAACGCCGTCGATGTGAGATATGACGGCACTCCCGCTTACGTGGGCATGTGGACCGCGAACATGGTGCTCGCCAACTCCACCATTCCGGACTCCGATTTTGCGGCCAATGTCTTCGTCGGCTCGGAATCGTGGAGCCACATCGATTGGGCGGGGAGTGGGATACTCGGCACGTCGCTGGTGATCTACGATTTCAACATCCCCGACACCTCGATCAACCCGACCTCCACATTCTGGATTGATAATCTGGTTGTCGATACCGACACGCCACCTCCGGACACAACGCCTCCGGCAATCACGTCGGTCAGCGTTCCGAATGCTCCGATGAAGATCGGCGACATCGTGACGGTGACCATCACAGTTGCTGCCGACGCGGATACCTACACGCTCTCCTCGGGATCCATCGCGGGCTTCGCGCTCTCGAATTTCGTCAAAATCAACAACACGACCTACACAGCGAAATTCACGGTTGGTGCTGGCGGTACCGATTATGCGGCGGGCGCGGATCTTCCGGTCAGTCTCGTCTTGAAGGATACCGCGGGCAACCAGAACTCCGCCTTTACGACGCCGATCGGCCAAAGCAACGATGCGGTTGACGCCCATCAGCCCACCGTGACGAGCGTTTCCTCGACGACGGCGAATGGTGTCTACAAGACAGGGGATATCATTTCCATCACGGTCACTTTCGACGAGAGCGTGACCGTCACGGGCACACCGCAGCTGGTTCTGGAAACCGGCGCGGTTGATCGGGTTCTGAACTACAGTTTCGGCAGCGGCAGCAGCACGCTGACCTTCACCTATGTCGTACAAGCAGGCGATTCCTCTGCGGACCTCGACTACATCAGCACCACCGCGCTGGCGCTGAACGGAGGCGCGATCCGTGACGCCGTCGGGAACAACGCTGTCCTGACCTTGCCCGCTCCCGGTGTCGCCGGTTCGCTCGGTGCGAACAAGAACTTGGTGATCGACGCGGTCGATCCGAAGATCGGTGCCGTTTCGGCCACGACCGCCAATGGCAGCTACAAGGAAGGTAGTGTCATCGCCATCACGATCAGCTTCGATGAGGCTGTGACGGTGACCGGTACTCCGGCGCTGGCTTTGAACACGGGCAAGTCGGCCGCCTATGTTTCCGGCTCCGGCACGAATACACTCACGTTCCATTACACGGTTGGAGCGGGTGATACCTCGGCCGATTTGGACTACGCGAGCACGTTGGCCTTGTCCCTCGCAGGTGGCACCATTCGCGATGCTGCCGGCAACAACGCGGTCCTCACGCTTCCCGTTCCAGGGGCAGCTGGATCTCTCGGCGCCTCCAAAAATCTTGTGATCGATACCGCTGCGCCGACGTTGGTTTCGGCAAGCGCGAGCGGCTCGTCCATCACCCTATCGTTCAGTGAAAGCGTCACGCCCACAACTCTCGACGGCCTCAGTGTTACTGTCGACGGTGTGGTGCAGACGGTTTCATCGTTTGCCGTCAACAATGCGACGAAGACCGTCACGTTGACCCTATCCGCTCCCATTCGCGACGGCCAGGTCGTTCAACTCTCATATAACGCGAGCAACGGGAGCAGCAGCTTCAAGGATGCTGCCGGGAACGGGCTCGCATCGCTATCGGAGTCGGTTTCCAACAACACGCCCAACACTGTCACGACTATCGGCGGCGAGGTCGTATTGCAGGCTGGTAACGACAATGCGACCGTTTCGCCTTTCGCGACTTTGACCATCACAGATCCCGATACCCAGTCGGCGGCGGTGACGGTGCGGATTGTCGACGGAGCGCATCGGGGAGACTTCACAAGTCTGACCACTGCCGGTTGGACGCGGACAGAGGTTGGAAACGACTACGTCTATACGCGCACATTCGCCGCGACCGCCAATATCGGCGCTGCGGCGGAGACGGCTGTTCGGGACTTCGTCTTTGCGCCGCGTCAGAACGCCATTACGCCCGGAACGAGCGAAGACACGGTCTTCAATGTCATTATCAACGACGGCTCTGGAGACGTCGAGAGTGCGACGATTTCGACACGGGTCACGTCAGTCAACGATGCGCCGTCGGTCAATCTGCCGGTTGCCGATCAATCTCTCGCCACGGACACTGCGTGGAGCTTCACACTTGCCAGTAACACTTTCGCGGATGCGGATGGGGACACGCTGTCCTGCACCGCGACGTTGGGCAACGGGCAACCTCTGCCTCTCTGGCTCGCCTTCGATGCTCTCACGCGGACTTTCTCCGGGACGCCGACCCTCGCCGATGAAGGCACGCTGGCAGTCCGGGTCAACGTTTCCGACGGTCACGGCGGAACCACGAGCGTGCAGTTCAACGTTTCGGTGAACGGTCCGAAGGTTGATGGCGTTCCCGTCACCACGACAGTCGTTAACAACCCGGACGGCTCGACCTCGCAGACCATCGTCGTTCCCGTGATCACGAATACGCGTGTGGATGATGCGGGCAACTCCGACGTTGCGGATATCCCGCTCGTGACGACCAATGGGCAGACTGTCATTCTTGCCCAAATCCCCACGGGTGTCGGCCTTCAGGCATCCGGTTCGATCACTCCGCAATCCGCAGATCGCTCGCTTGCAAGTCTTATTCGCGAGATCGCAGCGCACACACCACCGGGTTCCACCAACCAGAACGAACTTATCGACGGCGGCTCCAATTTTCTCGAAAGCCTGCCGGCGAACACGCCGATGGTGGTTCTCTCCATCACACCGACCGCTCAGGCCTTGTCTTCCGGCCCGCTCGCGATTTCAGGAAATCCGGCAGCGCCCGGTGCGCCGATGACGGCGCTTGTCATCGATGCTCGCGGATTGCCTTCGGGCTCGACTCTCGAACTTCAAAACATCGATTTCGTCGCGGTCATCGGCGATGTCACGATCACCGGTGGGGCCGGCTCTCAAGTTGTTTGGGCTGATTCCGGTAACCAGAGGATTGTTCTCGGCGCCGATGACGACACGATCCATGGCGGCGCCGGAAACGATTACATCGGTTCTCATGGAGGGAATGACGTTCTCTACGGCGACGACGGTAACGACACCGTCGCAGGAGGCGTCGGCCACGACTCGCTCTTCGGCGGTGAGGGGAACGACACTCTGTATGGCGAGGACGGCAACGATTATCTCGATGGTGGCGCGGGTGTCGACACCATGGCGGGCGGCAGGGGAGATGATGTTTACATCGTGTCCGCCGGCGACGTCATCGTCGAAGCTGCGGGAGAGGGAATCGACACGGTATACAGCTCCGCAGATATCGTTCTACCCAAGCACTTCGAAAACCTGATCCTGACGGGCGACGCGACCTACGGATACGGCAATTCCTCCAACAACGTCATTCATGCGGCCTCGCACGGCGGTGTCATGCTCGGCTATGGCGGCAACGATTCCATTTATGGGTCGGAGGCTCGCGACCGGCTCTACGGAATGACGGGGAACGACCGCATCTATGGCGGAGGCGGAGACGATTATCTCGTCGGGAACGAAGGCGCTGACACCATCTACGGTGGCGCCGGGAACGACAGCATCAAGGGCGATTCCGGAAATGACGTTCTGCGCGGAGAAGCGGGTCGCGATACCATCAAGGGCGGTGACGGCCGCGATGTGATCTTCGGCGGAGAGGGGGCCGACCGTCTTTATGGGGGAGCCGGCCGCGACACATTCGTCTTCGACACCAAGCTTGGTCGCGATCAGGTCGATCGGATCATGGACTTCAACGTTGCCGACGATACCATCCGCCTGTCGAAAGCGATCTTCAAGAAGATCGGAGCAAAAGGTCTTCTTGACGAGAAGGCTTTCTGGACAGGCACCGCAGCCCATGATGCAGACGATCGGATCATCTACGATGAGAAGGCGGGTGTCCTTTACTACGATCCCGATGGAATCGGATCGAAGGCGCAAATCAAATTTGCGTATATCGGCACGCATCTGCAGCTTTCTTACGCCGACTTCACCATCGTTTGAGCGCTTTTGCGTTTGAGCGCTCTTGGTCGAGCGATCTGAGGCCTGATAATTCCGTCGCGATCTTGATCTGAATCGGGATCGCGACAGGGTAAAAGTTGAGATTTCCGCAACACCACACGCCGCCACGCTTTCCCGTCGCCGCTCCATGGTCTGAAGATACGATGGGGTTTTCCTTGTTTCGACGCTGGAATTTTCCTAAGCATTCCTCGGTTCGCATCGTTTTAAGGCGTTGCGATGGCACATCGAGGGGATGAGATTGGTAAAGCGAATTGGCTCGACGGCCTGGCGCGTCGAAGTGTCGAAGGATGGCAAGATATTCGCGCTCGGCGTACGAACCGAAGCCGGACTTGAATATGAAGTGCTGCTCGGGACAGCCGACTCGACACCTATTTTGTCCGATCTGCTCTCTGAGATCGCACGAACCCATAAAGACCTGCCTCCGGTCGAATTCAAGGACGGTGCGGGCCCTAATCATCCCAAGAGCGTTCCCCTGAATCCTTTGAGCACACGGATCGAATCTGTCGCCGGGAACCCGGTTCTCGTTCTTGATTTCGGTGGAACTGTCCTGAAAGTGGCGATGGATCCGACGGACCTTCAGCGCGCTCTGGCCGAGTGGACAAATCCTGCCTCTTGAACCCGCTTACTTCGTGAGATCGGTTCGAAGCAGCCATCGTCAGGGCTACAAGATCAACTTTCTTGACCGGCCGCCGATGATTGGAGATTGGTTGCCCTCCGATGGTCCCACGGCACAACCTTGTCTTCGACCGGAATGATCAGGTCGCAGATGAGTCCCGATGGCAGGAAACGCATGTTGACCTGTCCACCTAGCTCGCCCCTGATGCTCCGTTGGATGAGCCTGGAGCCGAAGCCATGGCGTTTCGGTTGCTCGACAATGGGGCCTTCCGTTTCCTGCCAATGAACGGTGAGCATGGAACGCCCCTCGGCGTCGGGGGCAACGGACCATACGATGCTGACGCGGCCTTGTGCGTTAGAGAGGGCTCCATACTTCACCGCGTTCGTCACCAATTCGTGCAGCACCAATCCGAAATTGATCGCCATGCGGGTTGGGAGGCGCACGGGGGGGCCCTGCAGCGAAACGCGCGTATCGTTCTTTCGGCGATAGGGGGCGAGTTCCTGGTCCGCGATCTCCCGTAAATCGGCATCGCGCCACGCGCTTCTCGTCAGCACGTCATGAGTCTTGGAAAGTGCGAGCAGTCGACTTTCAAAGGCGCCCCTGAAGTGTTCCAGATCTCCGGACGAACGGAGAGTCTGACTGGCGATGGACTGCACAGTGGCGAGCGTGTTCTTCACCCGATGGTTCAATTCGTCGAGCAACAGATGTTGTTGCTCTTCTGCGCGCTTACGCTCAGTGACATCCTGAAAAACGCCGAGGGAATAGACGGGCACATTGTTCGCATCGACAAAGGTGCGGCCTCGGGAGTCGAACCAGCGGTATTCGCCGCTGGCGTTTCGAATACGATATTCATCCTGGTATTGATTGTTGCTTGTCATCGCCATGCGAAATTTCGCGACAGCGGCGTCAGCGTCGGCCGGGTGCAGAAGCTTTTGCCATTCCTGAATGGTTGTCGAGGTTCTGTCGAGGGGCAAGCCAAGCAATGCTGCCGCCTGGGCGGACCAGCCGCCGGTCTTGTTGCGGTGGTCGAACCACCATGTGCCCATGTGTCCGGCTTCCAGCGCGAGGCGCGCGCGCTCCTCGCTGGCTTGAAGCTCTCTCTGCCGCTCCGCGACGTCGTTCATCAGATCGTTGAAGGCCTTCGCCAACAGGGTGAACTCGCTCGAACCTCTCTGGAATTCGACACGTGCATCGTAGTCCCCGTGACGCCACGCATGGATGGCTTTGATCATCTTCTCAAACGGCTTCGTGACGAAAAAATGCCCGATCAGTCCCGATAATGAGAGAGCCAGTCCGAGTGCTATCGCGATCAGAAGGAAGCCACGCTCTGCGGCTTGGTTGATGGATTCGAAAGCGACCGCGGAGGACAGGCCGACGCTGACATACGTATCTTCCGGGGCCACCGTGGTCGGCATATAGCCGTAGACACGACGTGTGCCATCCCGTCCGACGGCCTCGAAAGCCCCAGGTTGGCTTGCGCCGACAAATGCCAGCATCGGATCACCCAAAAGCGTTCCAATGAACTCCTGGGGTTTGGGCTGGCGGGCCAGGATAATCCCCTTTCTATCGGTAACAGTGATTGTGCTGTCTGGCGGCATGGGGCGCCCGCCGAATTGCTGTGACAACCATCTCAAGTCGAGGGCCGCGACAACGACGCCGATCACACCTCCGTCATCGTTGCGCAAAGCGAGGGCGAGCGGAAGAACCGCCGGAGCGCGCGTGACACCGTTCGCGAAACTCCGGGAATACTCACCGACCTGGAATGTCCCGCTTTCATACGCTGCCTTGAAGAACTCCTGGTTTTTGAAGTTGGTATCGAGTGGAACACCCTCCACACAGCGGCTACGCCCGTCACTGTCGATGACGGCAAGCGCATCCAGATAAGAGACTTCTGCCTGAAGGCTGCGCAGGTAGGCGCTGCATTCCTTCGTATTGAATTCAAGCACTGCAGGAACTTCTTCGACCGCGACGAGCAGGCTGCGTACGCCCTCAAAAATTCGTTCGAGGTCAAGGGAGGCGATTTGCGCCTGACGCAAGGCAATATCGTTAACCTCCGCCTCACGGGCGCGACGGAGGGAAACCTCGGTGTAGGTCCAGATCGCGATCGCGGGCAGGACCGAGATCAGGGCAAGCACCAGCAAGCGCCGAGTCAGGGTCATAGGAAACGGGCCTTGGGCAATATTCTCAAGACATAAGAGATAGGTCTTCGCTCTCTTTTGGCAAAAGCTCGGGGCTTGCGCAGGAGGCTCCAAAGTGTCACGGACAGGAAATGGCTCCACCCCTTTTGACACTCCAGAGTGTCGCCCTGACCTTCGGCGGCACGCCGCTCATTACCGACGCCGAGCTTTCCATCGCTCCGGGCGAGCGGGCCTGTCTTGTCGGTCGCAATGGATCGGGTAAGTCGACGTTGCTGAAAATCGCCGCGGGATTGATCGATCCCGATCGCGGCACGCGCTTTATTCAGCCCGGAGCGACAATCCGCTATCTGGCGCAGGAGCCGGATTTCACCGCATTCGCAACGACGCTGGCCTATGTGGAGTCCGGACTTGGACCGGGGGACGACCCCTATCGGGCTCGTTACCTCCTGGAGCAGCTTGGGCTGACCGGGAATGAAATCCCGTCCCAATTGTCCGGAGGCGAGGCGCGCCGCGCCGCTTTGGCGCATGTGATGGCGCCTGAGCCGGACATTCTTTTGCTCGACGAGCCGACCAACCATCTCGATCTGCCCGCCATCGAATGGCTGGAAGGAGAGTTGAGGGGGCTGCGCTCGGCCCTCGTTCTCATCAGCCACGACCGGCGCTTCCTCGAAACTTTGTCGCAGACAACTGTCTGGCTGGATCGCGGGATGACACGGCGGCTGGGACAAGGCTTTGCCCATTTCGAAGCTTGGCGGGACAGCGTTCTCGAACAGGAGGAAATGGAGCAGCACAAGCTCGATCGGAAGCTCGTCGCGGAGGCCGACTGGCTTCGCTACGGCGTCACGGCGCGTCGGAAGCGCAACGTGCGCCGCCTCGCCAATCTCCACGCCATGCGTCAGCAGCGCCGGGATCACAAGCGCGCCGTTGGTGCTGTCACGATGACCCTTGGAGAGGCGGAGCAATCGGGCACCCTGGTCGTCGAAGCTGAAGGCGTCTCGAAGTCTTTCGGGGATCGCCCCATCGTTTCCAATCTCTCCCTGCGCATCCTGCGCGGAGACCGGATCGGCATCGTGGGGCCCAACGGAGCGGGCAAGACCACGCTGCTCAATCTTCTGACCGGAGTTCTTGCTCCTGATGAGGGAACGATCAAGCTCGGCTCCAACCTCCAGATGGTGACGCTGGATCAGCGCCGCGCCGGACTCGACCCGAATGCGACGGTGGTCGAAACTCTCACAGGCGGTCGCGGCGACACGGTCATGGTCGGCGGGCAGGCCAAGCACGTCATCGGCTATATGAAGGACTTCTTGTTCGCACCCGAACAAGCGCGCACGCCCGTCGGCGTTTTGTCCGGTGGCGAGCGCAATCGTTTGATGCTGGCCCGCGCTTTGGCCCAGTCATCGAACCTTCTCGTGCTCGACGAGCCGACCAATGATCTCGATCTTGAAACACTCGATCTGCTGCAGGAGATGATCGTCGATTATTCCGGTACGGTCATTCTGGTCAGCCACGATCGCGACTTCCTCGATCGCACCGTCGGATCGGTTCTCGTCTCCGAAGGAGATGGGCGCTGGATCGAATATGCGGGCGGGTATTCGGACATGGTCGCGCAGCGTGGACAGGGCGTCCAGGCGCGGATCGCCGAGAAGGATGCCAAGCCGAGGGCAGAGAGGGTGATGGTTGCCCCGGTGGCATCGGCGTCCAAGCGCAAGCTCAGTTTCAACGAGCAGCACGATCTGAAAACCTTGCCCGATCGTATGAGTGAACTGGAGACCAAGATCGTCAAGGTTCAGGAGATCCTCGCGGACCCGGATCTCTATGCTCGCGATCCGGCTCGATTCCAGAAGGCGATGGATATGCTGACCGCTTTGCAGGCAGACCTCCACGCCGCGGAAGAGCGCTGGCTCGAGCTTGAAATGTTGAAAGAGGAACTGGAAGCCTAGGTAGAAAAAGGGCCACCCGGAAGTCGGGGCGGCCCCACCGTTAAACTCATTCGACTATTCTCCAGCCACAACCTCCGCGCGCAGCGAGGATGGGAGGCTTCGGGACTTCCGTCATCCGCAGCATGTCGACCTAGAACCGTCGACATGCATCATCCGCCAGGATGGCGAGTTGCACATGGTCGATGTGGAGCATCAAGCGCCTATACGGTAATTTGCGACCTCTTGTTCGATGGCGCCGAAGATCGAATGGCCGGTCTTGTCCTTCATCTCAATGCGGATCGTGTCGCCGAAACGCAGGAAGGGCGTTTTAGGCTGGCCTTGCGTGATGGTCTCGACGGTGCGCTGTTCGGCGATGCAGGAATAGCCGAGGCCCCCCTCTATGACGGGTTTGCCCGGCCCGCCGTCACCGCCTCTGTTCGAAACCGTTCCCGATCCGATGAGGGTGCCGGCTCCCAGGGGGCGAGTCTTCGCTGCGTGGGCGATCAGGGTCGGAAAGTCGAAGGTCATGTCGACACCGGCATCGGGCTTGCCGAAGAGATGGCCGTTGAGGCTCGACAACAGCGGCAGATGCAGCCTTTCGCCATCCCAAGCCTCTCCTAATTCGTCGGGTGTGACGGCGACCGGCGAGAAGGCCGAGGACGGCTTGGACTGGAAGAAGCCGAAGCCCTTGGCGAGCTCTGCCGGGATCAGATTGCGCAACGAAACGTCGTTGACGAGGAGGATGAGGCGGATTGCCGTGGCGGCCTCATCCCGCGAGGCGGACAGGGGCACGCCGTCGGTGATCACTGCAATTTCGGCCTCGAAATCGATGCCATGGGCGTCATCGACGGCGAGGATCGGGTCGCGAGGGCAGAGGAAAGAATCCGAGCCGCCCTGATACATCAGTGGGTCGGTCCAGAATGAGTCAGGCATTTCCGCACCGCGGGCCTTTCGAACCAGTTCGACGTGGTTCACGTAGGCCGAGCCGTCAGCCCATTGGTAGGCGCGGGGCAGGGGTGACGCACAGTCATGCTCGTGGAACCGAAACGAAGGAACAGAGCCAAGTTCGAGCTGTTCGGCCAAATCCCGAAGCCTGGGCTCGACTAATTCCCAATTGTCCAAGGCTTGCTGCAAGGTCGGAACAATGAAAAAAGCATCCGTTGCGCGAGTGAGATCCCTTGAGACGACGACGAGACGGCCGTCACGACCTTGCTTGAGGGAAGAAAGCTTCATGGCCACCGTCCTGGGTTGTTATGATTCACTCAGCTTGCAACGGAAAGCTTAGCGGGGAAATGCCCATGACGACATCGACGATGAAAAGAAGAAGCTTCCTGAAGGGAGCGGGCCTGGCAGCTGCGGCTGGAACCGTTGCTGCGCCTGCCATTGCGCAATCTTCCCCTGAAATCCGCTGGCGTCTCACATCGAGCTTCCCGAAATCGCTCGATACCATCTTCGGCACCGCCCAGACCTTCGCGAAGTATATGGCGGAGGCGACCGACAACAAGTTCCAGATCCAGGTTTTCGCCCCAGGCGAGATCGTCGGTGGCTTGCAGGCTCTCGATGCGGTGCAGAACGGCACCGTGGAATGCGCCCATACCCCGACCTACTATTATCTCGGCAAGGAACCGGCGCTTGCCATTGGCACGGGCCTTCCGTTCGGCCTCAATGCCCGTCAGCAGCATGCCTGGTGGCATTTCGCCGGCGGCAAGGAAATCATCAACGAGTCGCTGGCCAAATTCAACGTCACCTCTTTGGTGTGCGGCAATTCCGGCGCGCAGATGGGCGGGTTCTTCCGGAAGGAAATCAACTCCGTAGAGGATTTGAAGGGCCTCAAATTCCGCATCGGCGGTCTGGGTGGCATGGTGCTCGCGAAGCTCGGTGTCGTGCCGCAGCAGGTCGCTCCGGCAGATGTCTATCCGGCTCTGGAACGCGGCACGCTGGACGCCGCCGAATTCGTCGGTCCGTACGACGACGAGAAGCTCGGGTTCCTCAAGGTCGCCAAATATTACTACGCGCCTGGCTGGTGGGAGGGCGGCGCCATGCTGCATCTCATCATCAACCAGCAGAAATGGAATGAGCTGCCGAAGCATTATCAAGCCATCATGGCTCAGGCTTCCGAGGCCGCGAACAACTGGATGCTGGCGAAATACGACGCCGTGAACGGGCAGGCCTTGCGGCGTATGATCGGTTCCGGCGCAGAACTGCGCACCTTCTCGCCCGCCATCATGGAAGCCTCGCTCAAGGCAGCGAACGAGCTTTATGCCGAACTCTCCGAGAAGAGCCCGGATTTCAAGAAGGGCTACGAGTCGATGGCAGCCTATCGGGCGGACGTGTTGCCCTGGTGGCAGCTCAACGAATACGCGTTCGATACCTTCATGATCCGCACGCGCGGGAAGAGCTGAGCTCCGGTTCCTGTTTGAAATAAGAGAAAGGCCGGCGGCACCTTCCGCCGGCTTTTTTATGAAGCGGCTACTAGGGCTCGCGTCGATTGGGGTCGAAGCACTTCTTCAGGTCCCGCCAGCAATCGATATAGTTCTTCTGCAATGTCGGCAGTCCGGCGGCGTATTTCGTCACCCGCTGCGGGAAACGCGTCTCGAACATGAAAGCCATTGTGCCGGTGAGCTTTACAGGCTTCAGCTCCACATTGCTCGCATGCTCGAAGGCCGATGCATCCGGCCCGTGCGGCAGCATCTGATTGTGAAGAGAAAAGCCGCCCGGCACGAAGCCCTCGGGCTTTGCATCATAGACGCCGTAGACCAGCCCCATGAATTCGGACATCAGATTGCGGTGATACCAGGGAGGCCTGAACGTGTTTTCCGCCACCGACCAGCGCTCGGGGAAGATCACGAAATCCACGTTAGCCGTGCCGGGAGTTTCCGAGGGTGCGGTCAGCACCGTGAAGATCGATGGGTCCGGGTGGTCGAACAGGATCGCACCGACCGGCGAGAAGTGGCGCAGGTCGTACTTGTAGGGCGCATAATTGCCGTGCCACGCCACCACATCGAGCGGCGATTGGTTGATTTCCGTGCGGTGCAGATCGCCGCCCCATTTCACATAAAGCAGGGAGGGCACCTGCTTGTCTTCATAGGCCGCGACGGGGGTGTGGAAGTCGCGAGGATTAGCGAGGCAATTCGCGCCGATGGGGCCGCGGTCGGGCAAGGTGAACGCGCCGCCGTAATTCTCGCACACATAGGCGCGGGCAGGCCCGCCACGTAGTTCGACCTTGAAGATCACGCCACGCGGGATGACGCAGATTTCCCCCGGTTCGATATCGATGATTCCGAATTCCGTGCGGAAGCGTAAGGAGTTTTCCTGCGCAACCACCAGAAACTCACCATCCGCGTTGAAGAAATACTCGTTCTCCATAGAGCGCGTGACGAGAAGCACGTGCGCTGCCATGCCGACCTGCGTATCCGAGTCCCCCGCCGTGGTGATGGTGCGCAATCCGTCGATGAAAGTAAGAGCTTCATCCGGAAGCGGCGTCGGATCCCAGCGTAGCTGACCGAGGGCGAGATCGCTTTCGTTGCGTGCTTCCGGCGCGGTGCGGATCAGACCTCTCTCGACCTTCACATAATAGCCCGAGTGCTTGACCGTCGGGCGGATGCGATAGAGCCACGAACGCTGGTTCGTCGCCTGGGGTGCCGTGAAGGGGGACCCGGAAAGCTGCTCCGCATAGAGACCGTAATTCAGCTTCTGGGGCGAGTTGCGGCCGATAGGTAGCGCGCCGGGCAGGGCCTCCGTCTCGAACGAGTTGCCGAAGCCGGACATATAGCCGGGAATAATGGCGCTGGTGCGCGTCTCTTGAGATGGGCGATGGGGGGCGTTCTGGACATTCATGGCGCATCTCCTTCTGGGAGGCGGCTGAACCGGTGACAATATCGTTGCGCGTGCAACGAATTTGCTCTATTAGTTGCACTAGCAACGAATTATGTCAACGATGACACAAAGCTCTGCAGCTCTCAGGAAGCAGTCGGAAGCGCTCGTGGTTCTGGAGCGTTTTCTGCCATACCGGCTCAATGTTCTCGCGAGCCTGACTTCGAACGCGCTCGCGCAGATCTATGCGGAGCGGTTCGACCTCACGATCCCCGGCTGGCGGGTGGTCGCCACGCTCGGCCAATATGAGTTCCGCACGGCGCGGGATATCGCCACTCACGCTGTGATGCATAAATCCACCGTGTCGCGCGCAGTTGCGGTTCTGGAAGGGCGGGGCTTGGTCGTCCGCCGACCGAACACGGACGATAGACGCGAGGAATTACTCGAACTGACCCCGGAGGGACGCGCCATCTACGAAGCGCTCGCGCCGGAGGCCCTGTCTTTCGAGGATCGGCTTTTGTCCGTTTTGAGCCGAGACGAACAGAGCCTTTTATGGGCCCTTGTCGACAAACTCGGCCGCCACGCCAGGTCGCTTGCGCCAGAGGAGGAGGGCCGGTCTTGAAGCTCTACGGCTACTTCCGCTCCTCCGCTGCCTATCGTGTGCGGATCGCCCTCAACATCAAGGGGCAATCCTACGCGACCGTGCCGATCAATCTTCTCAAAGGCGAACAACTCGAAGCGCCATATAGAAGCATCAATCCGCAGGCGCGCGTGCCGGCTCTCGATATCGGCGAGACCATCCTCATCCAATCCCCGGCGATCCTCGAGTATATAGAAGAGACTTATCCGGAGCCGCCGCTTCTTCCGGCGGATGGAGTGGAGCGGGCGAGAATCCGGGCGGTGTCGGCCATCATCGGTTGCGATATTCATCCGCTCAATAACCTGACCGCACTCAAATACCTGAAGCACACGCTGGGACACGATCAGCCGGCCATCGATGCCTGGTACGCGCATTGGATCCGTCAGGGTTTCGACGTCATCGAACGTCTCATCCAACCGGAACCCTATGCCTTCGGGGCTGTCCCGACATTGGCCGACATTTATCTCGTTCCGCAGGTTTTCAACGCGCGCCGGTTCAACATCGCCCTCGACGCCTATCCGAACATCGCCGCCGTCGACGCCGCTTGCTTGGAGCATCCAGCGTTTCAGGCTGCCGCACCGGAGCGACAATCCGATGCGGTCTGACGACCTGCATTCGCGAATACGCCTTTGGTCATAGAGCATGATCAGAACAAGTGGAGACCGGTTGTTCGCCCGGATCATGCGGATTTTCAAGCACTAGCCGGCCGCTTCGAAAGGGCCGGAGAACAACAGGAGGAGAACAATGGGACCGTTTCCGCACGACGCGCCGCCCCCGACCATCAGCGACGAAAACCCGATGGGCACCGACGGCTTCGAATTCGTCGAATTCTGCCATCCGAAGCCCGAAGAGCTTGATCGCCTGTTCAAGACGATGGGTCTTGCTGCTGTCGCGAAGCACCGTTCTAAGAACGTCACCCTTTATCGCCAGGGCGACATCAATTTCATCCTGAACGCGGAGCCGGGCTCCTTCGCCGAACGGTTCGCGAGAGAGCATGGTCCGTCCGCGCCGGCCATGGCGTTCCGGGTCGTGGACGCCAAGCATGCTTATGACCGTGCTTTGTCACTCGGCGCGAAGCCGGTTCAAACACGGATCGGGCCGAACGAACTCAATATCCCGGCCATCGAGGGTATCGGCGGTCTGCATATCTACTTCGTGGACCGTTACGGCGCGAAGGGCTCGATCTACGATGTCGATTTCGAGTGGTTCGGCGAGCGGGACGCGAAGCCGCCGGGTGTCGGGCTCTATTACATCGATCACCTGACTCACAACGTCCATCGCGGGCGTCTCAATGAATGGGCGGGCTTCTATGAGCGCCTCTTCAATTTCCGCCAGATCCGCTACTTCGATATCGAGGGCAAACTGACCGGGCTGCATTCCCGTGCCATGACGAGCCCCGACGGCAAGATCCGCATTCCGATCAACGAGGATGCGGGCGAAACCGGGCAGATCGAGGAATATCTGCAGGAGTACAAGGGCGAGGGCATTCAGCACGTGGCTCTCGGCTCCACCGATCTCTATGAATCAATTGAAGCCCTCATCAAAGCTGGCGTCGAGTTCATGCCCGCGCCGAACGAGCTCTACTACGCCCGCATCGACACGCGGCTCCCCAGTCACGGCGAGCCGATTGCGCGGCTACAGGCGAACGGGATTCTCATCGACGGAGAAGGCGTGGTCGAGGGTGGCTTCACGAAAGTCCTTCTGCAGCGGTTCGGTAAGACGGCCATAGGCCCGATCTTCTTCGAGTTCATTCAGCGCAAGGGTGACGATGGATTCGGGGAGGGGAATTTCAAGGCGCTCTTCGAATCGATTGAGGAAGATCAGATCCGCCGCGGGGTCCTGAAGGCCGAAAACGCCTAACGATTCTGACTCGCCCAGGGTCGGGACGCCTGACTCTGGGTCCGCGTCGAGGGAGAGTTATCCTCAGGCGCTGTCCTGCTCCATCAGCTTACAAATGCCGATTTTCAAGCCGAAAACGGCTGCGCCAAGTGATTCCACGTGTCGACACCGATGTCGGAAGTCGTTGTTTCTTAATGGTTTATTAAAATTGCAGGCCTGTTCTTTAACGCAACGTTAAGGTCCCGCCGAAGAACGTGGCCTTTGTGCAACATGCCTCTGAAAAGCCCCCATTGTTGCCCGTTTTCCGCCTTCATTCGGTTGCTTGAGCGTTCGTCCTGGCTAATGTGGCACCAGCGACGGGGGCACCCCGGTCGTTACTGGTTGTTCCCAACCCGGATTTCCGGCGAGGGCCAATCGATAACCAGGGGAAATGGGACGCTTTCTAGGCTTCGTTGAAGCTGTCGAGGCAAAAAAGCCCGGCCCCCCAAGGGTCTCGAAACTTTGGAGGTCACTCAATGAAGCTCGTCAAGAGCCTTCTCCTCGGATCGGCTGCTGGTCTTGCAGCTGTTGCCGGGGCTCACGCTGCCGATCTGCCTGCCAAGAAGGCGGCTCCGGTGGAATACGTTCGCGTCTGCTCCACCTACGGTGCAGGCTTCTTCTACATCCCGGGCACGGAAACCTGCCTTCGCGTCAGCGGTCGCGTTCGCGCCGACTACCTGTTCGGCCAGGCTTTCAGCCGCGCTTCTGACACTGTTGGCTTCCGCACCCGCGGCCGCATCCAGCTCGACGCTCGTACGGCGACCGCTTACGGCCTGCTCCGCTCGGTCGTCCGCTTCGAGATCACCCGTTCGTCGGGCACGCCGTTCGGTAACACCGGCACGGTTGGTTCTTCGTCGCCGAACGTTGCTGAAGCCTTCGTCCAGTTCGGTGGCCTGACCGCCGGTCGCGTGACGTCGTTCTTCGACAACGGCGATCTGCCGACCGGCCACATGGGCACGCTCCGCTTCTCGGACGCTCCCGACGTGGATCTGTTGGCCTACACCTTCTCGTTCGGCAACGGCTTCTCGGCCACCCTGTCGCTCGAAGACGGTCTCGAGCGTCGTAACGGCGCTGTCGCCGGTGCGTTCTCGTACGGTGGTCAGCGCGTTCCCGACGTCGTCGGTAACGTGAAGTACACCGGCACGTGGGGTACGGCTCAGTTGTCGGCTGCTGTTCACCAGATCCGCAGCGCCAACCTGTTCACGACCGCTGGCTTCGCTCAGTTCCCGGACACCGAGTACGGCTTTGCCGTCACGGGTCAGGTTGGCATCAACCTGCCGATGCTCGCTCCGGGTGACGCTGCTTGGTTGGCTGCAACCTACGCTAACGGCGCTCTTGGCTACATCACCGGTGGTGCTAACAACAGCATCGGCGTTGGTACGCTTTCGGGCCCGACGGTCGACGCTTTCTTCAACCCGGCTACGGGTAACGTCAGCAAGTCGAATGCATGGTCGGTTGCAGGTGGCTTCCGCCACTACTGGACCCCGCAGATCCGTCAGAACGTGTTCGGTTCGTACGCTCGCTTTGACTACTCGGCTGCAGCCAACATCGCTGGTCTGCCGGACTTCAACGAGTGGCGCGTTGGTACCAACGTGTTCTGGAGCCCGGTTAGCGGCCTCGATATGGGCGTGGAAGTTCTCTACGCTAAGGTCGACCCCCGCAACCGCGTTGTCCTCCCGCTCGGCGCTTCGCAGAGCTCTTGGGAAGGCCGTCTCCGCGTTCAGCGCGACTTCTAATCGGTTCTCCGATTGGACAGGAAACCCCGGTGGCAACACCGGGGTTTTCTTTTTGTGCGTCAGCCAAATGGCGGAGTGCTGTTGCGGCAAAAGACGCGTGCCGTCTTGCCCAGTGTGAGAACAGGTTTTTGCTTTAGAGGATGATCAGAACAAACCGTTGTTCGCCCGGATCATGCGGCATCAAAAGAATCGAGAGTTTGATCCTGTTTCAATCTGAAACGATCAAACTCTAGGCCGTTCGACGGATGGCTTAGTTCTTCGTTGGTCATGACGATGGTGGGCCATAGCCGCGCGCCAATCTCAGTCATGATTGAACGTGAAGCGCTTTTGTCCGCGTGCCGTAGCAAGAGCCGGACTAGGAAACTCGAGATCCAGCTTCCAAGAATACAAGGCGGAGTGGAGAACCCGGAAACAGTTCAGGTTCAACGAGACATGCTTGATTCTCTAGCGGCTGCTTGCTCGGTCGAGAGGACGAAATCTTCCACGATTGAGATCAGGGGACCTTCGAATTCCGGTGCGTGACCCTGGTCCGGGACCGTCACCGCCGAGAGGTGCGAATGGCGCTGCTTCATCTCCTCGACTGTCGTCGCGGCGAGGAGATCCGAGTTCGCCCCACGCAGGACCATGACCGGAATGCTTTTGAGGCCTTCGAAGAAAGGCCAGAGCGTCGGGAGAGGCGTTTCGAGGTCGATCGCATCAAGGGTTTTCATGAGCGCGGGGTCGTAGGTCGGAACTAGTTGCCCGTCCTGTTCGCGCCAGGTTCCTCGCGCAATCCGTTCCCATTGCTCTTGCGAGTTGCGTGGAAATTGGGCGTCGGACATCAATTTCAGGATTTGACCGGCTTCATGGAAGCTCCGTGGTTTCGGCAACTGCCCGATATAGCCTTTGATCCGTATCAGCCCCTTGGCGTCGATCACGGGGCCGACATCGTTGAGCACCGCGCCGCGAAGGAGTGTCGGACGTACCGCCCCGAGCGCCATGATGATCAGGCCACCGCGCGACGTGCCGACGAAGATGGCGTTTTCGATGCCGGCGGCCGTCAGAACTTGAAGGGTGTCGTTCAGCTCCATGCGTACGTCGTAGTTACGCCAGTCCTGATCCCATTCCGAACGCCCGCGGCCGCGATAATCGGGGCAGATCACGCGCCGTGGCATCTGGCCTTGAGAGAGGGCCAGAGCAAGGTCGTGAAAGTCGATAGAATTGCGAGACAGTCCCGGCAAGCACACGACCGGCGTCGCGGAGGAGACAAGCGGCCCGTAATCGCGTGCATAAAGGCGCAGACCGTCCGATGCGGAGACGAACAAGTCCCGATAGCCGTCATTCATGATCTGTTACGCTCCAGTCGGATCAATCGATCAATATTCAATCTGATTGGAGGCTTTCGCGCTATCCGTCTTGTTCGCAAGCGAGCGA
The DNA here is from genome assembly GCF_052115485.1 of Microvirga sp. 2MCAF38. NCBI lineage: Bacteria > Pseudomonadati > Pseudomonadota > Alphaproteobacteria > Hyphomicrobiales > Methylobacteriaceae > Microvirga > Microvirga sp. 2MCAF38. The sequence continues at coordinate 275,837 of NZ_JBFRGU010000001.1, read as the reverse complement.
TTTTCCAGCCTCTGTCGATAAACCGTGAGGTTCTCCAGCACGCGCTGAACGTAGTTTCGGGTTTCATTGAATGGAATGCGCTCGATCCAATCCACCATGTCGACCTGCGGCTGCCGCGGATCGCCATAGGCCTGGATCCATTTTCTCACATTCCCTCCACCTGCGTTGTAGGAGGCGAAAGCGAGCACATGCGATCCCTTCCAAACGTCCAGGAGCTCACCCAAATGTGCCGCGCCGAGTTTCGTATTATAGGCCGGGTCGGTGACGAGACGATTGACGTCGAAGGGCATGTTGAACCGCTGCGCAGTCGTCTTTGCCGTTGCAGGCATCAACTGCATCAGCCCACGCGCACCCGCGCTGGAAAGGGCTTTTGTATCGAAGGCGCTCTCCTGCCGCGCGACAGCATAGACCATCGCGGGATCGATGGGATCGCCCAGAGTCTCGAAGTCCGGGATCCCTGCAAGCGGATAGGCATGCAAGTCCAGCGGCAGGCCTCTTTGAACGGCTGACTTGCCGATAGCGAGCATTGCGCGCGGGTTGTTTTGAGAGGCTGCCAACGCCGCCAGCGCGCCGAGTTGCGCCGGGTCGTTCAGACCCAGGGCAAGATCGCTGTAGAGAGTGAGCGCGAGATCCTGCTCACCGATCTGCTCGAGAAGCTTGATGGCGTCGACAACGGGCATCGCCTCGAAAGCTTTCCGCGTTTCCTCAGGGAGCGCGGGTTCGGTTTTGAAAACGATGGGTTGCCCGAGTTTTTCCAAGGAAAGCTGGCCGTAATAGGTCGTCGCGTATCCCGCCGCTCTCCGGTAGGACAAATTCGCTTCCTGATGCAGGTTCGCTGCTTCAGCGGCTCGGCCGAGCCAATAAGTTGCCCGCGCAATGGAAATCGGCGTCGATGCGTTGTGGGCGGCATTCGTGAAGTGCTCCAGGGCCTTCACGGGCTCATTGAGAAACCGCAATGCGATCCAGCCAGCATGGAATTCGGCCTCGATCTGTTGCGCGGGAGATTCCGCCGCGTGCCCGCTCGCGACATCGTAAGCGGTCTTCGCGTCGCCCTTGTCGAGCAGATCGCGGGCGATCCGCCGCCGCTCGGTCCACCATTCATCTCCATCGACGAGGAGGTCCACATCGCGCGGAGCCTGAGTCAGCAAGCGGGCCGCTTCCGTCAGATTGTCGTTCCGTCGAGAGAACAGAATGCGGGAAAACTGGTAGGAGGCATCCGAACGCAAGTTCGCAGGAACCGCAGCGAAGGCTTTCTCAGCGGCCTTCTTTCCCTGAAACAACCCAAGGCGCGCCTTGACCAGGGTCGCATAGTCCTTGCCGGCTCGAGAGGCAGCTCGCAGGGCACCACTCCAGCTCTCCTTGAGCGCGAAGCGTTCCATTCGAAAACGATGGTCAGTCTGGGACAAGTCGCCGGCGAATTTGTCCATAACCCTGTCTTCGATCTCGCTCCCGAAGCTGTCTTCCCGCCAGACACGACGGATCAGCCGGGCTGCATCCTTGTCAGACCCGTTGGCCTTGAGTGCCATGGCAAGACCGATCCGCCCGTTCACGGTGACGGGTGGCTGCGCCCCAAAGTAGCCGGTGATCTGCGAGGGAGTCTTCTGGCTGGCCAGGAAGGCCTCCTCCACTCGCCGACGGAGGAGAGCGGATCGGGGCCAATCCCTGAATTCGCCCTGAAAGGCCGCGATCCGCTCAAACCCCATGGGAATTCCGCCACGGATTGCGAACCACTCGGCGAGGCCCTTTGCCGCTGGCCTTTGGAGTTGGGACCTCAGAATCTCGGCTTCAGCCGCATCGCCGGTGCGATACGCCTTGAAGACGAGTGGGAGGTAATCGACGTCGCCCAACGCTCGCGGGAGAATGACTTGATCGTCAACCGAGCCGAACCGGTTGTCGTTCAACAATCCAGGAGAGGCGGGACTTTCGGCGGCGAGTGTCGCCATAGCCCAGCTCTGCGCCAGGGCGACGGAAACGACAAGATAGGTCATAAGGCGCTTCGTCCTCATGAAACTCCCTTTTTGCCCCGGCCGAAGTCTCTTATCCTGAGACTATGCCCTTGAGGAAACACTAACAGCCGGGCTAGGACAACAGCACGGGCCTTCGTTTGCGCTAATGGGCCGCACCCCTTATGTGTCCCCAGACAACTCTCTCGGTTCTAGAGAGTTCAAGAGATTTCATCCACGGAGAGCGTCCCATGGTTCAACTAAAAGGCTCAATCACCGCCCTCGTGACGCCCTTCAAAAACGGCGGCGTGGATGAGGCTGCCCTCAGGGCCCACATCAATTGGCAGATCGAGAACGGCACCCACGGCCTGGTTCCAGTCGGGACGACGGGCGAGAGCCCGACGCTCAGCCACAAGGAGCATGAGCGCGTCGTCGAGGTCTGTGTCGACGAGGTGAAGGGCCGCGTTCCGGTCATCGCCGGGGCAGGTTCCAACAGCACCACCGAAGCGCTGGGCTTTGCGCGCCACGCCGAACGGGTCGGGGCCGATGCCTTGCTCATCGTGACGCCTTACTACAACAAGCCGACGCAGGAAGGCCTGTATCAGCACTTCAAGGCCATCAACGATGCGGTCGGCATTCCGATCCTGATCTACAACATCCCTGCTCGGTCGGTGATCGATATGTCGGTCCAGACCATGGCGCGCCTCTACGAGTTGAAGAACATCGTGGGCGTGAAGGACGCGACCGCCAGCATGGCGCGCGTGAGCCAGCAGCGTCAGGCCATGGGGCCGGACTTCATCCAACTCTCGGGCGAGGATGCGACGGCTCTCGGCTTCAATGCTCATGGTGGGCATGGTTGCATCTCGGTGACCGCGAACGTGGCGCCGAAATTGTGCAGCGAGATGCAGACTGCGTGCCTGTCGGGCGATTTTGTCACGGCGTTGAAGATTCAGGACCGGCTTATGCCGCTTCATGACTCGCTTTTCGTCGAAACCAGCCCGTCACCAGTCAAATATGCCGCGTCGGTGCTTGGCCTCATGGAGGACACCGTCCGTCTTCCGTTGATTCCCGTATCCGACGGCACGAAGACGTTGGTGCGGGCGGCCATGGCCCATGCGGGGCTAACCAACGCGTAAGAAATCATGTCGAGCGATCCCAGCAAAGCCAACAAGATCGTCGCCGATAATCGAAAGGCGCGGTTCCATTACGAGATCACGGATACCTACGAGGCCGGCATTGCGCTCACCGGCACGGAGGTCAAATCCTTGCGCCAAGGTAAGGCGACGATCGGCGAGGCTTATGCGGGGCCATCCGGCGAGGAGTTCTTCCTCTTCAACGCCTATATTCCGGAATACCTGCAGGCGAACCGCTTCAATCACGAGACCAAGCGCCCTCGTCGCCTGCTGCTGCACAAACGCCAGATCGACAAGCTGATCGGCGCGACGCAGCGGGAAGGCTATACGGTCGTTCCGCTCAAGATCTATTTCAACGAGCGGGGCATGGCCAAGGTCGAACTCGGCCTCGGCCGCGGCAAGAAACTCCAAGACAAGCGCGAGACCGAGAAGAAGCGGGATTGGGATCGCGAGCGCGGGCGGCTCATGCGCGACAAAGGCTGAAGCGCACTCCTAGATTACCTACAGCATGATCAGAACAAGTGGAACCGGTTGTTCGCCCGGATCATGCGGCATCAAGAGAATCTAGAGTTTGATCATGTTTCAAAGAGACATGACAAACTCTAGTGCAATTTCTCCAGCACCGGCCCGTCGATGATGATTTGCGGGCGGAGCTGGGAGCATGGCTCGATGCGACCGGAGACTTTGTAGACCGACTTGAGAAGGCCCGGCGTGATCACGTCACCGACCGGCCCGCAGGCGACCATCGTGCCCTGGTCGATGACCATGACCCGGTCTGCAACACGCAAGACCTGGTTCAAATCGTGGATCGCCAGGATGACGCAAATCTCCCGTTGCCGCGCGAGATTCTGCACGAGACTCAACACCTCCACTTGCCGATGAAGGTCGAGAGCGCTGGTCGGTTCGTCAAGCAACAGGATGCGAGGGTCACGTACCAGCGTCTGGGCCAGCGAAACCAGTTGCCGCTGACCGCCGCTCAGTTCGGATAGGCCTTTGAACGCGAAGGGTTCGATCCGCAAAGCCGTCAGCATGTCATCGACCGCAGCCAGATCCTCGTCCCGCACGCGCCGCTCAGTGCCCTGCTTGCGCGCCAGAAGGATCGACTCATAAACGGTGAGGACTGTGTTTACGGAGGTGTCCTGCGGCATGTAGCAAATGCGGCTCGCAATCCCGCTCCCGCCATGGCTGAGAGCGAGTTCGCCCGGCCCGTCGAGAAGCCCGGCGATACGGCGGAACAGGCTCGATTTTCCGGCCGCGTTAGGGCCGATGACCGCCGTGATCTCGCCACCACGCAGAACCGGGGTTGTGATGCCGGAAAGAACGCTCTGCTTGCCATAGCGCACGCCGACGTCTTTGAGCTGTAAGGTGGCTACCATGCCCGCCCCCGGTTCGACATGATGAGACTGAAAAGGAAGGGTACGCCCACGAGGGCCGTGATGATGCCGATCGGAAAGATCGTGCCCGGTATGATCGACTTGCTGATGACGGACGTGAGCGAGAGAAGCGCTGCACCTGCCAACGTGGAGGCGGGAAGGAAGTATCGTTGATCCTCACCGATCAGCATGCGTGCGATGTGGGGACCGACCAGCCCGACGAACCCGATGGTTCCAACGAACGCGACGGAAACAGCGGCGAGGATGCTGACGGTCATCATCGTCTCGAGTCGCAGGCGGCGGACATTGATGCCGAAACTCAACGCCTTGTCCTCGCCAAGCCGCAGGGCTGTAAGACTCCAGGCTCGCCGGATGAAAAGCGGCAGGGCCACGATGAGGACGGTGCTCGTGATCGCGAGTTTGGGCCACGTCGCGCGGGTCAGGCTTCCCATCGTCCAGAACACGATGGCGCCGAGCGCCTGTTCCGAGGCGAGATATTGCACAAGGGCGAGCAGCGCATTGAAGGTGAAGACGAGGGTGATGCCGAGAAGAACGACAGTTTCGACCGTCACGCCGCGCCTCTGACTCATGACATGAATGAAGAGCGCTGCCGCCATGGCCATGATGACGGCATTGATCGAGACCACGTATTCTATCGCAAAGGGGAGAAGGCCCACACCGAAGGCAAGCGCCAGCGCGGCGCCGAAGCTCGCAGCCGCCGACACGCCGAGCGTGAATGGGCTGGCAAGCGGATTGTTCAGGATCGTCTGCATCTGTGCGCCTGCAGCGGACAGCGAAGCGCCGACGACGACGGCCATCAGGGCAATCGGCAGCCGGATATCCCAGATCACGACGCTGATCTGGTTCGAGACCTGCGGCGATCCTGCGAGAGCGAGCACGACCTCGCTCATGCTGTAGCGGGCAGGGCCAAGGCCCAGATCGGCGACGACGGAGGCGACGAGCACCACCGACAGGATGAACAGAACGAGCTTCTTGCGTTGGACGAGGGCGCGGTAGGTTCCGCGCCCCGATTGAACCGCAAGCGATTGAGGGTGGCTCAAGATCTTACTCTTTGTCGGTGAGGGAGACCCAGTAGCCGGGCTTGTATCCGACCGGCAGGAACCGCTCGTGCAACGCACGCATTGTCTGGTTCGGATCCACATCCTTGAACAGGTCGGGATGGAGCCACTTCGCCATCTGCTGAATGGCAACGAACTGATACGGGCTGTTGTAGAATTGGTGCCAGATGGCGTGGACCTCGTTGTTCTTGACCGCCTTCACGCCGGTATAGGCAGGACGCTTCATGAGTGCGGCGAGCTTATTGCGCGCCATCTTGGCATCGGCACCGGGGCCGACTCCGACCCACGCGCCGCCGGGTACGTAAAGCTCCCAGTTGGAGCCCGTCACGATGACATGATCGGGATTGGCCGCGACGATCTGCTCCGGATTGACGATGCCGAAAGTGCCGGGAATGATTTTTCCGGCCATGTTCACGCCGCCGGCGATCTCGACCATCTTGCCGAAGTTCTCGCTGCCGAAGGACATGCAGCAATCGTCGCTGTATCCGGCGGCACGCTCCATCATCACCACGGGCTTGGGCGGATTGGCCTTCGCAAGGCGATCGGTGATGATCTTGATCTGCTCGTTCCTGAACGCGACGAACTCTTCCGCCCGGGCCTCCCGGCCGAAGAGCTTGCCGATCAGGCGCATGCTCGGATCGGTGTTCACGAAAGGCTGGTCGCGAAAATCGACGAACACCACCGGGATGCCGACCTTGGCGAGCTTTTCGGTGAGCTTCGCGTCATCGGTGGCGGTCTTCGCTTCGATGTTCATGATCATGACGTCCGGCGCGAGCGCGACCGCCTGCTCGATGTCGAAGGTTCCTTCCTTCGAACCGCCGAAGGTCGGCAGCTTCGCAATCTGCGGATATTTCGCGAGGTAATCCTTGTAGCCGTCGAGATCGGCCTTCTCGAAATCGTCGCGCCAGCCGACGACACGCTTGAAGGGATCGTTCGTATCCAGCGCGGCGACGAAGTAGATTTGGCGTCCCTCACCGAGAATCGCCTTGTTGACCGGAACCTTGACCTCGACCTGGCGGCCGGTCACGTCCGTTACGGTCACCTTTCCCTCAGTTGCATGAAGTGTGGCTGGCACAAGGCCTGCGAACGCCAGAGATGCGCAGAGTGCGAGTTTACGAAGCAACATTTCAGTTTCCATTTCAACAAAGGTTGCTCCTGATAGTTTTTGATCGTGCTTGAATCAATAATTATGTTTTAGAATGTCTCTATACTGGAGAAATGTATCGCAGTTTATAATTATTATAATTTGACGATCGTCATTTGCGAATGTAATCGAGCCGTAAATATCGAACTATGCATTGAGCTCCTTAGATGAATTCTAATTTCTCGATCCGAGACGAAATCCGGGAATATTGGTCCTCGCGCGCCGCGACCTTTGACGAACAGGTTGGGCACGAGATCTTCTCGGAGGCGGAGCGGCAGGCTTGGCAGGGCCTATTCATGCGCCATCTCGGACCGGGTGACGGACGCAAGGCCCTCGATCTTGCCAGTGGAACAGGCGTGATCTCACTCCTGCTTCATGGATTGGGCTTCGACGTCACCGGGCTCGATTGGGCCGAGCCGATGTTGGCCCGTGCCCGCGCCAAGGCCGCCAGCCGCGGCGCGCAAATTCAGTTCATGATGGGAGATGCCGAGCAGACGCTCGAGAAGCCTGAGAGCTACGACGTGATCGTGACGCGCCACCTCGTCTGGACACTTGTGGATCCCAAAGCGGCTTTTCGCGAATGGCACTCGGTGCTGCGGCCCGGCGGGAAGGTTCTGATCGTCGATGGCGACTTCGTTTCGCATACGATCGTCAAACGGATCATCCAGCTCATCGAAAAAATGACACGCCGTTCAACAGCGGCCACTCATATTCCCGACGTGATGAGGGGAGTGCATGAGCGCATTCTAAGGCAGGTCTACTTTTCGCAAGGCGCCAAGGCGGATGAGGTGGCAAAGCTCCTTGGAGAAGCGGGTTTCTCGAATATCGTGATCGACAGGAACCTGTCACGCATCCACCGCGAGCAGGCGAAAAACCTGCCTCTTCTGAAAGCGCTCGATCGGCAGACCCAGCATCGCTATGCCATCGTCGCGACGAAGCCGGTGTGATGCTCCGGCTGCAATGGCAGGCATGAGCTGCCCGCTCGTTGTGTATTCAAAGCAGGTGACGGGGTGAATTGATCGCTCCGCCGCCCGTTGAATCAGATTTGAGTGAAAGATTGCGCTAGGGTCTGGACTCAACTGCTAGAACGGCGAGGTTCCGCTCACGACCCACACCGGACGCGCGCACCAGATCCGTGGTGTTACCCGCTTCCTTCATGGTAGGCATGCTTCGTTTCGGCATGCCGAGCCAGAAGGAGTGAGCCGCAATGAAGTGCCTGCGCATCTATGCCACCCTGGATGGCGAGTCGCATTTCGACGAAGTCGAATTGCCGATGACGAAGAGGTCGGTGCACCCCGATGCCGTGCCGTTCGAGGTCTCGGCCAGCTATCAGGCGTCCCGCGTCCGCTTCACCCGCATCCCAGCGGGTATGCGCGAGGTTGCTTGGCATACGGTCCCAGAGCCGGTGCTTACGGTCAGGCTGGATGGTTCTGTTGAATACGAGACGAGCGACGGAGAGGTGCGCCACGTTCAGGCAGGTAGCTTCGTGTTAGTGGAGGACACACACGGCAAGGGCCATCTGTCACGCCATTCTGCAGAGGCGCAAACTGTCATTTGGATCTCACTACCGAACGGCCTCGATTTGCCGCCCGCATAGTCCGTCTTGGCACGCTGTCGGCGCCGCTGTCGAGGCGTAGTTGCGGGCGAGCTTGTCGTAGCGGGTGGCGACGTGGCGAAAGTCCTTCAGATGGCAAAACATCGCCTCAATACGCCAACGCTCGATCACGAAACCGAAGCCGTGGCAACGGCTTGGCTCGGTTCAGGCCCTAGCCTTCGATATCGTCGTCGTTCTGGCGAATGCCGTATCGGCGTTCGAGGCCGCCCGGGCTGACGGGACCCTGCGTCCGTGGACGTTCGCCGAACTCGCCCGGTACACGCGCGGGGCGTTCGCCTTGTTCGCGGCCGATCTTCGAGACTAACTGCGAGAGATCCAGGAACTCGTCGGCCTGACGGCGCAGTTCATCCGCCACCATCGGCGGCTGGGTCGTCACAGTGGACACGACGGAGACGCGCACACCGCGACGCTGCATGGCTTCCACCAGTGAGCGGAAATCACCGTCGCCGGAGAAGAGAACCATGTGGTCGATGTAGGGAGCCAATTCCAGGGCATCGATGGCGAGCTCGATGTCCATATTGCCCTTGACCTTCCGGCGACCGGCCGAATCGACGAATTCCTTCGTGGGCTTCGTGACGACACGGTAACCGTTGTAATCGAGCCAATCGATGAGCGGGCGGATGGAGGAGTATTCTTGGTCTTCTACGAGGGCGGTATAGTAGAAAGCCCGAACCAGGGTGCCGCGGCTCTGAAATTCCTTGAGAAGCTTTTTATAGTCGATGTCGAAGCCGAGCGTCTTCGTTGTGGCATAGAGATTGGCGCCGTCGATGAAGAGGGCAATTCGCTGCTGGCCGGCCATGCTTTGTCTCGCACTATATGCTCAGGGTCTGGCAAAAACCGTACTTAAAAAAACGACATCAAAACTATTCGCGACTGAAATAAAGTAGCGAGCTATTTGCGGCGTATTCTGGAGCGGCTGACCGTACCCTCGTCAGGAATAATAAACTTCAACCTCTACAGTAAAGCCATAGGAACAATTTGTGTCAAGCGGGTACTACTTCAGGATGATAAGATATGCCCATGAAATTAAAGGAAAAATCTATGTTGTAAGGTTTCGGCTCCCCGGCTTTGTCGCGGGAAGTGCCGCCAGTTCCGGCGGCAGTTCGTCAGCCGGATAAGTGGGAATATCCAGCTGAATCAGGGAGACCAGCGGGACGCCCAGATCGGCTTTGCCACCGGATCGATCGATGAGGCAGGCCGCTCCCAAAATCTTTCCCGGATAGCTGCTCAGAGCGGCAAGGCATTCACGGGAGGAGAGACCCGTCGTCACGATATCTTCCACCATCACGACCCGGGCGCCCTCCGGAATGGTGAAACCGCGCCGCAGCACGAACTCGCCGTTCTCACGCTCGACGAAGATCGCCTTGCAGCCCAGATGCCGCGCCGTCTCATAGCCGGGCACGATGCCGCCGATGGCAGGGGATACGACGTAATCCACCGTCCCGTAAACATCCTTAATCCGCTCGGCCAACGCCTTGCAAACACGCTCCGTGCGCGCCGGATCCTGAAAAACGAACATCTTTTGCAGGAAGACGGGGCTGTGCAGCCCCGACGAGAGAACGAAATGTCCCTCCAACAGGGCGCCAGCGGAGCGGAATTCGTCGAGGGCTTCTGTGGGGGTCATGCGTTGGCTTTCGATTAGGTGCGTCCGGGGTTGGTTAACTCATGACGGGAGGGGGCGTCGAGAAGGATTTTCAGTAACAAAGTTCATGAATAGTCCCTAGTATCGAGCGCTCGGCGCAGCTTCTCTTCCACGGCGGATTTTCATGCGGGTTCTCGTCCTTGGGGCATACGGGCTTATCGGACTGCCCGTCGTTCTCAAGCTTCTCGATGCCGGCCATGGTGTCACGGGTTTAGGGCGTTCGGTCACCAGAGCGCGCGTGTCGCATCCCGACGTGATCTGGCTCGAACGGGATATCGCGCAACTCACTGATGCCGCCGCATGGCTGCCCGTCTTGTCGAACGTGGATGCCGTCGTGAATTGTTCCGGGGCGCTCCAGGATAGTCCGCGCGACAATCTGCAAGCGCTCCAGTTCGACGCGATGGAGGCGCTCTTCGCAGCCTGCGAGCAAACCGGGGTAAAATACGTATCCAGGTGTCGGCTGTTGGTATCTCCGCTGAGGCGGATGTTCCGTTTTCCCGTACGAAGGCACTAGCCGATGCGGTCCTGATGGCCTCCGATCTGTCCTGGACGATTTTGCGCCCCGGTTTGGTTATCGCTCCTAATGCCTATGGCGGGACGGCGCTCTTGCGAGGCCTCGCATCGTTTCCTTTGGTGGTGCCGCTTCTCGATGGTGAGCAGAAGATCCAGACGGTGAGTGTCGATGATGTTGCGGAAGTCGTCTGTGCTGTCGTCGAGGAGCGTGTGCGCAGCCGCATGACCTACGATCTCGTGGAAGACGAAGCCCATTCCCTGCGCGATGTCGTTCTGGCCTTTCGCTCATGGCTCGGATACCCGCATCGCATTCTTCATGCTGATGGCCCATCGGACGGGCAATCCCGCTTTGATCGCGCATGTTGCCGGAACTGTCGTCCTGGCGGATCTTCTAGCAATAAAAGCCTCGGCTTTCGGCGCAGTTCTCGCCATCATTTGGCTGATGCTGGCGAAGCCATCGCTCCAACTGATCTAGGAATTCACTTTCTTGAAGCTTCAATGAAGGCACTGAAAACCCTATTCCCCGGATGATCCTGGGTCGCGAAAGCCTCCTGGTGCCATTGGAGGCCCAGGGCGAAGCGGCGGGAGGGGATCTCGATGGCTTCGATGACGCCGTCATCCGCTTTGGCGGCGGCGACAGCTTTGCCTGAGACTTCGACCACGGCCTCCTGATGGCGGCTGTTCACCGCGAATTGGTCGGTGCCGAGGATGCGTGAGAGCATCGTGCCTGGCGCAATGGAGACGGTGTGCGTTCCGTTGCGGTTGTCATGATCGAGAATATGCGCGCCGACTTTGCGCACCTCGTGGACCATGCGTCCGCCGTTGAGGCAGGCGAGCATCTGCATGCCGTTGCAGATGCCGAGAACAGGCTTGTCGCGGTTGAGAAAGCCTTGCATGAGCGCCATTTCGACGGCGAGGCGTTCGGAGAGTGGATAGCGCGACTCGTGACCTGGTATGTACCACTCGCCGGGAAATCGGATGCGACCGCCGACGCTGACCAAGCCGTCGAACTCCTCGACGACCGGCTCGACGAGATCGGCGAAATACGGAATGCCGAATGGCAGGCCGCCCGCGCGATGGATCGCGATGAAGTAGGCTTTCGTCATGTCGTACCGGGTGCCGTCGACGCTGGTGTTTTCGTCCATGATGACGGCGATGCGCGGGTTCTTGCTCACGTGTAGGGCTTTCTAGAGCTTTCTCATGTCTCATTGAAACATGAGAAAGCTCTCGTTTCTTTAGTGCCGCATGATCCGGACGAACAACCGGTTTCCACTTGTTCTGATCATGCTCTATCCGATGACGCGCTCGACCTTGCTGACGACACGCTTGGCGCGCAATTCGGCAATGATCGCGTTGAGTTGTTTGAGATCCCACACCGTCAGATCGATGGTCATATCCGTGAAGTCCTGTGTGCGGCGCTTCATGGAGACGTTGTCGATATTGCCGTCGTGATCGGCGATGACCTGTGTGATCTGGGCGAGCGAGCCCGGTTCGTTGATGGATTCGAGCTTGATCCGCGCGGGGAAGCGCTGATCGGCATGCGCTTCGATATCCCAGCGCACGTCGATCCAGCGGTCGGGCTCGTTGTCGAAGGCCGCGAGTGAGGAGGATTGGATCGGATAGATCGTCACACCTTCGCCGGGCGTCAGAATGCCGACGATGCGATCGCCGGGGATCGCGCCGCCTTCCGGCGAGAAGCGGATCGGCATATCGCGATTGAGGCCGCGAATGGGGATGCCTGTCGAAGAGCCAATCCCATCGTTGCCGGTGGCGGTCGCAATCTCTGCCTGATTGGCCCGCCGCTCTTCCTTGAAATCAGGATAGACGGCACGCACGACATCGCCTGAGAACATCTCGCCACGTCCAACCGCCGCGAGCACGTCCTCGATGGAGCCGCGTGCAAGGCGTGGCAGGGCGCCCTTCAGCTTCTCGTCCGAGAAAGCCTTGCCGCCTCGCTCGAAGGCGCGCTCCAGGATCTGATGACCGAGACCCGTATATTGCCGCCGCACGGCGGCGCGCGTGGCCCGACGGATCGAGGCGCGGGCCTTACCGGTGACGACGAGGGATTCCCAGGCGGCTGGGGGCGTCTGACCTTCGGAACGAATGATCTCGACCTCGTCGCCGTTCTGCAATTCCGTAAGAAGGGGTGCGATGCGGCCGTTGATCTTGCAGCCGACGGCCGTGTTGCCGACATCGGTGTGCACCGCATAGGCGAAATCGATAGGCGTCGCGCCACGGGGCAGGGCGATGAGCCGCCCCTTCGGCGTGAAGCAGAAGACCTGATCGTGAAACAGTTCGAGCTTGGTATGCTCCAGAAACTCTTCCGGATTGTCGCCCTCGGCCAGAAGGTCGACCGTGCGCCGCAGCCATTGATAGGCGCGGCTCTCGTTGGCGAGCCGTGAATTGTCGTTGATGCCCTCCTTGTAGAGAGCGTGAGCTGCGATGCCGAACTCGGCGATCTCGTCCATTTCCTGACTTCTGATCTGCAATTCCACACGCTGGCGACCGGGGCCGATCACGGTCGTGTGGATCGAGCGATAATCGTTCTGCTTCGGCGTGGAGACGTAGTCCTTGTAGCGGCCCGGCACCATCGGCCAGGACGTGTGCACGACGCCGAGCGCGCGATAGCAATCGTCCACATTATCGACGATCACGCGGAACCCGAAGATGTCGGACAATTGTTCGAAGGCCAGGGACTTGCGCTCCATCTTGCGCCACACGGAATAAAGCCGCTTCTGGCGTCCGGTAACGACCGAATGGATCCCCTTGGCTTCAAGTTTCGCGGTCAGGTCCTGCTCGATCTGCTCGACGAGTTTTTCGTTCTTGACCGTCAGGTCGCGAAGATGCCGGCTGATGGCCTCATAGGCGTCTGGGTCGAGGTTCTGGAAGGCGAGATCCTCCAGTTCCTCGCGCATTTCCTGAATGCCCATTCGTCCGGCGAGGGGCGCGTAGATATCGAGCGTTTCCTCGGCGATGCGCTTGCGCTTCTCCGGCGACATGAACTGGAGCGTGCGCATATTGTGCAGGCGGTCCGCCAGCTTGACGAGAAGCACGCGCACGTCATTGGCAATCGCGAGCAGAAGCTTGCGGAAGTTCTCTCCCTGGGCTGCCTGTTTCGAGACGAGATCGAGCCGCTTGATTTTGGTCAGACCATCCACGAGCGCGCCGATCTGCGGGCCGAAGGTCTTGTTGATCTCCTCCAGCGTCGCCTCGGTATCCTCCACGGTGTCGTGCAGAACGGCGGCGGCGATGGTCGCATCGTCGAGCTTCAGGTCGGTCAGAATGGCAGCGACTTCGAGGGGGTGGCCGAAGAACAGATCGCCGGAGGCACGCTTCTGACTGCCATGAGCCATCATGGCATAGATGTACGCACGATTGAGAAGCGCCTCGTCGGTCGAGGGATTGTAGCGCTTGACCCTCTCGACAAGTTCATACTGGCGCATCATCGGCTGAACATCTCCTTCTCGTCCTCATAACCGGCTGAGGTTAAAAGGATATTGTCGAAGCTTGCATGATCGCAAGCTGAACGGTTTCGAAAATACGGCAAGAAACCTGCAATAAGAAACCCACAATAAAAAAGCCCGGCGCTGGGCCGGGCTTTCGAAATTCGACATTCGACGCTTATTCGCGGTCGTCGTCGTCCGCGCTATGGGTCGGCGGCACGAGGCCTTCGAGGCCGCGGAGCAGGTCTTCTTCGCTCATGCGGTCGAACTGCACATCGGAATCGTCGCCGCTGCTGGCGGCAGCCGTGTTGCCAAGAAGTGGCACGGCTTCCGCTTCGGGCTCGTCCACTTCGACATATTTCTGCATCGAGTGGATCAGCTGCTCCTTCAGATCGTCCGGGGCGATGGTCTCGTCCGCGATCTCGCGCAGGGCAACGACGGGGTTTTTATCGCGGTCGCGATCGATCGTCAGCGGCGAGCCGGAGGAGATCAGGCGGGCGCGATGGCTGGCGAGCAACACGAGCTCAAACCGGTTATCGACCTTGTCGATGCAATCTTCGACGGTCACACGAGCCATGGAAAGGCTCCTTCTTCAGGTTCGGGAAGATCTGGAAAGTGGCTGGATACACTGTGCCAGCCGAGAAGACAAGGGCGCTATGCGGTGGGGCGTGGAAGCAGGCTTAAAGGGGATCAAGCCTCAAGGCCGTCATATGGAAACCAAGCTTCCTTAAATCGGTGCCTAAAGAAAGATCTCTCGGCGATTTGAGATCGGCGAACCTGAACTGCAGAGAAACATAGCCGTTCCGCTTCTCTACCAAAGAGAAAGGGACAATTATTTTGTATTCCTGGTCGACGTCTCCGGAAAACCTTACCGTCTGGAGGTTTTGGCCATTGACGATAATGTCTGCCACTTGGAAATCCCGCCCCGGTCTCTGGAAAGGGGTTCCGGAGACGACGACCTGGCAGTCGGCTTTAATCTCGAAAGTGACGCGAAAAAGAAGATTGGCCTGCGGCTCTTCGCTCCAGACTCCGCTGGCATCCGGCTCGGACCAGCCCATGCCCAGGATGCTCGGATCCTTGGGTCCCTTGTCGGAGAAGATTTTTTCGTAGGGGCGAACTTCGGGATACTGGCCACCCCGGACCCAGCGCTTTGCCGTCTTCTCGATAAAGTAATCCCGATATTCCGGACGTACTTTCGGATTCAGCACAATGAAAAGAAAGGTCGCATTCAGGGCAAGAGCGACCACCAGCACGACAAGTTTCGCGATGAACGCCACCGCGGATACCGCTTTGCTCTCGAGAATTATACCAGCCACGACGCGCCCCTGAACCATTCCCCCGCAAACGCGAACAGAAGGTTGAGTTGGCCGATCAGAATAATGACGAGAACAGGCCTTGGAAGCTTCGGGATGGCGTGAACGAAGAACAGGGCAAACCCGACCGAGGCCAGGACATAGCGGGGCATTGAGATCAGCGAACCCGAGGAGGTAGCCAAGGCAAAGCCTAGGGCCGTGAAGATGGCTTCACCCCAGCGCTGCGTCCAGGCAAGCCATGCCGTCGCGATGCAGCCCAGGATCAAGGTGGATAGGGCATATATGTTGTAAGCATCGCCAAGCCACACGATGTTCAAGACCAATAGGGTGGGATTTTCGAAGCCTCTCCCCCAGGCTCGTTGAATGTGGCCGAATGAATGCCGCGGAAACGTCGACGTATCGCGCCTTTGAGGCGATTTTCATTAGAAATCGGACACTGAGTGGAAACAGCGGAAAGAATGCCCAGTTGGCCGCGTCCCCCCATGCTTGTCGCTCTGAGCATTCTGTGAGCGATCTTTTGGGCGAAAAGCCAGGCTTGGGGAAAGTCAGGGGCGTTCATTTTCAGCTGTATAGACGCCTAAACAAGCGAAGTGACCCTTGCACCAGCTTGACTCATCCTGCCGCTGGTGCGAGTCCCGCGCGGATTTTTAAAATAGCTAAGGGCGTCATTTCATGAAGCGCGCATTCGTCTTTCCCGGTCAGGGAAGCCAGTCGGTCGGGATGGGCAAGGCCCTGGCCGATGCTTTTCCGCAGGCCAAGGCCGTCTTCGACGAGGTTGACGAGGCCCTCTCCCAGAAGCTTTCCAGCATCATCTGGGATGGTCCTGTCGAGGAATTGACGCTCACCGCCAACACTCAGCCGGCGCTCATGGCCGTCAGCCTTGCCACGATCCGTGTGCTCGAGGCCGAGGCCGGGCTCGATCTGAAGCGTGATGCAGCTTATCTCGCTGGCCACTCGCTTGGGGAGTATTCGGCGCTGGCTGCGGCAGGAACGTTGTCCATTGCCGATACGGCTCGCCTGCTGCGTATTCGCGGCAACGCCATGCAGAGCGCCGTGCCGGTCGGGCAGGGCGCCATGGCGGCACTGCTCGGTCTGGAATACGAGGTTGCGCTCGAGGTTGCTCGCGAGGCTGCTCAAGGCGAGGTCTGCGATGCCGCCAACGACAATGGCGGCGCTCAGGTCGTCGTCTCCGGCCACAAGGCTGCTGTCGAACGGGCGGTCGTGATCGCTCAGGCGAAGGGCGCCAAGCGGGCGGTGATGCTGCCGGTGTCCGCTCCCTTCCATTGCTCCCTCATGGCCCCGGCCGCCGAGGCGATGCGCGAGGCCCTGGCAAAGGTCACGGTCAATGCGCCGGTCGTGCCGGTGGTGGCCAATGTCGAAGCGAAGCCCGTCTCTGACCCGGCGGCGATCCGCGATTGCCTCGTCCGGCAGGTGACCGGCACGGTCCGTTGGCGCGAAAGCGTTGCTTATATGGCGTCTGAAGGCGTTGACTCATTCTATGAGGTAGGTGCGGGTAAGGTGCTGACCGGACTCGTGAAACGTATCGCGGCGGGGGCTTCTGCCGGCGCCATCGGCGGGCCTGACGATATTGCCGCCTTCAAAGTATCCCTGCAAGGTTGAGGAGAGCCTTCATGTTCGATCTGAGCGGCCGCAAGGCTCTTGTCACCGGCGCGACCGGCGGAATCGGCGGGGCGATTGCCCGCGCTCTGCATGCACAGGGCGCGACCGTGGCCATTTCCGGCACCCGGCGCGGCGCGCTGGATGAACTCGCTGCCACCTTGGGTGATCGGGTTCATGTGATCGAGGCGAATCTGTCCGACAAGGATTCCGTCGAAGCGCTTGTTCCCGCCGCGGAAACCGCCATGGATGGGCTCGATATCCTCGTCAACAACGCAGGCATCACGAAGGACAACCTCTTCATGCGCATGAAGGACGAGGAGTGGGATGCGGTGATCGCCGTCAATCTCACGGCGGCCTTCCGCCTCTCCCGCGCGGCGGTGAAGAACATGATGCGTCGCCGCTACGGCCGTATCGTCAATATCGGGTCCGTGGTCGGTTCGACCGGCAATCCGGGGCAGGGCAACTATGCCGCCGCCAAGGCCGGCCTGATCGGCATGACCAAGGCGCTCGCCGCCGAGGTCGCGAGCCGGAACATCACGGTCAACTGCGTCGCTCCCGGCTTCATCGCCTCGCCGATGACGGACGTTTTGAACGACAAGCAGAAGGAAGCCATCCTCGGGACGATTCCCATGGGCCGCCTCGGCCAGGGGGATGAAATCGCATCCGCCGTTGTTTATCTGGCATCGACGGAAGCCGCCTACGTGACGGGCACCACCCTGCACGCCAACGGCGGAATGGCTATGTTCTAAAGCGACTTAGGACGTCTGCCGGAATCTGTTTGCGAAACTCTTCGCCCCCTCGCCAGACACGATAAGCTTGTGTTAAGCATGGGGTTGATTGGGTCGTAGGGGTTGACCGGCGATCAAAAATGCGGCTTTGCACGGCGTAAGCCGACCGTTAGCCAGAAACGGGCAGAGCCGCTAAACCGAAATCTATTCTTGATCCGCCCAAATCACGGGCGGCAGCCACTGAGGAAAGAACGATGAGTGACATCGCTGATCGCGTGAAGAAGATCGTTGTCGAACACCTGGGCGTCGACGCCGAGAAGGTGACGGACAATGCCAACTTCATCGACGACCTTGGCGCCGACAGCCTTGACACCGTCGAGCTCGTCATGGCGTTCGAAGAAGAGTTTAACGTCGAGATCCCGGACGATGCCGCTGAGACGATCGTCACGGTCGGCGACGCGATCAAGTTCCTTGAGAAGAACGCGGCCTAAAGCCCATGGGGCGTCGGATGAACCATCCGACGCCCGATTTTTGTTTAAAGACATGGCCTGGAAAAGTGGAATGCGGTTTTCCGACAAGGCCATGCCTCGTCTAAATGGCAGGATTTAGCATGCGTCGTGTCGTCGTCACAGGTCTTGGCATGGTCACTCCCCTCGCTTGCGGGGTGGAGGAGACATGGTCTCGAATCCTCGAGGGCAAAAGCGGCGCGAACAGGATCGCTGGTTTTGAAATCGACGATCTCGCCTGCAAGATTGCCTGCCAAATTCCCATGGGCGACGGTTCCGACGGCACCTTCAATCCTGATCAGTGGATGGAGCCGAAGGAACAACGCAAGGTCGATCCGTTCATCGTCTATTCCATGGCTGCGGCCACTCAGGCGCTCAACGACGCCGGGTGGAAGCCGACCACTTATGAAGATCAATGCGCTTCGGGCGTTCTGATCGGCTCCGGCATTGGCGGCATCGGCGGCATCTACGAGGCCTCGCAGACGCTCATCGAGCGCGGGCCGCGTCGCATTTCGCCGTTCTTCATTCCCGGCCGTCTGATCAACCTGGCGGGCGGCTACGTTTCCATTGCCCATGGCCTCAAGGGCCCCAACAACGCGGTCGTGACGGCGTGTTCCACCGGTTCTCACGCCATCGGCGACGCGGCCCGCCTCATCGCCCTCGGCGATGCGGAAGTGATGGTGGCCGGCGGCACGGAATCGCCCATCAACAGGCTCTCCATCGCAGGCTTCGCGGCTTGCCGGGCCCTCTCCACGAATTTCAACGACGACCCGACCAAAGCCTCGCGGCCCTACGACAAGGACCGTGACGGTTTCGTCATGGGTGAGGGCGCGGGCGTGGTGGTTCTCGAGGAATACGAGCATGCCAAGGCACGCGGTGCCAAGATCTATGCCGAGGTCATCGGTTACGGGCTTTCGGGCGATGCCTATCACATCACCTCGCCCTCCGAGGACGGCGACGGGGCCTATCGCTGCATGGCAGCCGCAATCAAGCGGGCCGGCATCTCGGCGTCCGAGATCGACTACATCAATGCCCACGGCACCTCGACGCCCATGGGCGACGAGCTTGAGCTGAAGGCGGTCGAGCGTATCGTCGGCAACGCCGCGGGCAAGCTTTCCATGTCCTCGACCAAATCGGCCATCGGGCATTTGCTGGGCGCTGCCGGCGCCGTCGAGGCGATTTTCTCGATGCTGGCCATGCGGGACAGCATCATTCCGCCCACGCTCAATCTCGACAACCCCTCCGTTGAGACGGCTATCGATCTCGTTCCGCACAAGGCCAAGCGCAAAGAGGTCAATATTGCGCTTTCGAATTCGTTCGGCTTCGGCGGAACGAACGCTTCGCTGGTTTTCCGGCGCGTTGCTTAACCAGACGCGCCTTTACTACCGTTTTTTGCCATAATTTCTGGTAGGGTGTCTCAGGCGGCTTGCCCGCTGATTTGGCATCGGCATATTTTGCAGAGCGCTTTCCGCAGGACGGCCTTCGATCCTGCGATGAATGTGCGTCGAATCATAACGCCAGAGCTTTTTCGTGAAGACGAGAATGCTCTACTCACGCGAATTCCCGTTCGCCGAAGAAATGCGGCTTTTTAGATAGTTTCCTGATGTTCGGCAGAAAAAAGCAGACGCCTTTGATGCAGCAGCCTGAAGGGCAGGAGAGCGACCTTCAGCCTCGCCTTGCGCCGAAATCGCCCAGCGAAGCGATCAAGCCCATGGCTGCTCCGCCCCCTCCGCCCCAGCTGCGGCGCCGTCGCGGGGGCATGATGTCGACCTTCAGCGGTCTCCTGACCCTGCTGATTGCGCTTGCCGGTGCTGCGATCTTCGGAATCAGCATTCTGGAAAAGGAAGTGTCGGCTCCGGGGCCTCTGCAGGCCGACAAGGTCGTGGTCATTCCGCGCAATACCGGGACCAACGAGATCGCCGGCCTGCTCAAGCAGGAAGGGGTGATCGAGCAACCTCTGCTGTTCGAAGTCTTTGCACTGTTGAACCGTCAGCGTGGCCAGCTCAAGGCGGGCGAGTTTTTGTTCAAGGCCAAGGCGAGCCTTGAGGATACGATTGATACGCTGGTTCAGGGCAAGGCCATTCTACACTCGGTAACGGTACCTGAGGGTCTGACGAGCGATCAGATCGTCGCGCGCCTCTACGACAACGATATTCTCTCCGGCGACGTGATCGAGACGCCCCGTGAGGGCTCCCTCCTGCCGGATACTTACAAGTTCGAACGCGGAATGACCCGTCAGCAACTGATCACCTCCATGCAGACGGCGCAACGACAGGCCATCACGCAGATCTGGCAACGCCGCTCGACCGACCTGCCGATCAAGACGCCACAGGAATTGTTGATCCTCGCCTCCATCGTGGAGAAGGAGACGGGCCGAGCCGACGAGCGCACCCGCGTCGCAGGGGTGTTCATCAACCGCCTGAACAAGCGCATGAAGCTCCAGTCCGATCCGACCATCGTTTACGGACTGGTCGGCGGAAAGGGCACCCTCGGACGCGGAATCACAAAGAACGAAATCGAGACGGCGACGCCCTACAACACCTATGCCATCGAGGGCTTGCCTCCGAGCGCCATTGCCAATCCGGGGCGCGCGGCGCTGGAAGCGGTCGCCAATCCGTCGCGGACCAAGGACCTCTATTTCGTGGCGGACGGGTCGGGCGGGCACACCTTCGCCGAGACCTACGATCAGCACCAGCGTAACGTGGCCCGGTGGCGGCAGATCGAGAAGACCCGCGCCACGACCGATGGCGCAGTCGACCGCGCCGAGCCTGACGACGACGTGAAGTCGGGGATGACCGGCTCCCCCGCTCCCGCTCCCGCTCAGGACCAGGCCCCGGCGGTGCTCAAGCCAGGTGCGCGCCCGCGTGCTTTCGATGCGAGCGAAGGCACGAACAAAGACCCGCTGAAGAACAAGAGTTTTGATCTGAACTCGCAGAAGTCTGTCCCTAACCTGCGCCAGCCTTAAGCGCTGAATTCGCTCGGTAGAACGGCAGATTTCTTGCAGCATAAAGGAGCGCGGACTATGGTCCTGCGCTCTTTTTCCATTTTGAGGCTCTAGAGTATGTCCATTGCGAGTATGACCGGCTTTGCCCGTGAAGCCGGAGTCACGGGTTCGTCCCAATGGGCTTGGGAGATTAAGACGGTGAACGGGCGCGGCCTCGAGGTTCGCGCGAGAGCGCCGATTGGCCTCGACATTGTCGGTGAGGACGCACGCGGCCAAATTCTCAAGGCTCTGACCCGGGGCCAGGGGCAACTCAATCTCTCGGTCACGAAAACCGCCGCGACCCCCAAGGTGCGGGTCAATGGCGATGTCTTGAAGTCGCTGATCTCCGCTATCGCGGACCTCGAGCTTCCCGCTTCGGTGAAACCCGCTTCTCTCGATGGTCTCCTGAACGTGCGCGGCGTTGTGGAGGTCGAGGACGAGGGCACGGAGCCGGGGCAGGACGCAGCTCTTCAGGCCGACCTCAAGGCAGCGGTGTCGCGTTTAATTGAGGGGCTCAAAGCGGCGCGTCTGACCGAGGGTAGGGCGCTCAAGGGTATCCTGGAGCAGCATCTGGAAATCATCGCTCGCCTGACCGATGAGGCCGACGCGGCCCCCGCCCGTCAGCCCGAGGCGGTCCGCACTCGTCTTGCCGCACAGATCGACCAGATCCTGGGCGCCAGCGCGACGCTGGATCGGGAGCGTCTGCATCAGGAGGCCGTACTCATCGCCGCCCGTGCCGATATCCGCGAAGAGCTCGATCGCTTGCGCGCTCATATCGAGACTGCTCGCGGCTTGTTGACGGAAGGCGGTCCGGTCGGTCGGCGGCTCGATTTTCTCGCTCAAGAGTTCGGCCGCGAGGCCAATACGCTCTGTGCGAAGGCCAACGACGTTTCGATTTCACGAATTGGGCTTGAACTGAAGACGGTAATCGAGCAATTCCGCGAGCAAGTGCAGAACGTGGAATAAGTAATGAGCGGAATAACTCTCAAACGGCGCGGCCTTCTTCTGATCCTGTCCTCGCCTTCGGGCGCGGGCAAATCGACCCTGACGCGCAACCTCGTCAGAGAGGATCGCGGCATCAAGCTTTCCATCTCCGTGACGACCCGCACCAAGCGACCGTCCGAGATCAACGGCGTGCATTACAACTTCATGGAAGATGTGGCCGAGTTCGAGGAGCAGCGTGATCGCGGTGATCTTCTCGAATGGGCGCAGGTGCACGGCAATTATTACGGCACGCCCCGCAAGCCCGTGGAACAGGCTCTCGCCCGTGGCGAGGACATGATGTTCGATATCGATTGGCAGGGCACCAAGCAGATCGTCGAGAAGATGCGCTCCGATGTAGTGAGCGTGTTCATCCTGCCGCCTTCCATGAAGGAATTGAAGGCGCGTCTGGAGCGCCGCGCGGAGGACACGCCAGACGTCATTGAGCGGCGTCTTCGCAATGCGTGTGAGGAAATCGCGCAGTGGCAGGCTTACGACTACGTGTTGGTCAATGACGATCTCGATCGCACCTTCGGCGACCTGAAAGCCATCCTCGCCTCAGAGCGCCTGTCCCGCGAGCGCCAAGTGGAGCTTGGCGGCTTCATTGATGGATTGTTGGCCGAGAAAGTTTGAGTGCGAAGAGATTCGTTCAGGAGCGTCGCGACGAATTGACCACCAGAACGCCGACCGCGATGGTTATGCTCGCAGCCCACACCCAGGGCGAGTAGGTCTCGCCAAAAACGAGGGCGCCGGATACCAGGCCCGTGGCCGTCCCCACATAGCCCATCTGGCTGACATAGACCGGGCCCGCCGTCTTCTGCAGGCGCATGAACATGAGGAACTGGGCCGCATTCAACGCGGCCTGGACCAGTGCCAGGCCAGGCGCCTGCGCCAGCGTGACGACATCGCCCGTCCGGCCAAGGGCAAGAATGCTCAGGATGGTCCACACCGCGCCGGACAACATGGTGCCCGCCGACAACGGTAAGGGAGCCGACCCAGTCGGCCAGTAGCGTGTCCTGAAGATATTTCCTGCTGCGACCGATGTCGGGATGAGAAAAGCCAACATCATCCAGATGTGCATGTCGGAAGAGGGTAGGCTGCTGCGCTGGCTGACAATCATCGCCGCGCCGAGAAAACCGAGACCGATTCCAAGGACACGTCGCGCTCCCGGCTTCTCAAGGCCGAGCAGGGCCGCGAACGTCAGGGTCAGGATCGGCGGCAGTGTATAAACGACAGAGGATAGCCCCACGCCAAGATGGGGCATGACCGTGAACAGAATGAAGTAGGGCAGGCCCATCGTGAGAAAGCCGGCGATGGTGTAGTAGTGAATGTGCTGCCGGGATACCGGGATTTTTTGCCCGCGTGCGGCGGTCAGCGCCGCGAGCAACAGGCCGCCACCAAGGAGCATCGACAGCGTCCAGGGCATGGCAGCGACGCCCGCCTTCTCCGCTGCCTTGCCCAACGGAAACATCGCCCCGAAAAAAATTCCGGTCGCAATCAGCAGTCCGATAGCACTCCATCTATCCGACGGTCGGGAGGGTGCTGCGGAAGTGGGTGAGGATGTCATGGCGCTTCATTCACTGCGGAAAGGGGGCGATGTGCGGGAATCGCAAACGCGCTCGCGGGACGCTCTCATACAACCGCTTGCAACCGCTTGAAAGCGTCGCAATATCTCACAGGGTAAAACCGGCGAGGAGGCTTTGGAGAAAGGGGCCCATCAATTTCGGGACGCCTCATAGGCATTCGCCAATGCGACGTACCCTTCCACGGCAATCTCCTCCGCGCGCGCCGTTTCTTTCTGTGCCGCAGCCTCGATCAAGGCCGTCGGATTTGGAACGAGCGATTTCAAGCTCTGGCGCAGCATCTTCCGGCGCTGGCCAAAGGCGGCGCGTGTGACGGCTTCGAGGGCATCCACGCGGCATGGCAACGGATCGGCCTTTGGCGTCAGGTGCACGATGCTCGACGTGATCTTTGGCGGCGGCACGAAGGCGGAGGGCGGGACGTCGAAAAGAATGTTTGCGTGAGTACGCCAGCCGCAGAGAACACCGAGACGACCATAATCCTTCGGCTCGCTCTCATCGGCGACGATGCGTTCCGCCACCTCGCGCTGGAACATGAGCGTCAGCGAACTCCACCACGGCGGCCATTTCTCGCTTGTGAGCCACCCGGTCAGAAGCGGCGTTCCCACATTGTAGGGAAGATTGGCAATGATCCTGGCAGGGCCTTCGCCGATGAGCGGGCGCGGATCGAATGTCAGCGCATCGGCCTCGACGACTTCAAGGCGGCCAGGATAACGAGCCGCGATTTCTGCCAGTGCCGGCAGGCATCGTTCATCGCGTTCAATGGCGACAACCTTTGACGCGCCCGCCGCGAGAATGGCACGGGTCAGCCCTCCGGGGCCTGGGCCGATCTCTACCACCGTCACGCCCTCGAGCGGGCCCGCAGAGCGGGCGATACGGCTCGTCAGGTTGAGATCGAACAGAAAGTTCTGGCCGAGGGACTTCTTGGCGAGAAGACCGTGCGTGCGCACGACCTCGCGCAGCGGCGGCAGATCGTCGATCTGGCTCATGTCCTCGCCCCTTGACTGAGCCGGGCGGCCAATCTGATTGCAGCGATCAGACTATCGGGGCGAGCGATGCCCTTGCCCGCGATATCGAATGCGGTGCCGTGATCGGGGGAGGTGCGAATGAAGGGGAGGCCGAGGGTCACGTTCACGGCCTCGTCGAAGGCGATGGTCTTGATCGGGATCAGAGCCTGATCGTGGTACATGGCAAGCGCGGCGTCATAGTGCTCGCGCGCCCGCGCATGGAACATGGTGTCGGCAGGCAGTGGCCCTGCAACAGCAATGCCCTCATCCCGCAGGATTTTGATGGCAGGTGCAACGATGGCCTCGTCCTCCGATCCGAGGGAGCCGTGTTCACCCGCATGAGGATTGAGCCCGGCGACCGCGAGACGCGGGCGGGGAAGGCCAAAGCGGCTCTTCAAGTCCCGCGCGACGATCCTGCCGGTCTCGACGATGAGCGGCGTAGTGAGGGCCTTTGGAACATCCGCAAGCGGGATATGCACCGTCACCGGCACGACAGCGAGAGTTTCGCTCCACAGCATCATGACAGGATGAAGCACCGGGCCGCCGGGCTTACTCCCCAGGGCGGCCAGGAATTCCGTATGTCCCGGATGCTGGAACCCGGCCGCGTAAAGGACGTGCTTTGCGATAGGGTTGGTGACAAGCGCTGCCGCCGTGCCCGATTGCACAAGGCGTACTGCTTCCTCGATAGAGGCGATCACCGAAATCGCATTGGCCGCATCGGGCTGGCCGGGTTGAGCTGTCACCGGATGGTCGAGTGCAATCACGGGCAGGGCACTGTCGAACACTGTGGGTGCCTGCGAAGAAGAGACCGCCTCGATCGGCACATCCCACCCGAGTTCGCTTGAGAGGCGGCGAAGATGCTCGGGATCGGCGAGAACCGCGAAGGGTGGCAGCTTTTCCGCACGGCGCTGGAGCCACGCCTTCAGAGTAATTTCCGGTCCTATTCCGGCAGGGTCGCCTTGTGTCAGCAGGATCAAGCTTTCGCCGATGCCCACCACTTATTTCTTCACGGTTCCGGATTCGCCGGTCGCTCCGTTCAGATTCTGATTGACCGAGATCTGGCCGAGTGTGCGGAGCTCAAGCGTGAAGGAAACCGTCTGGTTCCGGTCCTTTTCGCCCGAGCTGATGGCGATTTCACGGGGCGAAGTGGAATAGTTGACCATGAACGTGGTGCACTCGTCCACGTAGCCCAAGCCGAGAGACATGGAGCTGACATAGGCTAGGTTTTGACGGTTGTAGACAGCGGTCGCCGGGTTTCTCAGATAGCTCTGGATGAAATTATCCCGTGCCACGAGATAGCGGTCGAGATCGACGAGAACTGATCCGAACACACGCCAATTGTCCGTGATGTTCCAGCTCGCCGATGACAAGACACCTTCACGCCGACGAGTAAAACCAAGTTCCGGCTGCGGTGCGTAGCGAGCGTAAATGATGGAAGCGTTCACCGGGATAAAAGGATTCAGGTTTGCCGAAATGCCGGCCTCCAGGCGATTGAGGCCGAAATCTTCCTGATCGAAACGGCCACGCGCCGTGAACGAGATGTTTTTGTTCGGGGAGACCTGGAAGCGGCCGACATAGTCGGAATTCGCCGTTTGCAGACCGGATTCCCGACCTGCATTCACAAGGTCTCCCGGTGTGAACGAGTTGCGACCCGCAAGTTGATAGGATTGCCCGAACAATACGTTCGCGTTGAAATCGTTGTTGTTGGTGACGGTGTACTGCACGCCCACATTGGCACGCACACCACCTTCCGCACGATCGTATCCCGAGAACTTATCCCACTCGAAAATCGAGGTGTCATCGAAAACGAGGCTCTGCGCATCCTCGTTGGGGAGACGGCCGATGCGGCTTTCGTTGGGGCGGGCAATGATCTGGGCGATGGGCTCGATGACTTGCCGGCCGATGTCGCCGATATCCGCGACGAAGGGGAACCGATAGTCGAGGCCGATGGCCGGCATGACGCGAAGCGCGTACTCGCTGTCGCCGGGGAGGAAATTGATGAGCTCAGGGTTCTGGAAGCCGGTCAAACGGGGAGAGAACCAGAAATTGTCCGCGCGCAGATAGGTGAACGGCGTCCAGACCTGACCGATGGGATCGATGAATTCACGCCGCCAGGATACGGTGGCGGAGGCACGAGAGGCGTTACCGCTGATGCCGCGTACAAGGCACGAATCGTGCTGGAAGACGGCGCAAGTGCCGTAGATACCGAAGAGTGAGGTCGTCCTCACCGGAATCTGCTGGAACTGGGCAGCCTCACGGCTCAGGCTCGTGATGTTCACATCGATCGCGACTTCGCCGCCGATGCCTTCGGGCCCATTGATGCGTTTGTTGTAGTCGATTACCGGAGCGACGACGGGTTGCTGCTTCTGCCAATCCGACGTGGAAAGGCCCTGGAAGTAGTAGCCACGCATGTCGAAGAACGATCGGTCGCCCTTGCCTTGCAGGTAGAGAGTCGAGATCGATTCCTTGAGATAGTTGTTGCTCAGGCTCTCACTGCGGATGTGATAATTCTCGAGGAACCACTTGTCGGAAACGAGGGAAACGTCCCAGCCCCAACGCCAGCGGTCGTTGAGGTAGAACATGCCCGAACTTTCAAGCGATCCGCGGTTTTCGCGGTCACCCGGGCCGAAAGGGCTCTTCAGAAACGCGCCTAGATCCTGCTGAACGATGCCGGCTGCGCGAATGTTGTAGTAGCCGGTATCGAGACGATGGCGCCATTCCGCCTGACCGAGCACGCCCTGGCGGCTCATATAGGCAGGCGTCAGCGTCAGGTCGTAATTCGGCGCGAGGGCCCAGAAGAAGGGGATCGCGGCGCCCTGACCGAGGGAACTCGAGCCGATGTAACGCGGTGAAAGAAAGCCGGTCTTGCGCTTCACCGTCGGATCGGGAGTCCAGAAATAGGGCAGGTACGCGATCGGGATTCCGTAGATTTCGACCGTCGCGTCTTCGTAATAGATCGTCTGCTCGCTGTTGTTGTGGATAATCTTGGCGGCTTTCACCTGCCACAACGGCGGCTTTTCTGGGTGTTCCTTACAGGGTTCGCAGGCCGTGTAAGTGCCCCGTTCGAAAATGGTCGTCTCACCCGCGGAACGCTCCGCGCGGGGAGCGGAGAATCGAGTCGTGACCGGCCTGCCCTGGTAGATGGTGCTCTGGGTCACGCGGAGGGTATCGATGAAGCCGTCCTTAAAATCGTCCGTCAGCTCGAATCGCTCGCCGGTCGCGACGGTCCCAT
This sequence comes from Microvirga sp. 2MCAF38, assembly GCF_052115485.1. NCBI lineage: Bacteria > Pseudomonadati > Pseudomonadota > Alphaproteobacteria > Hyphomicrobiales > Methylobacteriaceae > Microvirga > Microvirga sp. 2MCAF38. The sequence goes on along the minus strand of NZ_JBFRGU010000001.1, from coordinate 248,002 downwards.
CCTTGTCGGTCATGCGGGCGTGGCCCTCGGCATAGACGCGACCTGTATTGCGGTCATAGGTAACGCGATCCGCTTGCAGCGTGCGTCCCTGATAGTTCAATTCCACGTCGCCGGAGGCTGCAATCGTGTTCTTGTCGTTGTTGTAGACGATTTCCTTGGCATCGACGAGCAGACGATCCGGCTCCTGGCCGACTTTACCCTCGGTCCTTGACGTTAAGGCATCGTTCAGCGTGCGCTGGGCAAGCGCAGGCAAGGCGCCGACTGTGCAAAGAAGCACAATCGCGACCGCAGATGCTGCGATCGTTGTCTTGCCCCGGTCCATACGCGCTCCTCGCCAAGTCCTCATGCCGAACCCTCAGCCATCCTCTTGATAGAGGAGTGCGAGAGTTCCGAGGAGACTGCCTACTACAGCTGGGAACCAGGCCGCAACCATCGTGCTGATGAGTCCGGAGGCCCCCAATTCACTCATAAGTTCAGTGGCCACATAAAGCACGAACCCGGCGGCCACGCCACCGAGAACCATCATCGCTACACCACCGAATCGAAAGAATCTTAACGAAACCGAAGCAGCCACGAATACCATGGCGATGAACAGCAATGGACGCGCCAAAAGCACATCGTGTTGGAGACGGTAGCGGGTCGAATCGAGGCCCGCCCGATCCATTCGGGCGATACTGTCATTGAGATCCCAGAACGGCACCGAATCTGGGGCGACGAAGCTCTGTTTTACCTGTGAAGGAACGAGATTCGAAGCAATCACGAACCGCTTGAACGTCTGCGGTTGATCGTTCTCGGTCAGGACCCTGGCGTCCTTGATTTCCCAGAATCCTTCATGGAGCACGGCTTCACGGGCCTCAATTCTCTGCTCGAAAGTGCCCTTCTCGTCGAACGTGAAGATAGTGACCCCTGTGAGGGTCGCCGATTCACCGATTGCCGCTTCCGCGCGGATAATCGCCTGACCATCCTGGCTCTTCTGCCGGATCCAGATCCCTTTTCCACTGATCTGGGTGGCCTTCGCGAAGATTTTCGCCTCGATATTGGAGGCCCGTTGCTTCAAATGCGCAGAGACCGGATTGTAGACCGTGATCGAGAACACGCCGAGAGCCAGGGCTACGAAAAGGCCTGGCTGAAGGAACTGCCAGGCGGAGATGCCCGCCGCACGGGCGACGACGAGTTCAAGTTTTCGACTGAGTTGCAGAAGCGCCGCCATGCTGCCGAACAGCACGGCGAACGGCATTACTTGTTCCGCAACGGCAGGTGTGCGGAAGAGGGCCAATGTGGCCATCATGCCGGCCGTCGCCCCCTCAGCATCGCCGGCGCGCCGCATCAGCTCGACGAAGTCCAGAGTGTAGACGAGGGCGAAAACCGTTCCGAAGACGACGAAAATCGTTTTCAAGAACTGCCGCGAGAAATAGCTCCCAAGGGTCACACCGAGCAGCATGTCAGGCCTTCGAAGTCTCAGGGCGGCGCGGCATGCGCAACACGGCTGCCAAAGCATTGAGCCGCGCACGAAGCTTCCGGAGAGCTGCCCCCTGAAGGGTCAATAGCAAAGCAAACACGATGGCGATCAGCGGCGCACCATAGACGCCGAGAAGTGCCCATGGCGTTCTGATGGCCGCGCTCGAAGCTGCGAAGCCGGCGATGCGCAGGACAACGACGCCAATCACGGCTGCCGCAATGGCAAGGCCGCGTCCCTGTCGGGTCGTCTGGGCGTCGCCGAGTGCCGCGAATGCGATCATCATCATGGCTAACGGATAGAGCCAGGAGGAAAGCCGGTCGTGCAACTCGGCCCGGAAACGGCCGGACTGGAATTGGTAGTAGAACTCGCTCGTATCCGGGGAGAACAATTGTACGGTCGATCGTTCGCGGGGTTTGTAGACCACGTCGCCGCCGTCCTGATTGAAGGCGGAGAGGTCGACCGCGTAGCGTTCGAACGCAACGATGGACGTATCCCGGCTGTTCGCCTCCTTGCGGTGGACGCTGCCCTTTTCGAGCACGAGATAAGACTGCCCGTTCGCTTCGAGAGCTTGCCCCCGCTCGGCGAGGTAAACCACGGGTTTTTCCTTGTCGCGCAGATCCTGCATGAAGATGCCGAGAAGCGCATCCCCGGCCTTTTCGCGGTAATGGAAGGTAATGCCGTTATCGAGGGTGGTGAACTGTCCCTCCTTCACCATGTTCGATACGAAATCGGCGCGGATCTTAGTCACGAGATCACGCATTTCCTGGAAGCTGGCCGGCATGATGTAGATCGTCATGAACCCGACGATCACGCAGACGAGAGCACTCAAGGCAAAAAACGGTTTCAGCAGCCGGCGCGGAGGCATTCCGGCGGCGCTCATGACGATCAACTCGGAATCGCTGTTGAGCTTGTTGAGGGCATAGATTGTCGCAATGAAGAGCGCGACGGGAGAGATCACGGTGATCAGCGCTGGAAGGGACAACCCGGTGACAGTGAGGAAGACCATGATGGTCTGGCCCTTGGCTGTCAGCAGGTCGAGCTCCCTCAAAGCCTGCGTGATCCAAATCACGCCGGTCAAGGCAATCAGACACGCCGCGAAGGCGTTGAAGGCAATCTTTAGAATATAACGTTCGAGCAGAAGCATTGAAAAACCTTCGCCTTACGGCGCGCCCGCTTTCGGTAGCCTGTCCGGCGCAGCCAAGCAAGCCGCCTGGCTGCTTCAACACCTTGGGAGTGCGGCGCTTTCGGGGCAGACCCGTGGTGCCGTCGTCTCGGATGTGTTTTAAGTCACGTCATGACGCGGCCGGTCGCACCGGCTTTTCACGGGAGGCAGAGGAATTCCCATGGCCGAGAGCATGAAGATCGACGTCCAGGCCCACGGCCCGGTTGAGGGGGGCGAGTTTGTTGTTTTCGTCGGGGAAAATCTAAAGCCGACCCCAGCCGTCGCCAAGCGCATCGGAGCCAAGACGGTCGATCTCATCGCCAAGGCGGGCGATCTCGAAAAGTTCAAGGGTAAGGCTCGTAGCGCCCTGGTGCTTACGGCGCCTGCTTGGCTTGCCGTCGACAGGCTGATCGTGATCGGCGTTGCCGAGGACAAGAAGACACCCATCGATTGGGCGCAGTTGGGTGGATTCGTCGCCGGCAAGCTTTCGGGCAAGGCGGCAACAATTGTCCTGGACGTGCCGGGTGCGGACGTGACGCCGGAGGCGGCGGCCGAGGTGGCGCTTGGGGCAAGGCTCCGAAAATACAGTTTCGACCACTACAAGACCAAGAAGGACGACAAGACTCCGGGGACGGCCCGCCTGACGCTCTCCGTTGCCGATCCCACCGCGGTGAAGAAAGCGCTCAAGGCCGCCGAGGCGGTCGCGGAGGGCGTAGTCATCGCCCGCGATCTCGTCAACGAGCCGCCGAATGTGCTCAGCCCAGAGGAATTCGCATCCCGCGCTGATGCCTTGCGCAAAGTTGGCGTCGAGGTCGAGATTCTCGATGAGAAGGCTATGCGCAAGCTTGGAATGCGCGCCCTTCTCGGTGTTTCCCAGGGCTCCGTGCGTGAGGCGCGCCTCGCCATCATGCGCTGGAACGGGGGTAAGTCCACGGACAAGCCCATTGCCTTCATCGGTAAGGGCGTCGTGTTCGATTCCGGCGGTATTTCCATCAAGCCCGGCGCGGGCATGGAGGATATGAAGGGGGACATGGCGGGCGCGGCCTGCGTCGTCGGTCTCATGCATGCTCTCGCCAGCCGCAAGGCGAAGGCGAATGTGGTCGGCGCGATCGGTCTTGTGGAAAACATGCCCGGCGGCAACGCCCAGCGTCCCGGCGACATCGTTACCACCATGTCGGGCCAGACCATCGAGATCATCAATACGGACGCGGAGGGCCGTCTCGTTCTGGCCGACGTGCTCTGGTACGTGCAGGATCGGTTCAAACCCAAATTCATGATCGACCTCGCGACGCTGACCGGCGCGATTCTCGTGGCGCTGGGCCAGGAGTTCGCCGGCCTGTTCTCGAACGACGAAGAACTCTCGCAGCGGCTGACGGCGGCCGGGCAGGCGACGGGCGAGCGCGTGTGGCGCATGCCGCTCGCAGCTGAATTCGACAAGATGATCGATTCCAAGTTCGCCGATATGAAGAATTCGTCAGGCCGCCATGCCGGCTCCAGCACGGCTGCCGCTCTGCTCCAGCGTTTCGTGAACAACGTGCCGTGGGCGCATCTGGATATCGCGGGCGTTGCGATGGGCTCGCCGCAGACAGAGACCAACAAGGGTTGGGCCTCGGGTTGGGGCGTTCGCGTTCTCGACCGTCTCGTGAAAGACCACTACGAGGCTTAAAAAAGCACACCGTTCGCCGCAGGAGACACGTCGCCACCAATGGCCGAGATCCTCTTCTATCATTTGCAGAAGCAGCCGCTCGAGGCCGTGCTTCCGACGTTGCTTCTCAAGACTTTGGAGCGCGGCTGGCGGGCGGTCGTGCAGGCTGTGACGGAGGAGCGGATGGCGGCCCTCGACGATCATCTGTGGACCTTTTCCGACGAAAGCTTCCTGCCGCATGGTACGGATCGCGAGAGCCCGGCGAGCGACCAGCCGGTGCTCATCACGCTGGCGGAGCACAATCCCAACAACGCAAATGTCCGCTTTCTCGTCGAAGGGGCGGATCTTCCGTCCGACATCGCATCGTATGAGCGGATGGTCGTCATGTTCGATGGCAATGACGAAGAGGCGCTTGCAACCGCGCGCGGACAATGGCGCGCGGTGAAGGAGGTTGGGCACGAGGCGACCTATTGGCAGCAGGACGAACACGGCCGCTGGCAGCGCAAGGCTTGAGACCAGGTTCTTCAGTCCCTGGAACGAAATCGAGCGCGGCTTATTTCAACCGCATCACAGGGGATTGAGCGGATGACCGGATTTGCGCGACTGTCGACCATTGCGGCTCTGTGTCTGGCGCTGAACGCGCCCGTTTCCGCCTTCGCCCAGGAGGCGAGGACACCGACCGCGCAACGCCAGGAGAGCCGGCAGCCGGAGACGCAACGCCTGCCGCCGGAATCGGTGACTCGCCACAGCCTCGAACTGCCCGGACGGACGTTGAAGCTAACCGCGACCGCGGGGAGCCTCACCCTTGTCGATGGAGAGGGCAAACCCCAGGCCGAGATCGGCTTCGTCGCCTATGTGAAGGACGACGAGGATCCGGCAACGCGCCCGATCACTTTCGCCGTCAATGGCGGTCCCGGCGCCTCGTCCGCATACTTGAACCTCCTGGCCTTCGGCCCCTGGCGGCTGCCGGTCGGTGAGAGCAGGATCAGCCCGTCAGCCCCGGTCGGCCTCGTTCCGAACGCCGAAACATGGCTCGATTTCACGGATCTGGTTTTCATCGATCCACCGGGCACGGGCTACAGCCGTGTCATCGGCGACGAGAAGGTGCGGGATCGGTTCTACTCGGTGAACGGCGACATCGATGGCCTTGCGGCTTTCGTCACGCGCTGGCTCAAGGAAAAGAACAGGTTGCTTTCGCCGAAGTTCTTTGCCGGCGAAAGCTACGGCGGTTTTCGTGGGCCGTTGCTGGCTGAGAAGCTGCAGCGTGATCAGGGCATCGGTTTCAGCGGTCTCGTCCTTGTCTCGCCCGTATTCGACTTCGATTGGCTCGACCAGTCATCCTTCGCTCCTTGGGTCGACGCGACGCGGCTTCCTTCCATGGCCGCCGCACGGCTCGCGCGAAGCGGACCCGTCACCCGCGATGCCCTGCGAGAGGCCGAGGCCTATGCGTCCGGCGAGTATCTCGTCGATATGATGAAGGGGCTTCAGGACGGGGCGGCTGTCGAACGCGTCAGTCAACGCGTCGCGACGCTGACGGGGCTCGACCCCGCTCTCGTGCGAAGGCTCGCGGGGCGTGTCAGCGGTAACGCTTTCCAGCGCGAGGCGCGTCGCGCTTCCGATGAGATTGTGAGCGCCTACGACGCCGATGTGGCAGGGTACAATCCCAATCCCACTGTGCTTTTCCCACAGTTCGAGGACCCGGTTCTCACGGCTCTGACCGCGCCTTTGACGAGCGCTATGCTCGATCATCTGACACGCACGCTGAACTACAAGGCCGAGGGGCGCTACAACCTGCTCAACGAGGGTGTGAGCCGTGCCTGGAAATGGGGAGGCGGTCGCGATCACGTGGAGAATGTGAGCGAGCTGCGGCAGAGCCTTGCACTCGATTCCAAGTTGCGTGTTCTCGTCGTCCATGGTTTCACGGATCTCGTGACGCCGTATTTCGCAAGCCAGATTCTCCTCGATCAGCTGCCGGATTTCGGATCGGAGAAGCGCGTTTCGCTGCGGGTTTACGGCGGTGGTCACATGTTTTATTCGCGCGATGCATCGCGCCAGGCGTTCCGCTCCGATGTTCAGCGCCTCTTCGACGAGACGCTGCGTGTGTGGGGCGATGGATTGAAAAAGGATTGATGGGAATGCGCGCAAGTCTTGCGTCGGTCTTGGTTGTGACGACCATTGGGCTTGCTGCCTGCAACGGCCAGAGCTCGCCGGTGGTCTCGGCCCCAGTGATCCCAGCCCCAGTGAACTCAGCCCCTGCCGCGCAAGCGCCGGTCTCTGTGGCCAGTACGCCGGATTACGGTCCTGTGCTCGGTCCCGATGGGCAATGCACAGGCAACGTCCCTGTCACTGCCGCCACCATCGCGCCTGGAATGGCAGAATGCGATCTCGTGCGCCTGAAGGGTAAGCCGGCAACCGATGTGCTGGTTGGCGAGAGTGGCAAAGGCCAGCGCGAAGTGCAGGTTCTCTATGCCGAGCCCGGCGGGCGCGAACTCTACTTCTTCGTCAACAACCGGCTCGACCGAATCGTGAAGTAGAAATTCAGGGCCTGTCCTTCGCAAGCACGGCCCGATATTTTCCATAACCTCAAAAATGACGCCCGTAACGCAAGAAAGCGCTACGGAAGGGCTGTCTTTTAACTTAGTTTCCGTTAGCGTCAGTGTGGCGGTCGTCACAGTCGCTTAAACTTCAAACTGCACGGATAGTGTTGAGTATCTGGGATCCGATCAATCAGCAGGTGCTGGCAGATCGATGCCCCAAGTCTAACAATCGAGATCATCAATAAAGTAAGGGGAACAGCTTTGAACGCTTCTCTGAACATCGTACGCGGGCTTCGAACGGCCTGTATTTCCCTGGCGTTCCTGGCATTCAGCCAGCAATTGACCTTGACGTCGGCCCGCGCGCAGGAAGCGCCCGTTCGCCCGGCGTCGCAGGCGACCGCCGGCGAAGAGCAAACCTCCATGAGGGTCGTTCTGGTCGAGTGGCGGATCAAGAAGGGGCGCGAGCAGGAATTTCTTGATTACTGGTCCACCCGTGCCACCATCGCCGACCGTTCGGGGCTCATTGGCGAATTCCTCAGCCGCGTTGAAGATCGCAAGCAGTTTCCGTGGATGGTTTGGGGCCTTGATCACCGTTGGACCACGTATGTGAATGTCGGGTTCTGGCGCGACGGAGAGGATTTCCAAGAGCAGATCGGACGCTTCATCGACAACTCGAAGCCGCCGCAAGTCTTCGAGGCAACCAAGCGGCGTCGTGTTTTCGTGGCGCCCGAGCGCTGGCGGATCGGCGCTACTCCGTTCATGACGGCAGATCACCCGGACGTTCGCTGAACCTAAGGCATTAAGGCTGGAGCATGATCGCGTTTCGAGGAAACGCGATCATTTTTGCATGCAGAATGCAGCTCGCGCGGGAGAGACACGAAGAGCCCGTTTGGAAAGAGTTGAACGGCTTTCAGCACCGTCATTCCGGGGCGCCGCAGGCAAGCCCGGAATGACGATGAGGAGAGCGGCAGCACATCATTTCAAAACAGTTTCTAAGCGCCCGCCATTTCGATTTCGCTGCTCAGGTCCAACCATTCCTCTTCGACGCCTGCGAGCGTCTCGGCGGCTTCGGCGCGCATCTTCGCCAATTCGGTTGCCTTAGCCGGATCCTTTTGGAACGCGCTTCCGTCCGCGAGCGCTTGATCGATCTTGCCGATCACCTCGGTCAATTTCGCCATCCGCGCCTCGAGCGCATCCAGCTTCTTGCGCAGAGGCGCGAGCGCCACGCGCTTCTCGGCGGCTGCGCGGCGCTCATCGACGCGCGATGCGCTCGGGGCCTGCGGCTTGTCCGAGCGCTTTTGCGGCTCGAGATCGCCGGAGAGCACCAATTGGCGATAATCGTCCATGTCGCCATCGAAGGGCTTCACGGTGCCCCCGCCCACGAGCCAGAGACGATCCGCGCAGGCCTCGATGAGGAAACGGTCGTGGCTCACGAGAACGACCGCGCCGTCATAGTCGTTGATGGCTTCCATCAGCGCCTGGCGGCTGTCGATGTCGAGATGGTTGGTCGGTTCGTCGAGAATGAGAAGATGAGGACCGTGGAAGGCCGCAAGGCCCATCAGAAGGCGCGCCTTCTCGCCCCCGGAGAGGGACGAGACCGGCGTGTCGGCCTTTCCCGCTCCGAAGCCGAGCTGCGCCGTGCGGGCGCGCGCCTTCGCGACGGGCGCATCCGGCATCAATGCCGCCACGTGATCGTAGGCGGTCGCCTTCGGGTTCAACTCGTCGAGCTGGTGCTGGGCGAAATAGGCCACATCCATTTTGGTCGGGAACCGGATGTCGCCCTTCATCGGGGCCAGCCGCCCGCCGATGAGCTTACAGAAGGTCGATTTGCCGTTGCCGTTGGATCCCAGAAGGGCGATGCGATCGTCCGGTGCAATCGAGAGATTGAGACGGTCGAGGATCGTGCGGCCGTCATAGCCGACGGCGGCGCTCTCCACCGTAATCAGCGGCGGCGCGAGAACGCGCTGTGGGCTAGGGAGGTCGAAGGGAATGGCCTCGTCTTCCACAAGCGCCGCGATGGGTTCCAGCTTCGCCAGCCGCTTGACGCGCGATTGCGCCTGCCGCGCCTTCGAGGCCTTCGCCTTGAAGCGGTCCACGAAGGCTTGCAGATGCTTGCGCTCGGCCTCCTGCTTCACTCGCGCCTTGGCGGTCAGCTCGCGCTTTTCCGCCAATTGCCGCGCAAACGAGGTGTAGCCGCCGCGATAGATCGCCAGCTGCCCCCGATCCAGATGGAGAATATGGTTCACGCAGGTGTCGAGCAGATCCCGGTCGTGGCTGATGATCAGAACCGTGTGCGGATAGCGGGCCAGATAATCGTAGAGCCAGAGCGTGCCTTCGAGATCGAGATAGTTGGTCGGCTCGTCGAGAAGCAGCAGATCAGGCTCTGTAAAGAGGACAGCCGCCAGCGCGACGCGCATGCGCCAGCCACCGGAAAAGTCCGAGCAGGGCCGATTCTGCGCTTCCGCGTCGAAGCCGAGGCCATGCAGGATCGCGGCGGCGCGAGCGGGCGCGGAATGGGCGCCGATATCGGTCAGGCGGGTTTCGATTTCCGCGCGGCGAAATCCATCTGCGGTTTCGGCCTCCGCCATGAGCACTGTCCGCTCCTTGTCGGCAGCCAGCACCACTTCGAGCAAGGTTTCGGGGCCGCCCGGGGCCTCCTGCGACACACCGCCGACCTTCACGTTGCGTGGCATGGCGATGCTACCGCTCTCGGTCGGGACTTCGCCCTGAATGATGCGGAACAGGGTCGTCTTGCCCGCACCGTTTCGCCCGACGAGGCCCACCTTGCTGCCGGTCGGCAGGTTGAAGGAGGCGTGATCGAGGATGAGCCGGTCGCCGATGCGATAGGTCAGATCGTTCGCGTGAAGCATGATGACCGCCTTTTGGCGCGAGGAGCCGGCTCTGGCAAGGCACGATCATGCAAGGCGGCCAATCTTGACTGTGACCGGTAACGACCCCAGACACAGGGGACAGTTCGTCAGTCGGGAGTTCGGACAATGCGCGCGGATCGCTCAGGCCAAGCAGGCGCAACGACTTTCGACGTGACTGCACTTCTGGAGAAGTTTAAGGCCCGCCGCGCCAAACTCGGCATTATCGGCCTCGGCTATGTCGGTTTGCCGCTGGCGCTCACCGCCGCGCGGGCCGGTTTCGAGGTGCTCGGCTTCGACATCAACAAAAATTACGTCGAACAGATCGGCCGAGGGGAGAGCTACATCAAGCATATCGGTTCCGATCATGTGGCCGAGGCCGTGCGTAGCGGTCGCTTTTCCGCAACGGACGATTTCGAACGGCTCGACGAGCCGGATGCCATCCTCATCTGCGTCCCGACGCCGCTGACGAAACACCGGGAGCCGGATCTTTCCTATGTGGAGAAAACGGCTCAGGCCATCGCGCGGCGTCTGCGGACGGACCAGCTCGTGGTTCTTGAATCGACCACCTATCCCGGCACCACGGACGAGGTGCTCAAACCCATTTTCGAGGCGAAGGGGCTGAAAAGCGGCGAGGACTTCTTCCTGGCCTTCTCGCCGGAGCGCGAGGACCCAGGCAACCCCGATTTCGGCACCTCCAGCATTCCGAAGGTCGTCGGTGGCGATGGCCCCGAGGCGGTTGCGCTCGCGGATGCGCTCTACAGCCAACTCGTCGTGAGGACCGTGCCCGTCTCTTCGGCCGCGACGGCGGAGGCGGTGAAGCTCACCGAAAACATCTTCCGTGCTGTGAACATCGCCCTCGTGAACGAGTTGAAGGTGGTCTATGCGGCCATGGGCATCGACATCTGGGAGGTGATCGAGGCGGCCAAGACCAAGCCTTTCGGCTTCATGCCCTTCTATCCGGGGCCGGGGCTCGGCGGGCACTGCATCCCCATCGATCCGTTCTATCTCACCTGGAAGGCGCGTGAGTACGACATTACCACCCGGTTCATCGAACTGGCGGGGCAGATCAATACGCACATGCCGTATTATGTGGTCGACCGGCTGGCGGAGGCGGTCGACCGGAGTGGCAAGGCTTTCTCCGGCTCGAAAATCCTCATCCTCGGCGTCGCCTACAAGAAGAATGTGGACGACATGCGGGAAAGCCCGTCTCTGAAGCTCATAGAGCTGATCGAGGCGAGGGGAGCCTCGGTGGATTATCACGACCCCCATATCCCGGCTCTTCCGACGACGCGCAAGCACGCGCCGCTGGCAGGGCGACGCTCCGTAACTCTGGATGCGAAGACTTTAGCGGCCTACGATGCGGTTCTCATTGCAACCGATCATGACGCTATCAACTATAGAATGGTGGTCGATCACGCCAAACTTGTTGTAGACACTCGTAATGCCTGTGCCCGCGCTGGAATTACAGACGAGAAAATTCTGAAAGCCTAGATTTTCGGATAGGGTATTCATTTTTATCTTCCGTTACGTAAGCTTTGGAAGATGCCGGAGTTGAGCTTGACCTGAGCATTGGCTCGGTTCAACGATAGCAGCGTCAAGGGGGACTGAATGGCGCGGCTTGCGAGCGTTTTTCTCTTTAAGGATCTAAACATCGACCTGGCTCCGTTCGAGGCTCGATCCTCCTGGCGTCGGTTCGAGCCCGAGGAAATCCTTGTGGATTTCGATGACCCGTCGACGGATGTTTATTTTCTTCTCGCCGGTGATGTTCGTGTTCTCATGCGCACAGCTGCCGGAAAGGAAGTTATCCTTGATGAGATGAGGGCCGGTGAGCTTTTCGGTGAACTGGCCGCCATGGACGGCATCAAGCGCTCGGCCAACGTCACGGCATTGACGCGTGGCGAGGCCTGCGTGATGCCTTCATCCGTGTTCCGCGAACTCGTCTTTGCCAATCAGCCCGTGGCCGAGCGCCTGTTCTGCCTGCTGTCCTCGCGTATTCGCGAGTTGAACGAGCGTTTCGTGGAGCAGACTGTTCTCGACTTGCGCCATCGTCTCTACTCGGAGCTTCTGCGCCTCTCGATTCCGCGGGGAGCATCCGTCGAGCGGGTGGTGACGCCTCCACCGTTCCACCACATCCTCGCCGCCCGCATCGGCTGCCGCCGTGAGCAGGTGACGCGGGAATTCACGGTCATGGCTCAGGAGGGCCTGATCGAGCGGACGCGTGGCGCTCTCGTTTTGCGCCGCCCCGATCTTTTGCGCGAGCGTGTGTCCGAGGCGTTGCGCGAGGAGGGCTAGAAACCAGACGCGAGTTAGGCGTCGAGGTTTTTCAGCAGATCCGCGAGGTCTCCGGGAAATACGGTTTCTCGCGTTGTGGCGAGTTCATCTGCGCTCCACCAGCGGTGGTCCGCGCGATCAAGCAGGAACGTACGTCAACCTGATCACGTCCTCGTCAATGAGATCGCTGGCCACAAGGCGGAGCGGTGGCCGGGGGCCGGCGAAGAATGGCTTGCCGCGACCGAGCACGCCGGGGTGGAGGTAGAGGCGATACTCATCAATAAGACCAAGGTCGGTTAGACTTCGTGCCAAGTCTGGTCCGCCAACTTGAATCTCCCCAACGAGCTGAGCCTTGAGCCCGCGTATCGCCGCCTCGATGTCATTGTCGACAAGTGTGGCGTTGGGGCCGACTGACTTCAAAGAGCGCGACACGACCCACTTCGGTTGGCTCCGCCATGCAGCCGCGAAGTCGCGCCGCGCCGCGTCCCACTCGGGATGATCCTCATCCCAATAACGCATGACCTCGTACAAGCGGCGACCGTACACGCTACCCACCTGGTTGCGCGCCTGGTCGATAAAGTGATTGAAAAGCGTTGGGCTTGGCGCAAACGCCATGTGGTCGACATAGCCGTCCAAGGACTGGTTCATTCCAAAGACGAGCTTCGCCATCATGCAAATTCTCCGCCCCAGCTCTTTTAGAATAGCTTGAATCGACGGTGCGTAGAAGTGTGGTTGGAACAACCTGCGCGCCGCTTTGTCGGTGCGGCCAATAACCAGAGGTCTGCTTCTACCGGTCCCCGGGGTGCGGTCGACCGCCTGGATCTGGCTCTTCTCGTCGACCGCCAGCTCGATGGCATGGGCCGGCGGATCGATAGAGCCCAACCACGTCTCTGAGCTTGTCGACGAACTTGGGATCTTTGGAGAGCTTGAAAGCGATCCCTCTATCCATGCGCCTGACTCGCACGCGCTCGCGCCAAAGGGAATCCCATGCGGACTCTTATGTTAGATGGGATCCATTAGCGCGGGGCCGCGTTCGGGCCATAGGCCGCGAAGAACACGCGGATCGCGCTTTCCACTGTCTTGTGGATTTCCTCTTCTGTCGGACGGTCGCCTACCGCGAAGAGCAAGCGATGCATGACGCCGGATTTGCACAAATCGAGAAACTGCTGCGCGGCGACGGGGGTATCGGAAATCGTCAGACGTCCTGCTTGAACCTGGCGGTCGAGATAGGCTCCGAGGCGCTCGATGCCGCGACACGGACCCGCTTCGTAGAAGATCTGGCCGATGCGAGGGAACTTCTCGGCCGCGCCGATCACCATGCGAACGGAGGAGATGTGCTCCGGCCGGCCCATGTGAACGAGATAGCTATGTCCGAGCCGCGTTAAAACGCCGCGGACATCCGGATCATCCGCATCGAGCTTGAACAGGACTTCTGCGAGGCCGCGCTTTTCTTCCGTCGTCAGTGCCTCGAAAAGGGCTTCCTTGCTGTCGAAATAGACGTAGAGCGTGCCCTTGGAGACACCGGCGGTCTTGGCGATTTCGCCCATGCTGGCGCCGTCGAACCCGCGTGCGAGAAAGACTTCCCTCGCGCCATCCAGAATCTGGCGGCGCTTCGCTTTTTCAAGGCTGCCGTCCGCAGGCGTGGGAGGCGGTTGGGAATGAGTATCCTGCATCTCAGACATGTGCGGTTTATCACATAAAGGCTATTGACCGAACCGTTCAGTCAAATCATATGGGCTTTGTATTTCTTTTCTGCCAGACCCTTGACCTAGTTTGACCGAACCGTTCGGTCAAGAGAGTTTCGCAGCCTCGAGGACATAGCAATGGCTTATCGGGAAGAATTCGCAAAAGCTGACAGGAGCGAGGCCGCTCAAGAGGGCAGGCTCCCGGAGGGCAAAGCGCCGGAAACGCCGGTGGCAGCTCCCCTGCAGGCGAAAGCCCCCTCTACTGGCGTATCACCTGTCGAGAAACCCAAGCGCAAGCTCGGCAAAAAGCCAGTGATTCTGGCGGTTCTCGGCGTGGCCCTGGCATTCGGAGCGTATGAGGGCGTGCATTGGTGGACGACCGGGCGGTTCATGGTGAGTACGGACGACGCCTATGTTCAGGCGGACATCACGATCCTGTCCGCGAAGGTCTCCGGCTACGTGGCGTCGCTCGCTGTGGTCAGCAACCAGAGTGTCAAAGCGGGTGATCTGATCGCGAAGATCGATGACGGCGATTACCGCCTCGCGCTTCAAGCGGCCAAGGACAAGCTTGCGACGCAGGGCAGCGCGATTACGCGCATCGGCCGTCAGATTGAAGCTGGCAAAGCGTCTATCGTACAGGCTGACGCGCAGGTCGCAGCCGCCAAGGCGGAGGCCGAGCGGGCCGAGGGCGATTATGCCCGTCAGCTTCAACTGTCCCAGTCCAACTATGCCAGCAAGGCGACGCTCGATGCGGCCAAGGCCGGACGGGATCGCGCCGATGCGAATGTGAAGAGCGCCGAGGCCGCCTTCACCGCCGCACAGGCCAATGTGGACGTGCTTGCGGCGCAGCAGGTCGAGGCACAGCGTGTGGCCGCCGAACTCCAGACGGCAGCCGACAAGGCGCAGCGGGATCTTTCGTTCACCGAAATCCGCGCACCGGTCGACGGCGTCATCGGCAACAAAGCCGTCGAGGTCGGAACCTATGTGCAGCCGGGAACCCGCCTCGCAGCGCTGGTTCCTCTGACGAGCGTTCACGTGGACGCGAATTTCAAGGAAACGCAACTTGCATCAGTGAAGCCGGGCCTGAAGGTCCATATCGCGGTCGATGCCTTCCCGGATCATGACGTCATTGGAACCGTCGAGAGCGTATCGCCGGCCTCCGGCGCTGTGTTCAGTCTGCTGCCACCCGAAAACGCGACCGGCAACTTCACCAAGATCGTGCAGCGCGTCCCCGTGCGTGTGAGCGTCAACCCGGATGTTGCCAAGCAGGGCTTATTGCGCCCGGGTCTTTCCGTCGTGGTGAATGTCGATACGCGGGAGAAGGCTCCCGCGAAGACCGCGAGCATCAAAGAGTAAGCGATCATGGCCGGTTCAGCCGCCATTGCTGGCAAGCCGTCAGCACCTGCTCCGATCGCGAAGTCCGCGCCGCTCGACCGGCGTCGGACTTTCGCGTTCTTCTGCATGGTGTTCGGCATGTTCATGGCGATCCTGGACATCCAGATCGTCTCGGCGTCGCTTGCCGAAATCCAGGCCGGTCTGTCGGCTTCTGCCGATGAAATCTCGTGGGTGCAGACGAGCTACCTGATCGCCGAAGTGATCATGATCCCGCTCTCCGGCACGCTCTCGCGGGTGCTGTCCACACGCTGGATGTTCGTCATCTCGGCGGGCGGCTTCACGCTCATGAGCTTCATGTGCGCGACTTCGACCACCATCGAGCAGATGATCGTCTGGCGCGCGTTGCAGGGCTTCATCGGCGGCGGCATGATCCCGACCGTCTTCGCCTCGGCCTTCACGATTTTCCCACCCGAGAAACGGCCGATCATTTCGCCCATCATCGGCCTCGTCGCGACGCTTGCTCCGACCGTCGGCCCGACCATCGGCGGCTATCTGACGGATCTTTTCTCCTGGCACTGGCTCTTCCTCGTGAACATCGTGCCGGGAATCTTCGTGACCGTGTCGACCTATCTTCTGGTCGATTTCGACGAGCCGCAATTCGATCTTTTCAAGACGTTCGATTGGCTGGGCCTCGGCTTGATGGCGGCGTTCCTCGGCTCGCTCGAATATGTGCTGGAAGAGGGCGCCAACAATGACTGGTTCCAGGATGAACTGGTCGCGATCCTCGCCGTCGTCTGTCTCGTCTCGGCCATAGGCTTCTTTTTCCGCGTCTTCTCCGCGCGTCACCCGATCGTGGACCTGAAAGCTTTCAGCGACCGAAATTTCGCGGTCGGCTGTGCCTTCAGCTTCGTCATGGGTATCGGTCTCTATGGCCTGACCTATATCTACCCGCTCTATCTCGGCCGGGTGCGGGGCTATTCCTCGCTGCAGATCGGCGAGACCATGTTCGTCACCGGTGTCTGCATGTTCCTGATGGCGCCTGTCGCGGGAAGGCTCTCCCGGACGCTCGATCCGCGCATCATGATGGGCATCGGCTTCACGAGTTTCGCCGTAGGCACCTGGCTTGCCTCCGAGATCACCAAGGATTGGGATTTCAACGAGCTTCTGTGGCCGCAGATCCTGCGCGGCGCCGGGCTGATGATCTGTATGGTGCCGATCAACAACATCGCGTTGGGCACGTTAACGCCGGACCGGCTGAAGAACGCCTCGGGTCTTTATAACCTGACGCGAAATCTCGGCGGCGCGGTCGGGCTCGCGCTCATCAACACCATCCTCAACAACCGCTGGGATCTGCATTTGCAGCGGTTGCGCGAGAACGTCCAATGGGGGCGCTCAACCGCCGTCGAGACTCTGAACAACATGACCATGAGCTTCCAAAGTCTCGGCTCCGATGCGAACAACGCCGCGATTCGCACCATGTCGAACATGGTGCGAAAGCAGGCTCTGGTGATGTCGTTCGGCGATATCTTCCTCGTGCTCTCGGTTCTCTTCATCGGCCTGACGCTCGCGCTACCCTTCGTCCGCAAGCCGCGCGCCGCGCCGGCTGGAGGAGGGGGCGGGCATTAGCGGGTCTGCCGCCGGGGTACGATTGGCCACCTGACTTGCGGTTTTGGCTCCGTCTCTTGGGCTAGCGACGGCTCGACCATGCGCCGGATCTCATGATTCCAACCTCGCTCAAGGCCCATATCGCGCAACACGTGGTCGTTAAAATAAGCGACGTCTCGTAATGCGCCCCGACGGCTGCCGGTCACCGATTGTCGTAAAATTTTCCAAAGGGCATCAACGGCATAAGCGATTTTCATGACCAGCTTTCCTTGCGGTGTTCGCAGGGCCAAGCTAGGCTCTCGCAACGAGCGGTGGCGAATGGTCATTCCTCACGCTCGCATGAGCTAAATTCATGAGCTTCGCTTTTGGCTGAACGACCCTCCAATTTCCCCCCATTGCCGTGGCTGCGAACCTTCGAGGCGGTGGCGCGGCACTTGAGTTTCACGCAGGCCGCCGCCGAACTCTGTGTGACGCAGAGCGCGGTGAGCCATCAGGTGCGGCAGCTTGAAGGGCAAATGGGGTGCCGTCTGTTCCTGCGAAAAAATCCAGGAATCGCGCTGACCGAGGAGGGCAAACTTCTGCTCGCCGGAATTGCCGATGGCCTGGACCGTATGCGAATGGCTGTGCAGCGGGTTCGGGCGCGGGGGCAGGTCGGTGTCCTGACTGTTGCTGCTTCCACATCATTCGGAACCTGGTGGCTAGTGCCGCGTCTGGGGCGCTTCGCCTCTCGCCACCCGCAGATCGAGGTCAGAATCGCGGCCATGGATGAAGTGCCCGATTTCGCCCGCGACGGGGTCGACCTCGCCATCGTCGGTCAACCAGCGGATCTTACGGAACTCACCGCAACCAGCATGCCCCTGGTTCGCGAGGAAGTGTTTCCTGTCTGCTCGCCGACTCTGCTCGATGCCGATGGTGGGCTGAAGATCGAGGATCTCAGAAACCATCCGCTTTTGCACGAGACGGGTAATCTCCATGCCAATCTCTCTCCGGTGCGTCCGGAGCTCGATTGGAACACGTGGTTGCCGCATCTCGGGCTGGCCGATGCGGAGATGATGCACGGACCTCGGTTCAGCCATTTCGGCCTTGCTCTTCGAGCGGCCATCGAGGGGGCCGGCTTCGTGCTTGGTCGCTCACCGATGATCGACGCGGAGCTCGCAGCCGGCCGCCTCGTGCGTCCATTCGGCGACGTGAAGATGTTGGCTACGAAAAGCTATGTGGCCATTTGGCCCGAGGCGCTGGCGAACGATCCGCGTGTGGTCGCCATGCGTGAATTCCTTCTGGATGAATCCTGCGGCTGCGAATTGTCTGCCGGACCATGCGGGATACCGCCATCCGAACGCGATCTGATGGAGCGCGACCGGAAATCTGCGGCGGCTCGACCAGACGTTTTGCGTTGAGACACCGATAGTCCCTCTGGCAAGCCGGTAAATTCCTACCATTGGTTGAGATAATGTTTCGATTATTCCTCAGGCGTGCGGCTTGCCTGAGAGGCCGCTCACTGCGACACATGTCGGACAATGCGCAATGGTGCCGATTCGACGGGCTCTTGCCGGCTGAAGGTGAAGCGCCACCATAAAGAAAACGATCATTGTCGGGGGACGGATCTTGGGGAAGGAATGACGGAGAGCATTGTCAAGAAGCGTCTCGTCTATCACCTGGGAGGCTACGATCCTGTTGTGCCACAGGTCGCGTACCGCCGTTTTGCGCGCGAACTTCAACGATTCGAAGCGACATGGTCCGTTGCCGCATCGATCTCGGAAGTGGTCGTTGAGAAGGATCTGGCCTCGTGGAGAGCGATCGCGTCAGGCCCCAATTGGCAAGTCGAGACCGATTTCCAACTGGTGCGATGGGACGATGTCATCGACGCGGGCATACAAAAAAGCATGTGGCAGCGATTGCCATGCGCCTTGCGGGCCTTTCTGGACTTTGCGACGGCGGGCGCGCTTTGGGGCTATTTGCGCAGCAACTGGCGTTATGCCGGGTTTTTCCTTTACCCGTTCGTTTTCCTCGCCTTCTTCGTCGCTCTCGCATGGGGCGTGGATGTTCTTGCAACGAAGGCGACCGATTCTCTGCTCTTTGGGATCTGTGCCGGTCTTTCGACATTCGCGCTCTTGATGCGGTGGCCCGCGAAGTGGCTCTTTCTCCCGCTCCTGTTCGATGATTGGATTTTCTCCCGCGATTATATTCGGCGGCCCAATGCCGTGCTCGATTCCCGGCTGGACCGCGTTGCTCGTGCTCTCGTCGCGAAGGCGAGGAACGGTCAGGCCGACGAAATTCTGGTCATCGGCCATAGTCTCGGGGCCGTCCTTGCCGTGGATCTCCTCGACCGGGCTTTGCGGCTCGACCCCGAATTCGGCACCCGCATCCCCGTCGCTTTTGCGTCCGTGGGTTCATCGCTTCTGAAAATCGGCCTGCACCGGGGAGCGACGCGCTTCCGTCATGCGGTGCAGCGCGTGGCGTCTGCGTCCCAAATCCTGTGGGTCGAGTACCAGGCGCTGACGGACGTGATGAACTTCTACAAAACGAATCCAGTCGCCGCCATGGGACTGGATGTGCCAGGACGTCCCATCGTGCGCATTGAGCGCATCAGAAGAATGATGCAGCCGGCACGCTACCGGCGTACGCGCCGAAATTTCTTCAAAGTGCATTGCCAGTTCGTCAGCGGCAACGATCAGCGGGCGGCCTATGACTATTTCATGCTGCTTTGCGGACCACTTTCCGTCGAACGGCAGGTCAGGTATGCGGATGGGGCCGTCTCCGCGATCGGCGCTGACGGAGGGCTCCCGGAGACGGTAACCGACGTCTCACTCAACGCGGCAAAGGCGGTGGAGAAGAGCTGCTCATGACGCCTACCATTGCCAAGACCGTCTTCGTTCTGCTCGCCGTCGGCTGGTATTTGATCCGCGTTCCGTTCGCGCGCAAATCACGCCGGACGTCCGTGGCCCGTAATGCGCGTGGAGCGCGGGAAACCTTGCTTCTATCCATTTCGTTCAGCGGCCTCGGCTTGGTGCCGTTTGTCTATGTCGCGACAGGATTTCCGAAGTTTGCGGCTTATTCCTTCAACCCCTTCCAAGCGTCTGTCGGAGTTGTCGTTGCGCTCGCGGCGCTCGCGATGTTCCGCCTGACGCACAAAGCGCTGGGGCGCAATTGGTCGGTGACCCTCGAAGTGCGTGAGAACCATAAGCTCGTGACCGAAGGCGTCTATCGGCGCGTCCGCCACCCGATGTACACGGCCTTCTGGCTTTGGGCCATTGCGCAGGCGCTTCTCTTGCCCAATCTCGTTGCAGGGCTCTCTGGTCTTATCGGATTCGGAACGCTCTATCTGTTCAGGGTCGCCGAGGAAGAGCGCCTCATGATCGAGACCTTTGGTGAGCCCTATCGAGCTTATATGACCCGAACCGGACGACTGATTCCGCGATTCCTCTAGAAATTTCTGAAACGGGCCTATTTAAAAACGAATAGCAGCATTGATAAGAGATATGACTGAACTTGTGTCAGATCTCTAATGTATTCGTTTGGCCTTTTTAAGTAAAATCATCTTTAATTGAGATATTTTAATTTTATACTAGTAGTAGCTTGGCTTTTATGATAGTTTAGCTTCGTTTATAGAGGGTATAAGCTATGAAGAAAACTTTTCTGGTTTCGCTTACAGCTCTTCTCGTCCTCTCTGCCGCAGCGTGCGCTGGTATTGGAAAAGGAAAGGCTCCGCCTCCTGCTCCACTTGCGCCAGTAATCACTAAGGGGTAACTCAAATTTGAAAGAGGGTCGGCCAAAAGCTGACCCTCTTGCTTTGTCGGCGTTTAATTCTACTTCTCGATGCTTCTCCTGTTGTTGTGCGGAACGGAATGCGGTTCGCATCCCAAGCGCACGTTAAAAACGTAGGAGCGAACGTTGCTGTATTTCGATAAGAACTTGACTGGAAGGCGCTTTTTTTCGATTTGGCCGGCGCTCGGGTTGGTCATCGCACTGGTTAGTCCGGCACTAAGCGCGCAAACATCCAATTCGCCTAACCGGATAGAGGCCGCCGCGTCTCAGAAGCCGAAGGGCAAGAAGGCGGTTCGCGCACCTGCGACGCAATACTTCATAGAATTTCGCTCACGGTATGCGTTGAGCTATGGCCACACCTTCGCGATGTTCGGCCAACTGAATCCGCGCGGTCAGATTCTCACGAGTGAAGTTGCCGGTCTGCACCCCGCGGGCAACAGCCCTGTCCCGTGGATGATCGGGCATTTTATCCCGGTTGTCTCGGAGACGGGTCCCAGCGACGGCGATCTCGAGGAAAAATATGTCTCGGCGCGTTACCGGATCGTGATGAGCGAGGCCGAATACGCAAGGCTCACGGCCTTTATCAAGAAGCTGCAGGCTAACTCGCCGCTTTGGAGCGCGGTTGCTTATAATTGCAACGCGTTCGTGGCTGACATCGCGAAGTTCATGGGGCTCCAAACGCCATCCTCGACGTTGCTCTACCCGCCGGATTTCATCAACAAATTGCGGGACTTGAACGGCGGGCGGGATCGCGCGGCGATGGCTGAGACAAACGAGGCCTCACCGCAAGATTGATCGGTGGTCATCGCCGGCAGCAATCCTGTGCTTCCGTAGCGGAATGCGTCAGCTTCGTGACAGGCCCGTTGTGACGAGGTGTTTTTAGCGCCGGTCACCATAAACCGTATCCTTTGGGAGACAGCTCCCAAATTTGCGCGGGAGGGCGATCCTCAATAGGGGATGACGCCGCGAAACTGTTGTTCTTGCGGCTCTCTCATTTTAGGTTGCGCGTCTTGGTCCCCTTGAGCCCGAAGCACCAACCGCATTGCCTCCTTCCCGTAAACCGTCCTCCGTCGGCGCCGTGCGCCGCACTTTCGCTCCCTGGTCCGATCCGAGCGCTAAGCCGCTCATCCGCTTCGAGAACGTGACGAAGCGGTTCGGCGACGCTGTGGCCGTGGAAAATCTTTCGCTCGATATCTTCGAGCGCGAGTTCTTCTGCCTGCTCGGTCCTTCCGGCTGTGGGAAGACGACCCTCATGCGGATGCTGGCGGGCTTCGAGGAGCCGAGCGAGGGGCGTATCACGCTCGCCGACCAGAGCCTTGCAGGCGTGCCGCCTTACCGGCGACCGGCGAACATGATGTTCCAGTCCTATGCGCTCTTCCCCCATATGAGCGTGGAGAAGAACATCGCTTTCGGGCTGAAGCAGGATGGTCTGCCGAAAGCCGAAGTCGCAGCCCGCGTCGAGGAAATGCTGCGTCTCGTGCAGTTGGAGCGGCTCGCCAAGCGTTATCCCGATCAATTGTCCGGGGGGCAGCGCCAACGCGTCGCGCTCGCACGTGCTCTTGCCAAGCGTCCCAAGGTGTTGCTGCTCGACGAGCCGCTCGGCGCGCTCGATAAGAAGCTGCGCGAGGAGACCCAGTTCGAGCTGATGGACATCCAGCACGAGGTCGGCATGACCTTCGTTGTCGTCACGCACGATCAGGAAGAGGCGATGACCATGGCGGACCGCATCGCGGTCATGGATCATGGGCGCATCGTCCAGGTGGCGACGCCGGGCGAGATCTACGAGCAGCCGAAGACCCGTTTCATCGCCGAGTTCGTGGGCGACGTGAACATCCTCGAAGGCAAGGTGATCGGCCAGGAGAACGGCCTGTGGCGCGTCGGAACCAATGCATCGGCGTCGCCCCTGACTATCGACGATCCGGATGAGGTGTTAAACGAGGGCCAAGCGGTCGCCATCGCGATCCGTCCCGAAAAGATGGTGATCCGCCGCGGCCCCCCGAGCCCCGATGCGCAGAATGTCCTGACCGGCGAAGTGTGGGATATCGGCTATCTGGGCGACTGGACCGTCTATCGGGTCAAGCTCGCCTCCGGTGAAATCCTGCGCGTCTCACGCGCCAATGCCTCGCGCTTCGTCGACAACCCCATCGATTGGGATGAGGAGGTTCATCTGACCTTCGTGCCCGATGCGGCGGTCATTCTGGCGGAATAGCCATGGCGCGCTCGCTCACGAAAAGGCTGATGTCGGCTGTGGTGCCGGCGGTGCCGTTCTTATGGCTCGCCGTCCTTTTTCTGTTGCCGTTCCTGATCGTCCTCAAGATCAGTCTCTCGGACCCTGTCGTCGCGCAGCCGCCCTACACGCCCGTGTTCGAATGGAGCGATGTCTGGGGATTTTTCCAGAAGCTCGATCTCGAAAATTTCGAGATGCTGGTCGAGGATGGTATTTATCTGGCGGCGACACTGTCATCCGTGCGGATCGCCGCCATTTCGACGGCACTGCTTCTTCTTGTCGGCTTTCCCATCGCCTACGCCATGGCGCGGGCTCCCGCGAAACATCATCCGCTCTTGATCGGTCTGATCATCCTGCCGTTCTGGACGAGCTTTCTCATCCGAATTTATGCCTGGGTCGCCATTCTGAAGCCGGAAGGGCTTCTCAATCAGGCGCTGATGGGCATCGGCCTGATCGACGACCCTCTGATCATCCTGAACACGGAATTCGCGGTCTATATCGGCATCGTCTATGCCTATCTGCCCTTCATGGTGCTACCACTCTATGCGTCGCTGGAGCGGATGGACAATACGCTGATCGAGGCGGCGCTCGATCTCGGTTGCCCGCCTTGGCGCGCGTTCTGGGCGATCACCGTGCCGCTCGCCATGCCCGGCGTCATTGCCGGTTCGCTTCTGTGCTTCATTCCGGCCGTCGGAGAGTTCGTGATCCCGGATCTGCTCGGCGGTTCCGAGACTTTGATGATCGGCCGTCAATTGTGGAGCGAGTTCTTCTCGAACCGCGATTGGCCGTTGGCCTCCGCCGTGGCGATCCTTCTGTTGATCATCCTCGTCGTGCCGATCGTGATCTACCGTGATGTCGAGGCGCGCCGGCTGGAGACGCAGCGATGAGAAACCGCCTCAGTCTCTTCAACGTCACATCGCTGGTGCTCGGCTTCGCCTTCCTTTATGTGCCGATCCTGCTGCTGGTCGTCTATTCCTTCAACGCGTCGCGCCTGGTGACCGTGTGGGGCGGGTTCTCGACGCAGTGGTATGGCGCGCTCTTCCGCAACGAAGCGTTGATGGATGCCGCCTGGGTAACAGTGCGGATCGCGCTTCTCTCCGCCTCCATGGCGACTGTGCTCGGCACGCTCGCGGCTCTTGCGCTGACCCGTTACGGGCGGTTTACGGGGCGCACCCTGTTTACCGGCATGGTCTACGCGCCGATGGTCATGCCGGAAGTCATCACCGGCCTGTCGCTGCTGTTGTTCTTCGTGGCGATCGGTCTCGACCGCGGCTTCTGGACGATCACGCTGGCCCATACGACGCTGACCATGTGCTTCGTGACGGTGGTTGTGCAGGCGCGGCTTTTGACCTTCGATCGCTCGTTGGAAGAAGCTGCGATGGATCTCGGCGCGCCACCGCTCAAGACCTTCTTCGCCGTCACGTTGCCGTTGATTTCTCCCGCGATTGTCGCGGGCTTCCTTCTGGCCTTCACCCTGTCGCTGGACGATCTCGTGATTGCGAGCTTCAATACGGGTCCAGGGGCCACGACCTTGCCCATCAGGATTTACAGTCAGGTCAGGCTCGGCCTGTCGCCGGAAGTGAACGCGGCTTCGACGATCCTCATCAGCATTGTGACTGTGGGGGTTACCATCGCCACGATTCTAAGCAAACGCTCTCTAATGGTTTCCGAACGCAACGCTCACTGAGCGTTGTCTGCCGGGGGTTCTTTAGTCGTTCGTTCCGGCCCGAAGAGCGGCTTTGCGGCGCCCGAGCGCTGGATCAGGGATTTCACGTCCGGCGTTATCATGACCGAATCCCAGCCGCCATCGAGATCGAATGCGATCAGCGGCGATGTGTTGGGATTGGGCGTTGCCGAGTCGACCAACGCTTTCAGATCCAAGGTGCGGTCCGCGATGGAAACTCGTCCCTGTAGCGCCGCGTGCACTTCGGGAGCGGTCAGACGGCCCTCCATGATCTCGCCGTTGCCGGAGGTGATGTTCAAACTGACCTGGGCGAGGTCGAACGCAGTGCGTCCGCCGCGCCAATCGAGCGAAGCGGCGAGGGGGCGCTTGTCGATCCTCTTCAACGCGTCATTGAGACCGATCCCGATCAGCTCTCCGCGTTTGACGGAAATGGTGGTCCGGCCGTGGCTCGCGCGGACGAGTTCAGACACGGTGCCCCCGGCCGCCTCGATCTGAATTTGTCCGAGCGCTTGGCCTGTGATCCAGCGCGGTTCACCGACGACGGAAAGAAATGAGGCAATATCGATCCGGTCGAAGCTGGCCTGCCCCTTGAGTTCGGGCTTGCCCTCGGTCTGACTGAGCGAAAGACGACCTTTAAGCGAGCCGTCGTAAAAACTTGCGCGCCCGAGAGAGGCCTCGATCTGGCCGGGCTTCACGAGAATGCTCGCAGCCATGTCTCCGAGAGTGAGAAGTCCGAGCCTCGCGGAAGTGGCGGACAGGCGAATATCCAGATCGCCCGCAGTCATGCGGGTTAGGTTCAACGCATCGTCATTCCAGGCGCCGGTGAGGGTCCGCGTCTGCGCGAAGGGTGCGAAAAAATCGGACAAATCAAGTTTGTCGGCCGCCAACGTGCCCGAGATGACCGGGCGTTCGCTGTCCAAGCGTACGGAGAGCGTGCCGTCGAGACGATCTCCTCCCAGAGCCACCGCGACCGAAGGCCACGAGAGGCGGCGCTTGTTGGCCGAAAATTCACCTGAGATAGAAAACGCACCCGTCAGCGGGCTCAAAGGCAGGCTGAGCCCGCTCCATCGAGCGAAATCCCGGACGGAACTGGCGGCGATAGACCCTTTTCCGGTCACGCGCGGGTCAGCTCCGACTTGCGCCTCGCCGGTGATGGCGACATTGCCGGAAAGTGACCGCAACTTCACGGCGAACGGGCTTGCCGCATCCGCAGCGAGGAGGGCGGGATTGAAGGAAACCTCACCGATTTCAATGTCTTCGCCGCGCCAGGCGATTGAGCCGGCGACGGCAAGTTCGTCGTCCTCACCGCGCCAATTGACCACGAGATTAACGCGATTCAATCCGGCGGTCGGAAAGTCGCTCCATTGCAGCGTGGAGCCGGTTACAATCAGTCGCCGGGCGTGCAGGGAGCGCTGCTTGCTCGCTTCGGATGCTGTCTTGCGAGCCCAGTCCAGCGACTTCATCTGCTCGAACGAGACCGTGATGCGGCTATCGCTGAGAGCGATCTCCGACAGTTCGATCCGCCCAAAAACCAGAGGAAGAACGCGCAACTCCCCTCGCAAATATCCACCATCCACCGTCGTTTTCCCGTCCGCGGAGACGAGGTCGACGTCCTCGAACTTCACCCGAGGCGTCGGCAGGAGTGCAAAAGTGCTGCGTCCATTGACCTTGAAGGAGAGGCCGTAATGACTCTCCAGGTGCTCCGTCAGCGCAGCCGAAAGCGCGCCGCTGGACAAAGTCCAGGGGAATGCCGCGGTTCCGAGAAGCGCGAGCGCGATCAGCGCGATAATGAGAAGGGCACGACGAGACATGAGCGAATGGATATGGACCGGTTGCCCCAACGTCGCAAGGAGGAGCGAGTAGAAGAAAAGCGAGCCCCGTTAGGGAATCCGGCGAGGCATGCAGGAACTTGCATATATCCATATGAAGGGATTGTCTAAAATGAGGCCACCATGCAGGGTGCCGCCCGATCGTATTTTTGACGATATACTGGAACATCTCCGGGAGGTTTTATGAATAAGGTTCAAGCCGATGCGCGCTCGGCGCTCGCTGGGCTCGTGAAGGACGGAATGACGATCATGGCGGGCGGTTTCGGCCTGTGCGGCATTCCCGAGGCGCTGATCGAGGCCATTCGTGATTCGGGGGCGAAGGATCTGACCTTCATTTCCAATAATGCCGGTGTGGACGGTATCGGCCTGGGACGGCTTCTGGAAACCCGACAGATCAAGAAGATGATCTCATCCTATGTGGGTGAAAACAAACTGTTCGCCCAGCAATATCTTTCCGGCGAGCTTGAACTCGAATTCAACCCGCAAGGCACGCTGGCCGAGCGCATTCGGGCCGGCGGCGCGGGAATTCCCGCCTTCTTCACCAAGACCGGCGTCGGCACCATCATTGCCGACGGCAAGGAAGTGCGCGAGTTCGATGGCGAGAAATACGTCATGGAGCGCGGCCTGTTTGCCGATATCGCTGTCGTTCACGCCTTCAAGGGCGATACGGAAGGCAATCTCGTCTATCGCAAGACGGCCCGCAATTTTAACCCGATGATGGCGAGTGCCGCAAAGATCACCATCGCGGAGGTGGAGCATCTGGTGCAGCCCGGCGAGATCGATCCGGATTGCATCCACACACCCGGTATTTTCGTGCAGCGAGTTGTGCATGTGCCGAACCCGGCCAAACACATCGAGCAGCGCACCACCCGCCCGCGGGCAGCGGCGTAAGGGAGGAGAGGACAATGGCTTGGACCCGTGAACAGATGGCTGCGCGTGCCGCCAAGGAATTGCGCGACGGCTTCTACGTCAATCTCGGTATCGGCATTCCGACGCTGGTCTCGAACTTCATTCCGGCGGGCATGAATGTGCAGCTGCAATCGGAAAACGGCATGCTCGGCATGGGCCCGTTCCCGTATGAAGGCGAAGAAGATGCCGACCTGATCAATGCCGGCAAGCAGACCATCACGCAGCTTCCGACGACGAGCTATTTCTCGTCCGCCGATTCCTTCGCGATGATCCGTGGCGGTCATATCGACCTGTCGATCCTCGGCGCCATGCAGGTGGACCAGAACGGCGATCTCGCCAACTGGATGATCCCCGGCAAGATGGTGAAGGGCATGGGCGGCGCCATGGACCTGGTGGCGGGCGTCAAGCGCGTCGTTGTCGTCATGGAGCACACGGCGAAGGACGAGCCGAAGCTGCTCAAGAAATGCAACCTGCCTTTGACGGGTGCCGCCGTCGTCGACATGGTGATCACCGATCTCGGCGTCTTCACCATCGACAAGAAAGGCCACGGCGGCATGACCCTGATTGAGCTTGCCGACGGCATTACGCTCGACGAGATCAAGGCCAAGACGGAAGCCGAATTCAAAGTCGCGCTCTCGTCCAAAGCCAACGCGGCCTGACGAGGCGATTGGATGTCTCTCTCAAGGGCCGTTCGCAGGAATGCGAAGGCCCTTGAGTTCTTATGGAAGACAGTCTGCGGCTCTTCTCAGCCCGACGCAGAATGAACGCTTGACGATGACGCCTTCGCTAACCGTCGCGCCTCGGCGCTCCGCACGAGCTGGATGACAGGCAAAAGCCCGACGAGAACGATCACGAGAGCGGCAAAGGAGCCGTCCTCGAAAGCCCCGCGCGATGCATTGCCATAGACCAGCGTCGCCAGCGTCTCCGTGTTGAGGGGGCGTAGCAGCAGGGTCGCCGACAGTTCCTTGATACAATCCACGAACACGAGGAGCGCCGCGCTCGCCAACGCCGGACGCAAGAGCGGTAATTGCACGTGCAGCACCAATTCTCGCGGCCGTGCGCCGAGAATGCGCCCGGCATCTTCGAGGTTCGACGATATACGCTCGAGGCCGGCCGACAGGGAGCCGGTGGCAATCGGCAGGAAGCGGATCGTGTAAGCGATCACGATGCCTGCGACGGAGCCGAGAAGAATCAGCCCGAGATGCTCACCGGTGAGGAACCGCCAGAAGGACCCGATCCAATTGTCGACGGTCACGAGTGGGGTGAGCAGACCAAGCGCGAGAACGGTGCCCGGCACCGCGTAGCCGACGCCGGTGATGCCTTGCGCCGTTCTGGTGAAGCGTGTTCTGGCGAGGCGCGAGGCTGTGACCACCACAATACCAAGGACGATTGCCGTTACTGTTGCGGTGACGGAGAGTCCCAGGGTCGTCAGAAGGTGGTCGAGAAAAGCGGAATCGATCTGGCTCGACAGATCGCGGCGCGAAACCTCTCGGAGCAAGAAGCCCAAGGGTAGTGCAAAGCCCATGATGACGGGGACGGTGCAGAATAGTGTCGCGGCCCAGCGACCGGCTGGGGGAAGATTCACCGGCTGCGTGACGCGCGGTCTGCGTGTCGAGAGCGAGTAGCGCCTGTCCCGTCGTCCGCGCCGTTCGAGCATGATCAGCAGGATCACGATGGCGAGCATGACGCAGGCGATTTGCGCTGCGCCGGCAAGATTGTTGCGGTTGAGCCAGGTCGTGAAAACGGAAACGGTGAGCGTGCGCACGCCAAGATATTCCGCAGCACCGATATCGTTCAGCGCCTCAAGAAGCGCAAGCGAGAGGCCGACCGCGAGCGCGGGGCGGGCGAGGGGAACGGCGATGACGCTGAAAAGTCGGAAACGGCCTGCGCCAAGCGTGCGCGCCACTTCGATCATGTTCGCTCCTTGCGTCAGAAACATCGTCCGCGCGGCGATGTAGACGTAAGGGTAGAGAACAAAGGACATGACGAGAATGCAGCCGTAGAGCGACCGGATTTCGGGAAACCAGTAGTCGGCGCGTGACTTCCATCCCATGAGGCCGCGCAGGCCCATCTGTAAGGGGCCTGCAGCGTCGAAGATTTCGACGTAGATATAAGCCGTAATGTAGGTCGGCACGGCGAGCGGCAACGGCAAAAGCCATGCCAACGCATCGCGGCCCGGGAAGCGATGCGCGGTGACGAGCCATGCAGTCCCGATGCCGATGGAACCGGCAAGAATGGCAACGCCCGCGAGAAGCAGGCTCGTGTCGAAAAGCGCCGACGGCAATACGTCCGACACAAGCCCAGGCAGTTGGGCGGGGTCGCCCCTCATGGCGATGCTCACCAGCGAGGCGAGAGGAGCCAGCACGATGCAAGCCACAAGAAAAACGACAGCCAGAGACCAGAGCGGCGCGCCGTTGCAGGCACGCCGAATGGCCGTGATGGACAAGCGTGATGGCAGGGCCAGTGTGCTCATTGGAAGGGGCGTTTCATCCGTTGCACCAATGTCCGATCCTGCCTCAGTTGCGGGTTAGAGCCCGTTTGGAAATAGTTTAGCGCCTTTCCACCGTCATTCCGGGGTGCCGCAGGCGAGCCCGGAAACCCATAACCGCTGGCACCTCCGGATGAGATGAAAGCCCCACGCGTTGCTGGCCGTTCTGAAATGGTTGCGGTTCGGGGTTCCGGGCTCCGCTGACACGGCCCCCGAATGACGAAAGGAGAGAAAAGCGCATCATTTCAAAACAATCTCTTAGCGATCCACGCCAACCTTATCGACCAGCTCGCTCGCCTTGGCGCGGGCCTTGCCGATGGCCGAGATCGTCATCGGATCAGCCTTCAGATCGCCGAAGGACTTGATGAGCGGATTGATCGCAACGCCGGCCCGAACCGGATACTCGTAGTTCACATCGGCGAAGACGTGCTGGGCTTCGGGAGAGGTCATGTACTCCATGAGCTTCACGGCGTTCGCCTTGTTCGGCGCATGCTTCATGAGCGCGGCGCCGGAGACGTTGACGTGTGTGCCGCCGTTCTGGAAAGTCGGCAGAATGACGTGTATCGCCTCGGCCCACTTCTTCTGGTCCAGGTTCGTGCCATTGGTCATGAGGCCGACGTAATAGGTGTTGCCGAGGCCGATATCACAGACGCCGGCCATGATGTCCTTCGCCACGTCACGGTCGCCGCCGGAAGGCTTCTTGGCGAGATTGGCCTTGATACCCTTCAACCACTCTTCCGTCTTCGCTTCCCCGTGCTTGAGGATCATCGCGGCGGTGAGGGCGATATTGTACTGGTGCTGGAAGGAGCGGGTGCAGAGCTTGCCCTTCCACTTCGGGTCAGCGAGATCTTCATAGGTGATCGCTGTGTCCTTCACCCGGTCCTTCGAGGCGTAGACCGAGCGGGCGCGCATGGAGAGCGCGAACCAGCGGCCTTCAGGATCCCTCAATTGTGCCGGAATGGCGGCTTCAAGCGCCTGGGATTTCAGGGGCTGCGTGATGCCGAGATCGAGCGCTTCCTGCAGCCGGCCGATATCGACCGTAATCAGCACGTCGGCCGGGCTGTTCTCGCCCTCGGCCTTGATGCGCTCGGAAAGACCCTGCTCGGAGAAGATGGCATTGACTTTGATACCGGTCGCCTTGGTGAACTCGTCGAGGGTCGATGAATACAAACCCGGCTCACGGTTCGTATAGACGTTCACGACGCCTTGTGCCGAAGCCGGCACGCTCGCCGCAATAAGAGCTGTCGACCCAAGAGCTCCTAGAACCAAGCGATTGACGAATGCACGAACCGACATCTTGCCTCCTGATCTGACTTTAAGCCGCGACGGTTCAAGGCCGTCCAGCGAGATGGCACAAACCACGAGGCAGGAAAGTGGTCAAGAAAAACCGCAATCAATTCAATTATTTAGATGAATTCTAAACTGCGCTTACCATGCTATCTTTCGCGGAGGCGGGCATTTGCGTGATGCGTGTTTCTTCCGAACTGGCGCGCAATTGCGATAGTTCAGCCTCCAGCCTCTCCATGTTGGCAAACATGCGTTCCGTCGTCAGGCGCAGGAAATAGAAGCCAAATTCCGGGTTCTGGAAATAGAGTTGCCGAACCTGATCGTAGGTGATGCTCAAGACCTCTCCGCTCTCGACACATTCCAGAGTCTGAGTGCGTTTGTTGTCCGGTGAGAGGAAGCCCATCTCGCCGACGACGCGCCCTGGCGGAAGATCTATTCCAAGCTGACGGAGCCTGAAACGTCCGCTCAGAGTGTAGAACATGCAATCCGCTTCGTCGTCCTTGTGAAACAGCGTTTCGCCCGCTTTCACGCCGCGTTTTGTCATGAAGGGCTTGAGCCAGTCCATCGACAGGTCGCTTTGGGAAGCGCTCTTCACCTTGCGGATCAGGCGCAGCATCTGAAACAGGCGCGTGCCGTTGAGCGGCAGCAGGATCAGATTGACGATTACGCCTGGGACGAGGCCGAGGTGGTAGTTATAGGTTAGTGAAACGACATTCGCGACGATCCCGACACAACGTAGCGGGATAATTGTCTTCATGGCGCTGCCGGTGATGGCAAGCACCGCACCGAACCATCCGAGAGCTTCGAGCCACGTCATCGTCATTCGATCAATCTCCTCAGGGGCATGCCGCTGCAGCTATCGATGTCTTTCGCAATCAAAACCCAAAGTCGTGTCGCCGATAGCGTTGAACGAAACTAATTTCCAGTTTTTGCTAAAGTCCAGTCGTCGACGGAAGGCAACATTCATTTTGGTAGAGATAGGGCTTCCTTGATCGTGTGTTGCATCATCAGTTAGATAGATCGCTTGGGTAGGCAACGATTCATGGCGATGAAACCGTCGATGGAACAAACTTTGCGGCAAGCCAGCCGATTCCTCTCGCTCATAGCACTCTTGGTTCTGCTCTTCGCTGGGCAAATCGCCAGTGCTGAGGACGCAAAGGCTGGGTTTCTCACGCCTGCCGATACCTCCAGCCCGCGGGCCACGTTCCAGAATTTCCGCAACAGCGTGGGGGAGGCGTCCAAGCTCTTGCTCGACGCCTACAAGGAAAATCGCAGCGAAAGCGGGTTCTTCTGGAGCCCCGCCGTGAAGAAGAAGGTCAAGAGGGCCGAAGCCTTGCTCGCCCGTGCGGCGCGATCCCTCGATCTTAGCGATGTTCCGCCCGT
This sequence comes from Microvirga sp. 2MCAF38, assembly GCF_052115485.1. Lineage (NCBI taxonomy): Bacteria > Pseudomonadati > Pseudomonadota > Alphaproteobacteria > Hyphomicrobiales > Methylobacteriaceae > Microvirga > Microvirga sp. 2MCAF38. Next base: position 215,861 of record NZ_JBFRGU010000001.1, on the reverse strand, counting down.
CAATCGCGAGAACCGTTCTCTCGAAGCGACGCTCATCCTGAAGGAAATACTGGATCGGGTCCCCGAGCCTGCGAGTGAGACCATCCCCGGTCCTGAGGCTGTTGGAAGCGATAGTTCGAAGGCATTGAAGGGCTGGAACGTACCGGAAACCGAAATCCGGATTTTACGCATCGAGGATGGGCCGCGAGCAGGCGAATATCTGATCTCCAAGGCCAGTCTCCAACGGTTGGAGGAATTCTATAGCGCCATCAAGGACCAGCCGGACGTCAACGGTTCGGAGGACTTTTACGCGTTCTACAAACAGACGCCCGGTCAAATTCTGCCGCCGAAATGGTACAGCCTCATCGAGGGATTGCCGGAGCCGCTTCGTTGGGAAGTCGGAGACCAGACCGTCTGGCAATGGATCGGATTTGGTCTCGTCCTCACGATCGCGGCCCTCTGGCTGGCATGGGCCTGGCGCCGGATCGGTCGCATGCGGCCGGAGAGGCGGGCGGCGATCCTTTTTGTCAGCATTGCCTTTCCGTCCGCGCTCGCCTTAACCGCGCTCGCAGTGATGTACGTTGTTGACTACCAGCTCAACATCACCGGTCACATCCAGGATTCGTTCGACGGCATTGCAGAGGGAATTGCCTTTCTCGCCCTTGTCTGGGGCATCGTCGCGCTCTCAAATGCACTGGCGCTCGTCGTCGAACGTTTCTCGCATGTCCGTACGGAGAGCATCGATGCCTCTCTCGCGCGGGCGGCGATCCGCACGTTCGGGATTGCCATCGCCTGCGGCATTCTCATCTACGGCGCAACGCATCTCGGCCTGCCGCTGGCTGGCATTCTCGCCGGCCTCGGTGTCGGCGGTCTGGCGATTGCGCTCGCGGCAAAACCGACTATCGAAAACTTCATCGGCGGGCTGATCCTCTACGCGGACCGGCCCGTACGCGTCGGCGACATATGTCGGTTCGGTTCTCTCGAGGGCCAGGTCGAGAGCATCGGCGTCCGTTCCACCCGCATTCGCGGCCTCGATCGAACGCTGATCACCGTGCCGAATTCGGTCTTCGTGAATCTGAACCTGATCAATCTCTCGAAGCGCGATAAGATGCCTTATGATCGGGTGCTGAAGATTGCCTCGGCGGGTGACAGCGCTTCTATTCGCCGAACCATCGCGCAGATCGCCGCCGCCGTTGCCAACCATCCGAAGGTCGAGCCTTCCTCGGTTCGTGTCCGGCTTCGCGAGGGCCACGAGGAGATTCCGAAAGTGCAGGTTCTCGCGCTGATTCAAACTGCGGATTGGAACGAATTTCTCGCGATTCAACAGGAGGTGGACCTGCTTCTCAGAGACGACTTGCTCGGCGAGCCGGTTCGCGACGATGAGGGAGAGAAAGCTGACGTCTATCGCTTGGCAGCGGAAGGTAGGTGATCGTCAATGATCCCGGAACTTCACAACAGCGAGGACTTGATCCGCATCAATATCGTGTTCCGTGCTGGGGGCCCGAAGCCCTCATTCTGGCAGCGTTGCCGGATGAGCGCCATCAGCGCGACGCGTGTCTGTGGCTCCGGGTTGCTTTGGGCGCGCTCGATTTCCTCCGCGATAATCTCCTCGACACGCGTCTCGACCCGGCGCCCGTCATTCTCCAGCGTCGGCAGGAAACCTTCGATCGACCGGGCGTAGAAATACTGGTTGAGCAAAGCGTGGAGACGTGTGGTGCTGATGCCTGCGCTGAGCGCGAGCATCTTGAGAATGCGTGTCTTATCGGCGCGACTGACATCGCGGTTGTCGGTCAGCGAGAAATACGTCTTCGCGACCGTAAAATGCATCCAAGCCTTGGCGACAACGGGCTCGCTCCATTGATCGAGAAGAGTGATGAGTTGCTTTGTGTCGAGGTTCTCCGCGCGAAGCTCTGCGAAGGGCTCGTCAGGTGCGATATTGCGAGGAGAGGGTGGAGATTGGCGAGATGAATGGGACATTGGCTGTCATCTGGAGCGTCTAGCGCGACGTTTCTGAGAGCGTTGCGCGAGACGCGCTTTGCTCAGAGGTAGAAGTCGCCCTTCACGAGGGAAGCGATACTCTTCAGATGGATGCTGAAATCGGCCTGCCCGTCGCCGTTGACATCGCCATAGATGTAAACGCCGCCTTTGACCTTCTCGTAGCGGAGTTCACCGGCCTTCTCGGAAAAATCCTTGGTGCCGATGAACTTGAAGGCTTGGTTGCCCTTCAGGATCGTGTTGGCATCGATGGTGCGCAGATCGATCTTGTCGCCCTGTTTGCGCGAGAAGTCATAGATGGTGTCACGCCCGGAGGCGGCGACGGTGCTGTCCTTGATCGATTTGAAGACGAACGCGTCCGCATCGGCTCCGCCGTAGAGTTTGTCGGCACCGCGCCCGCCATAAATCTTGTCGTTGCCGGCCTCGCCCTTGATCAGATCCACCCCGGTCGTCCCGTTGAGAATATCGCCCGCCGCCGTACCGATGATGGTCTTGGTGGAGGAGATCGCGGGGAGAGAGGTCGCTTCAATCGTTCCGTCCGAGAATTTCAGCTTCTCGATATTCTTCAGCGTGTCTGAGCCATCCGGCGAGCCTGAACGCTTGTCGACGACCTTGATCGTTCCGTTCGTATATCGCGTGATGCTGTAGTTGCTCTTGGTGCTGGAATAGATGGCCGTATCTACCCCGGCACCTCCGTCCAGCGTATCGTTGCCGCCATTGCCACGAATGGTGTCGTTGTACTTCGTGCCGGTGTAGGTATCGGCTCCGGATGAGCCGATGAGTTTTTGCGCCTGGCTCGCAAGAGCGCTCTTTAGCAGAGACGGATTGGTGCTTCGCCCTCCAGCGCTGACACCGCCCATCAGGCCTGAGACAAGGTCGTGGAACGGGCCGCCCGCTGTACTGCCTGAAATCGAAAGACCTGAGATTTCTAGGGGGGCGGCATAGTTGACGATGTGCTTCGATGCGTCCTGCGTGAACGATGACTTGGAAGACGAGTAGCTGTCGCCGAGCGTTCCGAGCTTGATGCTTTTCAGCGTGCCGGTCATGATGTGGCTCGCGAAATAGTATTCGAAATTCGAACCGTCGAGCACCATGGCCTTCGTGTTTCGACCATCGATATTGTCGAGCAGCACAAGCTGGTCGCCCTTGTAGGTACTGCTTCCGCCCAGAATGTAAGGCCAGCCCTCGAATGCGAAGTCCGCGAAATAGCTGACCATGTATGTGTTGAAATTGACGCCCTTTGCATAGGCCTCGGCGGCGGTCAGCTTGATGGTGATTGCCATGTCGATCTCCTTTGCAGAACGTCAGTAGAGTTTGACGGTGAGGGCGGCCTTCGCCGTGAGGCCCGGGCTTGCCTGGGCATTGAGGTACTGAGTGTATTGAACGTTGAAGAGGTTCTCGACCACGAGACCCGCTTTGACGTTGTCGTTCACGTTCCAATCGGCGAAGAGATCCACGAGGGTGTAGGGATCGCCAATGAAACCGAGAGCCGCGGCGTTCTTCTTTCCCGCAACCCACGTGACTCGCGTTCCCATTTCGAGCTTCTCGTCGAAGAGCCGTAGGCCGAGCGTCGTGACCAGGCGATTAGGCGGGACCTTGTTCAGAGGATCGCCAGTGATCGCGTTCTTACCGCTCATGATCTGGCCACCGAAGCCCATGAAGAACATGCCGGAATCGTAGAAACCTTCGGCCTCGAAACCGTGCAACTTCGCTTTGGCGATGTTCTGGTATTGATAACCACCCGGAATGGGGAAGGGCGTGAAGACTTGCTCGATGTAATCGTCGACCGTGTTGCGGAACACGCCGAGCTTCAGGCGGAGTCGGTCGGTATCCTTGACAAGACCGTTGAGCCGAAGGTTCACCCCGGCTTCGACATTGTGGGCGACCTCAGGCTTCAGATCGGGGTTGGGGAAGAAGCGACCGGTCACCGGCGGTGGATGGAAACCGTCGATCAGAGTCTCATTCAGTGACGGCGCGCGATAGCCTTCGGCATAGGTGCCGTAGAAAGTGATCGGATCCCACGGTGTGATGCCGATGGTGATCTTGGGCGAAACGCGGTTACCTTCGTTCTCGATATCGTCCCCGGTGAGGCGATAGGAATCGTAACGCAGGCCGCCGATGACTTCGAGCCAGGTGGAATATCTCACCTTGTCCTGGACATAAGCGCCGTAGGCGAGGCGAGTACCCGATGGCGTGATCAGGTTGCTTGTGCCGTAGGAATCGCGGGTCTTGACGTTGTCCTCGAAAAGATCGCTGCCATAGGTGACTTCGTGGCTGAACTCGCCGGTGGAGAAGAGGGACGTGTTGAAGATATCGAACCCGGTCGTGCCGATGCGAAATGACTTTGTTCCGCCGAGAGGAAGGCCTTCGAGCACGGTCTGCTTCACATCTGTTCCGGTGAAATAAACCTTGGCGCTCAGGTTCCAGATGTTCGAGTTCGGCGTCCAGCGATAGCCTGCTGTGAAAGTGTCGGCGATGGCGTCCGTGTGGTAGATCGTCGAGAGGCCGCCGTCGAAAGTATTGCGGATACGCAAAGCGGAGAGTGTGAATTCGTGATCCTCGGCCGGGCGGATACGGGTCTTGAACAGGCCGGAAAGAAGGTCCTGCGCCGTATCCTCCACAAGCCGCCCGTCGCCCGATGTGTAATCTCCCGCCGACCGCCACGTGGCTGCGCCGAGAATATCGAAGGCAGCCTGTTTCCCGGCGACTTCGCCATGAAGAACGGGCGTCTTGCCGTTCGTCTCGAAGGCGGCCTTGAGGCGCGCGCCGATCAGCCTGCCTTCGCCGATCACATCGTCCGCGTCGAGTGTCGTGAAACTCGCCACGCCGCCGATGGCGCCCGACCCATAGATCGAGGATACGGGGCCACGCGTGACATCGACGGACTTCATCATCTCCGGATCGAAATAGAAGGTGCCGTTTGCGCCATGCCCTTGACGCTGGAAGTTCTGCCGGGCGCCGTCCACCAGCACGTTCACCCGGCCGAAATCCTGAAGGCCGCGAATGTTGACTCCAGTGCCTGAATCGCCCGCGCCCACCTGGGTCGTGACGCTCGGGATGAGGTTCAGAATCTGGGAGACAGAACTCGGCTGGACTTGATTCTGCAATTCGTCGCGTGTGAGAACGCTCGAAGGAGACAACGACTCGTAGACGCGTTCGCCTCCCTTCGTGGCAGTCACCGTGATCGGGTCGAGAGCGATGGTGTCGCCGGGCATTGGCGGATCGTCTTGTGCCCGCGCAGGCTCGGCCACGAACAGGGCAGCGGTCAGGATCGCGGTTGTTCCAAAGAGACTAAAGCGTATCGGCACTGTGCGAATTCTTCGGGAGTCTGGAAAAGGAATCCGGAGGCGCGAGCGCCTCCGGTTTATTCTCGAGGGCTTTGGCCTTCTCAGAGGAAGAAGTCGCTTTTTACGAGAGACGAGATGCTCTTCAGGAGGATGCTGAAATCGGCCTGACCGTCACCGTCGACGTCACCATGGACGTAAACGCCACCCTTGATCTTTTCGTAGCGCAACTCACCGGCCTTTTCGGAGAAGTCCTTTTTGCCGATGAGCTTGAAGGCCTGGTTGCCCTTGACCTTCGTGTTGGCATCGATGGAGCGCAGATCGATCTTGTCGCCCTGCTTGCGCGAGAAGTCGTAGATCGTATCGCGGCCCGACGCATCGACCGTGCTGTCCTTGATCGATTTGAAGATGAAGGTATCGGCATCGGCTCCGCCGTAGAGCTTGTCGACTCCGGCCCCGCCATAGAGCTTGTCTTTGCCCGCGTTGCCATACAGCTTGTCGCTGCCGCCGCCGCCATTGAGCACGTCGTTGCCATCACCGCCGTTCAGGATATCGATGCCAATGCCGCCCTTCAGGATATCGTTGCCCGAGGTGCCCATGGTCGTCTTTGCGACGTCGATGACATTGATCTTGATCTGCTGTGTCGACGTCAGGCCGCCGGCATCCTTGGCCTCGAGGGTTACCGTATGGCTTTGCGCCTTGTCGTAGTTCAGGGTCTTCGCGAGGACGAGTTTGTTTCCGACAAGCTTGAAATAGCCGCCCGGATTGCTCACGAGTTTGATGGTGACGTTGCCACCTTCCGGGTCGCCGGAAGAAGCTGTTCCGACTGTCGCGCCGACCTTCGCATTCTCCGAAATGCCGGTCTTTGACAGAACCGGCTGAGAGGGCGCCTCGTCCACATCGTTGACGACAATGGTGAAGGCCTTTGAAGCCGTCTCGCCATCGCCGTCTGTCGCCAGCACGGTGACTGCGAGCGATTTCAGCGCTTCATAGTCGATCTTACCGTTCACGCGCAGTTCGTTGCCGACGATCTTGAACAATCCGCCCGGATTGTGGCTGAGCGTGAACCGTACGCCCTTACCCTCCGGGTCGGTTGCCGAGAGACGGCCGATGAGCGTATCGGCGGCGGCGTTCTCGGTAACCTTGAGCCCATCCAGATTCAGATTTTGCGGCGGAGCATTCGGCGGGGTTTCTTCCAGTGACGAGATATCGACATCGGCATCCGAGAAGCGTGCCAGTTCGACGTTGCTGAGCACGGATGTCGCCCCGGTCGTCTTGTCACGGATGCTCGTCTTTCCGTCAACCAGCTTGGAAATCACATAGTTGTCGCGAAGGCCGGAGAAAATGATGCGGTCGTTATTCGTACCGCCGTCCACCAGATCATAGCCACCGGAAGCGTAGAAGATATCATCGCCGCCGCCACCGTCGATGGTGTCGTCATGGCCCGTGCCGATGTAGGCATCCGCATTGGCCGAGCCGATGAAATGCTGAGCGTACCCGTCGAGGGAGTTCGCAAATTTGTCGAGCTGCTCCTGCGATGCATTCTGGCCGCCCATATAGGCAAAAGCGAAATTATGCACCGCACCGTTGGCTTCGATCTCTGCTTCTGTCCCACCAGGACCTGGGATCGGATTGAACAGATCGAGGCCCGTGATCTTCAGACTGGCGCTGCCACCGACGAAATATCCGTTTGAATTGAAACTGCCTGTCCCCCGTGTGCCGAATTCGAGTGTGTTGATCGTTCCGGCAACGGTGTGCGTGTTGAAGTAATATTCGAGGTTGCCGTGAGCGAAAACGTATTTTGAGGAGGCGCTATCGCCGTAGCCGATGAACATCTCCGCACCGGAGAAGCTGCCTCCGTTATCGAAGACCGGGAAACCACCTCCGGTCGCGTCGGAGATGAAGCCACCGCGTATGAAGGCTTCAAGATCCATGCCGGACGATCCCGAAGCGTCGATGACGATGGACTTTACACCGTTTCCGACGGCATCTGCGATGGCGCGAGTTCCGTCCGAAAATTGGATCTTCTCGACATTCTTGATCGTATCGACGCCTTGATCGGCCGCGCCAGAGGCGCGGAGATGGGTCACAGAATAAGTGCCGTCTCCGTTATTGACGACATTGTAGTTCTCGCGACGACCTTCATAGACGGCGAGGTCGATGCCATCGCCACCATCAATCGTATCGCTTCCCCCGCCGCCGCTGAGCGTATCGTCATGAGAAGACCCGGTGACGGCTTCGTTGACTGGGCCGCCTTTGTATTCGAGCGCATAGCTTTTAACGTCATTGACGAGCAACGACATGTTTCCGCTTCCCAGCGAGGTGAATACTTGCTGCAAGAGGCTTGTCGTGTTGCCTGCGGTGCCGGAGATGCTGACGCCTTCGAACGTCGCAACGGTCTCGTAACCGGTGAGGAGGCCCGTTGTGGCGTCCACGGTCGCGGATCCCTTATTCGCAAGGATGATCGTCGTCGCCGTCCCCGAAAGGGTATGTGACGCGGTCGGGTTGTACTTCAGTTCGCCTTCACCGGCCTGAAGGATGAGAAGCTTGTCTCCAACCGAGAAAACGAGCTGCTCGCCGCTAATCAGAGTGGTCCCGAGGAAATCCGTACCACCGTAGAAATTGAAAGTGCTGCTCGAGGTGAAGTAATTCGCGAGCAATTCGCTAAGGCCTGTTCCCTCCGGGAGTGCTGCAAAAGTCTTCACAACGAGTGAGTGGGCTCCCTTGCCAATAGCGTCGGACGTGTCAAGAAGACCGTCCGAGAATTGGATCTTTTCGATATTGCTTAGAAGGTCGGTGCCCTGACCGGCGGCATCGGAAGTGCGAAGATGCTTGACGGTGTATGTGCCGTTGCCATTGTCGATGATGTCGAAATTTTCGCGCTTCCCGTCGTAGACCACTGTGTCTACACCGTCGCCACCATTCAAGTTGTCGTTGAATGCGGAGCCCGTGATGATGTTGCCTGCGGTCGTGCCTTCGTAGTTGACCGCGTAATTCCTCAACTCGCCCGTCAGAGCCGTCATGTCACCAAGCCCGAGGGTGGAGAACATCTTCTGCAGCGGGCTGGAAGTGTTTCCCGCAACTCCCGTGATCTCTACGCCGTCGACCTGGGCAACAACGTCATACCCAGTGAGGAGGCCTGTCGTCGTGTCAACGGTTGCTGAGCCCATATCGGCCAGGATTATCGTCGTTGCCGTGCCGGAGAGCGTGTGCGCATCGTTTGGGTTGTACTTCAGCTCACCTTCGCTGGTCTGAAGGATGAGAAGCTTGGTGCCTACAACGAAGGCGAGCTGTTCGCCGCTCATCAGCGTGCCGTGGTAATATTCGCTGCCGCCGTAAAATTTGAAGCTCGTGCCCGAGGTGAAATAATTTGCGAGGAAGTCGTTGAAATCGACATCGGCCGGCACCGCCGACGGATTGATCGTGATTGTGCCCTTCGGAGTATCGGTCATGGCTGTAATCCGTGCCTTCAAATCTGAAATTGTTGCCGCCGCGGCGCCGTCGCCCGGCACCGCGTGTCGCTTTCGCTCCGAGGTCCTCGCCGTGCCCGTAACCCAGCTGCCGTCAATGACGACGGTGGTCCGAGGTGGCGAGGCGAGGGGAATTCTCGATCACGATCGAGAGCCCCTTCCCAGGGAAAAGCGAGACAGCCATATTGTCGTTTAAAGTTGATGTCGAGTCGTGTGACAGTAATTGATAATTGATCTAAATAAGATCATCGTCGATGAGAAGTTTAGAATCCCTATAAAGAGCAGTTTTTAATGAATTTAAACTGTATTTATTTTGGTTAAGTGGCTGCTATGCCCGGTGATTTTTTTCAGCTCACGCCAATTTCCGTTGGGCGCAACGTCATTGCTGACGCTCTGGAAACGGCAGAAGAAGCAGGGCACAGTTTCCTGGAAAGCTCGCAAACTGTCGGATCTTGGCACGCAACAGGCAGCCAACCATCGAAATGGCGGTTTGTTACAATGACGCAGGGGCGAGTCGGGAGAGCCCCGAGGACGGACGACGCCCGTTATTCGGCGGCGACCTTGGTGGCTGCGGCGAGCGGCACGGTTCGACTCCACAACTCCCCCGATACCGCCTTGGCGTATCCGTACTCGTAGAGCCGGCGCATGTATGGCGTATCGAAGCCGGTTGCCCCGCCATCCGGTACGGTGCTGTCAATGGCCGTGAGATTGAAGCGGAAGCCGTTCTGACGTGCGAAGGCGGCGGTGGCGTGCAGGGTCGAGCGGCTTTGCGCCTGGGTCATCGTCGTGACCGCGCGCCCGGCGATCTGGCCCGTGCTGTTCTCGACGACGGCGAAGGACGGCTCGATCTTGCCGTTCATCAAAACATAGATGGATCCGCGTTGCTGCCCTCCGAGGCGGGGATCGCGGACGAGGAGATTCTGCGGCAGCGTGAAGACATTGGAGGTGAGGCCGCCATCCACGTGCATTTCCTGAAACGCGTGGCCGTCGGCAGCCACATTGATCAGCATCGGTTGAAACACGCCGGGAACGCTGGCGGAAGCCGTCATGACCTCACGAAAGAGGCTATTGGCCTTCGTGGCCGCGATCGTGCCCATGTCCCAGACCATCGGGCGTTGCGCGTCCAGGTTGGTCGTGACGATGATGAGGCGACGACCCTTGCTATGCTCCTCAGCGACCTGAGCGATGAGATCGTCAGTGACGTAGCGCTGGACAAGGGACAGGAGGCGCTCGTTGCCGAAAAGGCCCGAGCCGAACAGAACGTTGAAGGGATTGGGTGACTCGATCAGGCTTTCCGCGTAGCCGCTCGTATAGAGGTCTTGCAACGTCGCGTCGTAGCTCGGCCCAAGGAATGCGAACGGCGCCATCAAAGCCCCGGTGCTCACGCCCGAGACGAGGTCGAATTGCGGGCGCGTGCCTGAAGCAGTCCAGCCGTTCAACACGCCGGCTCCATAGGCACCATCGCCCCCGCCGCCCGAGAGCGCGAGGTAGGTGAAATTCTTGCTCGTCCTTTGCGCAAAGACCTTGGCATCGCGCGCGAGCACCGGCGAGTCTGCCCAACGACGGACTTGCGGCAATCCGGGAGGCCCGGCAGTTGCATCTTCTTGAGCGGTATAAGGGATGCGCGGAATGGAGGCGCACGCATTCAGCAGACTGGCCGCCATCAAACTCACCGAAAGGGCCGTCCAGTTCATAAAGCCACCATGAAATTGGATCCGTCCCATCCGGATGCCTTCGCGCTGAGCCATTTGCCGAAATTTCGAACCCGCGAAAAGGAGAAAATAGGGTGAGGCGCCAATCTGACGATGCTTCGGTTGGGATAAAAGGTCCTCATGTGCGAAGAGTGAGCCTGGATTTCTCCCGACCGGGTGATCACCCTGCGAGGGCTTTGTTGGGTTCCTCAGCGCAAGCAGTATGAAAGCAGCGGCGCGGCGAGGACGTTTAGAAGTCCGGCGAGCACCATGACGAGCCCCGCGATCGATCCTTCCTCGCCCCCAATCTGATGCGCCTTGGCGACGCCCGCACCATGGGCTCCCATGCCGAAAAGGGCGCCACGTGCAACGCTCGAGCGCAGAGGCAGCCACTTCAACAACGCATCACCCATGGCTGCGCCACAAAGCCCTGTGAGAACTACGAAAAGAGCAGTGAGATCGGGAATCCCGCCGATATCGTTTGAGATGGCCATAGCGAAAGGCGTCGTGACCGAGCGAGGAAGCAGGCTCAGTCTCAATGTTTCCGACAGGCCCAGCATGCTTGCGAGAGTCCATGCCGTCGCCATGGCAATACTGCTTCCCACCAGAACGCCGATGAGGAGCACCGGCCATTGGCGACGGATCAACCCGCGCTGCTCGTAGATCGGCAAAGCGAAAGCGACTGTCACGGGGCCGAGGAGGGCGACGAGCCAATGCGTGCCGCTGATGTACTCGCGATATCCCGTGTGAAGGGTCAGCGCCAGCACGAGTAGCGCTGTCGGTGCGATCATCAGAGGCGATAACCACCAGCGTGGATGCAGCCGATGCAAGGCACGTGCGCCCATATAGAGTGCGATGGTGGCGGCGGACCAGAAGACGGCGAGCGCCGTCGTTTCACCGATGGGCATGGCGCACCCGCCAGCAATAACAGAGATCCACCGTCAGCGCCGTGCCGCCCATGACGAGGGTTGTACCGACGACGATGACCGCCAACAATTTGAGACCTAGAAGCCCGACGAACTCGTGGTGATCGAGCACGGCCATGACCGCAGGTACGAAGAACAGGAGCATTTCGGCAAGCAACCAATAAGCTCCGCGCCGCACGCTCAAGGGACTGATGATCCCGCTGGCGAGAAGCGCGAGCACCAGCGCCATACCAACGATCCCGCCCGGAATGGGCATGTCGAGCGCGTGCACCAGGCCTTCACCGAAAGCCCAAAAAGCAATGATGGCGGCAACCTGCATCACCCGGCTGCGATGCAGGGCGAGGCGGATCAGAAGCGGGATCTTGCGGGCGCGGGTCGGCATGACGAACTCCGGGAATGCCCCGCATTTAAGGTGCAACGCTTTATAATGAAAATGAATTGATTGAATTAATTCAATTCTGATATGGAATGGACATGGAACTCCGTACTCTCCGTGCTTTCGTCGAGGTGGTTCGCCAGGGCGGCTTTTCGCAGGCCGCCAAGGCCGTCTTTGCGACGCAGCCGACCATCAGCAAGGCGGTGAAGCAACTCGAAGACGAACTCGGGGTGCCGCTGCTCGACCGTATCGGCCATCGCAGTGAAATGACGGCGGCGGGCGAGATCGTCTATCGCCGGGCACTCGCCATCCTTGCTGAGAGAGACGATCTGATCGCCGAGCTCGATGAACTGCGCGGCTTGAAGCGCGGCGTGCTCAGGCTTGGAATTCCGCCCCTTGGCAGCAGCACTCTCTTTGCGCCGCTCTTCGCGATCTTCCGAAGTCGCTATCCCGGTATCGAAATCCGCCTCGTCGAACATGGCAGTAAGAGGCTGGAAGAAATTCTGCTAGCGGGCGAGGTCGACCTTGCCGCCTCGCTGCTTCCGATTTCTGATGATTTCGAGGCGCAGGCCGTGCGTCGAGAACCTCTGATGGCACTGTTGCCCTCCGGACATCCCGTCGCGCGGGGCAAGAAAATCGGACTCACCGCGCTAGCGCAGATCCCATTCATCCTGTTCGAGTCGGGCTTTGCCTTGAACAAGGTCATTCTCGACGCGTGCGAGCGGCGCGGCTTTTCGCCAGACGTTGCAGCGCGAAGCGGGCAGATCGATTTCATTGTGGAGCTTGTGGCGGCAGGGCTCGGCGTTGCGTTTCTGCCGCGCATGATTGCGGAACAACGCGCTCATCCCGCCGTTCGACGATTGCTGCTCGATGAGCCCGAGACGGATTGGCACATGGCCCTCGTGTGGCGTCGCGGCGCTTATCTCTCGCACGCGGCGCGGGCATGGCTTGCGCTCGCGCGCGATGTGCACGGAAAACGCGGTGCTGGCGCAACGCTGCAAGCGTAGCGCGCAGACAAAAGGGCGCAGCCGTACGCGCCATGTGGTTGCCGTGAAAATCTCAAGCCATAAATCTCTCTCCTCGATGTAACGATCCGCGAGCGCGAGCTTATGTCCGATTAGCCTTCTCGTGCTCGCCTCACGTTTAACGCCGTGTGGAGGATGAGCGATGGCGCAACATATGTGCGAGATCTGCGAAGCGCGCCCGGCTTCGGTCCGGGTGACGGTCATTCAGAACGGACAGCGCAAGCAACTCGATGTTTGCGACTATCATTACGCGCAGCTCAGCCGCCATCAGCGGGCGCTTTCGTCCTTGGAATCTCTTTTCAGGGGCGGTCTGCTCGATGATTTCTTTTCCGCGTCGGGTAATGAGCCTTCGGCTCCGCGCAGCTCAGCGCGACGAGGGCCTGCTCAGGAACGCGAGGCGCTCAATCTCGAGCAGCATTTCAGTGGGCAAGCCAAGGAGATTTTGCAACGTGCCGAGCAATCTCGTCTCCGATGTGATCATGGGCGGACGTCAGACACCCGGCTTCACCTCCCATCCGACCGATGACATGCGCGAGGGGGTGATGAGCGTCCTGCGCTCCCATTTCCGCCCGGAATTCCTGAACCGCATCGACGAGATCATCATCTTCCACGGCCTCGATCAGGAGCAGATCAAGTCCATCGTCAATCTGCAACTGGAGCGGGTTCGCAAGACGGCGCAGGGACAGGATGTCGATCTCGTCTTCGACGACAGCATTCTCGAACATCTGGCCGAGAGAGGTTATCAGCCGGAATACGGTGCCCGCGAACTGCGCCGCCAAATTCGTCAACTGATCGAGACGAAGCTCGCGAAAGAGATGCTGAAAGGCGCGATCAAGGAAGGCAACCGCGTTCTTTGCTCATACGACGAGGCCGCGAGAGATGTGATCTTCACTGTGACGCAGGATGTGAAGGCCCTACAGAAGACTCCTGCTAAGACAGCCTCGAAAAAGGCTGCGAAGAAAACAGCCAAAAAGGCCGCGAAGAAACCGGCGAAAGGAAAAGCCCACGGCGCGAAGAAGAAACACATCGACGAATTGCTCGAAGAAACCTTCCCGGCAAGCGATGGCCATCCGTGACGCGGGATCGCTTTTGAGCACAACAAAGCGCGGAGTGGTTTTGCTCCGCGCTTTTGAAAAGACTCTATTGTTCAGGCATGAACAAGCGGAGTGTCGACAAGGTGCTCAGCCAAAAACCAGGACTGAAGCTCTCCTGTACGGATGACATTCGAGACGATCAGATCATTACTGCCGTCATCGCCGAGATCTTCCACCTTGGACGCGGCCTCGTGGGCATCGATCAGGATCATCTCATGAGCCTCGAGCAGGCGCGAGAGCATTGCCGGCACTTCCTCGCATCCATCGGGAGCGCGCGGAATGCGCGTGATTTCCGCGACTTGGCGCGGATCGCCGACGGCGATGCCGCCGAGGGTCTGAATGCGTTCGGCGATTTCGTCCACGAGTTCGTTCTGCTCGTCCGCGTGCTTGTCCAGCAGAAGGTGCAGCTGATAGAAGCTCGGTCCTCGCATGAGCCAATGGTGCTTCTTGTAGAGAGCATACAAAATCTGCGTGTCGGCTAGAATCTGGTTGAGGCGTTGGCAGGAATAGAGTCGCGCATCGCGGGAGAGGCCGATTGGAAATTGACGGACCGTACCGAAGGCCTGGATCGTCTTTCCGCGCTGGTGAAGCCAAGGCTGGCTGGATATCACCTTCTGAACTGCCGCACGCTTTTGCATCGTCTTCGCCATAGCTTGAACCTCTTCGCTCAATCGATTTCGAAGGCAGCCGCGGGCTGCCGTGAGGTTCATGTGTGGCGCAGGAGAGATCCGTCCAGTGCGCGGCTATGTGATCTGAAGATTTGAGACGTCGCTTCTGAGCGGTTATCGGCGCGTCCGTAAGTCGTCCGCCAGCGATGGCGCAACGAGTGCCAGCAGCAGCAGAGCGAGCGGCACACAGGCCAGGAACCCGACATATTTGAACCCCAGCGCTCCGATGACACCGCCTGCGAAAAACGAAGCGAGGAGGGATGACAGAAGACACAGCTTGCGCCGGTCGGCCATTACCGCAGGCCTCTCCGGCTCAATCGGAAGCCTGTTCCAATAAAGCAGCTTGCCGAGTTCGATGCCGATATCGGTGACGATGCCCGTCACATGAGTCGTTCGCATTCGCGCGCCGGAAATTTTCGTGACGGTGGCGTTCTGCAACCCCATGATGAAGGTGAGAAACGGCACGATCATGAGACCGGCTTCAGGCCTCGGATGATAACTCACCCCAAACACGCCGAAACACAAAAGCAACAGCGCTTCGAGCGTCAAGGGGAGGGCATAGAGACTTCTTCTATGGCGGCGGCGCCCCCAGTTGATCAGCATGGCAGAACACGCCGCTCCTGCGATGAACGGCAAGAACGCGCCAAGCCCGATGGCGAGCAGTCCAAACGCCCCCAAGGCCAGATTGTCCGCCATCGCGGAGAAAATTCCGGACATATGCGAGGTATATTGCCCCACCGCCAGAAACCCGCCGGCATTGATCGCCCCGGCAATGAAGGTGAGGGTGATGCCCAATTGTATGTCGGCGGCTTCCGTCCTCTCGGAGGAGACGACACGCCGGACTGAGACGGCGTAACGATTGGCCAAGGTTCGGCGTTCCCGCATTCCTTGCTGCAACTGCATCTCATCCTACCTCGCCGCAGTTCAGGAAAAGGCCTGCAGCTGGTCAATTTCGCAAGCTTATGCCCTCCGAGGCAGGTATTCCACTCCCATGCGAAGAGATAAGTCCACATCTTGCCTGCAACCCTGTTGACCGGGGCGAAAAAAGATCATATCTGACCGCATCCACGATGGTCCTGAGCGACTTTGTCCTGAGCTCGTTCCCAGGCGTTAG
Organism: Microvirga sp. 2MCAF38; assembly: GCF_052115485.1. Taxonomy (NCBI): domain Bacteria; kingdom Pseudomonadati; phylum Pseudomonadota; class Alphaproteobacteria; order Hyphomicrobiales; family Methylobacteriaceae; genus Microvirga; species Microvirga sp. 2MCAF38. The sequence goes on along the minus strand of NZ_JBFRGU010000001.1, from coordinate 200,239 downwards.
TCTCAGTTTGACCCTGGTGGGGGATAGTTTAACGGTAGAACCGCGGACTCTGACTCCGCTAGTCCTGGTTCGAATCCAGGTCCCCCAGCCAATGAATTTAGCCCGTTAAGTCAAAGGCTTAGCGGGTTTTTTATTGACCAAAATCGGCTTGTTTCATGTTGCAACGAGTTGCAACATGATTCCTTGATTCACAACGGTTTCAGAAGCGTTGCATTTTGCTCCGTGCAACACGGATGCAACACGGGTTGGCCTGGAAAAGAACGCTAATCGATGGCTGAACTTCCCAACAATTTGGCCGCAACTCCTTCTCGAGGATTTGCCCCACGCCGATGACCTTCATCTTCTGGGGCGCGTAGCGCCTTGATCTGCTGCATCAGTTCATTGAGGTAAAAACCGGTATCGAGAACTTTGCCGTCTTTCAGATCGAGGCGATCAGAGTCCAAGGGAGCGTCAAGAACTCGCCTTGCGAAAGCCGACGCCGACATACCCCGATTGAGCCCTGTCCTACTCATGCCACAATGTACGTACGGTACGACGAAGCTGCCCCTCTTGCCGCAACGGATCAGCCGAACGTGAACGCAAAAGTCTCCACGCCCGGCCCCATGAACTCGATCTCGAACTGGCGATCGGTGACGGGTTTCGGTTGTCGGATCAACTGGTACAGACGCTGTTCGGTCACCGTGCCATTGCCTTCTTCGTCAATGTCAATTCCGTGAGCTGCACCTGGGGGCTGTCCATCGATCAGCACGCGAAATCTCACCGACGTCCCTGGCGCTGCCGGGCCCATGACGAGATGAAGGTCGCGCGCGTGAAAATGGTATGCGATGCGCCCGTTGGGCTTGTTCAGCACTGTGGTGTTCTTCTTCACCGTCCAATCACCAGACAGCGCCCATTCATTTAAACCCAACCGCGCGGGCAGGGCATACGGGCGAGGCCTGTCCAGAGCCGCCCCGCCGGGCGATGCAAAGTTCTCGGTCCGCTCATATCCGACATAGTTTTCCGCAGACCTCAGGCTGGCCCAATCGGCGGCCGCTTCGAACCCTTGCGCATCGACTGATACGGGCTCACGGGCGATCCCACTTGATCCCGCCTCGGCCAATAGCCGTTGAATCATCATTTCCAACTGTCCGTACGAACCCTCGCCAAAATGCTGATATCGAATGAGCCCCTGCGCATCGATGAAATACAGCGCCGGCCAATATTGGTTGTCAAAGGCTCGCCATATGACATGCTCATTGTCCACAGCGACCGGATAATCGATGCGCATCTCCTTCCCGGCGCCGCGGACGTTGTTCAGGTCTTTCTCGAATGCGAACTCCGGCGCATGGACGCCGACCACCACTAATCCTTGATCCTTGTATTTCTCGGCCCAGGCGCGGAGATAGGGTAGCGTGCGCCGCCAGTTGATGCAGGTGTAGGTCCAGAAATCGACGAGGACGACTTTTCCGCGCAGATCCGACGCCGTCATGGGCGGCGAGTTGAGCCACGCGTTCGCGTGTTCAAGGGAAGCCAACTCGGCTTTGCGAGCGACTAGGTCGGCGAGTAGTCCATGAAGGAACGGAACCCGGACCCCTGAGGACGGTGTCGACTGCGGCATGTTCATGTCCTCTCCAAGGCCCGCAATCGGCGCCCCGATCGCAGTGGCGAGTACCGCGGCTACCAAGAGCTTGCTTGTTTTCACCGATGTAGCTCCTTCTGGATTCCGATCGATGGTGCTGCTCAGTGCGGAGTCGGTGCGCGCAACGCGCGCGTCAAGCGCTTCAGATCTATTGGCGAAGTGGCCTGAGCGCCTCTCGGAGCTCGACGCTGAAGAGTTCGGGCTCTTCCCAGGCGGCGAAGTGACCACCCTTGTCGACCTCGTGGAAGTGGATCAGGTTGGGATAGGCGCGCCTGGCCCATGTCTCCGGCGCTCGATAACTCTCCCCCGGAAAGACCGTAATCGTCACCGGAAGCGAGATCTCGGCGGTCCTCTCCGGGGCCGCAAGAGCGGGACTGCGCCCGCCGTACTCCCAGTACAGTCTTCCTGACGAGGTCGCGGTGTTCGTCAGCCAGTACAGCGAGATGTTGTCCAGGACTTCGTCTGGCGACTTTTCGGGATCGCTGCTGTTATAGGTCCAATTCGCAAAGCCTGGATGCCCGAGCATCCACGCCGCGAGGCCGGCTGGGGAGTCCGATAAGGCGTAGCCTATCGTCTGCGGCCGCGTGCCCATCATCACCGCATAGGACCTGCTCCCCGTTTTCGCTGCGGCGCTGAACGCGTCGAATGTCGCGCGCTCCTTGTCAGACAGTCCCGCCGGTGCGGGTCCGCCGGCGGCGAGTGCCGCTGCCACCTCAGGCGGTATGATGGCCGGCAAGTTGACGTGGATGCCCAGCAGGCCGACCGGCGCCTGGCGCGCCATCGCGTTGGAGACGGGGGAGCCCCAATCGCCACCCTGGGCGACGTAGCGGGTATAGCCGAGGCGCTTCATCAGCTCCGCCCAAGACCGCGCGATGCGGTCGGGCCCCCAGCCGACGTCTGTCGGCTTGCTTGAGAAGCCATAGCCAGGCATCGACGGGATCACCACGTCGAACGCATCCTCCGCGCGACCTCCGTACGTAGTCGGATCCGTGAGTGGACCGATGACCTTGAGTTGCTCGAACACCGATCCCGGCCAGCCATGGGTGATAATCACGGGTAGAGCATTGGGCTGCTTCGAGCGAACGTGAATGAAGTAGATGTCGAGGCCGTCGATCCGGGTGACGAATTGCGGCAGGGCATTCAGCTTCGCTTCCGCCTTCCGCCAGTCGTAACTGGTGCCCCAATACTCGACAAGCGGCTTGATCTTCGCGAGCTGTATGCCCTGCGACTGGTCATTGACCGTCTCGCGATCGGGCCACCGTGTCGCCGCGATGCGGCGGCGAAGGTCGACGAGTTGCTCTTCCGGAACGTTGACGCGGAAGGGACGGATCGCGTCGTCTTCGGCTGCATTAGCCAGGCTTGCGGGGAGTGCATTCAACGCACCTGTGGCAACCGAGGCAATCAGGAGGTCGCGCCGATTTGGGAGTGATGAAGGCTCCGACATTGATCTTCTCCATTCGTTCAGGTCGCACATTTGGCGATCATCGAGATTGGGAGCGGACGACTGCGAGACTCCTGGCCTTGTGCGCAACGGGTGCGCGGCTCCTCGGTTCAGGAATGACGTCGCCAAAGCTGTCGATCAAAAGCGGTTCGTCGGGCGTGGAAGTCCAACGCAGGGACGTTGATTGAGTTCAAAACTTCGCGGCAATAATCGCCCGCCCAGAGGGATGCTACCGCAAACAGGCCGATGATGTCTGTTGCGCCGCCCGAGCTCGGCTTGGAGCGCGTGGCGTTGGCGAGGGGGGTGGCCCTTTGCGGCGCATGGCACCACGAGATTATTCCGATATCGTGATGGTCGGGATCGTCAGTTCACTACCGGCTCTTGCAACCGTGATTAGCCTCGGCTCGGCATTCGGGTGGAGAATGGGCGGACGCGAACACCTGAACGACTTTGCCGCGTTGGCGGGCTCGCTCGGCGGCATCCATGGTGCTGCGTGCCATACTCTGGGCACGTAGTCAGGTTAAGAAAGCCAATCGGGTTGCTTTCCCTCTCCGGCGGAAGAGTGGACCCGATTGCATTGTCATCCCGAGCACGGAAGGCGGGCCTGCGACCGTCGGACGATAACGGCATTTCTTTCGCCCACGGTCCTGCTCTCCGGTACGCGCTGGCCGGGATGGCGGTGAATGCGTTCGGGAGGAGATACGATGGTTCCGCATCGGTGTATGGCTCCCTTATGGAGGCGAGTCTTTCTTCTCGGTTTTCTGCTGCCGGCGGCGTGCAATGCTCCGCAGCAAGCGGCGGCTCCAGCGCCGCAGCCGGCGGTTGGTGTGCGGCCCGCCGAGATGCGGGGGGTAAACCAGTCCTTCCAGTTCGTCGGTCACATCAAGGCCGTTAGCAAGGTCGATCTGCGTGCCCGCGTCGAGGGTTTTCTCGAGCAGGTCGCGTTTCGGGAGGGCCAGGCTGTCAGGACCGGCGATCTCCTGTACCAGATCGAGAAAGTTCAGTTTCAAGCGCAACTCGACCAGGCAAAGGCGAACCTGGCTTCGGCCCAGGCCGTGGTAACCAACGCCCAGCTTCAGTACGATCGGCAAGTGTCGCTTTCCCAGCGCCAATTCTCCCCCCAGTCCGTCGTCGATCAGGACAAGGCCAATCTCGATAGCGCCAAGGCTAATGCCTTGCAGATGAAAGCTGCACTCACACAGGCTGAGGTCAATCTCGGCTACACCGAAATAAGGTCGCCGATTGACGGGCTGATCGGCCGCACCGCGTACACGGTGGGAAACCTCGTCAATCCGGCGAGTGGCGTACTGGCGACGATCGTGAGCGAGGATCCGATCTATGTGCTCTTCCCAGTAAGCGTGCGCGACCTCGAACTCATTCGCGAAGCACGTCGTGAGGAGACCGGCAGCCTCGCCAAGATCGAGATCCGCATCCGCCTGTCGAGCGGTGCCAGGTACCCGCACCGTGGCGTCTGGGATCTGACCGATCCGCAGGTCGATCAGCAGACGGACACGCTCATTATGCGCGCTACGGTTCCCAATTCCAACGGGCAGCTGATCGACGGCCAGTTCGTGACCGCGGAGGTCCGTCTGCGCCAGGAGGAGCCGCGCTTGGTCATTCCTCAGGCAGCCTTGCAGTTTGATCAGACAGGCTATTACGCCCTGGTGGTCGATGATCAGCACAAGGTGCAGCAGCGACGAATCACGCCTGGTCAGAACCGCGATGCTGATGTGGTCGTCACCGCGGGCCTTCAGGAGGGCGACAACGTGATCGTCGATGGGGTGCAGAAGGTCCAGCCCGGGCAGGTCGTGCAGGCGAATGTGCTGGCACCAGAGGCCAAAAGTCAATGATCTCGAACATCTTCATCGATCGGCCTCGCCTTGCTTTCGTGATCTCGATCGTCATAACGCTGGCGGGTCTGCTCGCAATGCGGGCGATTCCGGTCGCCCAGTTTCCAGACATTGTGCCGCCGCAGGTCTCGCTCACGACCCTCTATCCCGGTGCCGATGCGGAGGTCGTGGAAACGACCGTCGCTCAGCCGATCGAGCAACAGATCAATGGCGTCGACAATGCTCTCTATTATCAATCGACGAGCGGAGCCGACGGCAGTTACTCGCTGACCGTCACCTTTGCACTCGGCACCGATCCCGACATCAATACGGTGAACGTCCAGAACCGGGCCCAGCTTGCAACGCCGCTCCTGCCGCAAGAGGTCCAACGTCAGGGATTGGTCATCCGCAAGAAATCGGCGGCACTCTTGCAGGTCATCACTCTCTCGGCGCCGCGGGGGACGCATGATGCGCTGTTTCTCAACAACTATGCCACCATCAACATCATCGATCTGCTGGCCCGCATCCCCGGTGTCGGCCAGGCAAGCCTCTTCGGTCCTCTCGATTATTCGCTGCGCCTTTGGCTCGATCCCGACCGCCTGACGGCCTTCAATCTGACTCCGGCCGATGTGATCGCCGCGATCCAGTCCCAGAACCTGCAGGCCGCTGTGGGCCGGATAGGCGCCGCGCCTGCGCCGAGCAACCAGCAACTTCAGCTCACCATCAAGACCAAGGGTCGGCTGACCCGGACCGAGGAGTTTGAAAACATAATCCTACGCGCGAACCCCAACGGCTCTCTCGTCCGCGTCAAGGACGTAGCCCGGACCGATCTCGGCGCAAAGACACAGGACCGCTACACCCGCTTCAACGGCGCGCCATCCGCAGCGATCGGTATCTATCAGACGCCCGGCGCCAATGCGGTCGAGGTGGCGCGGCGCGTGCGGGAAGTGATGGATGGTCTCTCTAAGCGCTTTCCGGACGATGTCCGCAGCGACCTCTTCTGGGATGCGACCACCTTTGTCACCGCAACCGTCAACGAGGTCATTCGCACCCTGATCATCGCCTTCATGTTGGTGGCACTCGTGGTGTTCCTGTTCCTCGGCAAGCTGCGGACGATGGTGATCCCCATGGTTGCGGTGCCGGTTTCGATCATCGGCACCTTCGCGGTCATGCTTGCCATCGGCTATTCGGCCAATACCGTATCGCTTCTTGCCTTGGTGCTCGCTATCGGCATCGTTGTCGACGATGCCATCGTTGTCACCGAGAACGTGGAGCGGGTGATGGAAGAGGAGCCGACTCTGTCGGTCCCCGAAGCCACGAAGAAGGCCATGGCAGAAATCACCGGGCCGATCATCGCGATCACCCTCGTCCTGCTCTCGGTGTTTATTCCGGTGGCGTTCGTTCCCGGCATCAGCGGTCAGCTTTTCCGCCAGTTCGCCGTCGCGGTGTCGACGGCGATGGTCATCTCCGCGGTGAACGCCCTCACTTTGAGCCCGGCCTTGTGTTCGGTTCTTCTGAAGCACGCCGGGCCACATCGCGGCCTGATGCGCTACGTGCTCGGCGCGATCGATCAGGCGCGCGACGGATACACCACTCTGGTGCGCCATTTGGTCCGCATCGCAATCGTCAGTCTGATTATCGTTGCCGGAATCGCGGCGGGGTCGTTCTTTCTCTTCAAGGTGACCCCGCAAGGCTTCCTGCCGTCGGAGGATCAGGGCGCGATCTTCGGAGCCATGCGGTTGCCGGAGGGCGCGTCCAACGAGCGCACCGAGAAACTGGTCGCTCAGGTGGAGGACATCATACGACAGACCCCTGGGGTCGAGCGTGTCCTGTCGGTGGTGGGCTTGAATTTCATCGACTACGTGGCCTCGTCGAACAACGCCTTCTTCGTGATCCGCATGAAACCGTACGAAGACCGAACCGATCCGGCCCAGAGCGTCGATGCGGTCATCGCTCGCCTGCGTCCGCAACTCGCCGCCGTCCAGGGGGCCGTCGTCTTCCCCTTCAACCTGCCGCCCATTCTCGGGTTAGGCAATACCGGTGGCTTCCAATACGCCCTCCAAGCTCTGCAGGGCCAGAGTCCCACGGACCTTGCGGCCGTCATGCGCGCACTTCTCGTCGCCGCCAACCAGCAGCCTGAGCTGGCCGGCGTCTTCAGCACCTTCGCCGCTGAAACTCCGCAGGTCTATCTCGATATTGATCGCGACAAGACGCAGGTGCTGGGCATCCCCATCAGCAGCATTTTCAACGCGTTGCAAGCGTCACTCGGCGGATTTTACGTCAATGATTTCAATCTTTTCGGCCGCACCTGGCAGGTCAATATCGAGTCGGAGGCTGGGTTCCGCAATGAGATCGATGACATCTACCGGGTCTATGTCCGTAACGCTGCCGGGACGATGGTGCCGATCCGCGCCCTGGCACAGGCGCGGCTGGTGCAAGGACCGCAAGTGATCGTGCGCTACAACGGCTTCCGCGCCACGATCATCAACGGCGCGCCAAAGCCGGGCTACAGCTCGGGTCAGGCGCTCACGGCTATGGAACGGATCTCGGGCACGACCCTGCCGCGCGGCTACGGTTTCGAATGGACCGGGACCGCTCTGCAGGAAAAGACGGCAACTGGCCAGACCGGCGTCGTGCTCGGCCTTGCCGTGCTCTTCGCCTATCTGTTCCTGGTCGCGCTCTACGAGAGCTGGAACATCCCGATTCCGGTCCTTTTGTCGGTCAGTGTCGCCGTGCTGGGTGCAATTGCGGCGGTGAAGTTGTCCGGGCTCGCCTTCGATGTCTACGCGCAGATCGGCCTCGTGGTGCTTGTGGCGCTTGCCGCCAAGAATGGAATTCTGATCGTCGAGTTCGCACTTCAGCAGCGACTCCAGGGCGCAAGCATCGGCGACGCGGCGATCGCTGGCGCGCGCCTGCGCTTCCGACCAGTGATGATGACGAGCCTTGCATTCATCTTTGGCCTCCTTCCGCTGGTGATCGCTGAAGGGGCAGGAGCACTCAGCCGGCGTGCCGTCGGCACTCCCGTCTTCGGCGGCATGCTTGCTGCCGCATTCTTTGGTATCTTTGTGATCCCGATGCTCTATGTGGTCTTCCAAAAGCTGCGCGAACTCAGCGCCGCGCGGGCAATGAGCGTGGCAGATTGAGAGTGCCTCGTAGCGGGGCGACCTTCGGTGCTTCCCGTCGCGTCTACGCCTTTGTGGATGAGCTGAAGAAGAAGGGTCGCTCAGCTGAGACGAGCCGTCGGGCTGTGCAATCGCTTGGCAGGATTTTTCGCTTTGTGAAGGGCCGCGGCCTCGCCGGCATGAACCCAGTTGCGGACGTGAAGATGCGGGTTTCAAGGCGCGGGAAGGCCCGGCCAGAGATTCCCACCAAGGATGAATTGCGGGCGATCATCAGCGCGGCAGCTGGGCGCTGGCGTCCTCTCATCATCACGGCGATCTTCACAGGTCTGCGGGCTTCGGAAATCCGGGGGCTGCGCTGGGCGGATGTGGACCTGAAGCGAGGCGTCCTGACCGTCTCGCAGCGGGCGGATGCCTGGAAACAGATAGGAGCCCCAAAGAGCGAGGCCGACACCCGGGACGTGCCTTGGCCTCCATCGTGGTCAACACGCTGCGGGAATGGAAGCTGGCTTGCCCCAAGGGTGAGTTGGATCTCGTTTTTCCGAATGGGGCAGGGAACATCGAGCATCAGCCAACATCATCAACCGCGGCTGGGGCCCGATGCAGTTCGAGGCCGGTGTGGTGATCCTCGTGGACGGCGCGGACAAGGAGGGGAACCCGCTCAAGGTTCCCAAGCCGAAATACAACTCCATTCCCTGCGCCATGCCGCTGCCTCGATGTTCATCGAGAGTGCATGAACGCGAAGCGGGTGCAGACCGTGATGGGGCATTCGTCCATTCAGGTGACCTTCGACGTGCATGGCCATCTGTTCTCAGACGAGGAGGCGGATCGCCGCGCCATGCGAACGATCGAGGAGCGGCTGCTCGGCTGAGCCCGATATCCGCTTAGGCAATCATATGGCGGTGATACCTGATATGCGCTTCGACATCGGAGCGCCGATATACATTCGCGATTACGGGCTCGCCCACATAGAGTGGGCTCCACTCGGTCGTGAGATTCGGCTCTCCGTTATGGACAGCGGCATGCACGGCGGCTGCAAAATCGGCCGCCTCCGTTTGAAAAGAGCGGTCCTCCATGAACGCTTGACCGCCGTCGGACAGATTGAGTGCAAGTTCACCGTTTGTCAGAAGCTCGACAAGTGCGTCGGCAATCGATTCCGGCGTTTGGTGAGCAAGAAGCATGCCTTCGGACGGGAAATCATAGATCGTATTGTTGCGATAGATGTCCACTGTGGGCAAACCGCACGACATCATCTCGAACGGGATTCTCGAAGGATTGGATGAGCTGACGCACAATCCAACTCCCGATTCATTGTACAGATCCGAAAGCTCTTGAGGTGATATGATCCCAAGCTGGTTCGCTTCGAACCAAAGTTGGATCGGCTCCCCACCGAATAGATTTATCTCAGCTTTTGGCAGTCTGGTTTTGACGATACCGAGGGATTCGAGAACGAGCTGAGTGCAACGCCTCGGCTTCTCCGGTTGCAAGATCGCGCAGACGGAAAGCTTGCGATCGTAGAAGGGTTGGCGCGTCGTATAAATTTCGCGATCGACGCCGAAATCGATGGAATAGGGAACGTTGCCGAACTCGCGGGTCAGGCGTTGGCTCAACCAGCGCCCCAAAGTTATCGTCTGAAGCCCGTACATGTAGCTGTCTTCACCGAAGATGAAACCGTCTCCCATCGGATTGAAGCCGGCTTCGAAATCTTGGACCAGATACAGCTTATGTCGCGCGCCTGAATTGCGAGCGATCACACTGGTGTCCCAGCGCGTCGAAATCACGACGTCGTAGTCTGAAAGACGGCAGGGCCAGGATTGGAAGCCGAGGCCTTCGACTGTGTAGAAATCGGTCACTTGCTGCGCGACTGCGCTCGGATTGTCGACCGGATCGACGATGACGACATCGACGGTGTAGCCTTGCTTCATGAGCGCGGCGCCGTAACTGAAAATGGTGCGAAGTCCGCCTGAGCCTTTGATGGGAGCGGGGGACAGAATTGCGATGCGCATCGAGTTTTCTCTTCGTCTCAATGTGTTGACAGGCAAACGATGATCGAAATTTCGTGCGGGCCTTTGAAGGCCGGAAGTTCAAGCCGCGCTTTGTCGTTTTGGAAAATGCCGATCCTGCCGTTGACGTCGGGAGTCGAATTCGGAACGGTGACCTTTGGGCGGAAATGAATTTTGCGTTTTACGTTTCCATTCTGGCAATTCCGCACGGAGATCAAGATCCGCTCGATAAAGACGGATGGATCGGGTCCATAATTGCCCCATTCCAACTTGACGGGTTCAGTTGTGAAAAATGAAACGGAAGATAAGGCACGCCCGTCTGTGGACACGAAATAATCTGCGGGCAAATCGGCCACGGCACCGTCGGAATCCGTCACGTACATGCGCGCAGCGCAAAAGCGTTCGCAACCGGCAGCCTGATAGCCGATAGACTTCAGAAGAAGGCTTTCAAACATCGCCGGGCGGTGATGCTTCATCAGGCCGAACAGCCAATATGCCGGCAAGTGGTTCAACTGATCGGCCGTTCCGTAGCGCACCAGTTCACGGAAATAGGGATCGCAGATCCGCTCCACGCCGTCGGAGCCGTTATTCTCCTCGTGATCCCACGCTCCCAGCTCCTCGATTTCTGGGTCTGTCGGCATGACGGTCAGCCGACCGAGCAAAATTCTAAGGGCAGGCTGCATCTCGGAGATGGAGGTTGGAGCCGCCCGATACTGCGGGTCGCCGCGCAGAACCAGATAACTCTTGATGAATTGGCGGACCCCGTTCCGAAGATTCCGTAGAAAGCGGCTTTGTCGCGCGTGGACCGAGTTTGGTGCAAACAGAACCTGCCCTTGTTCTCCATATCCTTTCACGGACCCAACATCCGCCGAGCAGACTTGCTCGAAGATCTCTTTACATCTCAGAATGAGATTGGAGTCGTTGCGGGGTAATCCGCAATTGACGAGGAAGCCTTGCGATAGCGTGCCGCGCGCCATTTCGTCTTTGGCGTTGTTATCGGTGGCGAGATACAACCCGATTGTCGGATTGTTGTAACCGATTTCTTTAAGAGCGCCTTCGAGAACGCGTTGCGACTTGGTCGTCCATCCGAGATCGACAAAAGCAACCGTTTCCGTATCCCGCTGAAGTTCGACGGCCTCCGCCACCGCATCCACGTAGCGCTTGAGCGATGTTCTCTGCCTTCGGGCCCACTCGCGAATGGGCACATGAAATTTCTCGGAGCCGCTCAGGGTCCGAATGATGGCATCTGTTTCATCCGAGCCGTTTCTGAGAGGAAGGTCTCTGAGCTGGGTCGGGAACTCGCTTACCAGTTTTGGGCTTTCAATTCTCTCGAAAAAGCCGCGCAGCGTGAGCGGAGTTCGCCGTGAAAAAAAGAACGTCCTGAACTCGTCCCTATCGCAGTTATGAAACAATGTGGGATAGGTCACTGCCCTGGACGATAGGAAGGGTACAGCGAGAACGCGCGTTTTTGTGTGCTCTGCGTAAAGGTTTATGAGCTCCGAGAGAAAAAGCCCTTCTCTCGTCAGACAAAAGAGCTTTTCAATTTTGAGTTCTACAGCGCGCGTCACAACCCATTCGACGAAGCCGGCCAAGACCGGTCCCACTGTCGAGAAAGCCAGGTCCGACGCGAGGCTGGACGAGTGGATGTGACCGCGTGCCGCAAGAGACACATGCCTTCGCAAGGGGTCTATCCCCACGCGCAGACCTTCGTCGCTCCAATCGCGCCCCAAGACGGTCGCAAGCCGATCCTCCAGTTGGACGCGCTCCCGATCGAGGTCCTTGAACTGTCGAATATGGATGGGGAAGGCACCAACAATCTCGGCACCAATGTGATCAGCCTCATGACTATCGCCAAAGTGCATGATCGACGATGTAGAGCAGCCATAAGCGTTGCAGACGTAGGCAAGCAGTCCCCTGCACTTATCGACATGCTTTTCAGACGAGACGAATATGTCTCTAACCGCAATCTGAATCGGAAGCTTGTCGTGCAGAAGCCGGAATATCTGCGAGGCGGAATAGTACGTGTCTGAAACGTACGCGGTCTTGATCCCTTGCGCGTCAATCCATTGAATGAGGTTTGACAGAATGGGGTCTAGAAATGTGGTCGCCCGTTCGAACTCCACCTCTGCTGCAACCGCCTTCTCCACGGCACCATCAATGCACGCCTGGAGTTCCGCGTAGATTTCACTGAGGCTGACTTCCCAGATCTCGCCTCGTGCAACCTTCCTGTCCCTGGCTCGCGTTTCGGCGGCCCGTCGCGCTTCGGCGAACGTGGCAGGATCGATCCGAGATGAGAGCAGACCTTCATCTTGCAAGGCAGCGCCCAGGCCCGCGAACATATGATGAGGCGCGCGCGCGGGCCGCCAAAGCAATGTATCGAAGACGTCGAACGTTACGCATCGCGGGCGTCTGCGGAGGATCATCTCCTTGAGCTGCTGAACCGCGATCAAGTGCTCGTGCATTTTCGCGCCATCGGCGCCGGCGAGGTCAACATCGACGACCGATTTAAGGCGCGTTTTCGAAGCGTGCAGGGGATCGGCGTCTATATCTTCGATCGACGCGAGGGGAACCAATCTGAGGCGTTTCTTTACCAGCGACATGGGCTTCACAGAGTAATGAGATAGCGGGGCTGGGGTATGACGCTAGGCTGTGCCAACTTCACAAGGGAAATGTTCTCGATCTTTTCGAAAGCGCTCTCTCTGCGGCCAATCGTGAACTCCTTGCTCGCGTCCATGAAAGTGGCACGGATGGTTTTTGCGGAAAGCGGAGTCCCCGATTGCCGCAAATTGAGCTTGAAGCTACAAGCGCCATTTGCAAAGCCGGCCTCGTAGAGATCGCGCCTAAACTCGGTTGGCCAAACGGAGAATCGCTTTTTATCGATGTCCAGATAGACAGGCTCGTCGCCATTGCCGAATGGCGACCAAGCCCAGCCTTCGATCGAACCGCTGCTTATCGTGTCGATGTGGAGTTGGGTTGTATTGAAGCTGAGGGTCGGAACGATCACGACCGGGCTTGCAAAATCCTTCTTGCCGATCACCAACTGCACAGGGATCTGGTCATGCTCCCGAAGAAGAGCGTCTTCGATATTGTACTCGAAGCCGACAAAGCGATGACTTATTTGTGCAGGAAGATCTCCCGCCCAAAAAATATCACAGACAAGCGCCTTACGCTTTTTCATGACTCGCAGGTCGAGAACAGCCGGTTCTCCGGCACCCGCAAGGGTTGAGGCCCAGCCGAACAGGCGGCGCCCCTTGAAATGCCACTGGCCAATAACAGGGCCTGTGGCCGAATTGATGTAGCCAGAAAGCAATCGATGCCCCTACAGGTTGTACATAATAAAGTTGTTTGTGAATTTTCCCGGGACTATATCCTCTTGGAAATAATATATCAATATTTCTTGACACCGCTGCCACCACTTATCTAATGGGAAGATATGGTTTCGCTCAAATAAGCCGTCTTGCCGCTCAGTTCGAGGGTTGCAACAGTAAGAATATATACGTGGGCGTATCCAACTCGACCACGTCAACTGGAGTGGAGCGGCGCACGTTGCTTGCGACGCACTTGGCCAAGAGATGGACGCGTTATCGCGTTAGCGAGAATTTTCAGATGCGTGTTGCTATTGTTTCTACGGGTGGTCCCGGCCGTATTCCAGATAGCGATCGGGAAGCCACGCGCGACCTGTTTCCTAAATGTGGATTCAATACGGGAAATTTCGCCTTCTGGGGTGGGATAGCCCGGCACATTGCGAATGAAAAATCATTCGTCCCATGGTCGTTCAACCCTGACCAGGTACGGGCGAACTATGATGCGCTCGTCTTCCCCGCCGCCAATCAAATCAACTCGAACAATGATCTCGGATATTTTGCGGATCTTTTCGAGCGGACGCAACTACCCTGCGTCGTTGTCGGGCTTGGGGCTCAAGCCGATAAAGTCGGAGATAAGGTCACGATCTCGGCGGGCACTCGCCGTTGGTTGAGCGTGATAGCAGAGCGCAGCCTCACGCTTGGCGTCCGAGGGACGTACACGGCGGAGGTCCTGGGTGGCCTCGGAATTCACAATGTCGAGGTTGTCGGGTGCCCATCGTTCTTCCTCAATCCTTCCGCGACACTCGGGCGCGAACTTGAAAAAAAGCTCTCCGCGCCAAGTCGGAGCGTCGCTTTTTGTCAGGGTGAGTTTCACAACGATCAACGCGCCGTTGAAAGAAAAGTGTTTGATTGGGCGTCGAAACGCGGCGCGCCTTATGTCTGCCAGGCACCGGAGAAGGTGATCTCATTGGCCAGAGGGCGGCTCGATGAGCTTTCCGACGCCGATATCGACGCTATCAGGTCATACCTCTCGCCGGACTTGTCGCCCGAAGAATTTCTGCAGGTGGCGCAGGCATCTTTCAAAACTTTCTTTGATATCGATGCCTGGCTGGCACATCTGAAGCAGTTCGACCTGAGCGTTGGCGCCCGACTGCACGGAAATATTCTCGCGGTTCAAGCTGGCACCCCGGGGATCATCATTCCTCACGACTCCCGGACGAATGAACTCGCGCGCACGGGGCGCCTACCGGTCCTCAGCACCGAGCAGTTTCTGGAGTGCGCCGATGTCGAAGAGGTAAAACGAAGAGCCGGATTCGATGGACTTGAGTTCGACACGACCCGGCATGAGCTCGCCTCAAAATTGGCCAGAATCCTTCGCGATAGCGGCCTTGAAATCGGCGCGGAACTTTCCGGTTTGGCGGCTGCCGGCCCCGTGGCGGCGTCGCCGTCAATCGATTCAGAAGTTACCTCTCGTCAGCGAGTAGAGACAGTGTCTGCAGAGACTAACCAGAGCATAAAGGCGATCGATTTTGCTCCGTCCTATATCCATCCTCTCCATGTTCGAGCGAAGGGGATCTGGCCTCAATATGGCCAATTGCAGACCCGTCTCAGAGGCAGAGTTTATTATTCCGATATTCTTCAGCCGACGGACCAATGGACAACGTGGAAAGGGGAACCAACTCACACAGTACCATTGGATCAGCAAAAACCGGAAAATTACCACGACACGCATAACCACTATCAGCTCATTCTGTCTGAAGTGCTGAACTTCATTCCAGGCGCCAACGCCATTCCGATTTGGGGCGATGGAGCGGCAATAGCTCAAGGATCCGGAGCGTGGGGTGCATTTTTCTCGGCGCGCTCATCTTACTATGATCCGACGACCATGCGCGGCTCCTTCGTTCCCGAAGGATTCAAGGCGGTCCCTAGGGACGAGTTCGACTGTCAGCTCACCGGCCTGGAGGTCGATGTTCTGAATGGCGGCAAGCCGGGTGTTTATCCGAACAAGGCGAAGCATGGCATCTCGATTGTCGGGTTCGGAAATCCCAATTCGCATGCCCTGTCCGTTATCTGCGAGAACTTCGATTGCGCACCCGAGTTGCGCAAGGGGCAGTTCGAGGCAGGAATCTATTTTCAGAACTCAATTCACCCCGAATACGGGCGCCTCATCGTCAGTGACTTCGATAAGTCACATATTGGACTCGATTTTCGCCGGACCCTGTTCAAGTGGGGTGCGGTGCAAATTAAAAGCGCGGGACCCGGCACCGGAATCGTGTTCGACGAAGGCAAGGGTGGGGAGATCTACACCGGGAGCCGTTGGGTTGGGCAGGATACGCTGCGGTGGCAGACCATTCGAATGGCTGAAGAGGGGTTGCGGATCGTCACGCCGGATGGCAAGCGCGAGGTGCTGGCCGTCGATGCGTATGGGGGCCTCTACCTGAGCGGTGACATCTACTTGAACGGACGCAAATTCCAGGCCTCCTCAGAGGCATCGCCTGGTGGTCTTTTACGACAGATTGCAACTGTCCTCCTGCAGCGTGTCTTGAAGTGGCTGGAGCGTCCCGTTGCCGGCTAGTCAGGCCATATTGCTGGCCTGCATTTGAGGCTGTCGACGCGCGTTCGGCGCTGATCTTGCTATGGCTCGCCAGTGGCAGTGCACCGATAAATTGTTCCGGCGCTTCGCACTTTGCTGTTCGTCTAGGCTCCGTCGTCGGGCAATGACGGATGGAGAACGTGTGTGTAGATTCCTCGTATCTGCGGGACTTTTTCCATAGCTTGCAAGAGCCTGCCCGGTTTTCTGATCGGGTGGACGAAGACGGGGCAATCGTCACTCAGAGACGCGAAAGGATTCGACGCGGGATCCGAAGTGATTTTCAGATGATCCCCGAGGATCCATTGGATCGGGGCGGTAATAGCGACGCCGCCGAGATCGCAAGCCTCCACGACATCGGTTGCGCCGGGCGCTTTGTAGATCGTGTAAATGATGTTTGGAAAGCCTGAATATCTGTAGACCTGCGCCTCAGCGAGGCTATACGCCTGCGGAATGATGCGTTCGATCGCAATATCCTGCGTTGCCCTCAAGTGAGACGCGATTTCAAAAAACACGGCTTTCGTCTGTTCTTCTTTCGTGTCCAGAATCACCGATGCGTCGGGATGCTTTGCGAGAAATCGAGCGAGAGAATTGAGTGTGCAGTTGTTCCACCGCATGAGAGGGTTGGACGCGTCATATCGCTTGCTCTTGAACTGGTCATAAGTGAGGGGGCTAGCCCCCCAATCGTGAATGCATACGATCTTGCCATCGGTCGTTTTCATGAAGTCGAGTTCGAAGAAACGAAACCCGTCTTTGTATGAGCTCTCCAAAGCATCGAGTGAGTTGGTATAGCCATGCTTTTCATAACCGCCGCCGGCATGGGCGATGAAGAGCAGTTGGTCTTCATCCAAGGACTGATTCAATTCGTCGATTTTTGCCGGCCAATAGGCTGGCTCTGAGGCTGGCCGAACCGAAACGATGCCGGTCAATAACGAAAGGGACGCTGCCGTTACAATCGCAATGAAAGCTTTCATGAGAAGCATCGACCTTTGCAAAGAGGCGCCGCGAATCGTTAATTCGGGGCCTTTTAGCACTTTTAGGTTCTCGGAAAATTAAGCCGCGCAGCTCATCGTCTCGATCGGAATTTTGAAGCGGAATGTAAGGGGCCGGCCTCTCCCCATTCTGTCGCGAAGCCATCATATCGCCACGGTCTCAGCGCACGCACCCGCTCCGGCGGTCATTGATTTCCCGGCATTCGAGGAGAAATATCTTGCAGGTTGTGGCGCGATTGTTTGCAGGCGTCTCCGTCGTTCTCATGGTGACGAGCGGTTCTGTCCTGGCGGCCGGCCCCCGCATGGAGCGCGGGCTCGATCGTCTCGAGCCAACGACCCGGATGATGCAGGTTTGCGACATCAAAGCAGCGCAAGAGATTCGGCGAAGCGCGCAATTCAACAAGGTCGACCGGGTCATCGTCGATGCGATGGAAACCCCTGATATCGAGGGAAGTCTCGTCGAAGGGAAGGGCGGCGCGTTTCGGGAGAACGGCCGCTGGTATCGGATGGAATTCAAATGCACGCTGACGCCGGACCAAAAATCGGCGTTGTCTTTCGAATTCACGACGGGCGAAGAGATTCCAGAAGCCCGCTGGGAAGAATACGGGCTTTGGAATTGAGCTGACTATCGCTCCTGTCGTCGTCGTTTCCTGAGATCAGAAATCGCGTTGCAGGCGTGCGCGCACCTCAACCGCCGAGTCGTTCCTGGTCAAGACCGGGATCGACGCGGCAGCCCCGGGCTTGATTGCCAGAATGCGCCCCTGCGTATCGGCCTTGATATACATGGCCTCCACGCCCACCGCGAGGCCGCTGACGGGCAGCCAGAAGGTGCTGGTGCCCAAGCGCGTTTCAGAAAAATTGGGAAGGCCCGTCACATTGCCGACAGGGCCGATAGCCCTTGCCGGGCTCGAATATTCCACGTGGGCCCAAGAGCCGAAGATGCTCGTTCTCCACTCCGGCGTCCAAAAATGATTGAAGCCACCCGCGAAGGAATAGCCGCGCGCTTTGCTGAGGTCATTCTTCAGCGTATCGACAAAAGCGTCGACCGCCGGCGTGCTCACGATGCCGGCGCCGAAAATGCCGGTATTGTAGGTGCCGAAACCGAGATAGCTCAGCGCGCCGTTCACGTAGCTCAGGGCATACCACACCCCGTCGCCGGGAGCGATCTCGGGGAGATTCACGCTGCCCTGCAGGCTGACGGCGTAGCCGTATTTCGTCCCGGCGAAGACGCGTCCCGGAACAACGACGTCGTTGACGATCGAATTCGCCACGCCTGCATCCCGGATTTGATGGAGCGCACCGGCGAGCTGCACCGTCCCCCATGTCCCGACGTAACGGATGTTGGCGACAGCATCCGGCAGCCTTTCGCCACCATAGACGAGGGGGCTCGTGGTTGGGATGGGCGTGTAAGGATTGATCTGTCTGCGGCCGAGCCCGTCTTCGATCGAAAGCGACGTCGAGAAGCCGTTGCCGAAGGAGTAGGTATACGCGAACAGCATTACCTCGGGCGCGTCGTCATAGCGGAGAGTGCCCATGTGAACGATAGGCAGATCCGGGCTCGAGAAGAAGGATGTCACCTGACCGGCGGTGAGACCTCCGAATTGGATATAGGCCTGAGGAACGTTGGGTTGGAGCGCGATCACACCGGGCTGTCCGTAGGGGAGGCCGGAAACGCGCGTAATCTCGAACCGAACGAAGGCGCGCAACAGGCCGTAGGCGGTCGCCGTGCGGTGGTCGAGCTGAATGCGTCCGCGCACCCTGGAGCCTAGGATGTCGTTCCCCCGTGTAATGGGTTCGACATACATCATCTCGGCCCGGACGCGCCCGCCGATCTTCAGGCAGCTCTCTGTTCCGGGGATGTAAAAGAAACCCGCACCGTAGGTCGAGCAGATCCGGACATATTCGACCGGAGCGGCGTTCTTTACGGGAAGATCCGCGGCCTGAGCACCGGTGACTAAGGCAAAAACGAAGGCGGATGCGGCGAGAAGATGCTTGGCGAACATCATCCGTTGAACTCCTTTGCTCCCCGACGAGGAGGGGAAGCCCTGCTTAGCTTGGGAAAATCAACTTAGAATGGAGGCTGTGTCAACCGGCGATTGGGAAATGTATTCTAACGTTCTGACAGCGTGGCTTGCAGGACACACCTTTGAGCCTTTTCAGAACACGAAAACGAGGCCGCTCCTAAAGGCAGCCTCTGTCAGTGGTCGGTTGCGGCGGGGAATTCTGTCCAGCCGCTCTTAGGGGATTTTGCCCTCGCGTGCCCGCAGGCGCGCATAAGCCTCTACATTCTCCTGAGCCTTGCGAATGTCGTTGGTATACGTTCCGTCCCGCATTTTCTTGACCGTTTCCTCGAGGATCTTCTGATTATCGCTCTGTCCGCCGCCGCCGTTGCCGTAGGCTCCGGGGTTCATGGCGCCGAAGGCGCCCGCGTTGTTGTTGCTGCTTTGCGCGGCGACGGGCTGAATTGAAAGCAACAATGCCGCGGCCAGGGTGCCCGAAACCAATTTCATGGTGATCCTCCAGATGGATCTTGCTGCCTTTAAGACCATGCCCGGTGAATTAGTCCTCGCGCGCTATTCGACAACGGGCCGGATCCGGTTAAATTACGAAGAGCCTGAAGGAGTTTGCGGTTGGTCGACTAGGGAGCATGAACGATGAAGATGAGGCTTGCCTTACCCGTTCTGCTTTTGATGGCGATGTCGGATACCGCTGGGGCGTCGCCCCGTGAGGCAGCCGCTCTACCGGTAGGCATCGCCCATTCCTGCATGCCCGGCTTTACCTCGGTGCCCGGAACCAGAACGTGCCTCCGGGTCTCTGGTCGGATCCGGTCGGATGTCGTTATGGGAGGCCCGAGCTCTCGCTCTCACGACAACACACGCATTGCGAGCGATGGGCGCCTTACCTTCGATGCACGGACGCAGACGGAATATGGCCCTTTGCGAGTTGTCATTCGCGTCCAGGGAGCAACGCGTTAAACGGGGATATCGCTAGGCTGCCTGTTGCCGCCTAGCGGGTCGGTGTTGCGACGTTGCCCACAATCCCGCCTTGTCCAGGGGGCCTTTGAGCCATGGCGGAATCGCCAGGCTCCTGAACCCGGAACCAGGCGACGTAAAGAGCGGGCAGGAAGATCAGCGTCAACACCGTTGCGCCGGCCAGGCCGCCGACGATTGCG
Organism: Microvirga sp. 2MCAF38; assembly: GCF_052115485.1. NCBI lineage: Bacteria > Pseudomonadati > Pseudomonadota > Alphaproteobacteria > Hyphomicrobiales > Methylobacteriaceae > Microvirga > Microvirga sp. 2MCAF38. The sequence continues at coordinate 180,170 of NZ_JBFRGU010000001.1, read as the reverse complement.
AAGGCCATCGGATGGACAGAACGAGCGGGATCGAGAGCGCCACCACAAGCCCCGCGCGCAGGTCGAGACTGACGAAGCTGACCAGAAGTACGATGCCGATGGCTTCGAACAAAGCCTCCGTAAACCCGCCGATGGCCTGCTTCACGACCTGTGGCTGGTCGGACACGAGAATCACATCTATCCCAATGGGAAAAGGTTTTTCCTGCAGCCAGATCTTGATGGGCATGCCTACGCGAGCATAGGCGATCCGCTGCGGCGCGATGGAGAAGACAGCCTCGCGCTCGGTGAGCTGCGATATCTGCACGATCATTTGCCCAGCTTGCACCACCTGTCCGGGATCAGCTGTTGCAGGCCGAAAGCGTGATCGAGGCCCCAAAGCCAGGAAGAACAAGGTCGGACGCATCATCGGTCACCGTTTCTGGAGAAGAATGGGTGATTAAAGGAAGGTCATAGGCGATCTATCCGCGATCAATCGGCTCCACTTTGTGAGAGGTCGAAGGTCGATACGCCGCCGAGGCTGCTGGGGCGTTCGAAGATCTCCGGATGGCGAAGAGTCCGCACGGCGTCATTGTAGCCTGCTTGCCAATGCTCCTCCATGCTGAGCCGCGAGAACTCGTAATCTTTCGAGTGCTTCTCGTATTGCCGCGAGCGGTAGATGAGATGAACGATGTTGTAGACCTTTCGGTCGGCGGCGGGACGCAGGATATTGGCCTCCTCGCTTTCGGCGATCTCCGGCGGGAGCTTCTCGAGAAGGCCGGCCAATGCCACGCGCAGCTTCTGCACGCGCTTGAATTCGTCCGTCTTGGCGCGTGTGCGGCTGGAGAACTGGATTTCCTTTTGCCGCACCGCGACCTCGCCCAGATCGCGGGGAATTTCGCCGCGCGCATTCCAGAGATCGACCTGGAAGGCCAGAGTGTCCTGACGCGCACCGCTTTCCTCCGTCACCCATTGCAACGGCGTGTTTGAGATGAGGCCGCCATCCCAGAAGAACTCACCGTCGATTTCGATGGCCGGAAAGTTGGGCGGAAGCGCGCCGCTGGCCATGACGTGTTCAGGGCCGATGGTATGAGTGCGATTGTCGAAATAAACGAAGTTGCCCGTGCGGACATTGACGGTGCCGAGGGCGATCCGCGTGCCGTCTCGATTGATCCGATCGAAATCCACCAGCGCCTCGAGGGTGCTTTTGAGGATGCTCGTGTCGTAATAGCTCGTCGCGTTCGGCGAGCCGGGCGCGGCTAGCCACGGGGGCGGAACGCGGGGTTCGAAGAAGCCGGGCGCACCCTTGAGAAGAGCGGTCGCTGCGTTAAGCTGATTGAACGCGGCGCGAGCCATCTCCCCTTGAAAGACGGCGTGCCAAATCTCGGTGAACGGATCGAGTTGGGGCCGGTCGCTGACGCTCTCCCAAAACTTACGCAGCTTGCCGACCCGGCTTTCGGGAGGGTTGCCCGCGATGATCGCCGCGTTGATCGCTCCAATGGAGATGCCGGCGACCCAATCGGGATGAAGATCGGCTTCCGCGAGCGCTTCATACACGCCCGCTTGATACGCTCCCAGAGCACCGCCCCCCTGAAGCAGGAGTGAAATGCATTCAAAAGGAGGGCGCTTGGTCACTCGGTGGTTCTTTTTCAGTCGCGTTGCCACCATCGGCCCTTCAGCGGCAACCCGCTCTCCTGAATGATCTTCGGAACTTCGACACACTAAGATCTTAAAAGACTGAACCAGCAAAAGATGAATGACAAGGACGCGGAAACTGGCAAGGATCCTTCGTTGTATCTTTTCCTATATAATTGCGACTGACGAAGAACCAACGTCACGCATCGAATTTTCTCCCATTGTGAAGGTGAAGGGAGGCTCGATGAAATTCTTCGGCAGGCGATATGCCCAAGGCTGAGGCTGCGGGGAAGGCGCTTGAGAATTTCAGTCAATGCCGGTATTTGCGAAACAGTCGCTGCCCGAAGGATTTCCCAGGGTGGCGCGACGAAAGGGCCGCAAGGCGTGACAGCGCAGCGCAGAAAAGGATGGGCGTCTTGGGTTGCGGTTGCCGCAGCCTACCTGCTCGCTATCCAGACGTTGCTGGTGGGCCTGACGCTCGGCTCGACAGCGGCGCCCCTTCAGACGAGCGACGCTCATGCCGTTCTCTGCCTTACCGGCCCGTCAACCTCAGAGGGCGACGCGTCTTCAAACAAGGCGCATGTTCCTAATTGCTGTGTTCTCGGCTGCGGCATGTTCAATGCGGCTTTCGCGCCGCCTCCGCAGACAGCAAGACTGATCTCACTTCAATCGACCATGACGCTCGTGTCGATCCCGGCAAGGGATCAGCATGTGGTCGTGGTTTCTGTCCGAACACCGGGAAATCCGCGTGCTCCGCCACTGAAAGTTTAGGCTGGTCCGTTCCGCCTCTCACGTGAGGCGCCGGATCTTTTCAACCGCATTCAGTTTTCCTTGTGTCGCCAACTCGCATTGCGAAACGGCACTCGCTCATGCGGAGCAAGATCATGTTCAAGAAATCCAAGTCTGGTGCAGCACTGATCGGTGCTTTCCTCCTCGTCGCCACTCAGGGCGCTGTCGCCCATGAATTCAAGATCGGCTCTCTCGAAATCAAGCACCCCTGGTCTCGGGCCACGCCTGCTGGCGCGAAAGTCGGTGGTGGCTATCTCACCATCAAAAATGAAGGCGACGCGGAAGACCGGCTGGTTTCGGTGACCGCAGAGATCGCGGGTCGCGCAGAGATCCATGAGATGGCGCTGAATGACGGCGTCATGACCATGCGCCAATTGCCGAACGGCGTCGTCGTGCCGGCGAAAGGATCCGTGACTTTCAAGCCCGGCTCCTATCACCTGATGCTGATGGATCTGAAGAAGCCGCTCAAGGAAGGCGAGCCTTTCTCCGGGACGCTCACTTTCGAGAAGGCCGGAACAGTGCAGGTGAAATTCGTCGTCGACGCCATCGGCGCAGCCGGTGCTGTCGATCATTCGGGGCATTGAGCCGCCGGTACGATCGAGCGAAACGCCTAAAAGTATTTCCAGCATAGCGACGCGGAATCCGGCTGCGAAAGCGACCGGCAAGCATCGTGTGCGGCCTGCGCCGCTGCTGCAGCCAACATATAAATTTGAGGAACATCCCCGATGACGACTCTCTCCGCGACCTCGAATGAGGGCGAGCGCGTCGCGCGCGCTACCGACCTTTATCGCGTCGTCTGGCGCTGGCACTTCTATGCGGGACTCCTCGTTCTGCCGTTTCTGATCCTGCTCGCGACGACAGGCGCGCTCTATCTGTTCCGAGATGAGATCGAAGGTATCGTTTATCGAGACCTGAAGCAGGTAGAACTCCGTCAGACACCGCAACGTCCCGCAAGCGTTTTGATCACGTCAGCGCTTGCCGCGCAGCCGAGCGTCGCTTTGAAAATCATGCCGCCTGCCACTCCGACATCCTCTGCCGAAATCACCGTCAAAGCTCCGTCCGGCGAACGGCTCGTGGTCTATGTGGATCCTTATGATGCCAGGGTTCTCGGAACGCTGCCCTTCCAGGGCACGATCATGTGGACGATCCGCCATCTACACAGCCTGAAGATCATCGGACCGGTGGCGCGCGGCTTCATTGAAATGGCTGCCGGTTGGACAATTCTGCTCGTTGGAACCGGCATCTTCCTGTGGTGGCCGCGCAAGCAGACAGGTGGCGTTCTTTCAGTCCGTGGCACGCCGAAGAAGCGCGTGTTCTGGCGCGATCTCCATGCAGTGACGGGCATTGTCGCCGGGGCCTTCATCACGTTTCTTGCGGTGACAGGCATGCCCTGGTCGGTCGTGTGGGGAGACTATGCCAATCAATGGGCCAACGGCAGCAACTACGGCTATCCTTCAGGCCTTTACGTGGATGTGCCTATGTCGTCCGAGCGACTTTCACAGGCGACAGGACCGACGACATGGTCTCTCGAACAGGCACAGATGCCGCTCTCATCCCCGAAGGTCGCGCCTCCGATTGGGGTCGATGCAGCTATCGCAATTTTCGACAAGCTGGGGCTGACGCACGGATACGCCGTGAGCCTCCCGACCAAGCCGACCGGTGTCTATAGCGCCACGGTTTATCCGGACGATCTCCCGAAGCAGCGTGTCATCCATCTCGACCAGTATTCGGGAGATACCTTGTTCGATTTGAGTTATGCGGAATACGGCCCGTTCGCGCGAGCGATGGAATGGGGCATCAATACGCATCTCGGCCAGCAATTCGGGCTCGCGAATAAAATCGTTCTGGCCGTCGTCTGTCTCGGTATTGTCGTCATGTCGATTTCCGCTGCTGTGATGTGGTGGAAGCGTCGGCCGAAAAGGATGCTCGGCGTGCCGCCAATGCCGTCGGACAAATCGGCGATGCGCGGGGTTCTTTCGATTATGGTGCTTGTCGGGATCGTCTATCCGCTCGTCGGTATGTCCCTGATCGCGATCCTGTCGATCGACTGGCTTTTAGTGCGCCGTATCGGCGGCCGCGATGCTCGCTCGAAGCCTGTGACTTCGGCGAGTTGATATCCGTGAAGCACTCCGCTTTACTCAAAGAAGAGGGCCCCGTTCGGGGCCCTCTGATTTCATAGCGCTACAGCGTTCAGCGCTTCCATTTGCCTTCATATTTGAATTCAGGAGCGGCTTTGAGCTGTTCCTTTGTCGTATTCATCATGGCGTGCCACTTCGAATCGGAGGCGTTGTAAGAGACTCGGACGGCAGCAGGATCGACGACGACGTAGTGATCCCCCATGCCGAGGAACCCTCCAACAGAGACGATATAACCCGCGAGGCGGCCTTGATCCAAAACAAGATCCTTGATCTCGCCGACCGTCTCGTTGCCTGGATTGCTCACGTCCAATCCGACGAGATTGTAGCTCAGCATGGAGTCAGGCTTCACGGCTACGAAACTCGGCGGTATCGCTCCTGTGGTCGATGTCTCTTGCGCTATCGCAGCGCCAGACAGGATCGAGGCCGCGGCAAGAGTGATGAAAAAACGGCGCATCAACATTCTCCTCTTCGAACTCAGTACGGGTTGGAGAATGCGTCGAATGGACCTAGGTTCCGAAAAAAAACTGCTGAGGTTCAATGGAACCCGCTGCGCTTTGGGTATTTCTCCCCGCATTCGTTGAGAGGAGATTCAACAATGGCAACGCTTGCAGCGGGGCAATCAGTATCGCCCAACCCGATGATCGACAGCGATCGCGTCGAGGGCACAAAGGTCTACGATCCCAAGGGTAGCAAAATCGGAACGATCGACCGCCTGATGATCGAGAAAGTCAGCGGCAAGGTCGTATACGCGGTCATGACCTTCGGCGGCTTCCTCGGACTTGGCGGGGAGACGCACACAATCCCTTGGGCCAAGTTGTCGTATGATCCGAGCCTCGGTGGATATCGCACCGACATCACCGAAGAGGAGCTTACCGGAGCGCCTGATTTTTATCGGGAAGAAGACCGCGACTATAGCTGGTCCGACCGGGAGCGGGAACGCGAACTGCACGACTATTGGCGAATGCCTTACTATTGGGGCATGTGACGCGTCGAGCCCGGCCTTGCGCCGGGCTTTTCATTTTCTCAGCGACTGCTCTTTCAGCGTGTCGGATCGTACAAGGGCACCTGAACGGGTAATTCATCCTTCGTTCAACAGCCTGGTTATAGGTAGATAGGAGAAGGAGCCCGCGACTTCCGGTTTGATTCGCGGGGAGGAGACAACGAGATGAAGCCAGGCATGTGGATTGCCGGTGCCGTGACAGCGGGGCTCGCCTTCGCAAGCGGTGCTCACGCAGCCCCCGTTTCCGCTACAGGATCGGCTGGATGGGGTGCGACCGTCGAGAGCGTTCAATTCCTGTTTTTCGATGACGATCCGCCGCCGCCGCCGGCTTATTACGGCCCGCCGCCGCGCGCTTATTATCCGCCGCCGCCTCCCGGCTATTACGACGCGCCGCCGCGCTATGGCTATCGTCGTCCTCCTCCGCCGCGTCCGGGCTGGCGTCCGCCACCGCCCGGCTATGGCTACGACAAGGAAGCGGCCAAGGATTACGTGAAGGACTACCGGCGTAATCAGAAGGAAATCCAGAAAGAGCGCGTTCGCACCTGGAACAAGACGCACGGTTTCTGAGCGTCCGCGGCGCGTGGCACGAATTCCGCGCCGATCTTCTAGAGATCGAGAGCGCCGCCTGTGGGCGGCGTTTCTACGTCGGTGTCGTCGGTGCCGAATTCGTCCGTAAAGGCATCGTGCTCGACGCAAAGCCGTTCATATCGATCGAGCGCGCCCTGCAGGATATAGGCGGCCGCCATCTTGTCGACTGCTTCCGCCCGCTTGGCGCGAGAGGCATCCGCATCAAGCAGCGTGCGAGTGACGACCATCGTCGACATCCGTTCGTCCCAGAACAGAATGGGTTTTCCGATCAGCGGACCCAAATTGCGAGCGAAGGCCCGCGTCGCCTGCGAACGCGGGCCCTCGGTGCCGTCCATGTTGAGCGGCAGGCCGATCACGAGGCCGCCCACATCATGCTGATCGATGAGGGCCTTCATGCGCTCCGCATCCGGCGTAAATTTCACACGCTTGATCGTTTCCAGCGGCGTCGCGATCCTGCGTTCGATGTCGGAGAGGGCAAGGCCGATGGTCTTAGTGCCGAGGTCGACGCCCATGAGGCGCGCTCTCGGCGGCAATTGCTCGATCAGCTTTGTCAACTCGTTGTCTTTGGCAGTCATGGAACGGGCCTCCTCGTCTCCCACTTCCTCGACGCGAGGTCGCCCTGGGAGAGTTCAGGCGATAGTTCGTCCGAAGGCTGGTCCAAGTCTCCGCACAGGGCAAGTCGATTCGAACCTTGGCGGAAGGCCTCCCGGACCTGTGAAGTGCCAGAACGACCGCGAAAGGTCCAGCACCGCAGGTTTCGACGCGAGAGACTTGATAGACCGGACTTTTTCCGGTTCTTGGTCTTCTCGATACGCTGGTAGGCTCCATTTCAGGAGGCGGACCGGTCAAGGTCGGGCTCCCAGAGCTTCGCAACTGAGGATAGATGCATGAAAATCACCTGGTTCGGCCACTCCGCGTTCCGGCTCGATTTCGCCGACAAGGTCGTGCTGATCGATCCGTTCTTCACCGGCAACCCGGCTTTCGAAGGGAGCCGGGACAAGGCCGCCGAGGGGGTGACGCACATTCTCGTCACCCACGGTCACAGTGACCACGTGGGCGACACACTTGATATCGCCAAGGCGACCGGGGCTACCGTCGTCACGAATTTCGATCTGTGCATGTATCTCGTCTCTCAGGGGCTTGAGAATTTCGCCCCCATGGGAACGGGCGGCACAATGGATCAGGGCGGCTTCACAACCACGCTCGTGCGAGCGGACCATTCTTCGGGCTTCGTCGAAATGGGGGTAAACTATCCGCTCGGCAGCGCCAACGGCATCATCGTCAAGGCACCGGGCGAGCCGACCGTCTATCATATGGGCGATACGGACATTTTCGGAGATATGGGCCTGATCGCCGAAATTCACCAGCCGGACGTGGCAATGGTGCCCATCGGGGACCGCTTCACCATGGGTCCGGAGGTCGCGGCGCTGGCAGTGGAACGCTATTTCAAGCTGAAAGCCGCGATTCCTTGCCATTACGGCTCATTTCCGATGGTTCTGCCCAATGCGGACCGGTTCGTCTCGGCCTTGGACGGCAAGGGCACGCAAGTCGTGGTGCCGCACAAGACCGTCGGTCTGCGGATCTGACATTGCAGCTTCAGGCGAGCGGGTGTTATAGCCGCCGAAGACACAATTTCGCATGATCTCCCCGGAAAACCGCATCCCGCTTTTCCGGGATCCATGCTCCAGAAAAGGGGTTGGCCATTCATGTCGGTCGATCAGAACACGGTCCGGCGCATTGCGCGGCTGGCGCGCATCGCGGTGACGGAAGAGGATGTTCCTCATCTTCAGGGTGAATTGAACGCGATTCTGTCCTTCGTCGAGCAACTCGGCGAGGTGAATGTGGACGGCGTGGAGCCGATGACCTCCGTCACGCCCATGGCGATGAAAAAGCGTCAGGATGGCGTCACCGACGGCGGGATCGCCGACGATATCGTCCGCAACGCGCCCGTGACGGAGGATCATTTCTTCGTCGTGCCCAAGGTGGTTGAGTAACCTCGGCCGACTGCCACCCCGTCAGGAACTAAGGCGTGAATGGCCGGGACAAGCCCGGCCATGACGCTGATTGAGAGATCAAGCCCCGTGACCGAACTCACCCATCTCACCCTTGCCGAGGCCCGCGACGGATTGAAGGCCAAGACCTTCTCCGCCACCGAGATCGCCAAGGCCCATATCGACGCCATCGAGAAGGCGAGGGCGCTCAACGCCTATGTGCTGGAGACGCCGGAGCACGCGCTCGCCATGGCGAAGGCCTCGGACGAGAAGATCGCCAAGGGCGAGGCGCGGGCTCTCGAGGGCATTCCGCTCGGCATCAAGGATCTGTTCTGCACCAAGGACGTGGTGTCGACCGCAGGCTCCAACATCCTCAAGAACTTCAATCCTCCTTACGAATCGACCGTCACCCAGAACCTCTGGAACGATGGCGCGGTGATGCTCGGCAAGCTCAACATGGATGAGTTCGCCATGGGCTCGTCCAACGAGACCAGCGCCTTCGGTCCCGTGGTGTCGCCATGGCGGCGCGAAGGCTCGAATGTGAGCGCGGGCGCGTCCGGCTCCATCGAAGGCTCTCATCTCGTCCCCGGCGGCTCGTCGGGCGGGTCGGCGGCGGCTGTTGCGGCGCATCTGTGTCTTGCCGCAACCGCAACCGATACGGGCGGCTCCATCCGCCAGCCGGCGGCCTTCACCGGTACGGTCGGCATCAAGCCGACCTATGGTCGGGTCTCGCGCTGGGGCACCGTGGCTTTCGCCTCGTCGCTGGATCAGGCCGGCCCGATTGCCCGCACGGTGCGCGACAGCGCCATCATGCTGCGTTCCATGGCCGGCCCCGACGCGAAGGACACAACCTGTGTCGATTTTCCCGTGCCGGATTTCGAGGCAGCGGTCTCTCGCGGCGTAAAGGGCCTCAAGATCGGCATTCCGAAGGAATACCGTATCGACGGCATGTCGCCCGAGATCGAAAAACTATGGGATCAGGGCACGCAGTGGCTGCGCGATGCCGGGGCCGAGATCGTCGAAGTCTCGCTGCCGCACACCAAATACGCGCTTCCCGCCTATTACATCGTCGCTCCGGCTGAGGCGTCCTCGAACCTCGCCCGTTACGATGGCGTACGCTACGGCCTGCGCGTTCCGGGCAAGGACATCGCCGACATGTACGAGAAGACCCGCGCCGAAGGTTTCGGCCGCGAGGTCAAGCGCCGCATCATGATCGGCACCTATGTGCTCTCGGCCGGTTACTACGACGCCTATTACGTCCGCGCGCAGAAGATCCGCACGCTGATCAAGCAGGATTTCGAGAAGGTCTATGCCTCCGGCGTTCACGCGATCCTCACGCCAGCCACGCCGTCCGCCGCTTTCGGCATCGGCGAGAAGGGCTCGGGCGATCCGGTCGAGATGTACCTCAACGACATCTTCACGGTGACGGTGAACATGGCGGGCCTTCCAGGCCTTGCGGTTCCCGCCGGGCTCGACGCCCAGGGCCTGCCGCTCGGCCTCCAGCTCATCGGCCGCGCCTTCGATGAAGAGACACTCTTTGCCGTCGGTCAGGTGATCGAGGATGCGGCTGGCCGCATCAGCTTGCCGAAGGCGTGGTGGTCGGCGTGACGCCTCCCTCCATTCCGCTTCACGTCTGGCTTCTCGCGGCGTTCGATCCGGTCCTGATCGCGGTGGCGGTCTGGCTTGGGTGGCGGGCGACGCAGTTCGGCAAGGTCTTCATTGCGGCCATCGCCGCGTTGGGTGTGTCGGTGATCGTCTCGTGGATCGTGACCGGCATCGGTCTGCCCTGGATCGCGCCGATCAGTCATGACACGCCGACGCTCTACCCGGTCAGGGCCATCGCGGCTCTCGTCTGGGCGAGCGTAGCCTACGCCGTGCGGCGCGTATCGGGGCGATAAGCGGGCCTTTCAGACCGCTGCGTGCGAGGAGCCGAGTGCGCTCGTAATTTCGGCTAGGGTCGCCTTCTCGGCATCGCTGACAGCGACGCCGCCGATTCCTAAGAACCCACCCTCACTGCTGGCTTCTGCTGTCTTCTCCGCCACGGAGCCCAGCCATCCCTTGAAGGCAGGGGCATCGTCCGGGGCTTTTGCATCGAGGATCGCGGAGACGCCACGTAATTCGTCGATCGCCTTCTGTTTGACGTCGGATATTTGACTGCTCTTGAAGCGATTTTGAAAAGAATGCCGCACGGCGTCTCTCGTCGTCGGATCTGCGAGGTCTTCCGCGACAGCCTTGACGAGCGTATCGGCGTTCGCGTTCTGCTTCGCCTCGACCAGCGCCCATCCGCTCGCCATGGATTCCTTCATCAGGCCCCATAATCCGCTCGGATCCGCCGCGGTGATCGCTATGCCGGCAACCATCGGACTAGCGACGACGCGAGCCCATTCCTCAGGCGTGAAGTTCGCTTTCGTGGCCATGTCGAAGATCCTCCCGTTCCATTGTGGCGACAGAATTCCTCGAGGCGTAATGGCCCGCCCTCAGCTTTGTTCCTCGATATCGAAGAACTCCTTGAGGCCGTTGCGTCCCACTGATGTCACGGTAAGCGCGCGGCTGTCCTTGATACGCTCGACCCAGCCTTGCTCGAACATGTGCGTGCAAAGGGCGGCTCCAAGATGTCCGGCGAGGTGAGGGCGGCGCTCGCTCCAATCGAGGCACGTGCGGCACAGAGCGCGCTTATGGTCTTGCCCTGGCGCGAGATCGATCCCGATATCGCAGAGAAAGCGATGACCCTCATCCGTCAACGCTCCAGCGCTTTCGGAAAGGACGACATATTTCTTCGCGGTCAGGGCTTCGGTGATGGCTGTGCCGAGGCGACCCGCGAGGTGGTCGTAGCAGGTTCGTGCGTTGCGAAGAGCCTCATCTTTCGGGCCGACGGGGCGATAGCGCTTCGGCCCAGTTGACGCCACCGCCATCAAGGCCTCGATGGCATGCGCCACTTCCGGAGTCGCCAGGCGATAATAGCGGTGGCGACCCTGTTTCTCGACGGCGAGAAGTGAAGTCTCGACCAGCTTGGCGAGATGCCCGCTCGCGGTTTGTGCGCTCACATTGGCGTGCCACGCCAGTTCGCTCGCCGTCAAAGCGCGGCCATCCATCAGAGCGGAGAGAATGTTGGCGCGCGAGACATCCCCGATGGAAGCGGCGATCTCCGCGAGAACGATGCCTGAAACAAGATTTGTCATAGGACAATCCTATCCCGCTTGCGCCCGACGCGCAGCATGAGACATTTCGGTCGTGGCCGAAGCATTCGGGGGCGACCATGGCCCCCGGTGGTGGCATTTCTGAGGTCATCGCAAACCTCGATTCATAGGATGGATAAGATGGCTATGCCCATCACCGCACAACCCCGCCACGCGTTGGAACTTGCCTTACTCGTTGTTCTCGCGACGTTGTGGGGCGCTGCCTATACCTTCATTAAGATCGGTATCGAGACCATCCCGCCGGTTACTCTGATCGCGGCGAGAACCGCCATCGCGGGGGCCGTGTTGCTGGTCGTGATGCGGATGCGCGGAGTTTCCCTGCCGCGTGACAGGGCCGCCTGGAAAGACTTCGCGGTGCAGGCCTGCCTCAACAGCGTCGTTCCCTTCACACTCATCGCATGGGCGGAAGCCGATGTGGATGCGGGTCTCGCCGTCGCGCTGAATTCGATGACGCCGGTCTTCGCTTTCCTCATGACATGGCTCTGGTTCCGCCACGAACCGACGAGTCCGCGCAAGCTGATCGGCGTCGTGCTCGGTCTGTTGGGGGCTTGCGTCATCGTCGGCCCGCAGGCGCTGAGCGGTCTCGGGCGCGAGGTCCTCGCTCAATGCGCCATTATCTTCGCATCATTCTGCTATGCGGGTGCTGCGATTTTCGGAAAGCGCTTCAAGGGCATAGACCCGATGGCCACGGCTGCCGGGTCATTGATCTGCGGAGCCGTCATCCTGTTCCCATTCAGCCTGGCTGTGGATCGACCCTGGACGCTTCAGCCATCCGCTGAATCGGTTCTGGCTCTGGTTGCCCTGGCCGTCTTCTCGACCGCTCTCGCCTTCACGATCTACTTCCGGCTCGTTCAGACGCTGGGTTCCGTCGGCGTCACGGCGCAGGGTTATTTGCGCGTGCCCATCGGCGTCGCCATCAGCGCGTTCTTTTTGGGGGAGACGTTGAGGCCACTGGTCTGGGGCGGGATCGTGATGGTCCTCACCGGAATCGCGGTCATCACCACACCGGATCGGAAGATCGTGTCCGACGCGGCATGAGCGCGCGAAAGGGCCCGCGGAGGTTGCGGGCCCTTTCGAAAAGAGCGGGGCTCGAGCCTATTGCTGCGGAGCTGTCGGGTTCGCCGGAGATGCAGGCGGGCTCAGAGGAGAGGCGGGGGGTGCGACAGGTTTGCTCTGCATCGGTGCAGGCGGTGTCGTCTGGGTTTGCGGCGGGGTAATGGTGCCGGTCGTGGTTACGTCGCGGTTGCCGCCATAGAAGAGAAAGGCAAGAAGACCCAGGGCTAGGACTAATCCGCCAATCAAATAAGCGAGAGTATTAGACCTCCGACCTTCCAAGTCATAGATATCACGGTCGCGATCATAGTTGTTCGGGTCTCGGTCAATTGCCATTGTTAACTCCTCGATCCTTCGATTGGGAGTTAAACGCTCAACATCACAGGCAGTTTCATGCGAGCTTGACCGGGTTGGTCAAAGAACTGTGAATGGGCGCCGAAATTACTGTTGCGGTTTCATGCTTATCTGAACGTGCGTTCAGGTTGAAAGGGGTTGACCGCGGCGGGCGATGGCACTTACTCCGGTCGTAGAAAAACGAAATTTTGAGGCGCGAGACGGCATGAACGCTCCGGTCAACCCGAAGAAGCTCATCAAGGGCGCGACAGGCGATTGGGAAGTCGTGATCGGCATGGAAATCCATGCCCAGGTCACGAGCCAGGCAAAGCTGTTTTCCGGCGCATCCACCGCCTTCGGCGGCGATCCGAACAGCCACGTTTCCCTCGTCGATGCGGCGATGCCCGGCATGCTGCCCGTGATCAACGAGGAATGCGTGCGTCAGGCCATCCGCACCGGGCTCGGCCTGAAGGCGCGGGTCAACCACCGCAGCACCTTCGACCGGAAGAATTATTTCTATCCGGATCTCCCGCAGGGTTACCAGATCAGCCAGTTCAAGAGCCCCATCGTGGGCGAGGGCGAAGTGATCGTCGACGTGTCCGACACCGAGACCATCACGGTCGGCATCGAGCGCCTGCATCTGGAGCAGGATGCGGGCAAGTCGATCCACGACCTGCACCCCTCCATGAGCTTCGTGGACCTCAATCGCTCCGGCGTCGCGCTGATGGAAATCGTGTCGCGTCCGGATCTTCGCTCATCGGAAGAGGCCAAGGCCTATGTGACCAAGCTGCGCACCATCCTGCGCTACCTCGGCACCTGCGACGGCGACATGGAGAAGGGCAACCTGCGCGCAGACGTGAACGTTTCCGTGCGCCGTCCCGGCGAGCCCCTCGGCACGCGTTGCGAGATCAAGAACGTCAACTCCATCCGCTTCATCGGCCAGTCCATCGAATACGAGGCGCGCCGCCAGATCGGTATCATCGAGGATGGTGGCACCATCGATCAGGAAACGCGCCTGTTCGATCCGGGCAAGGGCGAAACCCGCTCCATGCGCTCGAAGGAAGAAGCGCATGATTATCGCTACTTCCCCGATCCGGATCTGTTGCCGCTGGAATTCGATCAGGCCTATGTGGACGATTTGGCGCAGCACTTGCCCGAGTTGCCCGACGCCAAGAAGGCTCGCTTCGTCGCCGCATACAGTCTCTCGAATTACGACGCGGGTGTGCTCGTGGCCGAGCGCGCTTCCGCCGACTTCTTCGAGGAGGTGGCGAAGGGCCGCGACGGCAAGATCGCTGCGAACTGGGTCATCAATGAGTTGTTTGGCCGCCTGAACAAGGAAGGCAAGGATATCGCAACTTCGCCTGTCTCAGCTGCGCAGCTCGGCGCCGTCGTCGATCTGATCGGCGAAGGCGTGATCTCCGGCAAGATTGCGAAAGACCTGTTCGAGATCGTCTTCAACGAAGGCGGCGACCCGCGTCAGATCGTGGAAGCGCGCGGTATGAAGCAGGTCACCGATACGGGTGCCATCGAGAAGGCCATCGACGAGATCATTGCCGCCAACCCCGACAAGGTGGAGCAGGCGAAGGCAAAGCCCACGCTGCTCGGCTGGTTCGTCGGCCAGGTCATGAAATCGACCGGCGGCAAAGCCAATCCGCAGGCTGTGAACGATCTTCTGAAATCTAAACTCGGGATCGAATAAGAACTGTCGTGACGCAACCGAACCCCTTCGCATCGCATTGGCTGATCCGGGACATCGTCGTCGGATCGCATATCGGCGCGGCGGGGCCGGAGAGTTTGCTCTTCATCGGCGATTCCATCGTCGAGGGTTTTTACTGGAACCGTATTGGGCCCCATGCCGTCATCAATGCCGGTTATTCCGGCATCTGGACGGAGGCGTTGGAACCGAAGATCGAGCGATTGCTCAACGCGGCGAAACCCCGCGTCGCCGCGCTCCTCGTCGGTACGAACGATGCCAAGAAGGGACACGGCGAAGAGTATCTAGCGACTGTCGCGACCTTCTACGAGAAGATCGTCAGGTTGTTCTCGGCCTCGGGCGTCGCGCTGATCGCCTTCACGCCGCCGCCGGTGGAGCAGAACAAACGTCTGACGAGCTTCTATTCGCACGAGGCCATGCGGGCTTTGGCTCGCGAGATCACGCAAATCGCAACGCATCACGGGCACGCTGTTATCGATCTCTATAGCGCGTTGAGCACGGCGGACGGCCACGCGAAGACGGGCGCTACGATCGACGGCGTTCATCTGTCCACGCAAGCCTATCGCCTCATGCATGGAATGCTCGAACGGAAGGTTGCGGAAATGGCCGCAGCCGGAGGAAAAACCGCCTGATGAATGACGTGATTTCTCTTCCAGTTCGCCCTGCCATCGACAGTGACGCGCAGGATCTGTTCGGTCTCTTCGCGCTCTGCTTCGCGGAATATCCCGGCTGCTATGTCGACCCGCATGATGACCTGCGCGACTTGCGCGAACCTGCTTCGACCTTTGCGGGCAGAGGCGGTGTGTTTTGGGTGCTGGAAGACGAACGCGGGCGCGTCTGCGCCTGTGCGGCGGTGGATTATCCGGAAGAGGATGCCGGCGAGCTGCACCGCCTCTATGTGCGCCCCGATCAGCGCCGCAAGGGCCTCGGCGTCGCGCTGGTGCGTCTGGTCGAAGAGCATGCGAAGGCGCGCGGAGCCACGCGCATGTTCTTCTGGTCGGACACCCGTTTCACCGATGCGCACCGGCTCTACGAGCGCCTGGGCTACGCTCGTGCCGAAGGGTCGTCACGCGATATCGGCGATGTTTCGAACACCTCGGAGATTCGGTTCGACAAGGCGCTATAGCGCTGCTTTGAACGGCCCCGGCATTCGTCATGGCCGGGACAGGCCCGGCCATGACGGGGCGTTAAACGCTCTCTTTCAACTCTGTCACCCCGAACTCCTCCGCATAGCGGTTCGCGACGTACGTCTGCCAAAGGCACAAGGCGGGCGTTACGACCAGTTCCATGACGAGCCCGCCGAGCATGAAGAACGAGGGCAGGCCGGTCAGCATAAGGCCGATGACGCGTCCGAGTCCGCCGAGCACGACGATCGTGGTCAACAGCCTGAAACGCCCGGTCTTCGTTTCGATGTTCGGCAATGTGCTCCAGAAACAAAGACCGATGGCGAGGAGAAGCCCGGATAGATAACGAAAATGGCTGTCGGCCGAGATGCCTATGGGCTCGCCGGTGAGGCGTCCCCCGAACAGCACGCCATAGAGCCCGACGGCGACGGGAAGAAGCGCGGCGATGGCCACGGCCTGCTGCAAAAGTTTCTTTTGGCGCGCGATGTTCGGCATGAGGCTCTCCATTGTCTCCTATTCTGTCTCTTCCGCGCCGCTAATCAATCGACTACGCTTGTGCGCCACGCATTTTCCGCTTTGCGCAAGAAATGCGTCAATTCAAAAAGATCAGGGAGAGTGTCGATGTCTGCGCGTTTCGAGCTTCATGGCATATTCGTTTCGGGACCATCCTATAAGGTCGGCCTGATGCTATCACTGGCGGGTCAGGCGTTCGACTACGTGCATGTGAATTTACGTGAGGGCGAGCACAAGCGGCCCGATTACGTTGCCAAGCAGCGATACGGTCAAGTGCCGCTTCTCCTCGACAAGTCCAATGGCCGCCAGTTGTGCCAGTCGGCGGCGATCCTCGAATATCTCGCCGACACGATTGCTAAGTTCGGTGGCGCGACGCTCGATGAGCGTCTGCAGGCCCGCGAATGGATGTTCTGGGATTTCGATAGGCTTTCGTCCTCGATCTACCGCGCACGCGTCATCAAACTCGGTATCCGCCCCGGAACTCCCGAGATGCTCGAGGAGTATTCCGGTCTCAGCCGTGTGGCACTCAAAGTACTCGACGAGCATCTTGCGGGCCGCAGCTGGATCGTCGGGGAAGGGCTCACCATCGCGGATATCGATATTTACGGGGCCGTGGTCTTCGCAGGAGAAGCCGGGATCGATATGGTCCCTTACGCCAACATTGCCGCGTGGATGAAGCGCGTCGAAGCCCTGCCGGGGTTTGCCCCACCAGCGAGCCTGTTGCCGCACGAGAGTAAGGCGGCAGCGTGAGCGATCTTCTTATTCGTCAGGCGGGGAGGGAGGATCTCGAAGCGATCATCCGCCTGCATGAGGAGGACGCTCTCGGCGCCCATGGCGACACCTGGACACCTGCCAATGTGCCTGCCTACGAGAAGGCTTTCGCCGCTATCGATGCCAATTCTGACAACCTGCTCTTCGTGGCGGTTGCGGACGACATTGTCGTCGGCACGTTTCAACTGACTTTCATCCCCAACCTCACCGGGCGGGGCGCGCTCAGGGTGAAGATCGAAAGCGTGAAAGTCCGCGCCAGCGAGCGCTCTCGCGGGATCGGTGCGAAGATGATGACGTTCGCGGAAGAGGAAGCACGCAAGCGCGGGGCTTCCATGCTCGAACTCTCATCGAACAAGACCCGCAAGGACGCTCACCGCTTCTATGAGCGGATCGGCTTTGCGCGCAGCCACGAGGGCTTCAAGAAGAAGATTTAAAGAAAAAGCCCGACCGACCAATCGGTCGGGCTTCATATCTTCATATGACGCAAGGTTGATGAAAGGCTCAGGCTTTCCCGGCCTTCAGGCGCGTGTTGCACTCGCTCCAGAATTTCGGCCATTTGGCGTCCTTGGCCACCTTGCCGCCGGCCTTGGCTTCCTTCCACTCCGCGCTGCATTTGTGCATCCGCTCGCGAGCGGCGAGTTGGCCGGCGGTCGGTTCCTTCTTCGGCTTGGTCTCGGCCAGTGCAGGCCCGGCAAGCGCGACGATAGCGGCAGCGGCGAGAACGGTCCGGAGAATGCGGTTTGTCATGGAAAACTCCCATATGCCTTATGAAGTGAGGCTTCTTGGTCATTCCATTATGAAACAATGAAACATGCAAGGGGGGAGGATCTGCCATGCGCTCTATCCACTGCATTCCTGCCTTGGATTAGTGCCGCAATCGATCTTATGTCTTAACCTCAACTCCCGACCCGATGTCAGGAACACTGAGAGGCTATTTATGGCGGCTTCCACGCAACAGCCCATCGACCTGTATTACTGGCCGACTCCTAACGGATGGAAGATCTCCATCATGCTGGAGGAATGTGGGCTCCCCTATGCGGTTCACTTGGTGAATATCGGCAAGGGCGACCAGTTCGCGCCTGAGTTTCTGGCGGTTTCACCGAACAACAAGATGCCGGCCATCGTCGATCCAGACGGTCCCGGCGGCAAGCCGCTCTCGGTCTTCGAATCCGGCGCGATCCTGCAATATCTCGGCCGCAAGACAGGCAAGTTCTATCCGCAGGACGAACGGCAGCGTGTCGAAGTCGACCAATGGCTCTTCTGGCAGATGGGCGGTTTCGGCCCCATGCTCGGCCAGACCCATCATTTCCGCATCTATGCGCCCGAGAAAATCCCTTACGCCATCGAGCGCTATACCAACGAGAGCAACCGCCTTTACGGCGTTCTGAACAAACGTCTCGCGGATCGCGACTATGTGGCGGGCGAGTATTCCATCGCCGACATGGCGATTGTCGGCTGGGCCAAGCTCTGGGAGCGGCAGGGGCAGAACATTGAGGATTTCCCCAACGTGAAACGTTGGCTCGAGCGAGTGCTCGCGCGCCCGGCGGTTCAGCGCGGTCTCGCGGTTAATGCGGAAAGCCGCTCGACGACCAATCTGCAAGACCCTGCGGTTCAGGCCGTTCTGTTCGGCCAGAAGGCGCGGTAAAAGTCAGGGCTATGCCGGATGCAGCAAGGAATTCGGCATAGCTTACGCTGTGAATCTCCAATTAAGCTGCCTACTGCCCCGCAGAGGTAACCTGGAGAGGCCCGGGGTGTCGAAGGTTACTTCGTCTTTCCTACAGGCTTTGAGCAGGGCGAGATGTCTGTTTTCGCCAAGACCTCATTTATTCGCAGAATCAAGACGCGGCCGTGCGAAGCGCTTAGCGGATCGCATGCCGGAAAGTATTCATTTCCGACTTCGGAGATGTCTGAAACTGATTTAACGATCCGGCAAAGGGTCTTGGTATCGGGGTCAACACTTTTGGAATGCAGAAGAATGCGATGAATCTGCGCGACTTCGATCATCGCTTCTTCCCAGCGCTTATGCAGGGATGGTGTGCACTCTGCAGCGTAAGAGGTGCTGACACTCGATACAGCAAGCGCGAGGGCCAGGAGGGTTCTTAGCATGATGAGGCTCCGAAACTCTTAGTTGCGCATTGTTACTTCATAGCGCGCCTCATCTTGAGTGTCGAAACGATTTTATTCTTATCAACCGGAGCCTCTCGATAAGCGCGGCTGCGGAGGATGCCCGATCGGGTTTTCCTCAATTCACCTTCGACCAGGTCTGCGTCCGGCAGATCAAGCCGCCGAGGACGCAGCCGGAGAGCTTCATGGCCTGGCCCTGGAAGTTCATCTTGCCGGTATAGGTCTTGCCGTCCTTGTAGTTGTAGAGCTGCCCCGTAAAGCCCTCTCCGGCGGGCTTGATGTCGGAGATCATGTGTACGCCGACGAGATTGCGGGTCTTGAGAGCAGGATCGGGGTTGTTCGCGTCTTTAGCCTCGCCCTGGACGCTGATGATGGTGCCGCAAAAGACTTGCCCGCATTTGGCAATCTTCACGCGGGTCTCTCCGCTTTCGCTCAAGTAGGTACCGGTTGGATCGGCCGGCTGAGCGCTCGCCGCTTGGCTAAGGATGGAGAGGCCGAGGGCCAGAGGGGCCGCGAGATTTACAAACTTCATGTTTCACTCCCGATGCCGGCCTTCGGATGGGCCGGTCGTGTAACAAGGTAGGGGAGGTGGCTGTGCTTTCCAACAGGCCTTTAACCGCGCTCCCCGAAAGCCCTTGAGGCAAACGAGCCTCGCCGCTATAAGCGCGCCACTCCAACGATTTTCCCTTTAAGAGCGAGTTTTCCATGGCCACCGAGCGCACTTTCTCCATTCTCAAGCCCGATGCGACCCAGCGTAATCTGACCGGTGCGATCAACGCCGTCATCGAGAAGTCCGGCCTGCGCATCGTGGCGCAGAAGCGCATTCAGATGAGCCGCCGCGAAGCCGAGACCTTCTACGCAGTCCACAAGGAACGCCCCTTCTTCGGTGAGCTCGTCGATTTCATGATCTCGGCCCCGGTCGTCGTGCAGGTTCTCGAAGGTGAGAACGCCGTCGCTCGTTACCGCGAGATCATGGGCGCCACGAACCCCGAGAGCGCTGCCGATGGCACCATCCGCAAGCTCTATGCCAAGTCCATCGGCGAGAACTCGGTCCACGGCTCCGACAGCCAGGACAACGCCAAAATCGAAATCACCCAGTTTTTCTCGGGCAACGAGATCGTCGGCTAAGGCGATCGCCTATCCGGACATTGCTTCCTTAGGCCGCCTCCGGGCGGCCTTTCCATTTTCGGGCCTCTCCCCCATCATGCGCCTGCCATGAATCAAGCCCCCCGTATCGAGCATCGCCCCTCCGTTTGCCCGCACGATTGTCCGTCATCGTGCTCGCTCAATGTCGAGGTGATTGAAGGGCGGTCCATCGGGCGGGTGCATGGGGCGAAGACCAACGGCTACACGGCGGGCGTTATCTGCGCGAAGGTGGCGCGTTATGCCGAGCGTATTCATCATCCCGACCGGCTGCTGCACCCATTGAGGCGTATCGGGCCGAAGGGCTCCGGGCAGTTCGAGCGCATCTCTTGGGACGAGGCGCTCGATATCGTGGCCAAAAGGTTTCTGGAGGCCGAGCGGGATTTCGGCGCTCAATCCGTCTGGCCCTATTACTATGCGGGGACGATGGGTTTCGTGATGCGCGACGGCATCAACCGTCTGCGCCACGTGAAGAATTATTCGGGCCAATACTCAACGATCTGCACCACCATGGCCTGGACCGGTTACATTGCCGGTACGGGCAAACTCGCCGGGCCCGATCCGCGCGAGATGGCTCTGTCGGATTGCGTGGTGATCTGGGGCACGAACCCGGTTCACACGCAGGTCAACGTGATGACCCACGCCGCCCGCGCCCGGAAGGACCGCGGCGCGAAGATCGTCGCTATCGACATCTATATGAACGCCACGATGAAGCAGGCCGACATGGCGCTTCTCGTGAAGCCCGGCACCGACGGCGCGCTCGCCTGCGCCGTGATGCATGTATTGTTCCGCGACGGCTACGCGGATTGGGATTATCTCGAACGCTACACCGATTGCCCGCGCGAACTCGAAGAACATCTACGCACCCGCGATCCGGCCTGGGCGTCTGCGATCACAGGTCTTTCCGTGGAAGAGATCGAGGCTTTCGCGAAACTCGTCGGCGAGACGAAGCGCACGTATTTCCGCCTCGGCTACGGCTTTGGCCGCCAGCGCAACGGCGCGATCAACATGCACGCGGCCTCCTGTATCGCTGCGGTGACGGGATGTTGGCAATACGAGGGCGGCGGTGCGTTCCACAACAACGGCGCAATCTATCATTGGAACAAGACGCTGATCGAAGGGCTCGAGGAGCGGGACGGGACCATTCGCCAGCTCGATCAATCGCAGATCGGACGTGTGCTGACCGGTGATGCGGAAGCCTTGCGCCATGGCGGACCGGTGAAGGCATTGCTGATCCAGAACACCAACCCGGTTTCCGTCGCGCCGGAGCAGGAACTGGTGAAGGCGGGCTTTGCTCGTGAGGACCTTTTCGTCTGCGTCCATGAGCAGTTCATGACGGAGACCGCGCTCATGGCTGATATCGTTCTGCCCGCGACCATGTTCATGGAGCATGACGATCTCTATCAGGGCGGTGGCCATCAGTATTTCCAGCTTGGATTGAAGCTTGTCGATCCGCCCGACGAATGCCGCTCCAACCACGAGGTGGTGCGCGCGATTGCGCAACGGGTCGGCGCACGGCATCGCGGCTTCGAGATGGAGCCGCGCGAGATTGTCGATTGGACGTTGCAGAATTCCGGCTGGGGCACCATCGAGAATCTCGAAGAGCAGGTGCATATCGATGCGCAGCCTTCCTTCCGCGAGGCGCATTATCTCGACGGCTTCGGCTATAAGGACGGCAAGTTCCGCTTCAAACCGGATTGGACGAAAGTTCCCTCGAAGAACGACGGGCCGATGGGGCCGTGGGCCGAAATTCCCACGCTGCCCGACCATTGGGCGGTGATCGAGGAGGCGACGCCGGAGCATCCGTTCCGCCTCGCAACGAGCCCGGCACGGAACTTCCTCAATTCCACCTTCACGGAAACCCCGACTTCGAAGACGAAGGAGGGGCGGCCCGAGGTGATGGTCCATCCGCTCGATGCGGAACCGCAAGGTATCGTCGACGGCGATTGGGTGAAGTTGAGGAATGCGCGAGGCGAGGTGTTTCTTCGCGCGCGCCTCTATGATGGTGTCCGGCGAGGTGTGCTGATCGCGGAATCGATCTGGCCGAACGCGGCGCATCCCTTCGGTCGAGGCATCAACACACTGACGGGCGCCGATCAGGTCGCGCCTTATGGCGGCGCGGCTTTCCACGACAACCGCGTGGCCCTGGTGAAAGAAGAGCCGGTTGCTGACTAAGTTTTAAGTCTATTTCGAGCCAGCCCTTGACCCTCGCCGGCGAACCCTATCCTTAAGCTTACAATGATTTTGTGGAGGGTTCCCATGAGTTCCGTCATCCGCGTGATGCTGGCCGCTGCGGCTCTCGCCGTTTCCACCACTGTGGTTCTCGCCGCGGCGTCCAATACACCCACGCTGTATCAGGTGGATCCGGCGTTGAAGACGGAAAGCGTCGCTGAATTGACGGCCCGTGTGCGCAGGGCCTGCGCCGCGACCCAGGCCAAGATCCAGAACGCGAGCGAAATGTCCTTCGGCCGCAAGTGCGATTGCTATGCCGGGCGGACGATGCGCGCGCTGAGCGAAGACGAGGTTCAAGCCTATCGCGACACGGGCGTCTTCAACGATGGCGCTCGCGGCAAGGCTCTTTCAGCCATCGACGGATGCAAGTTGCAGCGGCCTATTTGAGGGGCAAAGCGTTTGATTTCATGGCCGGGTTCGTCCGGCCATTTGCGTTTCTAGGGAGCTACGTTGGTATCTCACCTCATCCTGAGGAGCAGCGCAGCCGCGTCTCGAAGGAGGTTCCAGAGAGCGCTGGACACTCCTTCAGAAGGGGAGAGGCCCTGAACTCGGCGAACGCAGCACACCGCTCGCGTCCCAGCCCTCGGCAAAAACGACCTGGCCGTTTTCCAACCGTGCCCGCCCGTCGCAAATCATGCGCAGCGCCTGCGGGTAGACCACATGCTCCTGCGCCAGCACCCGGGCGGAGAGGGTCTCTTCCGTATCGCCCGGAATGATCGGCACGACGGCCTGCGCCACGATGGGGCCGGCGTCGAGTTCCGGTACCACGAAATGCACCGTGCAGCCGTGAACGAGCACGCCTTCGTTGATCGCCCGCTGATGCGTATGCGTGCCGCGAAAGAGCGGCAGCAGGGATGGGTGGATGTTGATCATCTTGCCCGCCCAGCGTTCCACGAACCAGGGCGTCAGCACGCGCATGAAACCCGCAAGACAGATGAAATCGATGGCGTTCTCGGTCAGCGCCTGATCCAGCGCCTGTTCGAAGCTCTCGCGGGTGAGATGGGTCCTGTGGTCGATGGCGCGCGTCGGAATTCCCGCCTCCTGCGCCCGCGCCAAGCCACCCGCATCGGGCCGGTTGGAGAGCACCAGGGCGATCTCGCCCGGAAAGTCCGGCGCGCTCGCAGCCTCGATGAGCGAGGTCATGTTCGAGCCGCGCCCGGAAATCAGAATGGCGATGCGGCGGCGGGACATCAGAGTTTCAACGATCCCGAGGTCTGAACCGGCTCGCCGTCGGAATGCGCGATCGTCTCACCAATACGGATCGGCGCTTCGCCTGCGTCCTGCAAGCACTTCATCGCCTCGTCAACCTTGTCGGCTGCCGCAAAGACGATCATGCCGATGCCGCAATTGAAGGCGCGCAGCATTTCAGCTTCAGCCACGCCGCCGGTCCTGGCGAGCCAGCTGAACACGGGCGGAACTTGGATCGCGTCGAGATCGAGCCGAACGCCGACGCCCTCAGGGAGAACGCGCGGAATATTGTCCGGGAATCCGCCGCCGGTGATGTGGCACAGGGCGTTGATGCCGTCTGTCGCCTTCAGGGTGGCGAGAAGCGACTTCACGTAAATCCGCGTCGGCTCCAAAAGCGCCGCCCCGAGAGTCTTGTCTTTGGCGAACGGGGCCGTGTCCGTCCAGGCAAGGCCCGAGTGCTCCACGATACGGCGCACGAGCGAGAAGCCGTTGGAATGGACGCCGGAGGAGGGGAGCCCGATCAGCACATCGCCGGCCTTCACCGCCTTCGGCAGCAGCGTTCCACGTTCGGCCGCGCCCACTGCGAAGCCCGCGAGGTCGTAATCGCCCTTGGCGTAAAGGCCCGGCATCTCGGCTGTCTCACCGCCGATCAATGCGCAGCCCGCGAGGCGGCAACCTTCCGCGATGCCCTTCACGATGTGTACGCCCACTTCCGGCGACAGCTTGCCGGTGGCGAAATAGTCGAGAAACAGCAGCGGTTCCGCGCCCTGCACGATGATGTCGTTTACGCACATGGCGACGAGGTCGATGCCGATGGTGTCGTGAATGCCGGTATCGATAGCGATCTTGACCTTGGTGCCGACCCCATCATTGGCGGCAACCAGGATCGGATCCTTGAAACCGGCAGCCTTGAGGTCGAACAGGCCGCCAAATCCACCGATCTCGGCATCGGCCCCCGGTCTGCGCGTGGCACGCACCAGAGGCTTGATCTGGTCGACCATGGCGTTGCCCGCGTCGATATCGACGCCCGCTTGCGCATAGGTGAGGCCATTCGGCGGGTTCTTGGTCATCGGCAATCCCCGTTTGGGATGGGCAGTAAGGCGGGAGGGAGCCGGAGGCAAGGGCTATTCGGCTGAAGGGAGGCTGCGACCTGTTTTCTTCGTCCAGCGGGGGTGTTCGCTCCTCGTCCTGGAAGCCGCGTCTCGAAAGAGGTTCCAGTGCGAACTGGAGACGCCTCGCCCTTCGAGACGATGCTTCGCATTCCTCCGGGTGAGGCTGGGTCGGCTTGAAATTGAGGAAATTCAAACAGAACAGCGTTGCGGTCGCAGCGTCTGCGCGCCATCATCCCCAGCGATGACCATTCCGAATCTCATCACCATCGCTCGGCTCATTATCGTCCCGATCGTCATCGTCATGATCATGCAGGGGCGGTGGGTTTCCGCCTTCGTGCTCTTTGTGATCGCAGGCATCTCGGATGGGATCGATGGATTCATCGCCCGGCGCTTCAACATGCAGAGCGAATTCGGGGCCTATATCGATCCCCTGGCCGACAAGGCCCTTCTTGTTTCGATCTATGTCACACTCGCCATCGTTGGGGCGATCCCGAGCTGGCTTGCCATCGTGGTGGTATCGCGGGATGCGATGATCGTTTCCGCCGTGCTTCTGTCCTGGGTGATGGAGCGCCCGGTGGAAATCCGACCTCTCCTTGTGAGTAAGCTCAACACAGCGGCTCAGATCGCCTTTGCCGCCTTCGCCCTGGCCACCAATGCCTTTGACGTAAACCTTGGAGGACTTGAGGATATCGCCATGCTCACCGTGGCCGCCTTGACCGTCGCCTCCGCGAGTGCCTATCTCGCAGACTGGCTGCGGCATATGGCGGCCTGAATTCTCGTGTTTTAAGGAAACGAAGCCGGATGTCGCTTCAAAGGCAGCTCGTATTCTGGGGCATCGCGCTTGCGGTCACGGTCTTTCTGCTGACCACGCTGCGCGAGATCCTTCTGCCCTTCGTGGCGGGTTTCGCGCTCGCCTATCTGCTCGATCCCCTGGCGGACCGGCTGCAACGGGTCGGCGTCGGCCGTCTCGGTGCGAGCCTCGTCATCCTCGTCATCTTCGTTCTTTTGTTCATCGTCACGCTCGTCATCCTGATCCCGCTTATTGCGCAGCAGGTCGAGGCTTTCGTCGAAAAACTGCCCGGCTATGTGGCGCGTCTTCAGCAGCTTGCGATCCAGGAGGGCGGCCCTCTGCTGGAACGGCTCGGCGGATCCCGTGCGCTCTCGGAAATCCAGACCTCCGTCGGCAATCTCGTGTCGCAGGGGCTTCAGTGGCTCGCCGGTGTCTTCCAGTCCCTCCTGTCCGGTGGCCGGGCGCTCGTCAGCATCATGGCGCTTCTCGTCGTGACGCCGGTGGTGGCCTTCTACATGCTGGTCGATTGGGATCGCATGGTGAATACCGTCGATTCCTGGCTGCCTATGAAGCAACGGGATACGATCCGTGCGATCTTTCGCGACATCGACCGGGCTATCGCCGGCTTTGTGCGTGGGCAGGCCATGGTCTGTTTCATCCTCGGCACGTTCTATGCCGTCGGCCTGACCATGATCGGTCTCAATTTCGGAGCCCTGATCGGCATGGGCTCGGGGCTCCTGAGCTTCATTCCCTATGTGGGCTCGCTCACCGGTCTCATCCTCTCCGTCGGCGTCGCCATTGTGCAGTTCTGGCCGGATTGGACGTGGATCCTGGCGACGCTTGCCGTCTTCGTCTTCGGTCAATTCGTCGAGGGCAATATCCTCTCCCCCAAGCTGGTCGGCGATTCCGTCGGGTTGCATCCGGTTTGGCTGATGTTCGCGCTTCTGGCCTTCGGCACCCTGTTCGGCTTCGTCGGCCTGCTGCTCGCGGTGCCTCTCGCCGCCGCCATCGGGGTCATTGCCCGATATGCCCTTAGGGAATATCTGGCAAGCCCGCTCTATCGCGGAACGGACAAGGTCAATCTCGATGCGTGAGGCGCCCAAGCAACTCACTTTCGATCTGCCGGTCGATCCTCGTTTCGAACGGGAGGATTTTCTCGTCAGCCCATCGAACGAACAGGCCTATGGCTTGATCGAGCGCTGGCCCGATTGGCCCGATAACATCCTCATCCTGAAAGGTCCGCGTGGCAGTGGCAAAAGCCATCTGGCGGCGATCTGGGCGGCAAGCGCCCATGCCTGGACGGTCGATGCCTTCGAGGTGACGGGGGACAAGGTTCCGCACCTGATCTCGAACGGGACGCTCGCCATCGAGGATGCCGATCGGGCCGAGATGGACGAGGCGGCGTTCTTCCACCTCCTCAATCTCGCGCGGGAGCGCAAAGCCTTCATCCTTGTCACATGCGAAAAGTCGCCGGACGGGTGGGGGCTGAGAACGCCGGACCTTCTCTCGCGCCTGCGCCTCGCGCCCATCGTCACACTCGATGCGCCGGACGACGCGCTTCTGAAGGCTGTGCTCGTGAAACTCTTTGTCGACCGTCAACTCGTGGTCGACACCACGGTCGTGGACTACATTGCTCTCAGGATCGAGCGATCCCTGTCGAAAGCCTCCGACGTGGTGGCGGCTCTGGACAAGGAGGCCTTGAGCCGTGGGCGGCGCGTCTCCCGCGCCATCGCCGCCGAAATCCTCGGCACCGCGCAGGATACGGAAGAGAACGAGTGAAGACCTTGTCGTCGAAGCGTCGTGAAACCGTCATCAAATCCGAGGCAAAGCGAAATCCGCGAAAGAAGGCGGAGGCGGCTGTGAGTGGGCTTGTTCTGGAAGAAGTCGAGATCGTCACCGATGCGCCGCAACCTAAGGCGCCGCCGGATATCGAACTCGATGGAGCGGCCTTGAGGCAGTTTCCGCAGCGCTTCGTGAACCGGGAACTGTCCTGGCTGCAATTCAATCGCCGGGTGTTGGAAGAGGCTTCCAACGCCAATCACCCGCTTCTGGAGCAACTTCGCTTTTTGTCGATTTCCGCGGCAAATCTGGACGAGTTCTTCATGGTTCGCGTAGCGGGTCTGCGCGGTCAGGTTCGTTCCGGCGTCGGCACCTTGTCTCAGGATGGCCTGTCGCCGCAGGAGCAATTGACCAGGATCGCGGCTGCCGTGTCGAGCCTCGCCTCCGACCAGCAGCGCCGCTGGCGTGATTTGAAGGATTCTCTTCTGGAGGAGGGTATCGTCCTCATCGACGGGACGGGCCTGGCGAAGGCCGAGGCGGTCTGGCTTGAAGATTACTTCCTCAACCACATTTTCCCGGTGCTCACGCCGCTTGCCATCGATCCGGCGCATCCGTTCCCGTTCATCCCCAATCTCGGCTCGTCGATCGCCCTCAAGCTCGTGCGGCAGAGCGATGGCAAAGTGCTGAACGCACTGATCCGCTTACCGTCCAAGGTCGAGCGGTTCATCCGCCTGCCGGATCTCGCGGAAACAGGAGCAACCCGCTTCATCGCCCTCGAACAGGTAATCGTGCTCTACACCGCGCGCCTTTTTCCTGGCTACAGCGTGCAGGGGCAGGGTGCATTCCGTGTCATCCGCGATTCCGATCTGGAAGTGGAAGAAGAGGCGGAAGATCTCGTGCGTCTCTTCGAGACCGCGCTCAAGCAGCGTCGCCGCGGCAGCGTGATCAGGCTCGAAGTCGAAGCCGCGATGCCGGAGGATCTGCGCCAGTTCGTGGCCGAGGAATCCGAAATATCCTTCGAGACCGAGTTGTTCGTCGTCGAGGGCATGCTCGCGCTCAACGAATTGTCGCAACTCGTCGGGCTGGAGCGACCGGATCTCAAGTTCAAGCCGTATAATCCGCGCTTTCCCGAGCGCATCCGCGAGCATAGCGGCGATTGCTTCGCTGCGATCCGACAGAAGGACCTGATCGTCCACCACCCCTATGAATCTTTCGACGTGGTTGTGCAGTTCCTGCGGCAGGCCGCGCGCGATCCGAACGTGGTGGCGATCAAGCAGACGCTTTATCGAACCTCGCCCGATTCACCCATCGTCGCGGCCCTGGCCGAGGCGGCCGAGGCGGGCAAATCCGTGACCGCGCTCGTCGAGTTGAAGGCGCGGTTCGACGAAGAAGCCAATATCTTCTGGGCGCGCAATCTGGAGCGCGCGGGCGCGCAGGTGGTGTTCGGCTTCATCGAGTTGAAGACCCATGCCAAGCTCTCGATGGTTGTGCGGCGCGAGGGCGGGCAGCTCATCACCTACTGCCATGTGGGCACGGGCAATTATCATCCGATCACCGCGCGTATCTACACTGACCTCTCGTTCTTCACCGCCGACCCGGTGATCGGGCGCGATATTTCCCGCATCTTCAACTTCGTCACCGGTTACGCGGAACCCGCGCAGTTGGAGCGCATGGCGGTTTCGCCGCTGACCCTCAAGAAGCGCCTGCTGCAGCATATCGAGGAGGAGATCGCCCACACCAAGGCTGGACGATCAGGCTCGATCTGGCTCAAGTGCAATTCGCTCGTTGACCCCAACATCATCGATGCGCTTTACGACGCGAGCGCGGCAGGAGTGCAAATCGATCTTGTTGTGCGCGGCATCTGCTGCCTGCGGCCCGGCATCAAGGGCTTGTCGGAGAATATCCGAGTGAAGTCGATCGTCGGACGGTTTCTCGAGCACACCCGCATCTATGCCTTCGGCAACGGGCAAGGCCTCCCGAATGCCAAGGCACATGTCTATCTTTCTTCCGCCGATCTCATGCCCCGCAATCTGGAGCGCCGGGTCGAGTCGCTGTTGCCGATCCTGAACCCGACGGTGCATCAGCAGGTGCTCGATCAGATCATGCTCGCCAATCTCCTCGACAATGAGCAGAGCTGGACGGTTCTGGCGGACGGCACGAGCCGGCGCATCGTTCCCGGTAAGGCCGAAGAACCCTTCAACGCACATAAGTATTTCATGACCAATCCAAGCCTGTCCGGCCGCGGCAAATCCCTGAAAACATCGAGCCCGCGCGCGCTCGAGAAACGAGGGCAGCGCTGAGATGCCGTCACGCGAGGCTCAGGGACGCCTTAAGGTTGGCCGCCCGATTGCGATCATCGATATCGGTTCGAACTCGGTTCGTCTGGTGGCCTATGAGGGCATCACGCGCGCGCCGACGCCTATCTACAACGAAAAGGTGCTTTGCGGTCTCGGCCGTCACGTCGCGACGACTGGACGTCTGGATGACGACGCGGTTGAGCGGGCCTTGCGCGCTCTCGCCCGTTTCCGCGTGCTGTGCGAGACCATGGACGTCTCGAAGGTCTTCGTTCTGGCGACAGCCGCCGCACGGGACGCATCCAACGGTCCGGCGTTTCTGAAAGCGGCGGCCGCTGCCTGCGGGCAGAAAGTGCAACTGCTCTCAGGCGCGACGGAAGCGCTCTTTTCGGCCTTCGGCGTGGTCTCCGGCTTCTACGATCCTGACGGACTCGTGGGCGATCTCGGCGGCGGCAGCCTCGAACTCGTCGATGTGAAGGGCAAAGTGGTGGGCGAGGGCGTCACAATGCCCCTCGGCGGTCTCGCCTTGCAGGATCTCAGCGGCGGCTCTCTCAAGAAAGCGCAGAAGATCGTTCGGGCCGCGTTGGAGCGCCAGACTGAACATCTCGATCATTTGCGCGGACGCACCTTCTACGCGGTCGGCGGCACGTGGCGCGCATTGGCGCGGCTGCATCAAGCGGCGCGCGATTACCCGCTTCATGTCATGCACGGCTACACCATCAGGCCGGATGACGGGCTCGACTTCCTGCATCTGGTCGAGCGAGTGGAAGCAAAGACCCTGAAAGACATCGAGAGCATTTCGGAGGCCCGCCGCCCCCTCTTGGCCTACGGCGCCATCGTGCTCGAAGAGATTCTACGCCTGGGCCAGCCGAAAGAAGTGGCGATCTCGGCGCTCGGCGTACGTGAAGGGCTTCTCTACGACAAGCTCGACGCGGAGACGCGCGAGCGTGATCCGCTGCTCTCGGCGGCGGGCGATCTCAATCTCCTCCGCTCGCGCTCTGCTCGACACGGCGAAGAGTTGTGGGATTGGACCTGCCGGTTCTTCGAATCCGTCGGTTTGCCGGAAACCGAGAACGACAGGCGATTGCGCCATGCCGCGTGCCTGCTCGCCGATATCGGATGGCGCGCGCATCCGGATTATCGGGGCGAGCAAAGCCTCAATCTCATCGCCTATGGCGCGTTTTCCGGTATCGATCATCCCGGCCGTGCCTATCTCGCCCTCGCGATCTTCTTCCGGCATGAAGGACTTTCGCCGGACAAGGTCAGTTCCCGCATCAAGACTTTGGCTGGCGTGAAGTTGATGGAGCGCGCACGTCTTCTGGCGGCCTTGATGCGCATCGCCTATCCGGTCTCGGTGGCGATGGAAGGCATTCTTCCGCGTACGCCACTGATTGCGCGGGGCGAGCAGGTTGTGCTTCAGGTGCCTAGCGACTTGAAGGAGCTCGCCAGCGACCGCCTCATTGGCCGCGTGCGGGCACTTGGCAAGCTCTTGAACCTCGAACCGCGTATCGAAATCCTCTGACGGGCAGCGGCGTCGCGATGCGAACGCCAGTGAGGGCATTGCCCGGTCACGGTCGCGAATGGTAGAGACGAACGAAAGACGATTTTCCGGGGCGAGCAGGTTTTGATTCCTCGGAAATCAAGAGCCCTGCGGCTATTGCCGCATCTCAGACTATCGTCGCATTTTGGGTCGGTTGAATGGACCCTAGTTGTGTGGCGCGCCTCCTGCTACCCTGCGCTGCAGATAAATCGAAAAGTCGAGGAACTGAAAGATGTCGACCATTGACCTCAACGCAATTCGAAACGCGAAGCGTTCGAGCGATCCTTATGATTTCTTGTTGGGATCCAGTCTGCTGAAGGCCGATGCCATCGACGATCTTCGCCGCGATTTCCCGAACATTACGAAACCCGGCTATCTGACCGTCGATGAGGTCAACCTTCACGGCCGCTTCAAGACCCTGATCGAGGAGCTCGAAGGGCCTGAATTGACGGAAGAACTGTCGCGCAAGTTCGGACAGGATCTGCATCAATTCCCGCGCCTGACCACCATCATGAAGCGCTCGCAGCCGAAATACGGTGCGATCCACACCGATGGCCCGTCCAAGGTCATGACCATGCTCGTCTACATGAATGACGACTGGGGCACGGATGACGGCGGACGGCTGCGCGTTCTCTACAACGGGCAGGATTTCGAACCCTTCGCGATGGAAGTGCCGCCGGTCATGGGTACCGTTTTCGCCTTCCTGCGTTCAGACAATTCCTGGCACGGGCACCGCCCCTTCGTCGGCGAGCGCAAGGTCGTGCAGATCGCGTGGGTCAAGAGCCAGGCGGATGTCGAGCGCAAGAAGAAACACAACAAGCTCGCGCAGGTCTTCAAGGGCATTTTCGGGCGCTGAGAGCCCGTTTGGAATTATGCGCAATTCGCTCTCCTCTCGTCATTCCGGGGCCGCGTGAGCGGAGCCCGGAACCCATAACCGCAACCGTTCAGAATTTTAAGCAACGGGTTGGATTGCGGTCTCATCAGGACTGGCCAGCGGTTCTGGGTTCCGGGCTCGCCTGCGGCGCCCCGGAATGACGGTGCTGAAAGGCGCTAAACTATTTACAAGCTGACGCTAACGTTTATTCAACCCGAACCATGGTGTCCTCGACATTCACGTTGAGGACACTTGCCGCATGGCGCCGGACATCAGAACGACCGCGACCCGTCTCGTCTATGAAAACCGTTGGATGCGGGTGCGAGAGGACACCATCGTTCGGCGTGACGGATCGAGCGGAATCTACGGCGTCGTCGAGAAATCCGATTTCGCGGTGATCGTGCCCGTCGAGAACGGGGTGATCCATCTCGTCGAGCAATATCGCTATCCCGTTCAGGGCCGCTATTGGGAACTCCCCCAAGGCTCGTGGGAGCAGACACCCGGCATGGACCCCCTCGATCTCGCCCGCGCGGAACTGCGAGAGGAAACCGGCCTTGTCGCGCGGCGTATGACGCATCTAGGCCATCTCTTCGAGTGCTATGGCTACTCGACGCAAGGCTATCACATCTACCTTGCGCAAGATCTAGAACCCGGCGATGCGAACCGAGAACGCGAGGAGCAGGACATGATCTCCCGCAGCTTCCCGATCGGCGAAGTGCAGGAGATGATCCTTCGCGGAGCAATCAAGGATGCCGCGACGGTTGCGGCTTTTGGGTTGATGCGACTGAAGGGGCTCCTTTGAGAGCGCCTCCAGCTGCCGATCAATCGACTATTCAACCGGCCTCAGCGCCACCCGTCCGCGATCCAGCACGAGGCTCAACTGGCCGCCCTTCAAGGCGAGCGCCTTGTCCCCGAACAGGGTGCGCCGCCAGCCGTGGAGGGAGGGGACGTCCGCCGTGTCGCTCTCGGCGATGGCTTCCAGCTCTTCGACGGTGGCGATGATCTTCGGCGCGACGCCTTCCTGCTCCGCGACCGCCTTGAGCAGCACCTTCAGCAGTTCCACGACGGATCCCGATCCGCCACGCCCGCGGCTGCGTTCGGGCAGGGGGATGGTTGCCGGGTCGCGGGCAAGGCCGCGCTCCACGGCTTCCAGAATGTCGCCGCCGGTCTTGGACCGCTCGAAGCCATTGGGGATGGAGCGCAGGCGTCCGAGTGCTTCGACACTGCGAGGAGCGGAGACGGCGATGTCGATGAGGGCATCGTCCTTCAGGATGCGCCCGCGCGGCACGTCGCGATTTTGCGCCTCGCGCTCGCGCCATGCGGAGATTTCCATGAGAACGGCGACTTCCTTCGCCTTGCGCAGGCGTCCGCCGAGGCGCTTCCAGGCGTTTTCCGGGTCGGCCTGATAGGTCGCGGGTGAGGTCAGGACAGACATTTCCTCGCTGAGCCAAGCCACCCGACCGCTCGCCTGCAACTGCGCCATCAGCGCCTCGTAGACCTGCACCAGATGGGTCACGTCGGACAGGGCGTAGGTCAATTGCGCGTCCGTCAGGGGGCGGCGTGACCAATCCGTGAAGCGGGAGGACTTGTCGACCCGTGCCTTGGCGAGATCGTTGACAAGTTGCTCGTAGGAGACTGAGTCGCCATAGCCGCAAACCATGGCCGCGACCTGGGTGTCGAAGAGCGGGTGAGGCACGAGCCCCCCAAGATTCCAGACGATTTCCAGATCCTGCCGGGCCGAATGGAAGACTTTGGTGACGCTCTCATTGGCCATCAGGGCCATGAAGGGGGCGAGATCGAGATCCGGGGACAGCGGATCGATCAGATACGCATCCTCCGGCTCGGGCCCCGCCATCTGGATCAGGCAGAGCTTCGGGTAATAGGTCGTCTCCCGCAGGAACTCCGTGTCGACGGTTACGAACGGATGCGCGGAAAGGCGGTTGCAGGCCTCGGAAAGGGCCTCGGTCGAAATGATCAAATCCATGAGGATGTCTCTTAGCTCAAGCTGGGCGATGAAGCCACTCCGCTATCGAACTCGCCCGGCTCGATGGATGCGATTGCGATTTCACCATGCGAACGCCGTGGTTTGTTGGGCGGGTTTCGCATCGGAATCCTAGGATTCCCTTCTCTCGGCAGGATCCGGCTCCAGGATTCGATCCTAAGTGGGGAGAGGTCGATCCTTTCGCCCTTCCTTCTTGACATCCCCCGGCCGCCATGAATGTTGCGCTCAACATCGTTTCAGGCAGGCAGACCATGCACCGTTACCGCTCCCATACCTGCGGCGCGCTCCGCGAATCCCATGTCGGCGAGACCACCCGGCTGTCCGGCTGGTGTCACCGTATCCGCGACCATGGCGGCGTGTTGTTCATCGATCTGCGCGACCATTACGGCATGACGCAATGCGTGATCGATCCGGATTCCCCGGCTTTCAAACTGGCCGAGACCGCCCGTTCCGAGTGGGTCATCCGCGTCGACGGCAAGGTGCGTAAGCGCCCGGCGGGCACGGAAAACACCGAACTGCCAACCGGCATGGTCGAGGTCTATATCACCGAAATCGAGGTTCTTGGTCCGGCAGCCGAACTGCCGCTGCCGGTTTTCGGCGATCAGGAATATCCGGAAGAGACCCGTCTCACCTACCGCTTCCTCGATCTGCGCCGCGAGAAGCTGCATCAGAACATCATGAAGCGCGGCGCCATCATCGATGCGCTTCGCCGCCGCATGAAGGAAAGCGCGTTCTTCGAATTCACGACGCCGATCCTGACGGCCTCGTCGCCGGAAGGCGCGCGCGACTTCCTCGTGCCGTCGCGTCTGCACGCGGGCAAGTTCTACGCGCTGCCGCAGGCTCCGCAGCAGTTCAAGCAGCTCATCATGATCTCAGGCTTCGATCGCTATTTCCAGATCGCGCCCTGCTTCCGCGATGAAGACCCCCGCGCCGACCGCCTGCCGGGCGAGTTCTACCAGCTCGACGTGGAAATGAGCTTCGTCACGCAAGAAGACGTGTTCACGACGATGGAGCCCGTGATCCGCGACACCTTCAAGGAATTCGCTGAAGGCAAGCCGGTCACCGAGACCTTCCCGCGCATCAAGTATTTCGATGCGATGTTGAAATACGGCTCGGACAAGCCCGACCTGCGCAACCCGCTTGTCATCTGTGACGTGTCTGAGGTGTTCACCCGCGAGGACGTGTCCTTCAACGCGTTCAAGAACGTCGTCAAGTCGGGCGGCGTCGTGCGCGCCATTCCCGCACCCGGTGCGGCTTCGCAGCCCCGTTCGTTCTTCGACAAGCTCAATGATTGGGCCCGCACGGAGGGTGCGCCCGGCCTCGGCTATGTGGTGTTCGAGGACGAGGGCGGTCAGATCGTCGGCAAAGGCCCCATCGCCAAATTCATTCCCGAGGAAGCGCTGAAGATCATTCGCGAGAAGGCAGGTCTGAAGGCCGGAGACGCGGTGTTCTTCTCGGCAGGCAACGAGGACAAGGCCGCTTCGCTTGCGGGCAAAGCGCGTGTCCGCATCGGCGATGAGCTGGGTCTTGGCGACAAGAACCAGTTCGCTTTGTGCTGGATCACGGACTTCCCGCAATATGAGTGGAACGAGGACGAGAAGAAGATCGACTTCTCGCACAACCCCTTCTCCATGGCCGATATGGATCACGACGCCTTCATGGCGCTCGACCCAATGGACAAGGACAAGATCCTCAGGATGACCGCCCTTCAGTACGACATGGTCTGCAACGGCTACGAGCTGGCCTCGGGCTCGATCCGCAACCATCGTCCCGACCGGATGGTGAAGGCCTTCGAGATCGCCGGTTACGGCGAGAAGGAAGTCATGGAGCGCTTCGGCGGCATGTATCGCGCGTTCCAGTACGGCGCGCCTCCGCACGGTGGCATGGCGGCGGGCATCGACCGCATCGTGATGCTGCTCTGCGGTGCGATCAACCTGCGCGAAATCACCCTGTTCCCGATGAACCAGCGCGCCGAAGACCTCCTCCTCGGCGCACCTTCCGACGTGACGCCGAAGCAGCTCCGCGAGTTGCACATTCGCCTGAACGTTCAGGAGAAGTGAGCGTCAAAGCACAATGACCCTTGTCACCGCCATCGTCGTGGCCTTCGACAGTGCGGAAGCCCTGCCGGAGTGCCTCGGCGCTCTGAAGGCGGAGGGGCTGCCGGTCATCGTCGTCGACAATGCATCGACCGATGACACAGTGGTGGTTGCCGAGCGCTGCGGCGCGCAGATGATCCGCAACGCGAAGAACGAAGGTTATGGCCGCGCCAACAATCTTGGCGCGCGGGCGGCGGCAAGCGAGTTCGTTCTTGTCGTCAACCCGGATTGTATCGTCGGGCAGGGGAGCGTCGCTGCCCTTCTCGACGCCGCGCGACGCTATCCTGATGCGGGCCTGTTCGCGCCGCGCATCGTCGAGCCCGATGGGCGGGTATTTTATCAGCCGCGTTCGCTGCTCTCATCCTATCTCCCCAATCCTGATGGCAAGCTCGTCCTGCCCGAGGGCGAAGCCTGCGCGCCGTTTTTCTCCGGGGCCTGCTTCCTGGTCCGGCGCGATCTTTTCCTTCGCCTCGGTGGGTTCGATGAAAACATCTTCCTGTTCTACGAGGATGATGATCTCTGTCGCCGGGTCGCGGATGCCGGTGCGGCTCTCGTCTACGTGCCCCAGGCGGTCGTGCGCCATGCGCGCGGCAAGTCAACCGGGGCTAAGCCTGGTCGGGTCTTCAAATCCCGTTGGCATCAGGCCTGGTCGCGGGCCTATGTGAGCCGGAAATACAATCTGCCCAACCCTGCGCCGGTGATGTTCGCCATCAATGCTTTGAAGACGCTCGGCGTTTCTCTCACCCTTCAGCGCGGCCTGATCGAACGCTATGGTGGCTCGGCGGCGGGAGCCTACGCCTCCTTGAGCGGGCGCACGGCTCTGGAAGAGGAGGGGCTGTCATGAGTTCGCTCTGGTCCATGTCTCCCACCGTCTCCACCGCCATGGCGCAGGAGCGGAACAATTTCACCGTGATCCGCTTGTTGCTGGCGCTCGCCGTCGTCGTCTCCCACGCCGTCAGCGTGACAACGGGAAGCGTCGCCGACGAACCGCTCGCGGCCTCCACTGGCTTCACGATGGGCGAACACGCAGTCAATGGCTTCTTCGCCATTTCCGGTTTTCTCGTCACCATGAGCTTCGACCGGCGCGGCTGGCGGGATTATGTCATCGCACGCACGTTGCGCATCGCGCCGGGGCTCATCGTGGCGGCGCTCGCCGTCGGACTTCTGCTTGGCGCGGCCATGACGAGCCTGCCTTTGGGCCAGTATTACAGCAGCGCCGATCTGTGGCGCTTCGTGACCGCGACGCTCACCAGCTTCAAGAGCAACATCGCTCTTCCTGGCGTCTTCAACGACAACCCGCTCCAGTTCCCGATGGGCACGGTCTGGACCCTCAAATACGAGGTGCTGTGCTATGCGGGCGTGTTCGTGCTCGGTCTGGTCGGGCTGCTGCGCTGGCGCCTCGCATCGGCCATCCTCGTCATCGGTCTGTTCGCGGCGCTCGTCGCGCTCGATCAGTTGCACCCTGACGCGCCCAAGGGAATCGAGACGGCTCTTCGCCTGCCGCTCCTCTTCGCGATCGGCGGCGCGCTGTATGTCTGGCGCGATACTTTGCGTCTTTGCTGGCCGTTGGTCTTCGCTCTTGCCGTCATCACCTGGTCTGCCCATGGGACGGCTCTCTATAAGGCGCTGCTGTTCACGAGTTCGGCCTATGGCATCCTCTGGCTCGCCATGGCCCCCGAAACACAGCGCTTCGCCTATGAGCCGAAGGCGGATCTGTCCTACGGAACGTATCTCTACGGTTGGCCGATCCAGCAGGCGCTCCACGCGCTGTTCCCGACTGTCGCCGCCATCGTCCTGCTCGGGCCGTCGCTGGTCATCACCCTTGCGGTGGCGGCTCTGTCCTGGTTCAGGGTCGAGAAGCCGGCACTCGGGTTGAAAGCGCGGGCCCTCAACGGTCGTGTGCTCAAGACGATTGAGCCCGCAGCGCCCTGACGGCGGCAATCAGATCCTGAATGCGCTCGCTCTGCAAAAGCGGGATCAAACCGGCGACCTGCTCTTGCGGCAAATCCCACCACGCCGTCTCCAACAGGGCCGCAATGGTCGCCTCGTCGAAGCGATAGCGAATGATCTTCGCCGGATTGCCGCCGACGATGGCGAAGGGCGGCACGTCCTTCGTCACGACCGCATGGGCGGCGATAACGGCCCCGTGGCCGATTGTGACGCCCGATAGGACGAGGGCTCCCGAGCCCAGCCAGACATCGTGCCTGATCACCACATCACCGCGCGTCGTATGGTAATCATGGGTCGCCGGAGCCGTCGGCCAGAGGTCGCGCAGAGCTGAAAAGGGGTAGGTCGTGACCCAATCGACCCGGTGATTGCCGCCGAGCATGATCTCCACCTTGTCCGCAAACGAGCAATACCGGCCGATGGCGAGCCTCGCCCCGGCCTCCGGAAACCGCACCTTCGGGCGACCGTAGCTGAAGGGGCTGATATCGTAGCCGTATTTTTCAACCAGCCGGCTCAGATGCAGCCGCGTCTGGTTATGGGGATTGCGCCAGTTCTTCAAGCGATGCCTGAGTCTCATCGAATGCATACCACGTGAGGCTCAAGGCCGTTGACGGAAGGGGACAGGGCGCGCACAAGAGCGCCCACAAAACAAATCGCCAAAACAAATCGCTTGGGCGGAAAAAGGAGTGTTTGGGATGGCTGACAACATCTCGCAGGATCTGAAATCGGGTGCGCTGTTCTATCATCGCTACCCGCGTCCAGGAAAGCTCGAGATCCAGCCCACCAAGCCGCTTGGAAATCAGCGCGATCTGGCGCTGGCCTATTCCCCCGGCGTGGCGGCCCCTTGCGAGGCCATTGCGGCGGATCCGGCGGAGGCCGCGAACCTGACGGCCCGCCAGAATCTGGTTGCCGTGATTTCGAACGGCACGGCGGTTCTGGGCCTCGGCGATATCGGTCCGCTCGCCTCCAAGCCGGTGATGGAGGGCAAGGCGGTTCTCTTCAAGAAATTCTCCGGCATCGACGTGTTCGATATCGAGATCGCCGAGAAGGACGCAGGCAAACTCGTCGAAGTCATCGCGGCCCTGGAGCCGACCTTCGGCGGCATCAATCTCGAAGACATCAAGGCTCCCGAATGCTTCGAGGTGGAGGAGCGTTTGAAGGCTCGCATGGGCATTCCGGTCTTCCATGACGATCAGCACGGCACCGCGATCATCGTGGGTGCTGCCGTCACCAACGCGCTCGAACTCGCCGGCAAGAAAATCGGCGATGTGAAGATCGTGACCTCCGGCGCGGGCGCGGCGGCGCTCGCCTGCCTCAATTTGCTGGTGTCGCTCGGCGCGAAGCGCGAGAACATCTGGGTCACGGATATCGAAGGCGTTGCCTATGAGGGGCGCGAAAAGCTCATGGACCGCTGGAAATCGGTCTATGCGCAAAAGACCGATGCCCGCACGCTCGCCGATGTCATCCCTGATGCCGACGTGTTCCTCGGCCTGTCGGCGGGTGGAGTGCTGAAGGCGGAGCTCCTCGCCAAGATGGCCCCGCGTCCTCTGATCCTGGCGCTTGCGAACCCCTATCCGGAAATCATGCCGGAAGAGGCGGAGGCCGCGCGGCCGGACGCCATGATCTGCACCGGGCGCTCGGACTACCCGAATCAGGTCAACAACGTCCTCTGCTTCCCCTACATCTTCCGCGGCGCGCTCGATGTGGGCGCAACCACGATCAACGAGGAAATGAAGGCGGCTGCGGTCAAAGCCATTGCGGCGCTCGCCCGCGAGACGCCTTCCGAAGTTGTGGCGCGCGCCTACGGCGGCGAGGCGCTTCCCTTCGGCAAGAAGTCCCTTATTCCGAGCCCGTTCGACCCGCGCCTTATCCTGCGTATCGCGCCTGCGGTCGCCAAGGCCGCGATGGATTCCGGCGTCGCGACCCGTCCGCTCGAAGATCTCGAAGCTTACGCGGATTCGCTGACCCGTTTCGTCTTCCGCTCCGGCTTCATCATGAAGCCGATGGTCGCCAAGGCGAAGGCAGATCCGAAGCGTGTCATCTTCGCCGAGGGCGAGGAGGAGCGGGTTCTTCGGGCGGTCCAGGTCATCGTCGAGGAGGGCATCGCCAAGCCCATCCTGATCGGGCGTCCGAATGTAGTCGAGGCCCGCATCAAACGGTTCGGCTTGTCCATCGCCATGGGCCGCCATTTCGAGCTGGTGAACCCGGAAGACGATCCGCGCTATCGCGACTACGTGGCGACGTATGTTGAAGCGGCGGGCCGCAAAGGCATCACGCCCGACGCGGCGAAGACGCTGGTGCGCACCAACAGCACGGTCATCGGTGCGCTGGCGTTGCGGCGTGGTGATGCGGATGCGCTGATCTGTGGTGTCGAAGGGCGATTCCAGTCCCGCCTCAAGCACATCAAGGACATCATCGGTCTCGCGCCGGGCGTCCACGAGATGGCGGCTCTCTCCCTCGTCATCACGTCGAAGGGGGCGTACTTCCTCGCCGATACTCATGTGCAGTTCGATCCGAACGCGCAGCAGATCGCCGATATGACGATTGCCTGCGCGAGCCACGTGCAGCGCTTCGGCATCGCTCCGAAGATTGCGCTTCTCTCGCATGCGGATTTTGGCGCGGCGGATTCCCGTTCGGCGATCAAGATGCGGGAGGCTCTGGCGCTTATCAACGAGCGCGCGCCGGATCTCGAAGTCGATGGCGAGATGCAGGCGGATGCTGCGCTCTCCGAGATGATCCGCGAGCGCGTCTATCCCGCGTCTCGCCTGAAGGGCGAGGCCAACGTCCTCATCATGCCGAACCTGGACGCGGCCAATATCGCGTTTCAGTTCACGAAGATCTTGGCGGATTCGCTCCCTGTCGGCCCGATCCTGATCGGCCCGGCGAAGCCCGCGCATATCCTCACGCCGTCGGTGACGGCGCGAGGCATCGTGAACATCACGGCAATCGCTGTGGTGGAGGCGCAGGCGCTCGTGGAGAAGGGGGCCTGACGGCCCCTTATTCCGCCTTTGCCGAGATATCGAGTTTCTCAAGAATGGCGGCCGGTTCCGACTGCGCCGCCAGCTCGACCACGCTGAGCCCTGCCGGGTCTTTCGACTGTGCCTTGATGGTGAGGCGGCCGGGCTTGGCGATGAACTTCGCGATCACCTGACTCAAGGTTTCGGCCTTGTCGGAATTTCCGAGAAGCGAGGGAATAATCATTGCGGCTGCTGCGCCGTAGGTGCGACGCAAAGCTTCGGGCTTCGTCTTTTGCTCTCTCGCTTCGCTGGCGAGATAGCGGTCGAAGAGGCCCTTGTTCTCGATGAACAATTCGGCCGATTTCGCCTTTGCCGCCATAGCGGCAACGGTAGCGACGGCGGTATCCGCGTTGAAAACGTCTTTCGTCACATTGCCGAGCGTGCCCCGCAGAGACACCTGTCCCATGTCCTTGCCCTCGAAGGACAGGTCGCGGATCGCGATTTCGTTCGTAGTCTCGTTCCAGGCGGACGAAATCAGGAAGGACAGGTCGAGATCCTTGTAACCGAGAGCGAGGAGATCCTTGATCCCATCCTCCTTGCTTGTCGGCGGTAGCGTCATGGCGAAATGCTTGATGCCGAAACGCACATTGGTGGCAACGCCGTTCATCGGCTTGTCGGCGGTGATCTCCAGATCCTCGATGGACGCCTTGATCTCCTCGGGCTTTTTGTTCTTATCCGCCTTGCCGACCGCTTCGACTGAGAAGCCCGACATGCGCATGGTTCCGATGGTCGGCACAAGACTGCGCAGAGCCGTTGCGTCAAAATCGTCGAGTGCTTTGCCGCGCAGGGCGCGCAGTCCATTCAAGGTGGCGTCGAAGGAAAAACCGGTGAAGCTGATCGTATCGATTTCCACCTCTCCGTTGTCGCCGGAGAAGTGGATGCCTTCGATGCGCGCATCGGCAGATCTGCCGTTACTTGCGCTGGTATAAGTCATGCGGTCGATATGGCCGTTGGCGTCATCCGCCGAATTGTCGGTGATGTCGACATTCGCTATTTCGACGGAGCCGATGTCCATCGCACTCAGCAAATCAGCCATGGATGACAAAAGCCGTCCTTCGTCTTCTTTGCTCAGCTTATCGGTCTCTGAAAGTGCGGTGAGAAGTGAAATTGTGCCCGACCAGGAATCCTGAGTGGGCCTCGCTTTGAAGTCTCGTCCATTGACACTTTCGATCTTGGCGACGGAGCCATTACTTGCGGTCAGGACGATGTTCTCGACAGCGAAGCTGCCGTAGATCTTCGCCAACGGCTCATTCGGAGTGCCTGCCTTCTCCAGATAGAGCCGTGCCATGGCGGCAAGATCCAGTTCGCTGATGGTTGAACGGCCCTGCGTGACCGTGCCGATGCCGTTCTTCTGGCTCATTTCCTGCACGGCCGTATCCGCCGCAATCGTCGCGAGACGCCCTTGCGCAATGTCGGAGGCGACGATGTTCTTGTAAGTCGTGCGCTGGGTGAGATCTGCGATCTTCTGC
This sequence comes from Microvirga sp. 2MCAF38, assembly GCF_052115485.1. Taxonomy (NCBI): domain Bacteria; kingdom Pseudomonadati; phylum Pseudomonadota; class Alphaproteobacteria; order Hyphomicrobiales; family Methylobacteriaceae; genus Microvirga; species Microvirga sp. 2MCAF38. Next base: position 137,741 of record NZ_JBFRGU010000001.1, on the reverse strand, counting down.
TCGACGATCAGTTCGGGAATGACGATCTGCTTTGCGCTGAGGCGGCTCAGGCGTTCGGCGAGGGGTGCGGCGGAGGCTGGGTTGAAGATGGCCTCGACATCGGCACGAGAGGAGGTCACCCCGGAGAAGTCGATTTTTTTGGCGCGGTAAGTCGCCGAACCGACGATCAGGCTGACGTTCTCAAGGGTGAAGGTATCGGCGGATTGCGCGAAGGCCGCGCTCCAGAGCGGAACGCGAATTGTACCGATGGAGACGCGTCCCTGGCCGAATTCGTGTGAGACGCCCCGTACGGCCACCGGCTCGAAAGGGAGAGCACTTGAGCCGACAATAAGCGCGAGCGCGCAAACGCTCGTACGGAACGGGACCTTCATGATTTCTCCTCGGGCGGGCGTGATGCCTACCCTTGGCATCAAATGCACATTACGCAAAGAGAGGTGTGGGCTGAAATGCCTAGTTTTACAGCGCGAAAGACGTTCCGCACCCACAAGAGGCGACCGCGTGCGGGTTTTCGATCTTGAAGGACTGGCCGATGAGGTCGTCAACGAAGTCGATCACCGAGCCTTCCATGTATTGCAAGGAAACCTGATCCACGAGGACCGCTGCGCCGTCGCGCTCGACCATGACATCGTCGTCCTGCCGGGCACGATCCACCTCGAAGGCGTATTGGAAGCCGGAGCAGCCGCCGCCATTGACGCTGATTCTCAGCATCGAGCCGGAGGGTTCGGACGCCATGATCTCATGAATTCTGCTGGCGGCGCGTTCGGTGAGGGTAATATCGGCCATTGCTGTATCCGGTCTTGGACAACCACTTGAGTCCAAGGTAAGTGCCACAAGACTAAGCTTCAACCCAAGGACGATCCAGTGCGGCCCTTTGGCGAAAGATGGCGAGCCCCTTATGCCTGCGATCCCGGCCGGAGCCGGGGGCGGCTTTACCCCGAGGCGGTGTCTCCAACCCGCAGCGAATTCCAGCGCGACCGGGACCGGATCATCCATTCCTCGGCTTTTCGCCGCCTGAAGCACAAGACCCAGGTCTTCGTCTATCACGAAGGCGACCATTTTCGCACGCGTCTGACGCATACCATCGAGGTGAGCCAGATCGCCCGTGCGCTCGCCCGCTCCCTCGGATTTGATGAGGATCTGGCCGAGGCGCTGGCGCTTTCGCACGATCTCGGCCACACGCCCTTCGGCCATACGGGCGAAGACGTCCTCGACGAGTGCATGCGGCCCTTCGGCGGCTTCGATCATAACGCTCAGGCGCTCAGGATCGTGACTCGATTGGAGCACCGCTACGCCGACTATGACGGCCTCAACCTCACCTGGGAAACCCTGGAAGGGCTGGTGAAGCATAACGGGCCGCTTATCGACGCGGCGGGTCAGCCCACAGTGCGTTATGCCGAGCATGGGGTGCCGCTCGCGATCCTCGAATACAACGCCCAGCAGGATCTGGGATTGGCGACCTATGCCAGCGGGGAGGCGCAGACGGCCGCCATCGCCGACGACATCGCCTATGACGCCCACGATATCGATGATGGTCTGAGGGCAAGGTTGTTCGGCATCGAGGAATTGCGGGACGTTCCGTTCCTCGCCGAACTCCTCGGCGAAATCGATGCCCGCTATCCAAGGCTCGACGAATCCCGCCGCATCCATGAACTGACCCGCCGGGTCATCACGCGTTTCGTGGAAGATGTGGTGGCGGAGACGGACCGCCGCTTGTCACGTCTCGAACCGAAGGCGGCTGACGATATTCGCGGCGCGAACGAAACCGTGGTTTCCTTCTCGGAGCCCATGCGACAAGCCGAGGCTTCCGTGAAGCGCTTCCTTTATTCGCATATGTACCGCCATCCGGACGTCATGAGCGTTCGCCGGCAGGCGGATGACATCGTGCGCGATCTTTTCACCCGCTTCAAAACGGACCCTTCCGCCATGCCGGAAGAGTGGCGAGCGGATCTGGAAGGGGCTGACGAGCCGCGTCTTGCCCGTCGCGTTGCGGATTACATTGCGGGAATGACAGACCGTTACGCCGTGCTGGAGCATCAGCGTCTGTTTGACGTAACCCCTGACTTGCGTTAGGCGCGCCCAAGCTTTGGGCCGCAAAGGCCTTGTCGAGAAAGTGCCATGAATATCTTCGGGTTGTTTGAGAAGCGTGTCGCGGAAGCCTTGAGCCGTCTGGCCGAGGCCGGTCAGATCCCCACGGGCCTGGATGCCAGCCGAGTCGTGGTCGAGCCCCCGCGCGATCCGTCTCACGGGGATCTCGCCACCAACGCCGCCATGGTGCTGGCGAAGGAAGCGCGCACCAACCCGCGCGCTCTGGCGGATCTGATCGTAGCCGATTTGAAAAACGACCCGCGCGTCACGAAGGTCGAGGTGGCAGGGCCGGGCTTCATCAACATCACCCTCGTGCCGCAAATCTTCCATGATGTGCTGCAGGCCGCAGTCGTGGATGCGGACGGCTTCGGTCGCTCCACGCGCGGCGCAAACCATCCGATCAATGTGGAGTACGTCTCCGCGAACCCCACCGGGCCGCTCCATGTGGGCCACGGGCGCGGCGCTGTTTTCGGCGATGCCCTCGCGGCATTGCTTGCCTTCGCCGGCTACCAGGTGGCGCGCGAATACTACATCAACGACGCAGGCGCTCAGGTCGATGTGGTCGCCCGCTCGGCCTACCTTCGCTACAGGGAAGCTCTCGGCGAGAATATCGGCGCGATTCCGGAAGGCCTCTATCCGGGCGACTATCTCAAGCCCGTGGGCGAGCGCCTTGTCCGCGCGCACGGTAAGGCCCTTCTCGATAAGCCGGAGAGCGAGTGGCTCGCGAGCGTTCGCGAAACCGCCATCGCGTCCATGATGGACATGATCCGTGACGATCTCGCCGCCCTCAACATCCGCCACGACATCTTCTTCTCGGAGCGAACCCTGCAGGAGAACGGCGGGGGAGAAGTGGCCAGGACCATCGAGGATCTGCGCTCCCGCGATCTCGTCTATATGGGCCGCCTTCCGCCGCCCAAGGGCCAGAAGGACGATGATTGGGAGGATCGGGAGCAGCTTCTCTTCCGCGCGACCGCCTTCGGCGACGAGGTCGACCGTCCGCTCCTGAAGTCGGACGGCACCTTCACCTATTTCGCCTCTGACATCGCCTATCACCACTCGAAATTCGAACGCGGCTTTGTCGACATGATCGACGTGTGGGGCGCCGATCACGGCGGCTACGTCAAGCGTATGCAGGCGGCGGTCAAGGCAGTCACCCAGGGCAAGGGCGAACTCGATGTGAAGCTTTGCCAACTGGTGAAGCTTCTGCGCGACGGCGAGCCGGTGAAAATGTCCAAGCGCTCCGGCGACTTCGTGACGCTACGTGACGTGGTGGATGAAGTGGGGCGCGACGCCGTCCGGTTCATGATGATCTACCGCAAAAACGACGCGACGCTGGATTTCGACCTCGCCAAGGTGGTCGAGCAGTCCAAGGACAATCCGGTCTTCTACGTTCAATACGCTCACGCCCGCTGTGCCTCCGTGTTCCGGCAGGCGTCAGAAGCGTTTGCAGGTGAAGATTTTTCTGCGGCCAAGCTTGCAAAAGCAGATTTTTCAGTGCTTCAAGACGAGGCTGAATTGGATCTGATCCACCGTATTGCTCAGTATCCGCGTATGATTGAAGCAGCCGCCGAGGCTCATGAGCCTCATCGGATTGCGTTCTACCTGTATGACCTTGCGAGTTCGTTCCATAGTTTGTGGAACAAGGGAAAAGATCTGCCGCAATTACGATTTGTTAATCAGACTGATAAAGATTCAACTCAAACGAGGCTCGCTCTTGTCCATGCCCTTAAGGGCGTTTTGGGATCGGGTCTCACCATTTTAGGCGTCACGGCACCGGACGAGATGCGCTAGCGATTTTTGAGGCAAGCCTTAGGTTTGCCAAGATCGCGTGCTGGGTGGAGTGGCATCGAACGGGCACAGGTGGTTTTCGCCTGTGCCGAACCACCGGAGGTCCGGCACTATGAGCGAATCAGCCAAGCCACGTTTCGCGGTCGATCTCGACGATATCGAGAAGCAGCTCGCTTATGGACAAGCGCCGGCGCAGCCTGCCGCTTCGACCAGAAACGACCCTCTGGCGGAGCTGGCTCGCATCGTGGGCCAAGACGATCCGTTCCAGTCCATGCTGTCGACCGGTAATACGGCGCGTCCGCAGGCTCATTCGATCCCGAATCTGGACGATATGTTCCCCGCGCAGGAGCGCGTTTCCGCGGCTCCCCGTGGTTTCGAGCCGTCTGATTTGCATGCGGTGGGCGCTGTACCTGCCGCCTTCGATCTCGATCAGTATCAGCCGGCTGTGACGTCTGGTCGCGCCTATGCCGAGCAAGGTGCCGCCGTTCACGCTGATGCGCACGAAGCCGCTTATGATGAGGCGTCATACGATCAGAATTATTACGCTCCCGCGGCGGCGGGTCCGGCTTATGCCGAGCCCGAGCCGGAGGAGGAGACGGTTCGCCCGCTTAAGCGTCGCGGGTCGCGCAAGGGCATGATCGCGCTTGGAGTCATCGCCGGCGCTGCCGTCATCGGCGCAGGCGGCGCCTGGTATGCGACGGGAAGCTCCTCAGTCGCGTCTGGTGGAAAGCCCCCGTTGATCCGTGCTTCCAAGGAGCCGACGAAGGTCCAGCCCGAAAACCCGGGCGGAGTCGAGATTCCGAACCAGAACAAGCAGATCCTGGAACGCGCCGCGCAGCCGACCGAAACCAAGGTGGTGAATCGCGAAGAGCAGCCGGTCGACGTCAAGCAGGCGACGCGCGTCGCCTCCGCCGATGCAACCGGCCCCGTCGCTTCCGCTCAGAACAACTCGCTCAACCTGGGCGAGCCCCGCAAGGTCCGCACGGTCACCATTCGGCCTGACGGAAGCAATCAGGACGCTGCCGCAGCCCGGCCGGTGGCGGCTATCCCCCCTGTCACGATGCCGCCCGGCACGCAGCCTTCGGCTGCAGCCGCTGCCGTTCAGCCGAAACCGGCTGCTTCGACGCCAGTCGCTCCCGCTGCGACCACGGAGGCTCCGGCTCCGGCCGCGAAACCCGCGACCACTATTGGCGCACTCGCCCAGGCAAGCGCTTCTCCGGCCGCGCCCACGCCGAAGCCCGCCGCGACTACGCCGCAGCCGCAAAAGATTGCAGTTGTCGCTCCCACGACGCCGGTTCCGGCTGCATCGGAGGCACCGGTAAGCGCTGGCGGGGCCTACTCGGTGCAGCTCGGTTTCAGGACTTCAGAAGCCGCCGCGCAGGCTGCTTATCGACAGATGCAGCAGAAATATGAGGATCTGGACGGTCTCGCACCGTTGATCGTCAAGGCCGAGTCGAACGGCAACACCATCTACCGTGTCCGCACGAGCGGCATGTCGCGTGAGGAAGCGTCCGCCTTATGCTCCAAGCTTCAGGGGCAGGGCGGCCAGTGCTTCGTCGCCAAGAACTAAGACGTTACGCTCCTTGACCGCAATCGGCGGTGGACTTAAGGCGCGGGGATGAACACTCGCGCCTTTATTGCTGGCTGCGCCGGCCACACGCTCTCTCCAGACGAAGCGGCCTTCTTCCGGGAGGCGCAGCCTTGGGGATTCATCCTCTTCAAGCGCAACATCGACACGCCCGAGCAGGTCCGGTCCCTGTGCGATGCCTTGCGCAATACGATCGGCCGGGCCGACGCGCCGATCCTGATCGATCAGGAGGGCGGACGGGTTCAGCGCATGGGGCCGCCCCATTGGCCGAAATACCCGGCAGGCCGGACTTACGGCCGCCTTCACGCCAATGACCCCCTCGTCCAGCGCGAAATTACACGCCTAGGCGCTCGCTTGATCGCCCACGACCTCCTATCCGTGGGGATCACGGTCGATTGCATGCCGGTACTCGACGTTCCGGTATCCGGCGCTCATGACGTGATCGGAGACCGCGCCTATGCCTACGAGGCGGACAAGGTCGCTATTCTAGGCCGCGCCAGCGCGGAAGGGTTGCTGGCGGGTGGTGTTCTGCCCGTCGTCAAGCACATGCCCGGTCACGGGCGTGCCGGAGTGGACAGTCACCTGTCGCTTCCTGTCGTCGAGGCCTCGCTGGAAACGCTTGAAAGCCATGATTTCAGGCCGTTCCGGATCCTGGCCGACATGCCGCTCGCAATGACCGCCCATGTGGTCTATACGGCTATCGATCCTGACCACCCGGCGACGACATCGAAGGCGGTGATCGGCGACATCGTTCGCGGGAAGATCGGTTTCGATGGGCTCCTCATGAGTGATGACCTGTCCATGCAGGCCTTGAGCGGAACGTTCCGCGAGAGGGCCGAGGGCGTCTTTCAGGCGGGCTGCGATGTGACGCTGCATTGCAACGGCAAGGTCGAGGAGATGATCCCGGTGGCCGAGGCTTCGCCGATCCTTGCGGGCGATGCTCTACGTCGGGCTGAGGCGGCGTTGCGGCTCATTCGTCATGATCCCGAGCCCTTCGATCCTGTGGATGCCCGCGCCAGGCTCGAAGCCGCGCTTGCGGTGGTCGTTTAAGCGTCCGAAGCTGTCGCTTTAGTCGAAAAGAGTTGGTTGATGGCAGTGGCCCTACCTTTCGAGGATGTCGAACTCGTCGAGCGCGGTGACAGCGAACCCGCGCTTCGCGTCGACGTGGACGGATTCGAGGGACCCCTCGACCTCCTGCTCGAACTCGCCCGTCGTCAAAAGGTCGATCTCCACAAGATTTCGATCCTCGCCCTTGCCGAGCAATACATCGTCTTCATCGAAGAAGCCCGGCGCATGCGCCTGGAGCTTGCCGCCGACTACCTCGTCATGGCGGCATGGCTCGCCTACCTGAAATCGCGCCTGCTGCTGCCGGAGCCCCCGAAGGGCGAGGAGCCGAGCGCGTCCGATCTCGCCTCGGCCCTGGCTCTGCGCCTACGCCGGTTGGAAATGATCCGCGAGGTGGCCAAGAAGCTGGGCGAGCGGGATTGGCTCGGACGTGACGTGTTCGGGCGCGGCGAGCCGGAGCATGTCCAGATCCGCAAGGAGTCCCATTACGAGGCGACCCTCTACGATCTGCTCTCTGCTTATGCGCGCCAGCGCCAGATCGTGCTCAGCTCGAAGGTGACACTCCACCAGCGCCGCGTATGGTCGCTCGTGGATGCGCGCGAGGCCTTGGAGCGTCTGATCGGGCACCTCGCCGATTGGGCGCCGCTGGAAAGTTATTTGATTCACTACATGGTGGAGCCGTCGATGCGGACCACCGTGCTCGCCTCCGCGTTTTCGGCCACGCTCGAAATGGTGCGGGAAGGCAAGATGACGGTTCGTCAGGATGGAGCCTTCACGCCCCTCTGGATCAAGGGTCTGGAAGAGGCGGAGGCACAGGATTGATATGAGTGAGCATGACGAAATCGCGGAGATGGAAGACGCTCCGGAGCAGAGAAGCGTTCCCGATCACGGCGAAGCCATGCGCATCGCCGAAGCCTTGCTGTTCGCCTCGGCCCAACCTCTGAGTGTCGAAGATCTCGCTGGGCGTCTGCCTGAGGGTGCCGACGTGTCGCGGATTCTCGAAGAACTGGCCGATCTTTACGCGGGAAGGGGCGTCAACCTCGTCCGTGTCGCCGGTGCTTGGGCTTTCCGCACGGCGAGCGACCTTTCCTTCGTGCTCTCGCGCGATGTGGTCGAGCAGAAGAAGCTTTCGCGCGCGGCCATGGAAACGCTTGCGATCGTTGCCTATCACCAGCCTGCGACCCGGGCGGAAATCGAAGAAATCCGCGGCGTTGCAACGTCCAAGGGAACGCTCGATCTGCTTTTGGAAACCGGCTGGATCCGCTTGCGCGGCCGTAGGCGTGTTCCGGGGCGGCCTGTCACCTACGGCACGACACCTGCTTTCCTCAGTCATTTCGGGCTCGACGCCATCGATGACTTGCCGGGTCTCGAGGAACTCAAAGGTGCTGGCTTCCTGGAAGGCCGCGTGCCGCCCGGCATGTCCGTGCCGGTGCCTTCCGACGCGGAAACCCTGCGCGAGGATGAGGATCCCCTCGATCAGGACGATCTGTTCATGCCCATCGAGATCGAACCAGACTCCGAGGCGGGAGCAGCCGAGGAATGACATCGGCCCCATCCCCGGTTCGGGATCGGTTCCGCCTGCCCCGTTGGGGACAGCGCGGCACGGCCGGAGCGTCCATCCCGGCGCGGCTGACATTCGAGAATATCGTTCAGACCTACGGCGCTCTGAATGCCGTGAACGGCCTCTCGCTGACCATCGAGCCGGGCGAACTGGTGTGCCTGCTCGGCCATTCGGGTTGCGGCAAGACGACTCTGTTACGGATCGCCGCCGGCGTCGAAGCGCCGACCTCCGGCCGTGTGCTCATGGACGAGCGGGAGGTCAGTGGACCGACTGCGTTTCTCCAGCCCGAGCATCGTGGCATCGGCCTGATGTTTCAGGATTATGCCCTGTTCCCACACCTGACGATTTTGGAGAACGTGCTGTTTGGCCTGAAGGGCCTTGCGGCGAAGGATGCCGAGGCCTCCGCCCGTCGCGCACTCTCACGCGTGGGGCTTGAGCATTATGCGCGCGAATATCCGCATACGCTCTCGGGCGGCGAGCAGCAGCGGGTGGCGCTTGCCCGCTCGATCGCGCCTCGCCCCGGCGTTCTCCTGATGGACGAGCCGTTTTCGAACCTCGACCGCCGGATGCGGGACGCGATCCGCGATGAAACCGTGGCCATTCTTCGCGAAACCCGGGCCACGACCATTGTGGTGACACACGATCCCGAAGAGGCTATGCGCATTGCCGACCGCATCGTTTTGATGCGCTCCGGCGTTATTATTCAGCAGGGTTCGGCAGAGAATCTCTATCGGAGCCCGGAAAACCTCTTCGCAGCCCGGTTCTTCTGCGATTTTAACGAGGTCCCAGGCATCGTCGAAGGCGGTCAGGTTTCGAGCCCGGTTGGAATTTTCCCCGCGCGGGGGATCGAGGATGGCCGAAAGGCCGTCGTGTGCATCCGTCCGCAAGGTATTAGGCTGAAGCCTGCGGGCTTTTGTCTTCCGGGGCGAATGGTTTCTCGGCGCTTTCTGGGTGAGGTCGAGCTTTTGCAGATCAATGTGCAGGGTGTGGACCGACCTTTGCAGGCCCGCATTCACGATCCTGTGTTGATCAATGTGGGACAAGATGTCGGGATTGAGATTGATCCGAAGGATGTCCTTGTTTTCGCCGCGACCGATGCCTAGGTTGGCCGCACGTTTAAACTCGATAGCCGCGCCCGATCAGGCGCAGGAGGATTGCCATGGGTGGCGCTAGCATTTGGCACTGGATCATCGTCGGCTTGATCGTCGTCCTTCTCTTCGGACGTGGTAAGATCTCCGACATGATGGGCGATGTCGCGAAGGGCATCAAAGCCTTCAAGAAGGGTATGGCGGAAGAAGACACCGCCGCGAAGCCCGCGCAGCCGAGCGAGCCGGTACGGCCCCTCGATCATCAGCCGGTCTCGAACACGAACACTGCGACATCCGATCACAAGATCGGCTGAACCGCGTATGGCCGCCTTTCGCGGCCCGAGTCATTGTTGAAGGTAGGTCTGGGACCGCGCCATGTTGGACATGAGCTGGGGTGAAGTCATGGTGATCGGCGCTGTGGCGTTGATCGTCATCGGCCCGAAAGACCTGCCGAAGGCGTTGCGCACAGTCGGCAACGTCACCGGCAAAATCCGTCGTATGGCGGCTGAGTTCCAGGGCCAGTTTCACGAGGCGATGCGCGAGGCCGAGCTTGACGATGTCAAGCGCGAGCTTCAGGGCATGAACGACAGCGTCTCCTCTATGAACAAGGGCTTCAACCCGATCCAGACGATCCGGGACGAGTTGAAGGGTGCCGTCGAGGCGCCGGTCTCGACTCCGCCGACAGTAACAGGTGAAGCCGTTGCCGAGCCTGCGCCAAGCGGGGAGGCGACGCCTCCAGCTCCGGTCGATCCGTTGCTTTCACTTGAGCTCCCGTCCGTGCCGCCCATCCCCGATCCGGCGGAAACGATTGCCGCTACCTTGAGACAGGAAGCCGAAGCGAAAGCGCTCCAGGAAAATCCTGCTCCCGAGCCTAAACCGGATGCGAAAGCCTGATGACGACCGAAGTTGAGGATGAGGTCGAGGCGTCGCGCGCGCCGTTGATCGAGCACCTGATCGAGCTGCGCAAGCGCCTGATCCGGGCGCTCATCGCTTTCGTGCTCATGTTTTTCCTGTGCTTCACGGGAGCGAAATACATCTATAACGCGCTCGTTTGGCCTTATGTCGTGGCTGTCGGCTCGGCCGAGAACGCGCATCTGATCTATACGCACGGCCTGGAATATCTGTTCACGCAGATCCAGGTGGCTGCTTTCGGGGCGGGCTTCCTCTCTTTCCCGGTCATTGCCAATGAGATCTACAAGTTCGTCGCGCCCGGTCTCTACAAGAACGAGCGCCGGGCTTTCGTGCCTTATCTGATCGCGACGCCGGTGCTTTTCGCCATTGGCGGGGCTGTCGTCTATTTCATGGCAATGCCGCTTCTGATGCGCTTTTCCGTCGGCATGCAGCAGCTTGCGACCGCGAACACGCCGGGAATCGCCTTTATGCCCAAGGTCAGCGAATATCTTTCGCTGATCATGACGCTGATTTTCGCCTTCGGCATCTGCTTCCAGCTGCCGGTGGTGCTGACCCTGTTGGCGCGGGCGGGGTTGATCGATTCCGATTTTCTCAAGCAGAGGCGGCGCTATGCCGTCGTGATCGTCTTCATCGTCGCTGCCGTGCTCACGCCGCCCGACGTGATCAGCCAGTTCGCCCTTGCGGTCCCCACCTTGCTTCTTTACGAGGCGTCTATCTTCTCTGTCCGCATGGTCGAGAAGAAGCGCGCGGAAGCCGAGGCTGCGCGCGCGGCGGCAGGCTGAAGGCTCTTGCGCTTCAAGACCCGCTGACCGTTTCCTTGGCATCGTCAAATGCTCTAACGGTCAGCTCCCATGCACGACATCCGTTCCATCCGCGAAAATCCCGCAGGCTTCGATCAAGGCCTCAAGAGCCGGGGAATGGAGTCTTTGTCCGCGCGCCTGATCGCGTTGGACGACCGCCGCAAGAACGCCGTTTCCGCCCTTCAAGCTGCGCAGGAGCGTCGCAACGCGCTCTCCAAGGAGATCGGCCAGGCCAAAGCTCAGAAGAACGAGGCGAGGGCGCAGGAACTCATGGCCGAGGTGGCGCGCTTGAAAGAAAGCGTGCCGCAGCTCGAGCAGGAAGAGCGTGAGGCCGGACGCGAACTCGAAGAGGTTCTGGCCGCGATCCCCAACACCCCGAAGGACGAGGTGCCTGTCGGGCCCGACGAGACGGGCAATGTGGAGCGTCATCGCTTCGGCAATCCGAAGAACCTTGCCGCCGCCAAGCAGCATTTTGAGATCGGCGAAGAGCTCGGCCTCATGGATTTCGAGACCGCAGCGAAGCTCTCCGGTTCGCGCTTCGTGGTGCTGAAGGGTGGACTTGCCCGCTTGGAGCGCGCGCTCGGCCAGTTCATGATCGATCTGCACACCAACGAGCACGGCTATACGGAAGTGAGCCCGCCGCTCTTGGTGCGCGACGAGGCCATGTTCGGCACGGCGCAATTGCCGAAGTTCGAGGATGACCAGTTCTGGGCCTTTCCGGGCTCGACCCTGCAAGGCCTCGTGTCGTCCGTTCTGGAAGGACAGGCGACCCGCGAAACGCTTCAGAAGATGCTGAGCGATGCGCGCTACGGCCTCATCCCCACCGCCGAAGTCACGCTCACCAATCTGGTGCGCGAGCAGATCCTGTCGGAGGAAGAGCTTCCGCTTCGCTTCACGGCCCTGACGCCGTCGTTCCGCGCCGAGGCGGGCTCGGCCGGGCGCGATACGCGCGGCATGATCCGTCAGCACCAGTTCGTGAAATGCGAGCTCGTTTCGATCACCACGCCGGAAACCTCTGCCGACGAGCATGAGCGCATGCTCACCTGCGCCGAGAACGTGCTGAAGAGGCTCGACCTGCCGTTCCGCACCATGACGCTCTGCACGGGCGACATGGGCTTCGCCTCTACAAAGACCTACGACATCGAGGTCTGGCTGCCGGGGCAGGGCATGTATCGCGAAATTTCGAGCTGCTCGGTCTGCTCCGATTTCCAGGCGCGACGCATGAATGCGCGCTATCGCACCGGTGACGGCAAGGCCCCGCGTTTCGTCCACACCCTCAACGGCTCGGGCCTTGCGGTCGGCCGTACCCTCGTCGCCGTTCTGGAAAACTACCAGAACGAGGATGGCAGCGTCACAGTCCCGACAGCGCTTCAGCCTTATCTCGGCGGTCTCACCCGCATCGAGAAACAGGGATAGGACATGCGCATCCTCTGCACGAACGACGACGGCATCAACGCTCCGGGACTGAAAGTCCTGGAGACGATAGCCCGCGCTCTCTCGGACGATGTGTGGGTAATTGCGCCGGAGACGGACCAGAGCGGCGTCGCGCATTCGCTCTCGCTCAACGATCCGTTGCGCCTGCGCGAAATTTCCCCGCGCCATTTCGCGGTCAAGGGCACGCCGACCGATTGCGTGATCATGGGCATCCGCAACATCTTGCGAGAGAACAAGCCCGCCCTGATCCTGTCCGGTGTCAATCGGGGCCAGAACGTCGCCGAGGACGTGACCTATTCGGGCACTGTCGCGGGAGCCATCGAGGGCACCATTCTCGGCGTTCCTTCCATTGCGCTCTCGCAAGCCTCGGGGCCCGGTGGACACAACAGCATCAAGTGGCAATGCGCCGAGCACCACGGCCCACAGATCGTCCGCAAGATCCTTTCTGCGGGTATCGACAAGGGCATTCTCGTCAACGTCAACTTCCCCAATTGCGAACCGGGGGAGGTCGAAGGTACGGCTGTCGTCAATCAGGGCCAGCGCAGCCAGGAATTGCTGCGTCTCGACGAGCGTGAGGACGGGCGCGGCAATCCTTACTACTGGATCGCCTTCGAGCGTGGACCTTTCACGCCGGGCAACGGCACCGATCTATGGGCCATCGCACACCGCAAGATCGCCGTCACGCCCTTGCGGCTCGACATGACGGACGAGCCCACGCTCACGCGCTACGCGCAGACTCTCGTTTGAGGTCTTGTTGCGAATGACAGGAGAGCGTCCTCTTCCCGGCCAGATGGATCTGCCCTTCTTCTCGGAGGAACAGGATCATCTGGCTGAAGAGGCCGTCGAGGTCGGGTCCTTCATTTTGTCTCTGCGCGCGCGAGGGATCCGCGACACGGCGATCCTGCGGGCGATGGAATTGATTCCGCGCGACGTGTTCGCGCCACGCCGTTTCGCCGATCTTTCGCGCAGCGATGTCGCCCTTCCGTTGCCCTGCGGCCAGACCATGACCTCTCCGGGCACGGTTGCTATGATGCTCATGGCTCTGGGCGTCCAGGAAGGCCATCGGGTGCTCGAAATCGGCACGGGCACCGGCTACGTGGCGGCTCTCTTGGCTCAACTTGGCGCGGAGGTGCACTCGGTCGAGCGGTTCAACACGCTTGCCGAAAGTGCGGTCCAGCATCTCAAAATCGTCGATCTGGCCTTGCGCGTGAAGATCGAGATCGGTGACGGCCTTGCGCAGCGGGTGCGGGAGCGCTTCGACCGTATTCTGTTGAACGGTGCGGTGCTGTCGATCCCGAGCACCGTGACTTCCCTCCTTGGGCCGGGCGGACGTCTTGTCGGCGCGCAGACGATTGAAGGTTTCCCGCGTCTGGTGCGGATCGATCGGCTCGACGATGGCCAGTTGCGGCAGGAGCTTGGTGCAAACCTGCGCCTGTCACCGCTCGTGACAGGTGTCGCTGCGACGCTCTAAAGCGTGATCAGAAAATGTGGACATCGGTTGCTCGCCCGGATCATGCGACAATAAGGAATCAAGAGCCCGATCGTGTTTCAAAGGGGCACGATCGAGCTCTGAGAAAATTTTTCCAATAAGGTTACGAAAATAGTCGGCGCATCAACGCTTGCTTAACCTGAATGGACTTTTAATGGCCCCGTCGAGTTGCGTTGCGTTGGGGATTGTAATGCGTAAGCCTGTGTTGTCTGGGCTTTGGACGGCCGCGTCGCGGGTCGTTCTGGTTGGTTTTATCGGAAGCGCTGCCGCAGCGTGCAGTTCGGATACGATCCGTCTGACCGAAAACCCGTTCTCCAATCCCTTTGCATCGAGTGAGCGAGTGGCCGAGCCGCAATCCACGGCTTCCACGCAAAGCTACAATGCTCCTGTTTCGGCTGTTCCGACCGCTCAGATTCAGTCGCAGGCTTTGCCGCCCGTCCAAGGTGCGCAGCCCATGAACCTATCCGCGCCTCAAGCCTCGGTTGCCCCCGCACCGATCGCAGCGAGCGGGCCTGCCGGTTGGTCGGCCAACGGCGGCACCAGGATCACGGTTGGCAACAACGACAACCTCAACATGATTTCCCAGCGCTACGGCGTTCCCGCAAACGCGATTCTCGCGGCGAGCGGATTGAGCAGTCCGGCGCAAGTGCGCCCTGGTCAGCAGGTCGTGATCCCGGTCTACAATGCCGGAGGCGCTCCGACCCGTGTCGCTTCCGCCGGCCCGGTCGCCATTCAGACACCGCAGGCCGCGCCGCAAACCAAGGTCCAGTTCGTCGATCAGTCCAAGCCCGGCAATGCCGCTAAGGTAGCCGCAGGACCCCAGCCGATTGACGCCGGTAAGCAGCGCGTTCGCCCTGGAATGACAGCTTCCGCTCCTATGCAGCCTGCTCCCGTGCAGGTGGCCTCCGCTTCGGCAGAGCCGCTCGTGAGCGCTGCCAAGCCGGTTGAGACTCTTCCCAGGACCGCACCGCAGCAGGTTGCTGCCCGTGTCGAACCGGCCGCGCAAAAGCCGATCGTTCAGACCCAGCCTGCTGCTCCGGCGATTGTGCAGCCCGAGGCTAAGGCCCCGGCGACCGAACCCGAGCAGACGACAAGCACTTCCGGCGACTTCCGGTGGCCTGCGCGCGGCCGTGTCATCGCGGGCTTCGGCACCAATGGCGGCAATGAAGGCATCAACATTGCGGTCCCAGAGGGAACCCCGGTGAAGGCCGCAGAATCCGGCGTCGTGACCTATGCGGGAAGCGAGGTGAAGGGCTACGGCAACCTCGTCCTCATCCGCCACGAGAACGGCTTCGTGTCGGCTTACGCCCATAACGGTTCGCTCAGCGTGAAGCGCGGCGAGGCGGTGAAGCGCGGTCAGGTGATCGCCACCTCCGGCCAGACCGGCAACGTGACCTCGCCCCAGCTCCATTTCGAACTGCGCAAGGGCGCAAGCCCGGTGGATCCGATTCCACATCTGGGTGGCTAAGGGGCATGATCCGGAAAAGTGGGAACCGGTTTTCCGAAAAGATCATGCGTAAAAGAATTTCGTAAATTCGAATAGATCAGGCTTCGAGACCCGAAAACTGATCAAAAAGAGGGACGGTGGAGCTCAGCCATCGTCCCTTTTTGTTTGTTGGGGCGGAACTCCGTCATTCCGGGGCCGCGAAGCGGAGCCCGGAACCCATAGCCGCGACGTTGCAAGAAGAATGCGCGCGAACGGGTGCATTTTATTCTACGAGAGCGGAGGTTATGGGTTCCGGGCTCGTGCTCCGCACGCCCCGGAATGACGAACGTCGCGCCGCCCTAAATCACCTGCCCCAATCGCCCCGCCAGTTCCTGAATGAACTGCCACGCCGTACGCCCCGAGCGCGCGCCGCGCGTTGTCGCCCATTCCAGCGCTTCGGCGCGGATCGCATCGCGGTCGGCTTTGAGACCGAGATGGTCCACATAGGCGTAGACCATGTCGAGATATTCGTCCTGGCTGCACTTGTGGAAGCCGAGCCAGAGGCCGAAGCGGTCGGAGAGCGAAACCTTTTCCTCGATGGCCTCGCCGGGATTGATGGCTGTCGAGCGCTCGTTGTCCATCATGTCGCGCGGCAGCAGGTGGCGGCGGTTGGACGTGGCGTAAAAGATCACGTTATCCGGCCGGCCCTCGATGCCGCCTTCGAGCACGGCTTTGAGGGACTTGTAGGAGGTGTCGTCCGCGTCGAAGGAAAGATCGTCGCAGAAGATGATGAAGCGATGCGAGTCCGACCGCAAAACCCCCATGAGTTCCGGCAGGGTCTCGATATCCTCGCGGTGGATCTCGATCAGCTTCAAGGGCAATGTCCCGACGGGGCGGGTGGCGTTGATCTCAGCATGAACGGCCTTGACGAGCGAGGATTTGCCCATACCGCGTGCGCCCCAGAGAAGGGCGTTGTTGGCCGGCAGGCCGTTGGCGAAGCGGCGCGTGTTGTCGCTGAGCGTATCGCGAACTCGATCGATCCCGCGCAACAGGCTCATCTCGACCCGATTGACCTTCGGCACACCCGACAGCCGGCGGGCGGGAGCCTGCCAGACGAAGGCGTCCGCGACCGCGAAATCCGGTGCCGCCAAGGCGGGAGGAGCCGTGCGCTCCAGAGCTTTGGCGATCCTGCGCAGAAGATCGAGAGCGTCCGGGGAGGCAAGGGCGGAGGCGGAATCGGAGGGAGGCTTCGGCATTTCGGCTCTCATAAGTGCATGATCCGGCTTAAACATCGTGTTCTGAAAAGATCATGCGAACTCAAAACTTGAACTTCGGCCATGTTTCAACGTGACGTGACTGGATTCAAGGGCCGCGGCTGCATATCTGCCAAGCTCCACAGGGTCTGTTGTCAGCTGTGGAGGAAAACCGGCCGGCTTCATTGATTTCGTGAAGTCGATAGGTATAGTCCGCGCCATTCGGAATCCTTTCTCGGCGCGGGTGGGCTTCACAAGGTCCGCCACGCGCCTTTATCCATGGAGAGCCTCTTGTTCATTACTCCTGCTTTCGCCCAAGGGGCCCCTGCCGGGGGCAGCACGGATATGATCCTGCAGTTCGTCCCGTTCATCCTGATCTTCGTGATCATGTGGTTTCTGATCATTCGCCCGCAGCAGCGCAAGGTGCGTGAGCATCAGGATATGATCAAGAATGTCCGCCGCGGCGACACAGTCGTTACCTCGGGCGGCATCATCGGCAAGGTGACCAAGGTGCTGGACGATTCCACGGATCTGGAAGTCGAGATCGCCGATGGCGTTCGCGTCAAGGTCGCCCGTTCCATGATCTCCGAAGTCCGCTCCAAGAGCGAGCCGGTCAAGGCGTAATGCGCCTTGGCTTTTGCATCTAAAGGGTTGAACTGACGATGCTGCGTTTCTCGACGTCGAAAGTTGTCGCCACGATGGCGATCATCGTGATTGGTCTGCTTTTCGCCGTTCCGAGCATGATGAGCCATGACCAGCGCGTTGCCTTCCAGCAATCGCTGCCGAGCTGGGTTCCCTCCTGGCTCGTGCCGTCCCGCGCCATCGTGCTCGGCCTCGATCTGCAGGGCGGTTCACACGTCCTGCTCGAGGTGGATACGCAAGATCTCCTGCGTACACAGACGACGCAGCTTCGCGATGATGTTCGCCGCGTCTTGCGCGAAACGCGCGTCTCGCCGCAGGGCGGCATTCAGATCACCCCGCGCGGCGTCCAGATCCGCGTGACGGAAGCCGCCGACCGCGAGAAGCTTCTGCCGAAATTGCGCGAGCTGTCGCAGCCTGTCGGGAGTACGGTCCTCGGCCAGTCTGGCACCCGCGACCTCACCATCACCGACACGCCTGACGGGCTCATCACGCTCACCTACACGGATGCGGGGATGAACGATAAGGTGCGTCGTGCCGTCGATCAGTCGATCGAGGTTATTCGGCGCCGTATCGACTTCGGTGGAACAACCGAGCCGAGCATCCAACGTCAGGGCTCGGACCGCATTCTCGTGCAAGTGCCGGGCCTTCAGGATCCGCAACGCCTCAAAGATCTTCTCGGCAAGACTGCGAAGCTCGAATTCCGCCTGCTTGGTCAGGCAGGCGCGACGGATGTCGACATGCTGCCCTCCAAGGATGAGGGCGGTCAGAAGGTGCCTGTCGAGCGCCGCGTGATTGTGGAAGGCGGCGATCTTGTCGATGCGCAGCCTGCCTTCGACTCCCGCACCAACGAACCCATCGTCAATTTCCGCTTCAATATTCGTGGCGCGCAGCGCTTCGGGCAGGCCACCACCGAGAATGTCGGTCGTGCGCTCGCTATCGTCCTCGATAACGAAGTGATCTCCGCGCCTACGATTCAAACGCCGATCACCGGCGGCGCCGGACAGATTTCGGGCCGCTACACGGTGCAGTCCGCGACCGATCTCGCTGTGCTCCTGCGCGCCGGTGCATTGCCGGCGAAGCTCACGGTTGTCGAGGAACGCACCGTCGGTCCGGGCCTCGGTCAGGATTCGATCCATGCAGGCAAGATGGCGACCTATGTCGCGACCGTGCTCGTCGTGATCTTCATGTTCATGACCTACGGCGTCTTCGGTTTCTTCGCCAACATCGCGCTTCTCGTCCATGTGGGCCTGATCATCGGCCTGATGTCGATCCTTGAAGCGACGCTGACCCTGCCGGGTATCGCGGGTATCGTGCTCACCATCGGCACGGCGGTCGATTCCAATGTTCTGATCTACGAGCGCATCCGCGAGGAGTTCCACGCGGGTCGTTCCATGGTCTCAGCCATCCAGGCGGGCTTCGACCGGGCGTTCGCGACCATCATCGATTCCAATAGCACCATGGCCATTGCCGCGCTCATTCTGTTCTTCTTGGGCTCGGGTCCGGTGCGTGGCTTCGCGGTCGTGTTCATCCTCGGTATCCTGACCACGGTCATCACCGCCGTGACGTTGACGCGCATGATGATTTCGCTCTGGTATCATTGGGCACGTCCGAAAGCCTTGCCGTTCTAAAGAGGGGTCCCGGCGTGGCTGCCATGTCGGGACTATTTTGAGATTGTTGTTGATGCATTTCGAGCGGCGGCCCTCTACGGCTCGCCCGAAAATGCCTTGAGGAGAGCTACGGTGCGTCTTCTTCGCATTTGGCCTGAACATGCCCACTTTGACTTCATGCGCCTGCGGCGCTGGTCGTTTCCGTTCTCAGCCGTTCTGTCGCTCGCGACGGTCGTTCTGTTCCTGACGGTCGGGCTTAATTTCGGCATCGACTTCAAGGGCGGTACGCTCATGGAGTTGCAGGCGAAATCCGGCCACGCCGATGTCGCCAAGGTGCGCGAGACGGCGGATACCTTCGGCTTCGGTGAGGTCGAGGTGCAGGAATTCGGCAATGCTGGTGGCCTGTCCCTGCGCTTCCCGATTCAATCGGGTGGCGAGGCCGCGCAGAGCGCCGTTGTGCAGAAGGCGCGCGATACGTTCAGCCCGGAATATGAATTCCAACGAGTCGAGACGGTCGGTCCGCGTGTTTCCGGCGAGCTCGTGCAATCGGGCACCATCGGCATCATTCTCGCTGTCATCGCGGTGTTGTTCTATCTCTGGTTCCGCTTCGAGCGGGAGCTGGCGGTCGGCGCGATCATCGGTACGCTCCACGACATCGTGCTCACCATCGGCTTCTTCGTGATCACGCGGCATGAATTCAACATGACGTCGATTGCCGCGATCCTGACCATCGTCGGCTACTCGCTGAACGAGACCGTCGTGGTGTTCGACCGGACGCGCGAATTGCTGCGCCGCTACAAGACCATGCCGACGAAGGAGCTGTTGAACCTCTCCATCAACACCACCATGTCGCGCACGGTGATGACCGCGACGACCGCTTTCCTTTCGCTGCTCGCGCTCGTGATCTTCGGCGGCCGCGCCATCGAGGGCTTCGCGCAGGTGATGCTGACCGGCGTCGTGATCTGTACCTATTCGGCGATCTTCATTTCCTCGCCCATGCTGATCTATCTCGGCCTGCGCAGTTCGGAAGGCGCGAAGATTGCGGAGGGCAAGGTCGCTCCGGCGGAGTGATGTCATGAGCGATGGTAAGCGTTTTGACGGTTTCGTTCCCGGACGCTACCAGATCGACGCCTACGGCAATGGTGGCTTCCGCTTCGCGGACATGTCTCATCGCGGCTCGATCCTCATTCTTCCTTCCGGCATCAAGGCCTGGCCCGTCACCTCCATAGCCGAGGTGACGGAGGTGACGCTTGCTCCTGTTTTCGCGGAGGCCGATGGGCTGGAGCTTCTGCTTCTCGGCACGGGGCTCGAGGTGGCGGCCATTCCGGAATCCTTGCGCTGGCGGTTTCGCGAAAACCGCATCGGTCTCGATGTGATGCAGACAGGCGCCGCGGCTCGAACCTACAACATCCTGCTCGGCGAGAACCGCAAGGTCGGCGCCGCGTTGATTGCCGTATAGCCATGGCCGCAGACAATCTCGATTTCGCCTACGCCCATTGCGAAGCGCTCCTCAAGGAGGGCGATCCCGACCGCTATTGGGCGACGTTGTTCGCGCCCGCCGACAAGCGCAGACATCTCTTCGCGCTTTACGCGTTCAGCTTCGAGATCGCACGTGTTCGCGATTCCATCAGCGAGGCGCTCGTCGGAGAGATGCGCCTGCAATGGTGGCGCGATGCCCTGCAGGGCGAGGCGCGGGGCGAGGTGCGCGCAAACCCGGTCGCGGCCGCGCTCGACGATACCCTCGTGGCCTTCCGCCTGCCGCGCCAGGCACTGGTCAATCTCATCGATGCGCGCATTTTCGATCTCTACGAAGATCCGATGCCGAGCCTGAACGATCTGGAAGGCTATTGCGGCGAAACCTCATCGAGCCTGTTCCGTCTCGCCAGCATCATTCTCGCTGGCGGCGCCGATCCCGGTCAGGCGGACGCGGCAGGTCATGCGGGCGTCGCCTATGCCGTCACCGGCTTGCTGCGCGCCTTCCCGTGGCATGCGAGGCGACAGCAGCTTTACATCCCGATTGATCTTTTGAACCGTCACGGCGTGGTGCGCGATGACATCGTCACCGGGCGCGGCGGACCGGGGCTGCGATACGCGCTTGGCGATCTGCGCGCCGTCGCCCGCCGCCATCTCGCGCAGGTGCGAACCTTAAGCCCGGCGATCCCGCAGGCGGCTTTACCGGCCTTTCGGCCGCTGGCTTTGGTCGAGCCCTATCTGCGAGCGATGGAAGCGCCTGATTACGAGCCGTTCCAGACGGTCGTGGAGGTGCCCGCGTGGCGTCGCGTATGGGCGCTTTGGCGCGGGGTGTTTTAGGGATAGCTCGCGCTTATTCCCTCCCCCTTGCGGGGAGGGCTAGGGTGGGGGGTGCTGTCGCGACATTAATTCGATGTGGCGCGCTGCCACCCCCACCTCCAACTCCTCCCCACAAGGGGGAGGAGGGTTGGTCGCGCCTTACTCCGCCGCAACCTGAGCCGCGCCAGCCGTCAGCCACGTCGCCAGATCGGCGCGGGCGCGATCCGTCAGTGCGTGTTTCTTCGCCACCGCCTTGGCCGGGCCGCGCAGGCGTTTGCCGTTCTCGTCCTTGGCGGCGTGCTCGATGGGCGGGAAGAGGCCGAAATTCACGTTCATGGGCTGGAACGAGCGCGGGCCTTCATCGATGGTCTCGATATGCCCGCCGGTGATGTGGTTGATGAGCGCGCCCATGGCCGTCGTCGAGGGGAGCGACTGGATCGGGCGGCCGAGACGCTCGGCGGCGGCGAAGCGGCCTGTCATCAAGCCGACGGCGGCGCTTTCCACATAGCCCTCGCAGCCGGTGATCTGCCCCGCGAAGCGCAGGCGCGGCATGGCCTTGAGGCGCAGCGTCGGGTCGAGAAGCTTCGGCGAGTTGAGATAGGTGTTGCGGTGCAGGCCGCCGAGGCGCGCGAACTCGGCGCTCTCCAGGCCCGGTATCATGCGCAGCACCTGCGTCTGCGCGCCGTATTTCAGCTTGGTCTGGAAGCCGACCATGTTGAACAGGGTGCCGAGCGCATTGTCCTGGCGAAGCTGCACGATGGCATAGGCCTTCACGTCCGGTTTGTGCGGATTGGTGAGGCCGACAGGCTTCATGGGACCATGGCGCAGGGTCTCCCGTCCACGTTCGGCCATGACTTCGATGGGCAGGCAGCCGTCGAAATAGGGCGTGTCGGCTTCCCATTCCTTGAAATCGGTCTTGTCGCCCGCGATCAGTGCATCCACGAACGCTTCATACTGCTCCTTGTTCATCGGGCAGTTGATGTAATCCTTGCCCGTGCCGCCCGGCCCAACCTTGTCGTAGCGCGACTGGAACCACGCCACGTCCATGTTGATGGATTCGCGATAAGCGATGGGCGCGATGGCATCGAAGAACGCGAGTTCCTTCTCGCCCGTCAGCCCAAGGATGGCCTGCGCGAGAGCCGGCGAGGTGAGGGGCCCCGTGGCGACGATGACGGAGGACCAGCTTTCCGGCGGCAGGCCCGCGATCTCGCCGCGCTCGATGGTGACGAGCGGATGCGCTTCGAGCGCTGCCGTGACGGCGGATGAAAACCCGTCACGGTCGACGGCCAGCGCACCGCCGGCGGGCACCTGATGGGCGTCACCCTTCGCCATGATGAGCGAGCCGAGCGTGCGCATTTCCTGATGCAGCAGACCGACGGCGTTGGCCTGAGCATCGTCCGAACGAAAGGAGTTGGAGCAGACGAGTTCGGCAAGCCCCTCGGTCTTGTGGGCATCGGTGCCGCGAACGGGACGCATTTCATGCAGCACCACGGGCACGCCCGCTTGCGCGATCTGCCATGCGGCTTCCGATCCGGCGAGGCCGCCGCCGATGACGTGGATGGGTTCCATGCTGCTCACCTTACTCCCTCACGAAGGGCGTGTTGTTGACCCTCGCGATGGCGCGGGTCAAGCTGAGCCTTTCCATTTCATCGCATAGGCTCATGATCATGCCTCAGACGAGACCCGTTGTCCTTATTACAGGAGGCAGCCGGGGCATAGGCGCTGCGGTGGCGCGGCTCGCGGCCACGCGCGGCTATGATGTCGCCATCAATTTCAAATCCGACCGCGAAGCCGCCACGCACGTGCTGGAAGCCTGCCACGCCTTAGGCGCGAGGACGGTCGCCTGTCAGGGCGACATGACCGTCGAGAATGATGTGGTGCGGATGTTCGACGAGGCCACCGCCGCCCTTGGCCCCATCTCCCACGTGGTCAACAATGCGGGAATCACCGGCCGCTCCGGGCGGTTGGAGGCCACGGCCTCGGACGTCATCCGCTCCTGCATCGACATCAACGTTCTCGGTGCGATCTGGGTGGCGCGAGAAGCCGCCCGCCGCCTGTCGACGCGCCATGGCGGGATCGGGGGCTCCATCGTCAACATCTCATCCGTTGCGGCGCGGCTCGGCAGTGCGGGCGAATATGTCTGGTACGCGGCCTCGAAGGGGGCCATCGACTCGCTGACGATCGGGTTGGCTCAGGAACTGGCGGTCGATGGGGTGCGCGTCAACGCGGTCTCGCCCGGAATCACGCGGACCGACATTCACGAAAAGAGCACGGGCGATGCGGGGCGCATGGAGCGCTTCCGCTCTAAAATCCCCCTGAACCGCGTTGGCGAGCCGGAGGAGGTAGCCGAGGCGGTGCTGTTCCTGATGTCGGACGCGGCGTCCTACATCACGGGAGCCAACATTCCCGTCTCGGGCGGGCGTTGAGCCGAGGCTCCCCAGACAAGCAAACGCCCGCCAGAGGGCGGGCGAGGGCCGTTGCTGCAGTGCAGCTAAGTTTTACGCCGTAGCGTGCTCGCGAGCGATGCTGTCGATCTGGAAACGCGAGATACCGAGATCGTCCAGCTCGCGGTCGCTGAGGACCGAGAGTTCACGGACGGTTTCGCGATAACGCAGGTAGGTGCGGACTTTAGCGAGGATGTAAGAGACGAACATTGGTAACTCCTTAGTTAGCCGGCCCAGCGGCCCGGCAGGCTTTGTTCTTGCTGTGTGCAATGCAGCATATAAGGAGCTGTGCCGTGAAAGAGGAGCGGTAATAATGTAGGGCAGTTATGCTTTAGTAGCATAGCGACTTAAGGCCAGGTTAATGAGCCGTGCGGTGAGGGCATGGGTCTTAACTATGCTGTGTCCGGCCCGAAATCGGCGGCGCGATTTCTCTTTAAAAACAAGGGTTTCTGGCAGGCTTTCATTCAGCCGCAATTGCGACGGGCTCCGGCCGAAGAATCTTAACCGCGCAAACCCCTATGACATCAGAAACGGATGACCGCGGTATGACAGGTGATCCGGTGAGTACTTCGAACTCACTTTAAGTCATGGTCATGACAAGCTCGGCCGTGACGTTGCGGGAGCACGCCCGTCAATGCTTGGCGCCGAATGCTCGCATGGCCTCGCGGCAGGCCTTGTCGCAGCGGCGACAGGCTTCCGCGCAGACGCGGCAATGCTCATGCTTGCTGGCATGCCGCTCGCATTCCTCGGCACAGACGCGGCAAGCGGTGGCGCAGGCATCGAGGAGGCGATTGAGGACCTCGTCGTTCGTCCCCGTGCGCCGGGTGGCCACGGTTCCGGTTGTTACACAGATATCGGCGCAGTCCAGGTCCAGCCGGATGCATTGCCTCAACTCGGCCACCATCGACTCGCCAAGGCAGGCGTCGGCGCAGGATGTACAGATCTGCGCGCAATCATAACATTCCTCGATGCAGCGGATCAGTGCGGCATCGACCTTGCCATGCATCTGAGGGTGCGTCCGAATCATCTCTTGGGCATGCATGCCGCTCTCCCGTGGTTGGTTTCTAGCCCCGCAGCATGGGGCGGAAAACACGGGAGGGGTGGGTTGGTTCCGGGGGGTGTGGAGGCTTTGCCTCGGCGGCTCCAGGAACCGGCTTTTTCCAGCTCATAAATCTCGGCCGCTCAGCACTTGAAACAAATTCCTCGCGTGCGAATTAGCCTCGGTAGAGGTTTCGCGAACGGCGGATGTGCCATGCGCTTAGACCCCGCAAAGCCCCGCTTCCCGGAGGTTTCGAGATGGAAACACTGAAGGAGAAGGATGATCGGACTCGCAGCGCGTCTGAACTGGGTGATGAAACATTCATGTCTGCAGCCGATCTGCGAAACTACATGAGTGAGATTCAAATGGCGCGCGCATCCAAGTCCGTCGACGCCATGGATCGTGCCAGTCATGCGCGGGCAAATTTGGTCAAAACCCTCGCGGCGCCGATCGATCTGACAGAAGAACGTTTGACGGAAATTACGCAGAACCTGCTTCTCAAATTACGGGCCGCAGCGGGGCGTGGCGAAACTGAACTCATGGTCATGCGCTTCCCTGTCGATCTTTGCTCCGACCGCGGGCGGGCGATCAATAATGCGGATGACGAATGGCCGAACATGCTGACGGGAAGACCTCGTCAAGCGTACGAGCTCTGGAGGGACCAGCTCAAACCTGCGGGCTACAAGCTGAAGGCCATGATCATCGACTGGCCTGGTGGCTTGCCGGGCGACGTCGGATTTTTCCTGAACTGGGGCAAGTCAAAGGTCTGAAAGCGCCCCGGCGCTTTGCCCTTGATGGCGTGGTGCTGCTGGGCGTGTCCGTTTTAGTCGCGCGGCATGCAACCTCTTCTCTTCTCTGCTCCGTGCGCCACATGCATGTAGGAGACATGACCCGGAGGAGCAACAGGTGAGTCCGAAACGTTCCTCAAAAGAAAAAGCGATTGACCGTGCCGCTCAACCAATGAAGCGGAAAGAATTCGAGGACGAGTTAAAAAAGCTGCAAGTCGAGCTCGTACGCTTGCAAACCTGGGTAAAAGAGACCGGGGCGCGGGTCATCGTGATTTTCGAAGGGAGAGATACCGCAGGCAAAGGCGGCGTCATCAGCAGAATCACGCAGCGTGTGAGTCCCCGGGTCTTCCGGCACATCGCCTTACCGGCGCCGACGGAACGCGAGAAGAGCCAGCTCTACATTCAACGATACGTCGCCCATTTTCCCGCTGCCGGCGAGATCATCCTGTTCGACCGCTCCTGGTACAACCGGGCGGGCGTGGAACGTGTGATGGGTTTTTGCAGCGAGCCGGAATATGAGCGCTTCATCCGCCTCGCGCCTGCCATCGAGCGGGAGATCGTGGACAATGGAATCATCCTCCTCAAGTACTTCCTCGATGTGAGTCAGGACGAGCAGCGGCGACGATTTGCCGATCGAATCGATGACCCGGTCAAGCATTGGAAGCTCAGTCCGATGGACACGGAATCCGTGCGCCGCTGGTGGGATTTCACGGCCGCTTATCAGGACATGCTGCGGGATACGGATACGCCGAGGTGTCCGTGGTACCTCGTGCCGGCAGACGACAAACGACGGGCGCGGCTCAATCTGATCGCCCACATGCTGAGCATGATTCCTTACAAGAAAATCAAAGTGGATTTGCCCAAGGTGCCGAAAGCGGAACCAAAACCGAAGGGCATCAAGGAAGGGCTGCCTGCCAATCACATCGTACCGCAAGCTTACTAACGGATCTCAGCCGCGACGACGATCAGGGACGGCCGCTCCGCGCAGGACCACTTTTCGCCGATAGGCAACGCCAGAGAGAGCCCCTGGCGCGACCTCACCGTTTCATCATCGTCATGCCCGGGCTTGTCCCGGGTATCCACGCCTTTGACTGGGCGAGCGGCGGAGAGGAAAGGCGTGGATGGCCGGGACAAGCCCGGCCAGGACGGCGGGGGATGTTGATCGCGTCAGGCCAGGGAGCGGGTGAGGGTGAAGAGACGCTGCCATTCCTCGTTCAGATGGGTCAGCCGCCGCTGCACCTCGCCCGCGAGGAAATAGACCGTGCTCGGCTTGACCCTCAACGTGCCCCGGCGGCCCTCCATGAGGGTGATGAGCGCATCGGAGAGGCACAGGGATTCCGCGATAGCCTCCTCCATGCCGAAAATGAGACTGCGAATACCGCCGTCTTCCACAGGCGGATCGAGCACGAACTCATCGTCCACGAGCGCGTCTGGCTGCTGGGCAAGGGATGGTGTAGGGGATTCGGTAGCCTGAGACATGCTAACTCCATGTTGAAGGTCAGGCCCTCGTCGGTGTTGCTGCACTGGCGGGGGCCGCTTTGGATATCGACCTGATATTCATATGATAGGAATATCCGCCGGTCAATCTTCTGATATACAGACGATATGCAAAAAGAGACGAAAAGCGCCCAGGTTCTGATCCGCCTTCAGCCGTCCTTGAAGGCTGCCGCCGAGACTGCGGCTAAGGACGATGCACGTTCGCTCTCGTCGCTCATCGAGAAACTGTTGCGCGATTACCTGAAGGCGAAGGGCCATTTGAAATGAGCCGCCTGCTTCCCTGAGGAGCCATCCCCTGCCATAGCCAGTTCGAGGATAGGGCGTCCACCTCCTAAGGGAGCAGTTTCGGAGTGCCAAGCTCTTGCTATGATTGGGAGAATAATCTGTTGGGATAATCTGCTCATGCATCACTATAAAATCGAATTTGAGGCTAGCGCATTAGACGAGGTCGCCTTGCGAGATGCCCTCGAAAACGGCTTTGGGCTCTTGAGTGTTATGATCGCGCGTGAGCCAGCTGTTCAAAACACAATTCCAAAAACTGGATCAAGAGACGGCTTCGAAGTGCAGGTCCTCGAAATGCTTGCAGACCAGAAGCCTAGGCGGCTTAAAAGCTTGCTTCAAAATAGCAAGGACGCCGCCGACAAGAGTAGGATCCACAGGGCGGTGTCTCGGTTGGAGGCCAGAGGTCTAATCAACAAAGTGCGCCACGGGGTCTATGTGATCGCAGGCGCGCCGCAACCATCCGAAAACGAAATGCCTGATTTGACTCGTTGGTATGAGCGGCCAACGCATGCTGGACTGCTTGAGTTATTGTCGACCCCGAAAGCGGCGCCTGAATTACGAGAACAGCTCGGCGTTTCTAGGCAGCGAATCGAGCAAATCCTTAGGAAGCTTATTGTCCAGAAGCTGGTAATCAGACGTGAAGTACTTGGGGAGCGTGGACAGCATGTATATCTCAGAGCCGATGTGGAGGATCGAGAGACACTTCTCACAAGATCACCGTTGCTTTCTGATGCGCGGGCCAGATTGCTGTCCTCTCTTCCACCCGAAACGATTTGCCGAGGCCGAGATTTATCTGAAGTTACCCGTATAGCGCATAGCGGGGGACTACTCGACCAACTTAGTGCGCAAGGTCTCATCATGACCTTCAAGTTAGGTCTACACCGATATGCTGGCCTTACGCCACGCGGTCTGAATCATCCGCAATACGATGAGGCTGCCAGGAAGGCGCTAGCGGCAGACTTAGTGCATGACTTCGGACCAACCCGCACGAAGTTCTTGCAGGCTCTGTCAGTGCTTGGCGAGGTTTATACAAGGGATGTTACGTATGCTCTCCCGCCCGATATCTTTCAGGGCGTACAGTATTCGTCCGGGCAGATGATCCAACGGTTAGAGAGGTCTGGGTTGATAGAGAAGGGGAAGCGTAAAGCGGGTAAACACGGAACCTACAAATTGACCGCGAAAGGTCGCTTTACAGTTGCCGTCCTAAACAAGACCAACCAGGTCCCTACACTCGTAGAGATCAAGGAAAATATTGAGAGGCGTAGGGAAGCTAATAAAAAGCACTTGCGAAGAAATGTAGGCTCACCAAGGCAAGCTTCCATAGTGGAGGCCCTTAAACTCCAAGGCCCACTCTCTTCCATGGCAATCGTTGAGCACATGAACCTCCAGTTCAAGAATCGTCGCAGTGTAAATCTCGCTCTTCAGGTCCTAGAAAAACGAAATATTGTGCGCCGTGTGCGAGACAGATTTGGAGCGATTCTTGTTGGACCTAACAAGGCCATCACCTGGGAGCTCGCTATCTAGAGCAACTGCCGTAGTCGGAAGCAGCAAGGACGATTGCCTAAGACGTTTTGGGTATCGCGGGCCTTCCTAGAGTGATTTGCTGTAAACGCCCCTCACTCCGCCGCCTGCGCGGACCGGTACTCCGATTGGAAGGTCCTGCGGATCACCTTCAGCGCGAAATAGCGCTCGTCGCCATATCAGGATCGACGCTTCTCCTGTCGAAGACATTCGGCCAGGAATGAGGCCACGACGGCAACGGCATTGTTGCCACGCAGATCCCGATGGAAGGTAAGCCATACGTCGCGGGACATGGAGCCGCCTTGCGGGGCGGCGTCTTCCAGGTCGCCCGCAAGGCCAACGAAGTGGGGTAGTGCGGCGATCCCCACATGGGCCTGTGCGGCCGCGCATTGGACCAGAAGATCGTTCGTCCTGAATACGATTGGCCGCCCGTCCGCGAATTTCATGAGCCAGATCTGTTGAGGGACATCGTCGAGGCTTTCGTCGAAGGCGATGAACTCGAAATCTTCGGGGCTCTTCGAGGCAAGATAGTCCCGCGAGGCGTACAGGCCGTAAGTTATCGTTCCTACTTTGCGGGCGATGAGGCTCATGTCGCTCGGTCGGGACAGCCGCAGGGCGATATCGGCTTCCCTGCGCGGCAGCGAGACGTTTCGCGTGTCGCCGAGAAGTTTTAGCTGCAGGCGAGGATGGCTCTCCCTTAGGCGGGGCAGGTGGGGCGCTATCAACGAAGTGGCGATCGCCGGCGGAGCGCTCACCGAGACTTCGACGGAGACATCGCCCTGTTGGGCCAAAGCGACCCGTTCGATGGCGAACGCCTCGGCCTCGATTCTTCGTGCGTAGTCCACCACGCGCTCACCATCCGGCGTCAGCACGTAGCGGCCGGATCTCTTGTCGACCAGCTTGACCCCGATTGCCGCTTCGAGCGCCGCGACCCGTCGCGCGACGGTCGCATGCTCGACCCGGAGCCGCCGCGCAGCGCCCGACAGCGATCCTTCGTCAGCGAGGGCCGCGAAATGCCGAAGATCGTCCCAGTCGAACATGCCCGATTCTTTCACACCCAGTGGGAGAAGTTCGAAATGGAGAAAAGAATGGCCTATTCATCATCGACGACGACAAACGTCCGTAAGGTCGTGCGGATCGAGGTAAAACCCGGACTTGCCGACGCGGCCCGTGCGGCGCTTCTCGAATTGCAGCATGCCACTCACGCGGAAGCCGGATGCGTCGAGTTTGTGTTCTTTCAGGCGCTCGGTGACTCGCATTCGTTTCTGCTGATCGAGGATTTCGCGACCCCCGAGGCGCTTGACCAGCACATGAAACTCTCTCACACCCAGGCATTCTTCGCACGCGAACTCGTCGCCGGGATCCGGCCTATCGAACGGGGATGGATGGCATGACCGAACAAACGAAGTCCCTCCACCGCACTGCGCCGGGCCTTCGCTTCAGGAAATTGCCGGCGCGAGCGCAGATCGTGGTGTTCCCCCTCATCCTGTCGTTTTTGATGTCAGGTGTCGTCTCGACGATAGCGACCATCAGGGCGGTCGGGTTCGAGACGGGCATTGTCTGGACGATCGTTCAGGCATGGGGCCTGTCCTACATCATCGCGTTCCCGACGGCGCTTATTGTGATGCCCGTGGTGCGCAGGATCGTCGCCGCCATTGTAGAGGTGCCTCAACAGCACTCGTGAGCGAGGGCTCGCAACGCCCGAGGCGAAAACTCCATGTCCGAGATATTCCCGGGCATTAGAGCATGATCAGAACAAGTGGAAACCGGTTGTTCGCCCGGATCATGCGAAATCAAAGAGCCTAGAGCTTGATTGATCATGTTTCAAAGAGACATGATCAATCAAGCTCACCTAAGTTCCGCTTTGTCGTCCTCAACCGAACAGCCGGCGGGTCGTCCTCACTCCGCCGCCTGCTTCGGCACTTTCCCCTTCTTCAGCGGCCGTCTCGCGAGCACTTCCTTCAGGAAGCGTCCCGTATAGCTTGCCTCGACCTTGCACACGTCTTCCGGCGTGCCTTGCGCCACGATCTGGCCGCCGCCGTCGCCGCCTTCCGGGCCCATGTCGATGATCCAGTCGGCGGTTTTGATGACTTCGAGATTGTGCTCGATCACCACGACCGTGTTGCCCTGGTCGGCGAGTTCGTGGAGCACTTCCATGAGTTTCGCGACGTCGTGAAAATGCAGGCCCGTGGTGGGCTCGTCGAGGATGTAGAGCGTGCGGCCGGTGGCGCGCTTGGAGAGTTCCTTCGAGAGCTTGACGCGCTGCGCTTCGCCGCCTGAAAGCGTCGTCGCCTGCTGGCCCACATGGACGTAGTCGAGGCCGACGCGGGCAAGCGTCTGCATCTTCTCGCGGATCGTCGGGACGGCCTTGAACAGGTCGCGGGCTTCCTCGACCGTCATGTCGAGCACGTCGGCGATGGACTTGTCGCGATACTTCACCTCCAGCGTCTCGCGGTCGTAGCGCTTGCCCTTGCACACGTCGCAGGTGACGTAGACGTCGGGCAGGAAGTGCATCTCGATCTTGATGACGCCGTCGCCGGAGCACGCCTCGCAGCGCCCGCCCTTCACGTTGAAGGAGAAGCGCCCGGCCTGATAGCCACGCGCCTTGGCCTCGGGCAGGCCCGCGAACCATTCGCGGATCGGTGTGAACGCGCCGATATAGGTGGCCGGGTTCGAGCGCGGCGTGCGGCCGATGGGGGATTGGTCGATGTCGATGACCTTGTCGAGATGCTCCAGCCCTTCGAGCTTGTCGAACGGAGCCGGATGCTCCATCGCGCCGTTGAGCTTCTTCGCCACGGCTTTGTACAGCGTGTCGATGATGAGCGTCGACTTGCCCCCGCCGGAAACGCCGGTGATGCAGGTGAAGGTGCCGAGCGGAATTTCCGCCGTCACGTTCTTCAGGTTGTTGCCGCGCGCGCCGGTGAGTTTGAGCATGCGGCTCTTCTGCGGCTTGCGGCGCTGGGCGGGCACGGGCACGCTTTTCGCGCCGGTCAGATATTGGCCGGTGAGCGATTTCGGGTTCGCCATGATCTGCTTCGGCGTGCCCTCGGCGACGATCTTGCCGCCGTGGATGCCGGCGCCGGGGCCGATATCGAACACGTAATCGGCCTGAAGGATCGCATCCTCGTCGTGCTCCACCACGATCACCGTATTGCCGAGATCGCGCAGGCGCTTCAGCGTCACGAGCAGGCGCTCATTGTCGCGCTGGTGCAGGCCGATGGAGGGCTCGTCCAGCACATAGAGAACGCCCGTGAGGCCGGAGCCGATCTGGCTGGCCAGACGAATGCGCTGGCTCTCGCCGCCCGACAACGTGCCGGAGGCGCGCGAGAGCGTCAGATATTCGAGGCCCACATCGACAAGGAAGGTGAGACGCTCACGGATCTCTTTGAGAATGCGGCCGGCAATTTCGTTCTGCTTCTTCGTCAGCTCCTTCGGCAGGGCGGTGAACCATTGATGCGCATCGCGTACGGACAACGCGGTCGCGTCGCCGACATCGAATTTCGCGATCTTCACCGCGAGCGCTTCCGGCTTGAGGCGCTTGCCGCCACAGGAGGCGCAGGGCGTCTCGCTCATGAAACGGCCGATTTCCTCTCGCGACCAGTCGCTCTCGGTCTCCTTGTAGCGGCGCTCCAGATTGGTGATGACGCCTTCGAACGGCTTCTTCACCTCGTAGGAGCGCAGGCCGTCGTCATAAGCGAAGCGGATCGCCTCGTCGCCGGAGCCGTAGAGGATGGCGTCGTGCACCTTTTTCGGCAGTTCCGACCACGGCTTCGTCATCGACACTTTGTAGTGCCGCGCGATCGCCTCCAGGGTCTGGCCGTAATAAGGCGAGGAGGATTTCGCCCAGGGCGCGATGGCGCCGCGCTTGAGAGTGACGCTCTCGTCCGGCACCACGAGCGCGGGATCGATGGTCATCTCATGCCCGATGCCGCCGCAGGTGGGGCACGCACCGAACGGATTGTTGAACGAGAACAGGCGCGGCTCGATCTCTGGGATCGTGAAGCCGGAAACGGGGCAGGCGAATTTCGAGGAGAAGACGATGCGCTTCGGCTGACCCTTTTCGTCCTTCTCGTCCGCATATTCGATGATCGCGATGCCGTCGGCGAGATCGAGCGCCGTCTCGAAGGATTCCGAAAGGCGGGCGCCGATATCGGAGCGCACGACGATGCGGTCCACCACCACGTCGATGTCGTGCTTGAACTTCTTGTCGAGGGCAGGGGTGTCGTCGATGGCGTAGTATTCGCCGTCGATCTTCAGGCGCTGAAAGCCCTTCTTCTGAAACTCGGCGATTTCCTTGCGGTATTCGCCCTTGCGTCCACGGACCACGGGGGCGAGCAGGTAGAGCCGTGCTTTTTCCGGCAGCTCCAGCACCCGGTCTACCATCTGGCTGACCGTCTGGCTTTCGATAGGCAGGCCCGTGGCGGGCGAATAGGGGATGCCCACACGCGCCCAGAGCAGGCGCATGTAATCGTAGATCTCGGTGACGGTGCCCACCGTCGAGCGCGGATTGCGCGAGGTGGTCTTCTGCTCGATGGAGATGGCGGGCGAGAGACCATCGATCTGGTCCACATCCGGCTTCTGCATCATCTCCAGAAACTGGCGCGCATAAGCGGAGAGGGATTCAACGTAGCGGCGCTGGCCCTCGGCATAGATCGTGTCGAATGCGAGCGACGATTTGCCTGAGCCGGAGAGGCCGGTGAACACGACGAAGTGGTCCCGCGGCACCATCAGATCGACGTTCTTGAGATTGTGCTCCCGCGCCCCGCGCACGGAGATCACGCGCGCATCCCGGTCGCCCGCCTTCGCGCGGTTGAACAGATCGTCGAGTTTAGCCATTGCCGAATTCAAGCCTGTGATGAGGTCCGAGCCGCCGAAACGGAGTCGTGCATATGGAATGCAAACGCCGTCCGCACAACCGGGCCACCTTTGAGTCGCAACAGATGCTAGAACAAAAAGGGTACGCAGGGCAAGGTGACAGGTGCAGAGGTAGTGACTCAGCTTGGTCCGCGCTCTTCCCTCCCCCTTGCGGGGAGGGGTGGGGGTTGAAAAGTCAGAGCGTTGCCTGTGATCCGATAAGCAGGAAGGCTGTTACAGCGCCAGACGTCTGAAAGTTTCACCCGGTCGGACCACCCCCGCAAGGGGGGAGGGAAAGCCTGTGCCTTATCCTCATCAAACTGAGTCACGACCGGTGCAGATGAACGTTCAGCAATGTTATGCTGTAACTTCAAGGTTGCCATATGCCTTGCCGGATTTGCCGCTTTCGCCCTTTGCTTCGTTCTCAGCCGACCCTCTCGCGCTTTCGCGCGTTATAGGGGATACAAAACCATTGGCCCTTTCGTTCGCTCTCGAAGGGAGTTCAAGTCATGATCTCTCGATACTCGTTGGCTGTCATCGGCGCTCTTACGATGGCTTTTCCTTCCATTCCGGCTCTGGCCGGTCCTTGCACCAAGATGATCGACCGCGCTCAGGCTGGAGTCGATGCCCGGATCGATACAAGGGCAGCCCGTGGCCCGTCGTCTCCCGAAAGCACGGGCGCTCTTCTTCATCACCAGCCGACACCGGGCTCTATCGCCGGTGCGGAGCAGAAGGCAGGTGAAGGCAGCAGGGCTGAGAAGTCGCTGGCGCTACTCGCACGGGCGCGCAAAGCCGATGCGGCGGGCGACAAGGCCGGTTGCGAAAGCGCGCTGCAGGAGCTGCGCGCTTTGCGCTAGGTTCGTCTTTACAGACGGCGGCACTGTTAAGCCTCACCGCCTCATTGCGCCGTTATGGGTGAGAGCCCTTCCATCTTGGTCACAGGGGGAGGATTCCATTTGCCGGTCAGCGCGTCGGATTGTGGCGCGTAGAGGCGCATGGTCAGGTTGTAAGAACCCTTTGGCGCGGGCAGCCAGTTGGCTTGCTTTTCCGCGCCTGGGTTCTCATTCTGGAAATAGAGGGTCAAAGATCCATCCACGTTGGGCTCGAACGGCATCCAACTGCTGACGGCGAAGCGGTTCAGGCTGTTAGCCACCTGGAAGCCCTCGTTGTCATAGAGGGTGATGGACCAGAAGGCGTCCGCAGGAGGAGCCATGCCCTTGTCGAAGTGGATCGTGTACTTGTTCGCACCATCAAGCGGTGCACCGGTTTTGTCGCCCAGGCTCAAGGGGTAGATGGCATCCTCAGGCACATTCGCGCCGAGGCCAAGCTGCGTTACGATGGCGCGTTTGAGGTAGTAATTACCGTACACGCCCATCGTATCGGTGTTCAGCGACCAATAATTGACGGCCCGCGCGAGGGTCGGGACCTTCCATGCCATCAGTTGCTGCGCTGCCGCCGGCACGCTCTCCAGTGCCTTGGCGATACCGGCATCGAGTTTTGTCGCATCGAAGCTCTTGCCTGCTTCAAGGCCGATCCGTTTCATCCGCGCCACGATCGGCTGATCGGTGATATGGGGCGGGTGCAGTTTCAGGAGTTCCGCCGCGTATGCGAAGAACCTGGCCGCGGGCATGGTGTCGACCTGAACCTTCGGCGGGGTCTTCATGTCGATGCTGGGGTCGATCTTGACCTCCGGAACCTTCGGCGTCATGCCCCATTCCGACAGCGGCGTGATCTTGAAACCCGCTTGGATCTTGTGGACCGCATCGTAGTCCGGCGGGCCATCGGTCTTGGTGCGGCCGATGATCCAGACATAGGGCGTTGGCGCATCGATACGCTGAGTCTCCTTCGGCAGTTTGAATTCGTCGACGAAGCGGTCGCGCAGGTCCGGCCGCCAGCCGGGCGGCGTGACGAGGAAATTCCCGGCCTGCGTGCCGGTGGTGCGCCAGCCGGGCGAGGCAAAGACATCCGTCCACATGTCGAGCATCGGCAGGAGATAATAGCGCCCGTTCGTGTCGGGCACGGAGACGACCATCGGCTCCTTGGTCAAATCCAGCCACGCGCTCGAATAGAGCGTATCGAAATTGGGCCGCACGACCGATCGGAAGTCTGCTTCCGGGAAAGCCGGAACGTTGATGAAGGTGTTCATGGGGCCGCCGAGCGCCGCGCTCTTGTCGGGATCGACATTGGTGAGTTGCTTGCGCGTCAGATCCATCGTCACGAGCGGGTAGAGATAGAGATAGGCCTCGACGCCTATCGCTTGCGCATCTGCCCCGGTGATTTTTTCGGCGGCACCGGCTGAAGGCGAAAGAGTCAGGGAGAGCGCGGCCGCGAGAATGGCGGTGCGGACGGGGTTGCTCAGGCGACGAGAGCACAAGTGCAAGGACATTCGAGCCTCCTTCCAATGGCGACGATCACTTAAGTGGTGCGGCTGGGCGGCTTAGCCTTGGAAAGATGTAGCGCGTGAGAATTGATCGGCGACGCTAAAACAGAGCCGGAGCTGGAACGGGAGAGGTACTCCTAGCAGCGGGGCAGCGTCGCTCCTGTCCTCTGAAAGCAGTAATGTATACTTTATAATATAAAATATTATGCATAAATACATAACATATCAATATATCAACATATAACGTATCAATACAAAATAAGCTGTCATTGCTTTCATTTTTTTCGTGCAACAAAACGTAATTTCATTGACGCTTTATTTGAAGAAGCGTTACAAAATAACTGAAACAAAGTTGCGATCAATTGCGCCATAGGAGGATTCCAATGACTCTGCACACCCTGACAGTTGCCGATTTTCTTGCGGCCACAACCGCCTTTAGCGCCGCCGATGACGTCATCATTGCGGATGCCCCTGACAATCTGGACCAGTTATGGACGAATGCCTTGGTTACCAAGATGAACGACTTTCATGTCGATTTCATTCATTCTTCTAGTGGAAGTTACAGCCTAAACTGGAACCAAGCTCAAAAGCTTATTGCATCGAATGTTAAATTCGTTGCTGGCGATAACGTGCTTTTTGTCGTCCCGAACACTATTCTGGACTTGGTTGTCACTCCGCAACAGCTTGCAATCCTTTCCAGCAAAGCCATCGATTTCATCCAATCTCCGACGGCGGATATGAAGCAGTTCTATGATGTCGCTAAGTTCAAGGCCCTTGGTAATATTCAGCCGGCGACCGCTGATGCAGTCACTATAACAGATACGGCCGAAAATCTCGCCACCCTGACCATAGCCGAGCTCAATAAGCTCGATACTAACGACAAGATTAATCCGTCTGACAACAATCCTCTTGCCTTGTCGGTCGCGCAGCTCTTCGTTCTCAAATTTTCCAACCTTACGGCTGTCAACACCCTGGTTGTCCAGGATACCGCGAGCACGCTGGAAAGTGTTAGCGGTGTTGCTATCCAAGGCTGGGTCGGCAAAGGGATCGATCGCATCGTTTCGAGCGATGATGATTTGCATCTGACAGTCGAGCAGGTGACGCCCCTGCTTGGTGCCGCCGTAACCGTGACCGCACCGGCAAACAAGGTGGTGATGTTGCGCGATTCCGGCGCCAATCTGGCGACGGTGCTCAGCGATACCCAGGTCAACAACCTGCGTGTTATGGGCATCAAGTCGATCGATGCTACCCAGGCTTCGGGCAACGCATTGACCCTCTCGGCGCAGCAGGCCGTTGCTCTCGCCAATGCGAACATCAAGCATGATGAAAGCGATCTCGTGACCGTTGCCGACGATTCTGACAGGTTGGCCCTTATAGATCCTAACGATATCGCCAATCTCGGTGTGAACGGCGTCGATAAGATCGATGTGACGGGCAACCTGCTGGACATCACGGTCGACCAAGCTCGTGCCCTGGCCACCACAAGTATCGTTTTTGCGAGCGGTGACGCGATCATCATCCGAGGCACGTCCCTTCAACTTAAGGACGGGCTCAATGTGACTGAGCTGACGGCTCTCGCGACCAAAGGCAACATCACCCTCGACGCCTCGGATGTTCCAGGTTCTTTGATTTTCGATTTGGCAGAGTTCAATGCTCTGGGCGGAATCAAGCTCGCGGCTGACGACGACAAGCGAGTCGAGGACAGCGGAGCAGCCTTCGCGGCTTTATTGCCTCAGGATATCGCGAAATTCGCGGCCAAAGGCATCAACTCCATCAAGGCGACCGGCGATGGCAAGCTTTCTCTATCGATGGCTCAGCTTAGTGCTTTGGGGACCGTCGCTCTGACGGATGTTGGCAATGAAGTGACATTGCTGGATACGGCGGCCAACCTGAAAACTCTCAGCGAGCCTGATATCGTCGCGCTTAAAAACAAGCACATCGACTTCATTGGCTCGAATGAGAATGACCATAGCTTGAGCCTGTCGGTCGAACAGGCGACGGCCTTGTTAGTCAATCACATCGGACTGACTGCGACCGATAATGTGACCTTGGCCGATACGGCAGCCAATCTGCAGGCCCTCACGGATGTTAACCTGATCGGCCAGCTCGGCGCTATGGGTGTCGATAAGATCCATGTTACGGGCCCGGACAACAAGCTGGCCCTCTCGGTCGATCAGGCCTTTGCCTACTTCAATGCCGGAACCACTGGTATCGCGCTGACGGTGGAGGATGAGGTGACCCTGGTCGATACGGTGGCCAAGCTCCAGGCCTTGCAGCCGAACGATATCGCCAAACTCGGTGCCAAGCACGTCGATATAATCGATGCCTCAACGAGCGACCCTTCCGGAAACACCACGATAACCTTTAATACCTTTCAGGCGCAGGCTCTTGCCGGTACGGCAACGCTGACCATGGCCGCAGGCGACCAAGTCGTCCTGTTTGATAAGGTGAGCAATCTGCAAAGCCTTACGGAGGAACAGATCACAAAGTTGGGGGCTAAGGGCCTCGACGTGATCGATGCGGCTGATACGTTAGGCAGCAACGCCGATGTCGCCTGGAATCTGTCGTTCTTGCAGGCAAAGGCTCTGGCGGATACGTCCATCACGTTGGCATCAGCCGACGACGTCACCCTCAATCTGACCGTGCCCGAGCTGCAGCTTTTGTCGGGAACTCAGATCACGGCGCTTCGTGCGAAAGGCGTCGATCATATCAACGTGACAGGCCTCAATACTCAGGCGCTCATCCTGACGGTTGCGCAGCTCGATGCCTTCCTCGCGGCTGGGATCAATTTGGCGACCATCCAGAACGTGAGCATCCGCGACAGCGGTGCCGCCCTGGGCACTCTCACGCCCGAGAAGATCGCCCAGCTCTCGAACCTGGGTGTCGACATCCTGGATGCCAGCAACGACATCCTGGTCCTGAGTGTGGCGCAAGCGAACGTCCTCGGCACCATTGCGATGACGGCGGATGATTCCGTCACCGTCCTCGATACGAGCACATGGCTTGCCGAGCTGACGGCAGCGCAAATCAACGCCCTGAACCTTCAGGGTGTCGATAAGATCAATGCGCTCGACGATGAGTGGATGATGACTATCGCTCAGGCGAAGGCGCTAGCGAATACGGGGATATTCCTTGCCACAGCCGACGATGTGACATTGAAGGGAACGGCTGCGGAACTCGCGACTCTGAGCGACACAGAGATCACCAATTTGGGCAAGAAGAATCTCGATGTCATCGACGTCAGCGGCAATGCTTTGACACTGACCGCCGCCCAAGCTGCTGCGCTTGCTGACAGCCCATCCTTGCGGTTTGCCGTAGACGATGCGGTGACCGTATCCGGTGCGGGCGCCGCTCTTGCCGGCCTCAGCGCGACGCAGCTCGCAGCATTGAGCGCCAAGGGAGTTGATGCCCTCGATGCGACCGATAACAAGCTTTCGCTGTCGGTCGCTCAGCTTGCCGCGCTCGGCAATCTGGCATTTACCGCTGGCGACAGCGTGACCCTGTCTGACACGGGTGCCAACCTCGCGGCTCTGACGGCGCCCCAGATCGGAGCCCTCGCAGGGAAGGGGATCAAAGCCCTCGATGCGACCGGCGATCAGCTTTCCCTGTCGGTTGCTCAGCTTGCCGCGCTCGGCACAGTGGCACTGACCGCTGGTGACAGGGTGACCCTGTCTGACGCGGGTGCCAACCTCGCGGCTCTGACGGCGCCCCAGATCGGGGCCCTCAAGACGAAGGGCGTCGATGTTCTCGATGCATCCAATAACAGCATCAAATTCTCCTTGGAGCAGTTCAATGCCTTGGGAGCGTTGAGCCTGGCGGCCAATGACGTTGTCGATGTTCAGGGCACCGAGGCTGCAGACACCTTTAATGGAAGCGGTGGCAATCAGACCTTCTTCGGATTGGGCGGCAACGATGTCATCAAGGGCAGCGCAGGAAATACGACATTTTATGGCGGAGCTGGCAATGACACACTCTACAGCGGCTCTGGAAGCGACACTTTCGTGTTCAATACGGCCCTGAATGCGAAGACCAACAAGGACAAGATCATTGACTGGGACAAGGCCTCGGACACGATCATTCTCGAGAACTCGATCTTCAAGGCTTTGAAGAAGACGGGCGCATTGAGTTCGATCTCGTTCAAGATCGCCAACAAGGCGGGCGATGCCAACGACTATATCCTCTACAACAATAAAACCGGCGACCTGTCGTACGACTCCAACGGCAACAAGGCCGGCGGGCAGGTGGTGTTCGCCAATATCGGTGCCCATAAGTCCATCGCGGCCAGCGACTTCCTGATCATCTGATCAGGTCGCATAAGAGGAGCCTTCCTGCGGTCCGAAAGATCTATGAGGAAGGCTCTTTCCCATCCTGAGGAGACTTTCCTGTTTCTTGAGCGATTTTCCCAGGAAAGGGCCTTGAAGATGCCCTTTCTGGGGAAAGTACGACGATCTGCTTGTCCTGAGGGCTTTCCCGTTCCACAACAGGCCTCATGTGAACAGGAGTGAGGCTCGATGGCGGGCAGCGTGAACAAAGTCATCTTGGTGGGCAATCTGGGCCGCGACCCGGAGGTGCGCCGCCTGAACAATGGCGAGCCGGTCGTTAATCTGCGCATCGCCACCTCCGAGACCTGGAAGGACAAGGGGACCGGCGAGCGCAAGGAAAAGACCGAGTGGCACTCGGTGGTGATCTTCAACGAGAACCTCGCCCGCGTGGCTGAGCAATATCTCAAGAAGGGCTCGAAGGTTTACATCGAAGGTCAGCTTCAGACCCGGAAGTGGACCGATCAGAGCGGCGTTGAGAAGTACTCCACCGAGATCGTGCTCCAGCGCTTCCGTGGCGAACTCACCATCCTCGACAGCCGGGGTGGTGGTGCGGGAGGCGGGGACTACGCGGACGACGAGAGCGGCGGCGGCCAGATCAGCCGCGGCGGCGATTTCGGTCGCTCCTCGCCGATGGAGCGCCGTCCAGCGCCTGCAAGCAGCGGCGGCGGCGGTGGCGGAGGTGGCTCGCGCTACAACGACCTCGACGACGATATTCCGTTCTAGAGCATGATCAGAACAAGTGGAAACCGGTTGTTCGCCCGGATCATGCGGCAATAAGAAATCGAGAGCGTGATCGTGTTTCAAAGAGACACGATCACGTTCTAGGACCGGCGGCGATCTAGCCTTGATCGGGGGCTATCCATGGCCTCCCGCCTCATTCGACCGAATATGCAAAAAGGCCCGCCTTCGAAAGGCGGGCCTTTTTGTGTTCGACGACGTCGGTCAGTAGTCGAAAATGAAGTTGGCTTCGGCCAGTTTCATCTTGTTGGCCAAGGTCAGGATATGGACGGCGGCACCAGCGCCGACGCCGTCAGCGTCGTAGTACAGACGGCCATCGTCGGTGTTGTAAAGGAACTGAGCCCTATACGTTGTCGCCACGGGGTTGGAGCCGGAGATGAACGGCTTACTCGGATCCAGGTCCCAAAAGTCATAGCTCGGATTTATGAGGAGGAAATCCTTCGAGGTGAAGTCGAGGATCGTGTCCGCCGCTCCATAAAGGTTCAGTTCGAACACGTCGGATCCGGCTCCACCGATCATCGTGGTGTTGTTGCCACCGCCAAAGATCTTGTCGTCTCCAGCGCCGCCATTGATCGTGACGCCTTCCGCGTAAACCTTAAACGTATCGTTGCCTTTCGTGCCTATGATCGAGCTAACGGCTGCCAGGTCGTAGACCGTTACATTCGCCTTCTCGAATTGGCCCGCTTGGATGTCTTGAAATCCGATGCTTTGGGCGGATTTGCCAGTGCTCTTCGAGAGATCGATTGTTAGCGGGGTTGTTCCGAAGGGGTCCGAAATCGCGATCTGGAGCGTGTCGGTTCCTTTGCCGCCCAGAGCGAAATCACCCTTATCGACGGACACAAGGTCGTTTCCGGCTCCGCCAAGCAACGTATCCTTGTCGCCACCGCCATCGAGCGTGTCGTTGCCGTTGCCGCCGGAGAGATAGTCCACGCCGGATCCGCCGTTGAGCCTGTCGTTCCCGTCATCTCCCGAAAGGCGATCATCCCCGTCGTCTCCGGACAGACGGTCGTTGCCTTTGCCGCCGGAAAGACGATCGATGCCGTTGCCGCCGGAGATGCTGTCATCTCCCGCGCCGCCTGAGAGTTTGTCGTTACCAGCCCCGCCATAGAGAGTGTCGTTACCGTCGTCTCCGGAAAGACGGTCATCTCCGGAGTCGCCGTAAACGACGTCGTTGCCCTTGCCGCCCGTCAGGACATCGTTGTCGTCGCCGCCCGTGAGACTGTCTTCCCCGGCGCCGCCCGAAAGGCGATCCTTGCCATGCCCCCCATAGAGGGAGTCGCTGCCGTCGTCTCCAAAGAGACGGTCGTCGCCATTGTCGCCGGTGAGGTAGTCGTTTCCGCTGCCGCCATAGAGAGTGTCGTTGTCGTCATCGGCGAAAATAATATCGTTCCCTGCGCCGCCCGACAAATAATCCCGGTTAGCGCCGCCACCAAGAGTATCATTCCCGTCTTCGCCGTAGAGTTTGTTCCTGCCGGGGCCACCGTAGAGAGTATCCTCTCCGGCCCCGCCATAGAGGGTGTCGTTCCCGTCGTTCCCGGACAGATAATCGTTGCCGGCACGCCCTTCGAGCCGGTCGTTGCCGAATAGGCCGTAGAGCCAATCCTCATACGGTGTCCCCTTGAGAACATCCTTTTTTATGGTTCCTCGACGAATGGCCATGACGGCTCCCTCTGTGTGGCGTGGCCATCTATCGCACGAGTATTTTCCGAAACACTATTTCAAAATTAGGGGCCGAACCGCCCATGCGGGCGTGCGTGACGAATTGATGACTCGATTGGGCAACGGGTCTATGAGAGGTCGCTGCGACCGTCGAAGTCGCCTCGCGCTCTCGAAATAGCCCCGGTTCACGCTCTCATGTCGTCCCAGTCTCTCGATACGCTTCTCACCTGGATCAAGACCGAAAGTCCCACGGACGATGTCGGCGGCGTCAATCGGATGATGGATCTGGTGGTAGCCGAGATGGCCGATGCCCCCGTGACTGTCGAACGTATATCGGGGCAGCAGCACGGGCTCGGCGATGCGCTTATTCTTCGGGCGGGGCCGCAGACCGATGAGAAGCCCATTCTCGTCATGTCGCATCTCGACACGGTGCACCCTATCGGCACCATCGCGCACGATCTACCGTTGCGGATCGACGGCGACAGACTCTACGGGCCGGGCATCTACGACATGAAGGGCGGCGCGCATTTCGCGGTTCAAGCCTTCAAGGAGGTGGCGCGCAAGGCTTCGGCGGCGCGCCCCATCGTCTTTCTCGTGACGCCCGATGAGGAAATCGGCAGCCCCATGACGCGCCCGATCATCGAAGACCTGGGTCGTCGCTCGGCCTATGCGCTCGTGACCGAGCCCGCCCGCGACAACGGCCTGATTGTCACAGCGCGTAAAGGCGTGGGGCGGTTCGACGTCCATGTTGAAGGCCGTCCCGCTCATGCCGGTTCGCGCCATAAAGATGGGCGCAACGCCGTTCACGAGGCTGCGCGCCAGGTTCTCGCCATCGAGGCTATGACGGATTATTCGCGTGGCATTACGACGACGGTCGGTATGATTTCCGGTGGTACGGCGGTGAACGTCATTCCGCAGCATTGCCGCTTTCCGGTCGATATCCGCGTCGAGACGGTCGCCGATGGCGAAGCGCTCACGGCCGCGCTTCTTGGTCTCAAAGCCCATAACCCCGACATCAAAGTCACCGTCACCGGCGATATGAACCGGCCGCCTTATGAGCGCACGGATGGTGTCGAGAAGCTGTTCCAGCACGCCAGAAAACTTGCCGCCGAAATCGGCTTCGAGTTGATCTCCGCGCCGCGCGTCGGCGGCGGATCGGACGGCAACTTCACTGCTGCCATCGGCACGCCCACCCTCGACGGCCTCGGCATCGACGGAGACGGCGCGCATACCTTGCAGGAATACGGCTTGATTTCCTCCATCGCGCCGCGCCGCGAACTCATGAAGCGTTTGCTCGAAACCCTGCGCTGAGAATGGTAACGATCAGCGAAGTTCGCTCAGGATCATGCCGCCGCGCCCCTGAACAGCGCCTCCACGCCGTTGATGATGAACTGCACGGCGAGGCCTGCGAGGATCACGCCGAGCAGGCGGCTCAGCACGATGTTGCCGGTGACGCCCAGCATCCGCGAGACGCGCTCGGCGGCCATGAAGACGAGGAAGCAGCTCACGACGCCGAGCGCGATAAGAATGAGCAGCGAGGACAGGTAGGCGACGTTGCCGTCCGCGCGCCCGGCGAGAAGGATCACGGCGGTGATCGCGCCGGGGCCCGCCATGAGCGGGATCGCGAGAGGGAAGGCGGCGACGTTGCGGATGTGATCCTCCGTGATCGCCACATCCGCCGTGTGCTGCTTACGCTCATTGCGGCGCTCGAACACCATCTCGAAGGCGATCCAGAACAGGAGCAGGCCGCCCGAGATGCGGAAGGCGGGA
The DNA here is from genome assembly GCF_052115485.1 of Microvirga sp. 2MCAF38. Taxonomy (NCBI): domain Bacteria; kingdom Pseudomonadati; phylum Pseudomonadota; class Alphaproteobacteria; order Hyphomicrobiales; family Methylobacteriaceae; genus Microvirga; species Microvirga sp. 2MCAF38. Next base: position 93,420 of record NZ_JBFRGU010000001.1, on the reverse strand, counting down.
AGCCCGACGCCGAGGAGGCGCAGCAGAACCTCGCCACCTAAGCCGAAGAAGGCCAGGATGCAGAAAGCGATGATGGCCGCGCGGATCGCGACGCGCTTGCGCTCCTGCATGTTCATGCCTCGCGTGAGCGAGATGAAGATCGGTGCGAGAGCAGGCGGGTCGAGGGTCACGAGCAGGGTGACGAGAGCGGCGGAGATATAATCGAAAAGCATCGGCTGGACCTTCGAAGGGACTTTGCGTTATGCCGTCGCGAGGGGCATTTGGCGAGGGGAAAGTGCAACGATGTTCACGGTTTTGGATCGCCTAAGCTGGCCCGGCTCGCCCGTGAAGTCCAACGAAGATTCCTGCGGGGCCTCCGCCGATTGGGCCTGGGTGATCGATACCTCGATCTTTCCCGGCACGCCGCCGATCATGAACAAGGAAAGCGACGCCACCTGGCTTGCCACTTTCGTTAGCGAGCGCCTGTCCGATCTTGCGCTCAATGCCGAGAACGGCGTCGATCTCCTGCGTCATGTGATGGAAGAGGCACGGACGGTCTTTCTCGCGAAGGCATCCGAAGAGCGGCACGATTTCCTCACCTGGCCCGTTGGGGCGATGACGCTGGTGCATCGCCGCGCCAACCTTCTCGATGTCTGGACCTTTGGGGACACGACCGCTTATCTGCGCCGCCCGGGCGGCGAGGTGACGACCCTCGGCGATGCACCGGATATGCGCAAGTTCGAAGTCGCCAAGGCACGGGAGTTCCTCGAGAAGACTGGCGCGACCCCCGCCACCATCACCGCGACGCCCCTGTTCCGCGACTGGCTCGCGGAGCGTCGTCAGCGCCAGGCGCAAAGCACTGGCCTCGCGCTCCTCGGGCTCGACCCGACCGCCGCTGACCGCCTGCGTCACGAAACGGTACCCTGCGAACAGGACACGGTAATCCTCCTCGCCAGCGACGGTTTTTCGGCCCTCGTCGATCTCTATGAGGATTTCACGGTCGGGGAACTGATCCAGGCGGCGCTCACCACCGGGCTCGAACCGCTGGCGCAAAGGGCGCGGGAGGTCGAGACGCAAATCGATCCGGATGGAAAGCTCTATCCGCGCTTCAAGGTGAGCGACGACACCACGGCTTTGCTGCTGCGAGCGATGTAGGGCGCCCATGAACCTGGATGACGCCGATTTTGAACAGATCGCGGCTTGGCGACGGGAGTTGCATCGAAATCCCGAGGTGTCTGGGCAGGAGGTGTCGACGGCCCTTCGCGTGCGAGATTTTCTCGCGCCGACCGGGCCGGATCAGGTGCTGAGCGATCTTGGCGGCCATGGCGTGGCGGCGGTCTTTTCCGGCCGCGAATCGGGGCCGACGCTGCTGATCCGCTCCGAGTTGGATGCCCTGCCCATCGAAGAACTGACCGATGTGCCCCATCGCTCGACCGCCACCGGCGTTGCGCATCTCTGCGGACACGACGGACACAGCGCTATCCTTGCGGCCGTGGCGCGGGATCTGGGGCGAAAGCGTCCCGAACGCGGACGGGTGGTTCTTCTGTTCCAACCGGCGGAAGAAACTGGCGCGGGCGCACACGCCGTCGTCACCGATCCGCGTTACAGCGAGATACGGCCCGACATGGCCTTCTCGATGCATAATGCGCCTGGACTGCCTTTCGGTCATGCGGGCATTGCCGCTGGCCCCTTCGCTTGCGCATCCCGCGGCATGCGCATCATGCTAAGAGGCAAGACGGCGCATGCCTCGATGCCGGAAACCGGTTTGTCTCCCATGCGGGCCGTCGCCAGGATCATGCCCGCGCTGACGGATCTCGGTCGTGGCGGTCCGCTCGATGCGGATTTTACGATGATCACGATTACCCATGCCCGGATGGGGGAGCCCGCCTTCGGCGTCGCGCCGGGCTATGCGGAGATTTTCGCCACTCTCCGCACGATGACGGATGCGGGCATGGAAAAGCTCCGCGAAGAGGCCGAGGCCCTCGCGGACGAGGCCGCCGAGGTGGCTGGTCTCGATCTGGAAATCACCTACGAGGACATTTTTGCCGCCAGCATCAATGCACCGCAGGCGGTCGAAGTTCTTCGCGGGGCATTGAAGGCCGAGGGCGTGCCGACGAGTTCGGAAGGAGTCCCCATGCGTGCCTCCGAGGATTTCGGCCGCATCGGCCAGACCGCTCCCGCCGCCATGTTCCTCCTCGGAGCCGGGGAGACCCATCCGAGCCTGCACAATCCGGACTACGACTTTCCCGATGCGCTGACCCCAATTGGGGCAAGGGTTTTCCTGCGCGCGATCCGCGATGCGCTTGGGGAAGAATGACCTGAATCAATTTCTCAAGAACCTGAATCGATCTCTGAAGGCGCGCTTGAAATGCGCTTGTTTTCAGACGCTTGCAGGCTCTTCCTGAATCGTCGGACGACGGCCTCCGGCTCTTACCAGAGCCGCAATGCGTTTCTCGATTGAGGGGTGTGTCGCAAACAGATCCGAGCGGGCGCGGGGATTGTCGAGGCACATTTCCATGACGCTGGAAGGGGCGCTGTCGATCTCGCTGCGGCTCTCGATCTTGAGAAGCGCCGAGATCATTGCGTCGGGATTGCGGGTCAGTTCCACGGCTCCCGCATCCGCCAGATATTCCCGCTGTCGGGAGAGCGAAAAACGGATGACGAGGGAGAGGATCCAGGCAATGACGATGCAGGTCAGCGCCATGATGATTGCGGCCGCTTGCCCTGAATTCTTGCCCCCCGAAACCTTGAAGCGGACGGATGTCTTGCTTGAGCTCTCGCTCGATCCTTCGTAGAGACGCGCGCCGCTGCTGAGGCCGCGAAAGGTCATCTCGCCGATGAAGGACATCACACCGACGATGAAAACGGCGATGATCATCATTCGCACATCGCCGTTGCGGATGTGGGTCAGTTCGTGGGCGAGCACCGCTTCGAGTTCTTTCTCGTCGAGAGTGTCGAGAAGGCCGCGTGTGACGGTGATCGTGAATTGCTCGGGCTTCACCCCGGCAGCGAAAGCATTGAGGGCAGGGGTTTCGATAATCCTCAGCCGGGGCACGGCCATGCCCCGCGACAGGCAGAGATTTTCGAGAAGATTGTAGAGCCGGGGGTTCTCCGTGCGTTCCACGCGCGCCGAGCCCATCACCAGGCCGAGCGCGAACTCGTTGATGCGAAGGCCGATCCAGACCCACAGCCCTACGGCCACCGTCGCGAACGGAGCCAGCCACAGGGTGTCGTGGAGCGCGAGACCGACCAGATTGTCGAGAGTGCCGGACGTGTCGTCCCATCCCTGCGCGAGCAGCGCCAGGGCGAAAGTCAGGAGATAGAACAGCGCGAAGAGACCGACGATCAGAAAGGTCGACCGGCGGCGATTGGCTGCGATCTGCGTATAGAGGCCGAAAGCGGGGAGCACGGCTGGCGACTAGAAGGCGACCTTCGGCGGCGCCTCCAGCGTCTGGCGCTGAGCCTCGCCGAGATCGAAGAAGTCCTTCTGTGCAAAGCCCATCGCTCCGGCAAAGAGCACTGCCGGGAAGGACTGGACAGCCGCGTTGTACTCAGCGACGCCGTTGTTGAAGAAGCGCCGTGCGGCGGCGAGCTTGTTCTCGATATCGGACAGATCGAGCTGCAATTGCTGGAAATTGGCGCTGGCCTTCAGGTCGGGATAGGCCTCGCCAAGGGCGAGAAGCCGCCCGAGCGCGCCGGAAAGGGCTCCCTCGGCCGCAGCCTGCTCGGTGGGGTTATGAGCTTGCAGAGCCGCGTTCCGGGTCTGGACGACCGCCTCCAGCGTTCCGCGCTCGTGCCCGGCATAGCCCTTCACTGTCTCGACCAGATTGGGAATGAGGTCGTGGCGCTGCTTTAACTGCACGTCGATATCGGCAAAGGCCTGGGTGACGCGCTGCCGCAGCGTCACAAGGCCGTTATAGGTCGCGATACCGTAGAGCACGGCTACGACGACGATTCCCACGACGATCCATTCCAAGGCCAATCCCTCCAACGACTCCTGTCACACATGGCACGGCGGGGCCTTGCGGCTCAAGCACCGGTTTTCGGGATTCTTCGAAAGCGTCGCGCGGAACCGGGAGGAAACTGCGCCAAGGCGGCTGGAGGCGCTTCATGAGGATGATTTCTCCCTTTGGAAAACGTGTCAAAAGCCTTGAAAACATCGCATTTTTCGCCCAGTTAAGGATTTGATTTTAAATTGAGATTCGCGTGCGCCGCCCGGGCGCACGGACAGAGCGGCAAAAGCCGTCTCTTCCCCGAGACGGCAGCACGTTTTTAAGAAAGACCGACCTTGACCGATCCGAACGATATCAGCTCCGGTGGCCCGACAGGGGATCAGCCGGCCAGCGACATCAAGCCGGTTTCCATCGTAGAGGAAATGAAGCGCTCCTATCTCGATTACGCCATGAGCGTGATCGTGAGCCGCGCTCTGCCCGATGCGCGCGACGGCCTCAAGCCCGTTCATCGGCGCATTCTCTACGCCATGAACGAGAGCGGCTACACGCCGGACAAGAAATACGTAAAGTCGTCCCGCATCGTCGGTGACGTGATGGGTCAATATCACCCGCACGGCGACCAATCGATCTACGACGCGTTGGTGCGTATGGCGCAGGATTTCGCGCTTCGCGTGCTGCTCGTGGACGGCCAGGGCAATTTCGGCTCGGTCGACGGCGATCCGCCTGCGGCCATGCGTTACACCGAGTCCCGCCTGACCCGCGCGGCCATGCCGCTGCTCGAGGACATCGACAAGGACACGGTCGACTTCCAGCCGAACTACGACGAGTCGCAATATGAGCCGACGGTTCTGCCGGCGCGCTATCCGAACCTGCTCGTCAACGGCGCGGGCGGCATCGCGGTCGGCATGGCCACCAACATGCCTCCGCACAATCTGGGCGAGGTCATCGACGGCTGCGTCGCCTATATGGACAACCCCGATATCTCGACCGAGCAGCTGATCGAGATCATCCCCGGCCCGGATTTCCCGACCGGCGGCATGATCCTCGGCCGCGCGGGCGTGCGCTCTGCCTACACCACCGGGCGCGGCTCCATCATCATGCGATGCAAATCCGAGGTGGAGGAGGTCCGCAAGGAGCGCGAGGCGATCATCGTCACCGAGATCCCGTATCAGGTGAACAAGGCCTCGCTCATCGAGAAGATCGCGGAACTCGTGCGCGAGAAGAAGGTCGAGGGCATCTCGGACCTGCGCGACGAATCCGACCGCGACGGTATGCGCATCGTCATCGAGATCAAGCGCGACGCCATGGCGGAAGTGGTGCTGAACCAGCTCTACCGCTACACTCCGCTCCAGACGAGCTTCGGCGCCAACATGGTGGCGCTGAACGGCGGGCGCCCTGAATTGATGAACCTGAGGGACCTGATCGGCGCCTTCGTCGATTTCCGCGAGGAAGTCGTCTCCCGCCGCACCAAGTACCTGCTCAACAAGGCACGCGAGCGCGCTCACGTGTTGTGCGGCCTTGCCATCGCGGTGGCCAATATCGACGAGGTGATCCGCCTCATCCGCACCGCGCCCGATCCGAACACAGCCCGCGAGTCCCTCATGGGTCGCGACTGGCCGGCGCAGGATATCGCGCCGCTGATCGCACTGGTGGACGATCCGCGCCACCGCATCAACGAGGACGGTACCTATCGCCTCTCGGAGACGCAGGCCCGCGCGATCCTCGATCTGCGCCTGCAGCGCCTCACCGCGCTGGGTCGTGACGAAATCGGCGACGAATTGTCGAAGCTGTCGGCGGAAATCTCGGATTATCTCGACATCCTGCGCTCGCGCGTGCGCATCATGTCGATCATCAAGGACGAGCTGATCGAGATCAAGAATTCCTTCGCCACTCCGCGCCGGACCGTGATCACCGATTGGGACGCGGATGTGGACGACGAGGATCTGATCCAGCGCGAGGACATGGTCGTGACCGTGTCGCACGCCGGTTACATCAAGCGCGTGCCGCTCTCGACCTACCGGGCGCAGCGCCGCGGCGGCAAGGGCCGCTCCGGCATGTCGACCCGCGACGAGGATTTCGTCACCCGTCTGTTCGTCGTGAATACCCATACGCCCGTTCTGTTCTTCTCCTCCAAGGGCAAGGCCTACAAGGAGAAGGTGTGGCGTCTGCCGCTCGCGGCTCCGAATGCCAAGGGCAAGGCGCTGGTCAACATGCTCCCGCTTGAGCAGGGCGAGCGCATCTCGACCATCATGCCGTTGCCCGAGGACGAGACCACTTGGGATACGCTCGACGTGATGTTCGCCACGTCGCGCGGCACGGTTCGCCGCAACAAGCTGTCGGACTTCGCGCAAGTAAACCGCGCGGGCAAGATCGCCATGAAGCTCGACGAGGGTGAATCAATCCTCGGCGTGCAGATCTGCACCGAGCAGGACGACGTTCTGCTCACCACGGCCAAGGGCCAGTGCATCCGCTTTGCGGTGCCGGAAGTGCGCGTCTTCAAGGGCCGTGATTCCATGGGCGTGCGTGGCATCAACCTCGCTCAAGGCGACGACATCATCTCCATGGCGATCCTGCGCCATGTGGAGGCGACCGGTGAAGAGCGCGCGGGCTATCTCAAGATGCGTCGCGCCGTTCTCGGCGAACTGGCGAATGGCGAGGCGGGAGCTGAGATCAACGCCGAGGCCGAGGAGGAGAATATCTCCGCTGAGGCTCTCTCGATGGAGCGCTACACCGAGATGAGCGCGCTCGAACAGTTCGTGCTCACCGTCTCTGATAAGGGCTTCGGCAAGCGGACCTCGTCCTACGAGTACCGCATCACGGGGCGTGGCGGCAAAGGCATCACGGCCATGGCGGTCAACAGCCGCAACGGCAGTCTCGTCGCCTCCTTCCCGGTGGAAGAGAGCGACCAGATCATGCTCGTCACCGATGCGGGCCAGCTTATCCGCGTGCCGGTCAACGGCATCCGCGTGGTCGGCCGCAGCACCCAAGGCGTCACGATCTTCTCGACCAAGGGCAAGGAACGCGTCGTCTCCATCGAGCACATCGAGGGCGAGGAGAACGGGGATGAGGCCGAGATCGACGAGAACGATCTCGGCCCTGAGAGTGAAGAAGGAGAGGGCGCTGAATAAGCGCCCTTTTCTTTTGGGGGATTTACACCGTCAGAGACTAAGCAGCCGGCTGTAGGCCCTGGCGAAGGACGAGGCGATGCGCCGTCCGCTTGAACTTTTCGTCGCGGACAGCCTGATCTTCACGAACCTGTCGCGATGCAGGGTGACGAAGACGAAGGACTCGACGATCCGATCCTTCAAGCTGAGGCGCAGGCGGGCGGCGCTGAAGCCCGCCTCCTGCCAGCGCTCCAGGGTTTCTGCGCGCTTGTAGAAACCAGCTTTGACCGCGCGGTCGATCTCGCCGATCACGGCGGATACCTCGGCTTCGGCGTTTTTTGATCCGTCCGAACCCGTCAGGGCACGAGTGTCGTCATAGATGTAGACATCTGCCCAGACATTGTTGTCCGGCACGGCAGCATATTTGACGGAGAACCCCGCTCCGGGTTCACCGTCGTAGCGCTGCACCTGAAATCGAGTCATGCCCACGATCTGCAACGGAAAGCTGAAACCTTCGACGACCAGTTCCTGGGCTCGGCTTCGGGACTTCTCCCGGTCAAGAGGATAGGGGTTCTGGGCGAAGGCGGATGGGGCGGCGGCAAGACCGCAAAGTACGGCGAGGGCAAGGATCGAAGCGACGGAAAAGAGAGGGTGGCGCATGGATGTTCCTTTCCGCTCTTCTGTAACATCGCTCATTCTGCGTGACGACACTCATGAGTTGTGGTTCCTCCAGCATCCGTCGAAGGGAGGTCGAGGCAGTGGCGCGCGGTTGGGCTAGGGTCTGACGCCCGATTCTTGCGGGCGCGGATGAGAAGGGACAGTGGAATGACCCAGACCCAGCGCGAATTCGGCCATTTCGACTACATTATCGTTGGTGCGGGCTCTGCCGGTTGTGTCCTGGCGAACCGGCTGTCCGCCGATCCGGCCAAGCGCGTACTGGTTCTGGAAGCCGGGGGGTGCGATAACTGGATCTGGTTTCACATTCCCGTCGGCTACCTCTACGCCATCGGCAATCCGCGCGCAGATTGGATGTTCAAGACGGAGGTGGAAGCCGGCCTCAACGGACGGGCGCTCGCTTATCCGCGTGGCAAGGTCATCGGTGGTTCGTCCGCCATCAACGCCATGATCTATATGCGCGGTCAGGCGGCCGATTATGATCGCTGGCGGCAGGGCGATCTTCCGGGCTGGGGCTGGCATGATGTGCTCCCGTACTTCCTCAAGATGGAAGATCACGCGCGCCCGATAAATGACCTGCACCGCTCGGGCGGCGAGTGGCGGGTCGATTTTCCCCGCATGCGATGGGATCTGCTCGATGCGGTTCAGGATGCGGCGGAAAGCATCGGCATTCCGAAGGTCGAGGATTTCAACACCGGCGACAACGAGGGCACGTCCTATTTCCAGGTGAACCAGAAGAACGGGCGTCGCTGGAGCGCGGCGCGCGGTTTTCTGAAACCGGCTCTCAATCGGCCCAACTTGCACCTTGAGACAGGCGTGCGGGTCGAGCGTGTGGTCATGGAGGGACGCCGCGCCGTCGGCGTTCTTTTCTCAAAAGGCGATGAGCGATTCTTTGCACGAGCCGATGGCGAAGTGATCCTTTCTGCGGGAGCCGTGTGCTCGCCGCAATTGCTCGAACTCTCCGGCATAGGGCACCCGGAGCACCTGCGCGATCTCGGCGTTCCGGTGGTGCAGGCGTTGCCCGGCGTAGGGGAAAATTTCCAGGATCACCTTCAGCTCCGCCCAATCTTCAAAGTCTCGGGCGTGCGGACGATGAACGACGATTATCGCAAGCTCTGGAAGCGCGGTCTCATGGCGCTCGATTATGCGCTCTTCCGCAAAGGCCCGCTTACCATGGCGCCGTCGCAACTCGGCATCTTCACGCGCTCTTCGCCGGATTATGCGACGCCGAATTTGCAGTTTCACATCCAGCCGCTGTCCCTCGACAAGTTTGGTGACATGCCGCACCCGTTCCCTGCCTTCACCGCGAGCGTCTGCAATTTAAGGCCGGCGAGCCGGGGATCGATCCATGCCCGTCCTGCCGATCCATACGGCGCGCCCGAGATCCGGCCGAATTATCTTTCGACGGATGAGGATAGACGTGTCGCCGTCGACTCCATTCGGCTGGCGAGAAAACTCGCGAGCGCGGGACCGCTTGCGCGCTTCCATCCAGAAGAATTCAGGCCAGGGGCTCATCTTAACCGGGACGACGAACTCGTGGCGGCCGCCGGCGATATCGGGACCACGATCTTCCACCCCGTCGGCACGGCGAAGATGGGAAGCGACGCCGACCCGATGGCGGTGCTCGATCATCGCCTGCGCGTGCGCGGCGTCGAAGGCCTGCGTGTCGTCGATGCCTCTGCCATGCCGAGCATCACCTCAGGCAACACGAATTCACCGACGATGATGATTGCGGAGAAAGGTGCCGAGATGATTTTGGGGGATGCGAAAGGCTCGGTGTGAGGAGATCTGCGTAAAGGCTGTTTTGAAATTATGCGCTATCGCGTCATTCCGGGGCCGCGCAGCGGAACCCGGAATGACGGTGCTGAAAAGGCGCTAAGCTCTTTCGAAACGAGCTCTAAGGGTGCCGAAAATTCAGGAGCCCTCACATATCGGAGCCTTCAGATATAGAAGTCGCCCTTGGAGAGGTGCGTGTTGTTGTAGACGGTCACCGAATTCGTGTGACTTGCATCGAAGTAAACGATGCTGCTGTCGACGACGCCGTCCCCGTCGGTGTCCACTTTGCTGATGTACAGGCTTTTCAAGTTCTTGAACCCGAAAGCGCGAACGTCGATGTGGTCCTCGCCCTTGTGGAAGTCGTAGATGTAGTCGTTACCGTTGCCGCGCTTGAAGACGAACGTGTCCTTTCCGCCTTTTGCGCCGCCGGACATGGTGACCGCATCGCCCCACATATGGTCCGTGCCGGCGCCGGAGACCAGCTTGTCGGTTCCGCCGCGCGCCCGGCCGGACATGGTCTCGGCATCGCCGTAGAGCCAATTCACCTGCCCATGTCCCGTCAGTGTATCGTTTCCGCCAACGGCTTTCCCGGACAGGGTCTTGGCGTCACCGTATAGGCTGTTGGCCGTGCCATAACCGATCAGGCGGTCATTGCCGCCACGCGCGCTGCCTGAGAGGCTGGAGGCATCGCCGAACAGGATGTTGAACCGACCGTTGCCGATGATGATGTCATTCCCGCCGATGGTCTGGCCGAACATGTTGAAAGCATCGCCATAAGCTTGATTCGATCGGCTCTCCCCGGTGATCCGGTCGTTGCCGCCGTAGGCGCCGCCGAACATGTCCCCGGTTACATCCCCGAAAATCTTGCTCGCGAAATCGCCACCTATCGTGATCTTTTGATTGCCGCCCTTTTGCTTGCCGCTGAGATTGCCGTCCCGGTCGCCGAACTTAAATGCCACGAGCTTCCTCATAACGCATGAAGAGTGAAGTACTTCCCAGGATTTGGAGGTTTCTTGAGGCTTGTCTTCTTGTTGTCGTGGAGCATAGGTTCGCGCCTGCGCAGTGTCGATTGACACGGAATCCCTGGAAGATACCCCCAAATCGCCGGCAGGAAGGCCGATTTCTAAGACTTATTCCAGCGAGGGTTGCACTCTCTGGCTTGTTTCACTCATCAGGCGCATTCAGCGTCCGGCAAGACGCTCTGAGGCGGCGCTGTCGATAGACGTCGTATCACGCATGGCCCAAGCGGCCGGAGCCAGAACGAGGGAAGCCATCAGGAGAACGACGAGGAGGCGCAATGTCATATGACCCTCCTTAGCAGGTCGAAAGCATATTCCTCGGGATCGGCTCCCGTGGCTGTGTGCCGACGCACGGCTTGCTCCGGGGACGTTCTCAAGCTACGCCATAGCTCCGATGATCCGCACCGCGCTCTATACCGGGAGCTTCGATCCCGTCACCAACGGCCACCTCGACGTGGTGCGGCAGGCTTGCAGCATTGCCGACCGCTTGATTGTCGCTATCGGCATTCATTCGGGCAAAAAGCCTGTCTTCACACCCGAGGAGAGGGCGGAGCTCCTGCACATCGCCTGTAGCCCCGTGGCGAAATCGCTCGGTGTCGATCTCGAGATCGTTACGTTCGACGGCCTCGCCGTGGAAACGGCCCGCCGTTACCGTGCGAGCTTGATCGTGCGCGGGCTGCGCGACGGGACCGATCTCGATTACGAGATGCAGATGGCCGCCATGAACGCGGTCATGGCGCCGGAGATCCAGACGGTCTTTTTTCCTGCCTCGCCCCCGGTTCGCCCCATCACCGCCACGCTCGTGCGTCAGATCGCATCGATGAACGGCGATGTGACGGCATTCGTGCCCCCTCTTGTCGCTGAGCGACTGAGGGACAAATTCAAGCGGTCCTGAAAACCGCGATCTACATAAGGAGACGACCCCATGAAGCGCTTGCTCGTTGCTGGAGCGATGGTTTTCGCGAGCCTTTTGCCTGCCGCTGCTCAACAGGCCGCCGATCCTCAAAACACGGTCTATCTCGACACTAAGGACGGCCGTGTCACCATTCAGCTGCGCCCCGATCTCGCGCCCAAGCATGTCGAGCAGATCAAAGCGCTGACGAAGCGCGGCTTCTATAACGGGGTCGTGTTCCACCGCGTCATCGGCGGCTTCATGGCTCAGACCGGCGATCCGACCGGCACCGGCACAGGCAAGTCCGACCTGCCGAACATCCCGGCCGAATTCACGAAGACGCAGTTCAAGCGCGGCTCCGTCGGCATGGCGCGCTCACAGAGCCCCGATTCGGCAAACAGCCAGTTCTTCATCTGCTACGAGGGCTGCGGCCCGCTCACCGGCCAGTACACACTGTTCGGCGACGTCGTGTCCGGCATGGACGTGGTGGACAAGGTCAAGAAGGGCGACCAGACCAATAACGGTATGGTCTCTTCGCCCGACAAGATCGTGAAGATGCAGATGTCAACCGACGCCAAGTAATGCGCTGTTTTGCACGATCCCGGGTTTGGGGCGCGGCGCTCTTCGCGGTTTTCGCGATGGCGTCCGTTGTCCCTGGCTCGGCCCGGGATCTATTGCCCCGGTTCGAACGGGGCGAGGGGAAGACGCCTTACGATCTTTCGCCGCCATTGCCCCAGAGCATCAACGGAGTCATCCGTCCGGGCGAGTCGGAGCAGAGCGGCGGCCAGCTCGACCGCCTGAGCGATATCTTCAAGGCCATCCACGGCTGCTGGCGGCCCCCACGGGGGAGTGGGTTCACCGGGCAGGAAATCACCTTGCTGGTGAGCTTCAAGCGCGACGGTGCGGTTTTAGGCAAACCCCGCATCACTTTCTACAAATCGGGTGGAGATTCCGATCAGCGGGAAGCTTTCCAGAATTCCGTGATCGACGCTTTCGCACGCTGCACGCCTCTTCCTGTCACGGAAAAGCTCGGCGCGGCCATCGCGGGCCGACCCTTCACCTTTCGTTTCGTCGACACACGGCCTATGTGAGCGACGAAGCATCTCAATCTTCAAACGGATTCATCGGAACAGGAGGACCTTATGGCCGATCCCGAAAACACTCTCGTCCTGGAAACAACCAAGGGCCGTGTCCTTATCGAGCTGCGCCCCGATCTCGCGCCCAAGCATGTGGAGCGGATCAAGACGCTCGCGCGCAAGGGCTTCTATGACAATGTCGCTTTCCATCGTGTGATCGAGGGTTTCATGGCCCAAACCGGTTGTCCGAACGGTACCGGCACCGGCGGTTCGGATCTCCCCGATCTGCAGGCCGAGTTCAATGCCGAGCCGCACGTGCGCGGCGTGTGCTCCATGGCTCGTACGAATTACCCGCATTCGGCGAATTCGCAGTTCTTCATCTGCTTCGATGACGCGCGCTTCCTCGACAAGCAATACACCGTCTGGGGCAAGGTCACGGAAGGCATGGATAACGTCGACAAGATCAAGCGCGGCGAGCCCGTGCGCGAGCCGGACCGGATCGTGTCGATGAAGGTTCAAGCGGACGTGGCGTAAGGCTTTCATATTCTCGCGTGACGTCGTGCCCTCCCCCCTTGTGGGGAGGAGTTGGAGGTGGGGGTGTCGCGTGACGCTGATTCAGTTCGGCGCTTGCACCCCCACCCTAACCCTCCCCACAAGGGGGAGGGGACAAGGCTCCGCCCGTTTGGGATCTCGTTCAAGGCGGCACTTTTCATGCACGTCGACCTCTTCGATTTCGATCTTCCCGAAGACCGGATCGCGCTCCGCCCCGTGGAACCGCGCGATGCCGCGCGGATGCTCGTGGTGCGGCCCGATGCGAAATCCTTCGAGGATCGCATCGTGCGAGATCTGCCGGATCTGTTGCAGCCCGGCGACGTGCTGGTGCTCAACGACACCAAGGTCATTCCCTCGCGCCTCCATGGTCTACGCGTCCGGGAAGAGACCGCCGCGCGTGTCGAGATCATGCTTCACAAGCGGGAAGGAGCGGACCTGTGGCGGACCTTTGCCCGTCCTGCCAAGAAACTTCATGTCGGGGATCGCATTCGCTTCGGCGAGCATGCGGAAAGCACATCTTGCGAACTCACCCGGCTCGATGCGGAGGTGATCGCGAAGGGCGAGGGTGGGGATGTCACTCTGCGCTTTGCTTTTTCGGGACCACTCCTCGACGAGGCCATTGCAAGACTCGGCGAATTACCGCTGCCGCCCTACATCGCCGGCAAGCGCCCGACCGACGACAAGGATATCGCCGACTACCAGACGGTCTATGCCCGCGACGAGGGCGCTGTTGCGGCACCCACGGCCGGGCTGCATTTCACGGACGATCTCTTTCGCCGGCTCGACGAGCGCGGCATCACGCGGCAGTTCGTGACACTTCATGTGGGCGCGGGGACGTTTTTGCCGGTGAAAGCGGAAGATACCGAAGATCATCGCATGCATGCGGAATGGGGCACGATCAGTACCGAGACGGCGCAGGCTCTCAACGATGCCAAGGCCAGAGGCGGTCGTATCGTCGCCGTCGGCACGACCTCGTTACGGCTTATAGAAAGCGCGGCGCGGGACGATGGCACGATCATGCCGTTCTCGGACGAGACCGCGATCTTCATCACGCCGGGATATCGCTTCAAGGCGGTGGATGTGCTGATGACGAATTTCCACCTGCCGCGCTCCACCCTGTTCATGCTGGTCTCGGCTTTCGTCGGGCTGGAGCGCATGCGGGCCGCTTATGATTGCGCGATCAAGAACGGCTATCGTTTCTATTCCTACGGCGATGGCAGCCTGTTGTTCAGGGCGTAAAGCTTTCCGCGCCAGGGCGGGGCAATCGGTATAGCCTCATCCGAGCAAACGCGGTTGCGACCACTGTTCTTCGCCGCATAGAGCAGCCTGTCAGCTCGGCTCACGAGCTGTTGCAGGGTTTCGCCCGGACGATGATCCGCAATGCCGATGCTTGCCGTGGTTGTTGAGTTTCCCCGCAAGCCTTCGGTCCCCGAGACTTCGAAGAGAACACGAACGCGCTCCGAAAACATCGTGGCGTCCCTTGACGCACATTCGGTGAGCAGCACGGCGAATTCCTCGCCGCCAATCCGTCCGACAATGTCATTCTTCCGGATGTGCGCGGTTAGGAGCGCGGCGAATTTTCTGAGGACGTGGTCGCCTGCCGCGTGGCCATGATGATCATTGATATTCTTGAAATGATCGATATCGCAGATGACGAGCCTGATCGGCTGGAACTTGCCGCTCGCGATCATGTCCGATGCTCTCTCGTCGAAGCCACGCCGATTGTAGACACCCGTAAGAACGTCCGTCGCGCTCTGTCTTTTGAGGTCGCTGGTGATGTCGACGACGATGGCGAAAAGGAGCGCCAGCCCCATGAGGACTGCGGAAACGATGAGCGTGAACTGAAAAGCCAACCAGAACGGCGACTCGTGGAACGTCCCCAGGTTGGCATCCGACATTCCTGGGCTGATCGTCAGCAAAGGACGCAAGACGAGCTGAACGCTCAAAAACAGAAAGATCCCAAAAATGGCTCGATCGACGAGGTGATCCTCGCGCGAGGGGCGGATGCGAAAGGCGGCAGCGGCGAAAAGCAATCCACATCCGAAACTCAGGATGTATATCCGTGTGCTCAGGCTCTTCTCGATATAATAGTAATAAAAATATCCAACGAGAATTGTCGTTAATAGTGGCGCTATTTGAAGGTAATTAGAACTCGCGTTCTTCCTCTTCAGGCATCCTTCGAGCAGGAGGACGATGCATAATAAATAGAGGATCGCGGACATCATCATACTTCGCCCCGCGCCATCCGGGATGAAGAATATTTGCAATCCTGTCGCCAAAGTATAAAAACCGAACGCGCTGACGAGATACAAAATATATGTGCGCGCGCGATGGTGATACCAAAGTGCCAAATAGAATATTGTAAAAATGGTACCGATGACGGGGCTCAAGATTGTCATCAGTTGATTTCCGCTCATGGAGTGGAGCCCTCTCAATATTCCTCAGTTTGAACGCTGGAACAGAAACAGATATTTGTGGATTGCCCCTCATAGCTATTTAGACGTCGTGTAATTTAACAACATAGCTATTTTTTGTAGTAGTTACCTCTAGATTTTGCAGATTCAGAGTAGTTCCAAGCGCGGAGAACGTTCCGGCAGATGATAATGGTATCGAGCCTTTAGATCGTAGTTGTCAATAATTAGCGGATTTTAATAACACGAACATTTGTCGGATTAGTTCACTAGACATTTTCGGTGTCGAATTATGCATCGGGGTGACGCTTTGTGCGGCCGCAGGAAGTGTCTTTTTGGGAATGATTTCTTTGGCCCGATGGAGCGCTCCTTCCGCTTTCCCTCCTGCCTATGATCGGGGATAAGACGGAGGAGTTTTTGCAGGACCACTAATGACCACCGAGCATTTCACCTTCACCGTCAACAAGACCGATGGCGCGGCGCGAACCGGCGAGATCAGGATGCCGCGCGGCGTGATCCGCACACCGGCTTTCATGCCCGTGGGGACGGCTGCGACCGTGAAGGCCATGTATCCGGATCAGGTGAAGGCGCTTGGCGCAGATGTGGTGCTCGGCAATACCTATCATCTGATGCTGCGCCCCGGTGCCGAACGTGTCGCGCGGCTCGGCGGCCTGCATCAACTCATGAACTGGCCTTATCCGATCCTCACCGATTCCGGCGGGTTCCAGGTGATGTCGCTGGCGTCGCTGCGCAAGATCGACGAGACCGGCGTGACCTTCCAGTCTCATATCGACGGCTCGAAGCACGTGATGACTCCGGAGCGCTCCATCGAGATCCAGGGGCTGCTCGGCTCGGACATCCAGATGCAGCTCGACGAATGCGTGAAGTTGCCCTGCGAGGACGATGTGGCGGAGAAAGCCATGCGCCTGTCCCTCCGTTGGGCGGAGCGTTGCAAGATCGCCTTTGGTGACCAGCCGGGCAAGGCGATGTTCGGGATCGTTCAGGGCGGGTCAGTGGAACGGCTGCGCATCGAGAGCGCGAACGAACTGACGGCGCTCGATTTGAAGGGCTACGCCATCGGTGGCCTCGCGGTAGGCGAGCCGCAGGATGTGATGCTGCGCATGATCGAGACGGTGGAACCGCACCTGCCGACGACGAAACCGCGTTATCTGATGGGCGTCGGCACGCCTGACGATATCGTCGAATCCGTGCGGCGCGGTGTCGATATGTTCGATTGTGTCATGCCGACCCGCGCCGGACGTCACGGGCAGGTGTTCACCCGCTTCGGGCGCATGAACCTGCGCAATGCGAAATTCGCGGAAGACACGCGCCCGCTCGACGCCGAATCCAAATGCCCGGCCTCCAACACCTATTCGCGCGCCTATTTGCATCACCTCGTCCGCTCCAACGAGATTCTGGGCATGATGCTGCTGACGTGGAACAATCTGGCCTATTACCAGGATTTGATGGCCGGACTGCGCAAGGCTATCGCGGAGGGACGCCTGAACGACCACATTGGCGAGATCAAGGAAGGCTGGGCCAAGGGTGATCGCGATGGAATCGCGGAGCACGCGGACAACCGCGCTACCGGCGGGGAAGACTGAGCACCCGGTAAAAGCCCTGGCGGTCGTCGCTGCCGGAGACGCGGGCTTCCTTCAGAGCGTCCACGATCCGGCGCGCGATGCCGATGCGATAGTGCAGGGGATCCCAGTAATTCGCGTCGTTCTCCGTCACGGGAGAGTGATAGCGGAAGTCGACCAGCGCCACGCCCTTTTCCAGTGCGAGATCGGTGATCTGCACCTTGCAGGCTTCCTCGATGGCGGCCTCCCGCGTGCCGGGGGCGGCCTGCGCGCGAACATGATTAGGCGTGAAGACGAGCGTCACCGCCGTGGAAGCCGGGACGCGAGACAGAAAATCCCGTAGCCAGGGCAGGGCCGGAAAAACGATTGCCCGTTGCGCGTCCGGGCCGATGCGGAAAGGCGTCTTGGGGGCTGCCGATGGTTTCCACTGGTTGAGGTGAAAGCGCGCGCGCTCCAGATCATAGGTCGCATCGTCTGGCACGAAGATTTCGAAGCCGTCGGCGGGGATGCGCTCGGGCATGTAGCCGAGGCGGTTCAGGAAGACGCGCCCTGCGATTTCGAGCCCGGTCAGACCGAAGAGTTCCGGGTAGTCGTTGAGGCGGCTGTCGTCATAGAGCCACGGCGGGAAGACGCGGAACGTCGTCTTCTTCCTGTCGGCGTCTTCTTCGCACCATGTCCGGTCGAGGCCGAGGATCAGGTTTTTCGGTTGGGGAACGTTGCGCAGGAAAAGGTCTGCTAGCTGAATCTGCTCCCATGGCGTCGCGGCGTTCATGCCGAGATTGGCGAAGCTTCCGCCAAAGGTCTCATCGAGTTGCCCGGGATCCAGAAGCCGGACCGTGGAAGTCCCGAATACAGCCGAATCGAAGCGCCCGCCGCGGATGAGCTGCGGGTACATGAAGCGCTGGTTCACATCCATGATCGGCGTCGGCGGATTGGCTGGAGATGCCCGCAGACCGTACGGGTCCATGACGAGGACAAACCCGTAGAGCGCCCCCGTCAGTAGCACTGCCGTCGCGGCAAAGCTCAGGGCGAACCGCCGCCAGAGGCTATCGTCTGAAGGGACCGTCATCCGCGCGTGATCGCGGGAGAAGAGGCCGATGTCAACCGGAACGGAAAGATTGGGGCCACGTGGCGCAGGCGCTTGCGCCAGACACATGACCCGCGGAGGAATTTTATTGCCGGATAAGGTACGAGGTGGTGAGCGCGCTGGGACTCGAACCCAGGACCCTCTGATTAAAAGTCAGATGCTCTACCGGCTGAGCTACGCGCTCCCAAGGGTTCGCCCGAAATAGGGGCTCTCGGCGGGCGGGTCAACGAAAAAGGATGGCCTTCGTCGCTTATACCGCGCTTGTTCGATCATTTTGGTGACGCTTTCGGCTTTATTTCAGTCCCTTGGCGTTGCTCTGCCCCTATATTCCATGCCGGGGCGGGAAGGGGAGCGCCATGCCAGCCAAATTATTCAAGGTCGGGGATCACGTTACCTGGAACTCGGAAGCCGGGCACGTTTCCGGCCATATCGTGCGGGTCCATACCAGAAACGTGAACTATAAGGGCTACATTCATCACGCGAGTGAAGAAGAACCACAATACGAGATCAAAAGCGACAAGACCGATCACGTGGCAATGCACAAAGGCGGCAGTCTCACGAAGATTAAATGATGCGATGAGCATCGATACACTTGCGGGCGGCCCTCAGGGACAACATATCCGCGTGGATTCACACGGATAAGCTTATGGACCAGATTTTACTTCTCGCCGCCGATCCGACCGCCTGGGCGGCACTTGCCACCTTGATTGCCATGGAGGTGGTGCTCGGCATCGACAACCTGGTCTTCATCTCGATTCTCACGAACAAGCTGCCGGCGCACCAGCAGCAAAAGGCCCGGCGCATCGGCATCGGGCTTGCCCTGATCCTGCGATTGGCCCTACTCGGCACGGTGGCGATCATCGTTCAACTGACCGCGCCGATTTTCGAGGTTTTCGGCCACGGCTTTTCCTGGCGCGATCTTATTCTCATCGCAGGCGGCCTGTTTCTGGTCTGGAAGGCGACAAAGGAAATCCATCACAGCGTCGATCCCGATCCGGGTTCCGATATGTTCGAGAGCAAGAAGCCGCAATTGGGGTTCTCCGCGGCCATCGGTCAGATCCTGGTGCTCGATCTCGTGTTCTCGATCGACAGCATCATCACGGCTGTGGGCATGACGGATCATATTCCGATCATGGTCGTGGCCGTGATCGTGGCCGTGGTCGTCATGCTGATCGCGTCCGATCCGCTCGCGCAATTCATCCAGAAAAATCCGACCGTCGTCATGTTGGCGCTGGGCTTCCTCCTCATGATCGGCATGACGCTGATCGCGGAAGGCTTCGGGGCGCATGTTCCAAAGGGCTACATCTACAGCGCGATGGCCTTCTCGGGTCTGGTCGAGGGTCTCAACATGCTCTCGCGCCGGGCGAAGAAGCGCAGGTAGAGACACCACTTCGCAAATAAAAAAGGCCGCTCCCAGGAGCGGCCTTTCGTTTGACAGGATTGGCTCAGAACTTACCGAGCTTGATGAACTGCGTCTCGCCGGACGAGTTGTCGACGCCGTCGTTGTCGGTGACGATGAAGGCGTCGCCCGCCGCGTCGACCGTGAAGCCCTCGACCTTGTCGAGCACGTAGCCCTTCGAGGCTTTCAGGTCGCCGAGCAGATCGCGGACCAGGGTCTTCTTGACCACGGGCAGTTTCTCCTGGAGCGAGACCGGCTTCATGTCCGATGCGGCGATGGCGTAGAGCTTCTTCACTCTGGCGTTCTCGCCGATCTGGTTGTCGCGTTCGATCACGATGAAGCGGTCGCCGACCGCCGTGATCTCGGAAAGGCCGATCCAGCCGGCTTCGACCTTGTCGAGCGGATATTGCACGCCACGCCAGGTCTTGTCTGAAGGCTTGTAGGCCAGAAGCTTGACGAAGCCCTTGGCGTCATCGGCCCATTCGCGTTGAACCGCGACCCAGATGAGTTGCTCGCTGCCGGTGCCCGACACCGTGACGCCCTCATAGCCGTAGTTCTTGGCGCCCTTTTCGGCCTCCGCAGGGAGCTTGATCTCTTCCTTGATCTCACCCTTGGCGTCGACGCGCAGGAGAAGGTTGTTCATACCCTTCTCGAGATTGCCCTCGGACGCGAGCCAGAAGCCGCCTTCGGGGGCGACGGCGATGCCTTCGAGATCGAGCGGCTCGGCGGCGGCGCCATTGCGCGTCACGAGGATATCGCCCGTGATCATGGCGGGCTTCCTCATTGCGTCGATGGTGAGAATACGGGGCGCGGCGCTATAGAAGCTGTCGGTTATCGCGAACAATTGGCCCGGCTTCGATGGATCGGCGGCGAGACCGGAGAGAGCGCCCCAGCCGATGGGCAGGCCCTTGGCGTCCTTCGCTGAGCGGATCGACGGATAGGCGGGTGCGGCGCGCTCTGCGCGCTGGTAGATCATCACGTGGGGGGCGATCCCGCCTTCGCCATGCAAATCGGATTCGCTCGTCGCCACGAACAGATTGCGTCCGGGAATGGCGAGAAGGCCTTCCGGTCCCATGCCCGCAGGCAGAACCTGCAGAAGCTCCGGCTCCGCACCCGTGTCGCGATAGACGCCGACCACCGAGCCGCGCTCGGAGCCGACGAAGATCAGCTTGTCCTTGCCGTATTGGCTGACCTCGATACCTTCGATCTCGGCGCCCTTCTTGTTGCGCTTGTCGGGGTAATGGCCGAGAGAAACGATCTCATGCTCCAGGGTCGCGCCTGATTCATAGGCGACGGAGCCGTCTTTCCGGAAAATGCTGAAGCCGCGCGAGCCGCCTTTCCAGTCGCCTTCATTGGCAGTGACGAAACGGTTATTATCGATCCAGCGGACCGCATCCGGCTCGCGCGGAACGGCTTTCATCGATCCGCTCAGATCGATCTTGCCGTCCTTCTTGGTGTCGATGTCCTTGAGATCGACCGTGCCTGCCGAGAAATGTGTTTCGATCGTTCCGCTGGCGGCGTCGATGATGATGACGTGGTTGTTCTCTTGCAACGTCAGGACGATCTTGCCGTCGGCGGAAATGTCGACGAATTCAGGTTCGGGATCCTCACCGACCACGGCGGCAAGGCCGGTCACGTCGATGTTCTTGAGGCTTGCGCAATCGACGCTTCCACCCTTCAGCGGAGCCGTCACGAGCGTGCCGGCGGGCATCTGCGGCAGGGCGCCCTCATTCACCTCTTCGTTGCGCTCGTTTTCGATGGCGATCGCAATAAAGCCGGCGCCGGATGCGATAGAGTCCGGCTGGCCGGGCAGGGCGCATTCGCCTGTCACCTTCCTGGCGGCGATATCCACCACGACCAGTTTGCCGCTGGGCTCTGTGAAACTCTTGGACGTGTTGACGGCGACAAGCGCGTTTCCGCCGACCACCTTCACCGAGGTCGGCTCGCCCCCGACGGAAAGCAGGCCGCCCGCCTTTGGCTGCGCCGCATCCGTGATGTCGATGAAGCCGATGGCCTTGCGTGGGCTGTCCGTATAGACGAGCAGCTTGCCGTCTTCGCTCACGGAGATGATTTCGGCGACCGTCTTGCCGTTCTTGTCCGCCTCTGCGGAGAGGTTGGCCGTGATCGGGAAGCTGGCGATTCTGTCGAAATATTCCGCAGCGGAGGCACCGAGAGCGGTTCCGCAGAGGAGAAGCGTCGCAAGCGAGCAGCCGGCGAAATGAGTGCGCATGATAGCCCCGTCGTCATGTTGTAGGTCAGCGGCTTTGTGATGCGGCAAACCTGTGACGGCCGGATGACGATGGGGCATTCGATAGAAGCGATGGCCGTGTGCCAGGGACGGGCTTGCTAACTTCCGACGGCGCCTTCGAACGATAATGTCGCGCCGTCGAACACGCGATTACGGCCGGCTCTTTTGGCGGCGTAAAGCCTGTTGTCGGCGGTTTCGAAAAGAGCGTCCAGCGTGTCCCCATTCGCTCCTGAGGACGCAGTGCCGATAGATACGCTGATCTGCTGACCGATTTCAGGGACGATGGATTCGCTGATCTCTTGGCGGATTCGCTCCGCCAGGGCTCGAGCACCGCCCGGTTGCAAGCCGGAGCAAAGGAGCACGAATTCGTCGCCGCCATAGCGGAAGAGATAGTCGATGTCTCGGGTCAGGGTCGCAATCTGCTGTGCGGCAAAACGCAGAACCGTGTCGCCTGCGCGATGGCCGAATCGGTCGTTGATTTCCTTGAAATGATCGAGGTCGATCAGAAGCAGACTGATCGGGCGGCCGGAATCGACAGCCTGCTCCACGATGCTCGCACCCTTTGCTTCCAGATAGCTACGATCGAAAGCTCCGGTGAGCCGATCCCTGCCGATGGTCTGCAAAAGATCCTCGTACCGCTCGCGATAAGTAAGAGTGCTGAACACATCCCACAAGCGGCGGCGCGGACGCCGCAAGGGTTGCCGTGCGATCCAGCTCAAATAGCCGCCTGCCATCGGGCTGAAGAGCGCCGCCATGGTCATCTTCGCGATCCATCCGCTCCAAAGAACCTGGGTCGGTGCGTCTGTGAGGGTATGCAGACCCGCGAAGAACCCGAACTGATCGAACGTGAGAATGGTGGCGGAGCTGACGAAAATACGCGCCGTCCGATTGTCCCCCAGCCACCCACGAAGTCTCTCATAAAGCAGGATGATGAGAATCGAATCGAAGAAAAGCAGCAGCGTCCCCCATCCCATCAGCCAGCCCATCTCGTCGAGGAGATTCAGGTCCGGCGAGCGTTCGGGGCTCAGTTCGGCTGTTCCATACCAGCCGAGCGAGATCGCGAAGAGGATAACAATCACGTTACCGACGAAGAGGCCGTAGATCGGTTGGCGCGCGGTATCTGCATCTTCCGTTATGTAAACCAGCAGGATGAAGATGAGTTTGGAGGAGAAGAGAACGGCCGAGCCGGGTGTGGCGATAATCCCGAAAGGAAGGCCGATATAGAAAACGCTCGCGAGATAAGTTTCGAGAAAGTGCATCACGCCGAGGATTGTGATGAAAATCCCAATTCCGAAGCGTTTGCTGACGAGGAGGATAGCCAGCATCGACGCAAAGTAGAGGCTTGCTTCTAAAATGAGCAGAATGGCGTTCTGGTAGGCCATCAGGAGATCCGTAGGTCTTCTGCTAGAAAGAAGATGATCCCTTAATTTAGGGTGGCAGCTTTACGTTGTATATCGACTTCACGCTTGCTGCAGTCTTCTTGATGTTCATAGTGATAAATTTGTCATTGCGGCTTTTTCTGACCAAAAGGTCAAAAGGAAACACGGTTATACAGATTTAAACTAAAATTGCCTGCGATATTGACGCAGCGTAATGATTAGTGTTTCCCAGCATCGCATCCTTCCCGAGTCTGCCTCCAAGATCGTTGTGAGCCCATGTCCCTAGACCCGATGTCTCTCGGGGTCGCCGCGGTTTTGCTGACCTTGGTGTCCGGAGGTCTGTTGCTATTCGCCTGGGTTCAGAACCGGCAGGTCGATGCATTGTTCTGGTGGGGGATCGGCTTCTGCCTGGCTGCCGGAGGTGCGCTTTTCCTCGGCGTGCAGGGGATTATTCCTGGCAATCGCTTTTTGGGGAACGGCTTGTTCGCCTTGGCCTCCGGCGCGCAATATGTCGGATGTCGCTCGTTCAACGGACGTCCGCCTAAAGTGCTTGCCGGTTTCATCGGGGTCGGAATCTGGGTGGCTTTTTGGCCCCTGATCGCACCGTTCTTCACTGCCAGACTGTTCACTATTTCGGCTATCGGGAGTTCCTATAGTTTCCTGATGGCTTGGGAGCTCTGGAGGAACGCGCCTCAGCGCCTCATGTCCCAATCCGCCACGGTCTTCGTCCTGATATCCGCGGGTGTGTATGCGCTCATTCGATGCATCATTGCGTTGTTCGACGAGACGATGACCAGCGTCGATCCACTAACGGGCCAATGGTCCGCAGCCATGGCGCTGATGCTGGTCATTTACATGCCCACATCGGCCTTTCTGTTCCTATCCATGGCAAAGGAACTCGCCGAATCGGAGTTCCGGCAGGCGGCCCTGCTCGATCCGTTGACGCGCATTCCCAACCGCCGTGCCTTCTTCGCCAACGCAGATGCTCTTAGCGCGCGCAACAAATCCAGGCCCTTGAGCTGTCTTCTATTCGATCTCGACGGCTTCAAGCAGGTCAATGACACCTTCGGCCACGCCATGGGTGACGGGGTCATTAAGACTTTCGCGCAAACCCTTGGCCGTTATCTCCCATCGAGCACTTTCGGGCGTGTGGGAGGGGATGAATTCTGCGCCATCATATCGGGCGATCGGAGCGAGGCTCTCGGCCTTGCCGAGGCAATCCGATCCGAATTTCCGAAAGCGGTGGCCGCGAACCTCGGCGCGGATTTGGATGTCACGGTGAGCATCGGCTCCGCAACGGCAATCGGGATTGCTCCTGAAACCCTCGTCACAATGGCCGATACGGCGCTCTACCGAGCGAAGTTCGACGGGCGGAATAAAGTTGCGGCATCGAGCAGTGACGTCGTCTTTTTTCCATCCCGGCCCCAGGGGCGGCGCAGGCAGCGGGATACGACGGTCTGAGGGCCGATAAACGGATCGCGGAAAGCCCGCTTCCTTCTGTCGATTTGACTCCGGCGCCCG
This sequence comes from Microvirga sp. 2MCAF38, assembly GCF_052115485.1. Taxonomy (NCBI): domain Bacteria; kingdom Pseudomonadati; phylum Pseudomonadota; class Alphaproteobacteria; order Hyphomicrobiales; family Methylobacteriaceae; genus Microvirga; species Microvirga sp. 2MCAF38. The sequence goes on along the minus strand of NZ_JBFRGU010000001.1, from coordinate 68,769 downwards.
TTTGCGGGAATAGCCCCGGTCGTCGCGCGGGAACTTTCGCTCCTGCGAATTCCAACGATAACAAAGCGTTCGCCTCCGCCGGAGCTCCTGATGGACGATGTCGCCGACCAGCCGCGCGCACTGCCGCGCCAGGCCTTCCTGGCTCGCATGGTCGAGTTTGTCGAGCGGAGCCATGTGCGGATTGCCGCGGTTCTGGTCCTTCTTTCGCTCGCCTGCTTCCTGCCTGGTTTTACATCCCTTCAGCCTATGGACCGGGATGAGCCACGCTATGCCCAGGCCTCGAAGCAGATGCTGGAGACCGGCGACATCGTCGATATTCGGTTTCAGGATGAGGCCCGGCACAAGAAACCGGTTGGCATCTACTGGCTCCAGAGCGTCAGTGTCGCCATGGGCGAGGCGCTGGGCGTCCCCGAGGCGCGCACGACAATCGCGCTCTATCGCATTCCGTCGCTCATCGGGGCCGTTGCGGCGGTGCTTCTGACCTATTGGGCCGCATTGGCATTTTTGGGGAGGCGAGGGGCCTTTCTTGCCGCGGCCCTCATGGCAACCTCCATCATTTTGATGGTCGAAGCCCGGCTCGCGAAGACCGATGCCGTTCTAGCCGCCTGTTCGATTGCGGCCATGGGGGGGCTGGCGCGAGCCTATCTCGGGCGTGGCGCGGCGGTGTTGCCACGCTCGGCCCTTGTCACCTTCTGGCTCGGCTTTGCCATCGGCATCCTTGTCAAGGGACCTCTCGTCCTCATGTTCGTCGGGCTGACGGCCGCGATCCTGTCCTATCGCGAGCGTTCCGCACGCTGGCTTCTGGCGCTGCGACCCTGGTCGGGGCTCGCGGTCACGCTCCTGATCGTACTACCCTGGTTCGTTGCCATTGCCTTCAAAAGCCATGGAGAGTTCTTCGCAGCCTCCATCGGGCAGGACATGCTGGGCAAAGTCGGTACGGCGCAGCGCTATCACTGGGCTCCCCCGGGCTTCTATCTGATCGCTTTCTTTGCAACCTTCTGGCCCGGCGCCATTCTGGCGACCATCGCGACGACATTCGCGTGGCTCAACCGACGCGAGGATGCGGTCGCCTTCGCGCTCGCCTGGGTCATCCCGTCGTGGCTGATCTTCGAGGCGGTGCCGACCAAATTGCCGCATTATGTGATGCCGCTTTATCCGGCCATCGCAATCGTGACCGTGATGGCGATCGGGCGTGGTTTCGTGGGTCCTCACCGGCCCGGCGCAAAAATCGCGACCGTATTGATCCCTTTTATCCCGGTCGGTCTGGCCATTGGTCTCTCGGCGGCCAACTGGAACTTCGACCACACGCTTCCGTACCGGGCACTGCCCGCGCTCATCATCTCCTCCGGCATCGCGCTCTACGCGTGGCGGCTGTTTCTTAAGGATCAGGTCGTCGCCTGCCTCTCGGCCGGTGTCTTCTCCGCGATTTTCCTCGCCATCGGGGTTTTCGGTTTCGCGCAGCTCGATCTAAGGTCGCTCAAGATCTCGCCGCGTCTTGCGGAAGTGGCGCATGACATGACATGCCCGAACCCGGTCGTGGCGACCCTCGGTTATCGCGAGCCGAGCCTCGTTTTCCTCACCGGAACCAACCTGGACATGCTGGAAACCGGAGAAGAAGCCGCCGCTTTCCTGGCCAAGGGCGGATGCCGTCTCGTTTTTGTCGACAAACGCTTCGAGAACGATTTCCAGGCAGCGGCTGCGCGGATGAGAATTGCTCCGGCGCTCTCGACCCGCGTCTCCGGTTTCAATATCAATTCCGGCCGAAGGGTCGACATTGGGACTTATTCGGTCAGCCCATAGAGCCATTCGTATTTTTGAGAGGCGGCTGTAATCAAGGCCGTTGATTGATGAACCAATTATCTGTGCAGCCTCAGGTCAGCATCGTGGTGCCGGTCAAGAACGAGGCGCTGAACATTCTTCCGCTCGTGGATGAGATCGAGCGCGCCTGCGCTGCTCTTGGCCCCTTCGAGGTCGTCTATGTGGATGACGGCTCCACGGACACGACGCCCGACGAGATCCTGAAAGCCCGCACCACGCGGCCCTGGCTTCGGCTCGTGCGCCATGAGGCAAGCTGCGGGCAGAGTGCGGCCGTTCGCACGGGTGTGCGGCACGCGCTGGGGGACATCATCGTGACCCTCGATGGTGACGGCCAGAACGACCCGGCTTTCATTTCGAACCTCGTTGCGGCGCTTGACGATGAGGGTACGGCGCTTGCCGCCGGCCAGCGCATCGGCCGCAAGGACGGTCATTCCAAGAAGTGGCAATCGCGTGTCGCCAACAACGTGCGCGGCTGGATTTTAGACGACGCGACGCGCGACAGCGGCTGCGGGCTCAAGGCCTTCCGCCGCGATGTTTATCTGGCTTTGCCCTATTTCGACGCGCTCCACCGCTTCATGCCCGCGCTCGTGAAGCGTGAAGGTTACAAGGTGGCTCATGTGGACGTGGTGGACAGACCCCGTCACGCCGGCACGTCCAATTACGGCCTGTTCGATCGCCTCTGGGTCGGGATTCTCGATCTCTTCGGCGTCTGGTGGCTGATCCGTCGTCGCAAACGCGTGCCGAGCGCTCAGGAGATCGTCTGATGCTGATGCGCCTTTCGCACGATATTGGTTTGTATTTTTATGACGTCCTCGTCGCGCGCTTCGATGTGTGGGCCGCGTTCGGGGTTATCGCCCAGCTCATTTTCGGCGCGCGCTTCATCGTGCAATGGATCGCGAGCGAGAAGGCGGAGAAGAGCGTCATCCCCGTCGGGTTCTGGTTCCTCTCCATCGGCGGCGGGTTGATGACCTTGATCTATGGCTTTGTCCGGCATGACATCGTGATCATCCTCGGCCAGGCATTTTCGGTCTTCATCTACGTTCGCAATCTGATGCTGATCGCAAAGGACGCCCGCAAGAAAGCCTCGCGGGTGCCAAAAGTGGGCGAAGCGGAAGCGTCCTAGGACCGCTCTTGTCGTCATTCGGGGCCGCGTCAGCGGAGCCCATAACCGCAACTGTTCAGAACGTCAGCAACGGTTTGTGGTGAGTCCTCTCCGGAGTTGCTGGTGGTTATGGGTTCCGGCTCGCCTGCGGCGACCCGGAATGACGGGGCTGAGAAGTTAAGCCGCTTTTGCGTCGGCTTCCTTGAGGCGGGCGAAGCCGGCATCCAGATCGCGCTTCAGATCGTCCAGATCCTCGAGGCCGATATGGAAGCGTAGCGCGCGTCCGCCGGGATTCCACTTCGTCGCCGTGCGGTAGGTCGAGCAGTCGAAGGGGATGACCAGGCTCTCAAACCCGCCCCAGGAAAAGCCCATACCGAACAGTTCGAGGCCATCGAGCATGGCCGCGAGCGCCTTCTCGGAGCACGGCTTCAGGATGATCGAGAACAGGCCGGACGACCCTTTGAAGTCCCGCTTCCAGATGGCGTGACCGGGATCGGTTTCGAGCGCCGGATGGAGTACTCGCGCCACTTCTGGCCGCTTGGCAAACCACCGCGCCATATCGAGGGCTTGTTTTTCGTGCTCGCGCAGGCGTAGCGCCAGGGTGCGCAAGCCGCGCAGGCCGAGGAAGACGTCCTCCGGTCCCGGGCACATGGCGAATTCGTCATAAGTCCGGCGCAGGGCCGGGAAGCAGCGTTCATTGGCCGAAACGAGACCGAGGAGAAGGTCTGAACCGCCACTGAGATATTTCGTGCCCGCCTCGATGGCGATGTCGACGCCGCGTTCATGCGGCGGGAAGAGCAGGGGGGTCGCCCAGGTGTTGTCCATGAGTACGACCGCGCCGTGCCGGTGAGCGACCTCGGCAATGGCCGGAATGTCCTGCATCTCCAGGGACTGCGAGCCCGGCGCCTCCGTGAGAATGGCAGCGGTGTTGGGACGGAAGAGGGCCTCGATGCCCGCGCCGATGAGCGGATCGTAATAAGTGGTCTCGACGCCGAACCTCTTCAGGAAGCTGTCGCAGAACGAGCGGGCAGGTCGGTAGGCCGAGTCCGTGACGAGAAGATGATCGCCCGCCTTTAGGCAAGACAGAAGCGCAACGCTGATTGCGGCGAGCCCCGAGGGAGCCAGCACCGTGCCTGCCGCGCCGGCAAGAGTTGTCCAGGCCGATTCGAGCGAGTCCGTCGTCGGCGTGCCATGGGTGCCGTAAGAGTACCTGCCACGACGATGGAGCAGATCATCCATAGTCGGATAAAGAACTGTGGATCCCCGATAGATCGGCGTGTTCACAAATCCGTGCTGCTCGGAAGGATCGCGCCCGGCATGGACGAGGCGTGTGCGGTCGCCGAGATCGCTGAGTTTAGGCGGGGTTTTGGACATTGTTACATTTTGCTGTTAGCGAAGAAGAGATGTGAAACCGCCCCTTCGGCGCCGTCAACCCCGGCGAAGGCACTGTTCCATCAACACTTGACCGGTGATCAATCATGGAATGTGATGGATGAGAGGCCGGTTCGCCTAATGCGGCCGGAACGGTCAAACGAAAACTCGACTGGATGCCTTCAAGTCCGGCGAGCGCAATCGACAGAGTGGAGAACAAACCAACATGAAAAAGGCTATCGCATCGATTGCCTTCGGCCTGATGGCCGCCAGCCTGGCTACGACCGGCGCTTCGGCGCAGGCAACGCTCGCCAGCGTCAAGCAGAAGGGCTACCTGACCTGCGGCTCGAACACCGGCCTTGCCGGCTTCGGTCTGCCGGACGCCCAGGGCAACTGGACCGGCCTGGACGTCGAGCTTTGCCGCGCCATTTCGGCCGCCATCTTCGACGATCCGACCAAGGTCCGCTTCATTCCGCTCGCCGCCAAGGACCGCTTCACGGCGCTCCAGTCGGGCGAAGTGGACGTGCTGTCCCGTAATTCCACGGTGACCATGTCGCGCGACACGCAGCTCGGCCTCGATTTCCCGGCGATCAATTATTACGACGGCCAGGGCTTCATGGTCCGCAAGAAGCTCGGCATCTCCTCGGCCAAGGAGCTGAACGGCGCTTCGATCTGCACCCAGCAGGGCACCACGACCGAGCTGAACCTCGCGGATTACTTCCGCGCCAACAACATGAAGTACGAAGTCGTGGCCTTCGCGACCTCGGACGAGACCTTCAAGGCCTATGACGCCGGCCGTTGCGACGCGTTCACGACGGACGCTTCGGGCCTCTACTCCGAGCGCCTGCGCGCCTCGAACCCGGACGATCATATCGTTCTGCCGGAAATCATCTCCAAGGAGCCCCTCGGAGCTGCGGTTCGCCATGGCGACAACCAGTGGAGCGACATCGTCCGCTGGACCTTCAACGCCATGCTCAACGCTGAAGAACTCGGCGTGACCAAGGCCAATGTCGACCAGATGAAGGGCTCCGAAAACCCGGAGATCAAGCGTCTTCTCGGCACCGAAGGCAAGTTCGGTGAAGCTGTCGGCCTGACCAACGATTGGGCCTATCGCGTCGTCAAGCACATCGGCAATTACGGCGAGAGCTTCGAGCGCAACGTCGGCGAAGGTTCCAAGCTTAAGATCAAGCGCGGTCTGAACGCTCAATGGACCAAGGGCGGCCTGCAGTACGGCCTGCCGATCCGCTAATCGGATTTGAAAGAGGGCGTCCGGAACGATCCGGACGCCCTATATAAAAGCAATTGTCGCTCAAGCGGCAGGCCGCCACCAAAAGGAAACGGCCCAATAACAAAAGCCTCCAGAGGATCGGTTCAGTGCAGACTCTCGTCAGCCAGGCGTCAGCGCCGAAAAGGTCGTTTCTTTACGACCCCAAGATACGCGGAATTTTCTACCAGGTTCTTCTGGTTCTGGTCGTCGGCTACCTGTTCTACATGGCCGCGAGGAACGCGATCGAGAACCTTCAGCGCGCAAAGATCGCGTCGGGGTTCGGCTTTCTTGACGTCACCGCCGGGTTCGACATTAGTCAGGCGCTGATTCCTTTCAGCGCGGCTGGATCAACCTATGGCGACGCTTTCATCGTCGGCCTTCTGAACACCCTGATCGTCTCTGCGATCGGTATCGTGCTCACGACGATTCTCGGCTTTGCGGTCGGTATCGCGCGCCTTTCGAGCAACTGGATGGTTGCCAAGGTCGCGATGGTCTATGTCGAACTGCTTCGCAACATCCCATTGCTGCTGCAATTGCTGTTCTGGTACATCGCGGTGCTCGGGCCGTTGCCGCAGCCGCGCGATTCTTACTCGATCGGTACCGGGTTCTTTCTGAATTCCCGCGGCTTCTTCATGCCGCGCCCGATTTATGCGGCAGATAGCTGGGCGATCCCCGTAGCCCTTGCCATCGGTATCATCGGGACGATCCTGTTCCGACGCTGGGCCAAAAAACAGCAAGTGGCGACAGGGCGCCAATATCCGGTCGGCATCGTCACGCTCGTCCTTGTTCTCGGTCTTCCGATTGTCACCTGGGCTGTTCTTTCGCTCTTGAATGCCAACCCCGTCAGCTTCGACTTGCCCCAGAAGGGCACGTTCAACCTGCGCGGAGGCATGCAGATCCTGCCCGAGTTCGTGGCTCTTCTCATCGGCCTTGTGACCTATACGGCGGCCTTCATCGCCGAGGTTGTTCGCGCTGGCATTCTTGCTGTTTCCAAGGGGCAGTCGGAGGCGGCCGGTTCGCTCGGTCTGAAGCCCGGACAGACGCTCCGCCTCGTGGTAGTGCCGCAGGCCATGCGGGTGATCATTCCGCCGCTGACGAGCCAATATCTCAACCTGACGAAGAACTCCTCGCTCGCAGTGGCCATCGGTTACCCGGATCTCGTGCAGGTCTTCATGGGCACCGTTCTCAACCAGACGGGACAGGCCATCGAAGTCGTCATGATCACCATGGGAGTTTACCTGACGATCAGCCTTGTGACCTCCTTCGTCATGAACATTTACAACCGCCGCATGGCCATCGTGGAACGGTAGGGCATCACATGAACACCGCGGTTGATATGTCTCGCTTCGTCCGAGCCGATAAGATCGAGGCGCTCCCCCCGCCCAATCTGGCGCGCGGGCCCATCGCCTGGATTCGTGAGAACCTGTTTTCGGGTCCGCTCAGCACCATCCTGACTCTGGTCGTCGCCTATCTGCTCTATCTCCTCATTCCACCGATCGTCGATTTTCTCTTCGTCAACGCTGTCTGGACAGGCACGGATCGCAGCGCCTGCCGGGCCGAGACGGCCGGTCACCCGGTTGGGGCCTGTTGGGCGTTCATCATCGATAAGATCAATTTCTTCACATACGGCTCGTACCCGGCAGCCGAGCGTTGGCGGGTCAATGTCTTCTTTGGCCTTCTTGCGCTGGGTGTGGCCTGGCTCCTGTGGCTGAAGGCGCCGCGCCGGGATCTGGGAGCGGTCTATTTCTTCTGGCTGTTCCCGACGATCTCCTACATCATTCTGACCGGAGGCAATGTGAGCCTCGGCCTTCAGTTCTGGGTCATCTTCGCCGCCATCGGCGTGGTGTTCGTGGCTGGGATCGGGTTTGCAGCTTTCATGCTGAAGACGCCGGTGCGTTCGGCCCTTCTCGTCAGCGCGGCCATCGTCGCCGTGATCGGCATCACGTTGGGCCTCGTCAGTTGGGATTGGGGCTTGCAGCCCGTGCCGACCTCTCTCTGGGGCGGTATTCTCGTGACCTTGCTCGTGGCGACGGTCGGGATCGTGTTCTCGCTCCCATTCGGCATCCTGCTCGCCCTCGGCAGACGCTCCAAGCTGCCGATCCTGCAACTCGCGTCGGTCATCTTCATCGAGTTCGTTCGTGGCGTTCCCCTGATCACGGTTTTGATCATGGCCAACACCATGCTGCCGCTCTTCCTGCCTCCCGATACGACGGTCGATCGCCTCGCGCGTCCGCTCGTCGGCGTCGCATTCTTCGCCTCCGCCTATATGGCCGAGGTGATCCGTGGTGGTTTGCAGGCGATGCCGAAAGGGCAATATGAAGGGGCGATGTCGGTCGGCCTCAATTACCCGCAGATGATGGTCCTCATCATTCTGCCGCAGGCTCTGCGGATTGTGATCCCCGGTATCGTGAATACCTTCATCGGTCTCTTCAAAGACACGTCGCTGGTCTCTGTCGTCGGTATTTTCGACCTGATCAAGACCATCGAGGCGTCGCGCATCGACCCGAACTGGGCTGCGCCGACGATCAGCTATACGGGCTACGCTTTCGCAGCCCTGTTCTACTTCATCTTCTGCTGGGGCATGTCGCGCTATTCGCTTGGTGTCGAGCGTCGTCTGGCGACAGGACATAAACGGTGAACCTCATGGCAACGACTTCGATACAACGACAAGCTTCCGCCGCAGCGATCGATCCGAAGGCCGAGCCGGCTGTTCAGCTCATCGATGTGCATAAGTGGTACGGCGAATTCCACGTGCTGCGCGACATCAACCTGAACGTCCGCCGTGGCGAACGCATCGTGATCTGCGGACCTTCGGGATCCGGCAAATCGACGATGATCCGCTGCATCAACCGTCTGGAGGAGCACCAGAAGGGCCGCATCATCGTCAACGGTACGGAACTGACCAACGACCTGAAGCGCATCGACGAGGTGCGCCGCGACGTCGGCATGGTGTTCCAGCACTTCAATCTCTTCCCGCATCTCACCATCCTTGAGAACTGCACGCTCGCCCCGATCTGGGTGAAGAAGATGCCGAAGAAGGATGCGGAAGAGGTCGCGATGAAATACCTGACCAGGGTCAAGATCCCGGAGCAGGCGCACAAATATCCCGGCCAGCTGTCCGGCGGCCAGCAGCAGCGTGTGGCGATCGCCCGCTCGCTCTGCATGAACCCTAAAATCATGCTGTTCGACGAGCCGACCTCGGCACTCGATCCGGAGATGGTGAAAGAAGTGCTCGACACCATGGTCGGTCTCGCGGAAGAGGGCATGACCATGCTCTGCGTGACCCACGAAATGGGCTTCGCTCGTCAGGTCGCCGACCGGGTGATCTTTATGGATTACGGGCAGATCGTCGAAATGAACACGCCCGACGAGTTCTTCAAGAACCCGCAACACGAGCGCACCAGGCACTTCCTCAGCCAGATCCTGCACTGAGAGAGTGTCGCTCCTATTTAAAAAAGCCCCGATTGTTCGGGGCTTTTTGCTTTGGAGCGGCCCAGTGCGAAGAAGCTATCCGGATCTCGATAGACAGTCTTGGATCCTAAACTTTCTTCGCAGGACCAGTCGCGATTGGCAGATCCTGCCGAGCGCCCCATTCGGACCAGGAACCATCATAGATCGCCTTCGTCTGATGACCGAGGGATTCGAGCGCGAGGGCGAGGATGGCGGCGGAGACGCCGGACCCGCAGCTTGTGATCACTGGTTGGCTCAGATCGATACCAGCCTTTGTCACGGCCTCGCTGAGGGCTGCCTTTCCTTTCAAGCGACCGTTCTCGATAATCTCGGCGAAGGGCATGTTGAGGGAGCCGGGCATATGGCCTGCGCGTAGGCCAGGGCGCGGCTCGGGAGCCTCGCCTCTGAAGCGTTCGGCTGGACGTGCATCCACAATCTGCGCGGAACCCGCTTGCAACGCGCTTTGCACGTCCGCCGCGTTCGCGACGGCCGAGCGGTCGAGCTTTGCCGTGAAGGTTTGTTTTGCACGCGGCTTCTGCTGCCCTTGCTCAACAGGGCGCCCTTCAGCCTTCCAGGCCGGAAATCCGCCTTCGAGAATGCGCACGTCCTTTGCCCCGAAAACGCGGAACGTCCACAGCACACGCGGCGCGGAAAACAGGCCGGCTCCATCATAGACGACCACAATCGTGTCGTTGTCGATGCCAAGCGCGCCGACGGCCGAGGCAAAGACGTCTTCGGAAGGCAGCATGTGGGGCAGGGGCGAAGACGTATCCTTCACCGTGTCGATATCGAAGCGGACCGCGCCGGGAATGTGAGCGGCGAGATATTCGGCTTCAGGATCGCGATTCTGCGTCGGCAGATACCAGGAACCGTCGACGACAACGAGATTGGCGTCGTTCAAATGGTCTTGCAGCCAAGCCGTTGAAACGAAGGAATGGGGCATCGCGAAAACTCGCTGTTTGAAAACAATGGCGGGAAAGGCTGGCACTCAATCGGCAAGGGAAAGGCGCACGCGCCGGTTCTGTTTTCCCTTCTTTTCGATATCGGTCACGACGACAATGCCGATCTCGCTCGTGCTGCGCACATGCGTGCCGCCGCAGGGCTGAAGATCGATACCGGCGATCTCCACCAGCCGCACCCGGCCCGAGCCGCGCGGTGGCTGAACCGACATCGTTTTGACAAGGCCGGGATTGGCATCGAGTTCCGCATCGGTGATCCATCGATCCGTGACAGCGGCGTCGCGCGCGATGAGGATGTTCATCTTGTCTGTGATGTCGGTCTTGTCGAGACCGGCATCGGGAATATCGAAATCGAGACGCCCGTCGCCATCGCCGATGGAGCCGCCGGTGACGGGATAGGGCAACACCACGCTTAACAAATGCAAGGCTGTGTGAACGCGCATGCGCTTGAAACGGCGTTCCCAGTCGAGATGGAGCGAGGCCGCATCGCCGGGCTTGAGCCGAGAGGCGGCTTCCGCTCCGACGAGATGGACGACCTGCGAGCGATCAGCACCATAGACTGCGTTCGTCACGGGAATTTCGCTGCTGCCGGAAAGCCTGATATGGCCGACATCCCCAGGTTGTCCGCCGCCCTGTGCGTAGAAGATCGTGCGATCGACGATCACGCCACCTTCCGGCGTGACGGCGATTACGGTCGCATCGCAGGTCCTGGCGTAGGCATCCTCACGGAACAGCAGATTCGTCGCAGCCATTGTCGGTTTTTGTCCATCTTCACGAGGGTGGGCATCTTCGTTGAAGTTGTACGGGCTTGGCAACCGGCAAGGCACGCATCATTTGGCGTGGCGGACTTCCTGAAACGCATGGAGCGCCCGCTCGCGGGCAGCGGCGTGATCGACGATGGGTTTGGGATAAGTCACGCCAAGCCTCACGCCCGCTTTATCGAGAATTTCCGGTGAGGCTTCCCACGGTTTGTGAATGAAGGCATTGGGCAGACGGCCGATTTCCGGCACGAAGGCTCGAACGTAATCGCCGGTTTCGTCGAATTTTTCGCCCTGGGTCACCGGGTTGAAGATTCTATAATAGGGGGCTGCATCAAGCCCGCAGCCCGCGACCCATTGCCAGCCGAATGGATTGTTGGCCGGGTCCGCGTCCACCAGCGTGTCCCAGAACCACGCCTCGCCGTCACGCCAGTCGAGGAGCAGATGCTTCACCAGAAACGAGGCGACGATCATCCGCACGCGGTTGTGCATCCACCCCGTTTGCCAAAGTTGCCGCATGCCCGCGTCGACGATTGGGTAGCCGGTCGTACCTCTCTGCCACGCTTCGAGATTCGCTGCGTTCGTGCTCCAGTGAAACTGCGCGAACCGAGAATCATGCGAGCGGGTCGCGAGATCGGGATTGTAGAAGAGTTGCTGGTAGCAGAATTCCCGCCAGATCACTTCACTCAGGAATTTTTCGACATCGCCTGTCACGCCGCCCAGCGCGGCGGAGGCACTCGTGACGGTATGCCAAATCTGGCGCGGGCTGATCTCGCCGAATCGGAGATGCGGCGAGAGGCGCGACGTTCCTTCAATGCCAGGACGCTCACGATTCTCCGCATAGCCGTGCAAGGCGCGATCGATGAAGGCGGCAAGACTGTCCTGCGCACCGGCTTCGCCACGTTTCCAGATTGCTGGAAATCCCTTGGCCCAGTTCGGCTCTAAGGGTTCGAGATGGAGGCTGGCCAGGGTGACCTCCGCGCCGTGCAACGAATCGGGCCAATGCCCTGCTTTAAGCTTCGAAGGTGCGGGCAGGGGAGTTTGAGGGCCTCCACGGGTCATCACAGCGCGAAAATAGGGTGTGTAAATCTGAAACGGCTTGCCGGATTTGTTCGCGATCTCCCACGGCTCGTTGAGAAGCTTGCCGTTGAAGCTCCGCACATCCACGCCGCGATTCGTGAGGCGCGTCTTGAGCGCGCTATCGATAGCGATTTCCGCCTCCTGATAACGCCTGTTCCAGAAAATCGCGCTCGCATCAGTGGCTATGACGATCCGCTCGACAATCTCCTCGGTCGAGCCGTGAAACAGGGCAAGGCGCGAATCAAGGCCTTCCAGAGAATGGCCCAAGGATTGGAGCGACCCATGCAGCCACCAGCGCGCCGCACCGCCCGGCTGACGCAAGCCCGGCAATTCCTGGTCCAGGACGACGAAGCATAAAATCGGGGCGCCGCTTTTGACGGCCTCATGAAGGGCAGGATTGTCGGAGATGCGGTAATCGTCGCGAAACCACATCAAAACGGGGCGAGCCAAAGCAATCCTCGATAGCAAAATTCAAGCAGGAGCCGCGATTATACGGCGACTGGCTTCGCGCATATCAGATTTTCTTGGGCAATAATCTCAAGGGGAGATGGCTCCGGCGGTAGGATTCGAACCTACGACCAACGGATTAACAGTCCGCTGCGCTACCGCTGCGCCACGCCGGAATATCTCCCAGATGCAGAAAAAGGACCTAACCTCTCTCCGCCTCGAACGGGCCCGGATTAACCGAAACGGCCCGTCGATTTGCTGAGGCCCGGAGGCATATATCAGCGTCTGGCCCGTTGCAACCCCCTTCATGAGGCGAGATGTTCATTCTGAGCAGTTGCTCTTTGGGGCAACGCTCTGCTATGGAGCACCCGCCGCATTGGCGGCTCCCCAGGATGGCCTCGTGGCGGAGTGGTTACGCAGAGGACTGCAAATCCTTGTACGGGGGTTCGATTCCCTCCGAGGCCTCCAAACTTCTTTCGTGAGGCATCCATGGTCGATTTCGCGCAAGCGCGCCGCACGATGGTCGATAGCCAACTGCGCACATTCGACGTCAACGATATTCCCCTTCTCGACGCCATGGATGCCGTTCCCCGGGAACGGTTCGCCCCCCCTGGGCGCGAGGATCTCGCCTATATCGATCAGAATGTTCCGGTCACGAACGGCCCCGAGCCACGGTTCATGCTCTCCCCGATGGTTCTGGCCCGCATGATCCAGGCGCTCGATATCGAGCCGGGAGCGAAGGTTCTCGATGTAGCCTGCGGACGCGGCTACTCATCGGCGGTGATGGCCAAGTTGGGCGCCAATGTGGTCGGGTTGGAGGCTGACGAGGCCATCGCGGGTCTCGCCCGCGACACGCTGGCGGCCGCAGGCGTCTCCGGCGTGGATATCAAGGCCGGCCCCCTCGACAAGGGTTATCCCGCCGGCGCTCCCTATGGCGCGATCCTCATCAACGGTTCGGTCGGCGTTAAGCCCGAATCCCTGCTGGAGCAGCTTTCGGAAAACGGCAAGCTTGTCTGTGTCCAGGGGCAGGGCGGTGCTGCGCAGGCGACGCTTTATGTGCGCTCGGGCGATGCTTTTGGGGCACGGTCGCTCTTTAATGCTGCGGCACCTGCCCTTACGGCTTTCCAAGCTAAGCTTGGTTTTGTATTCTAAGCTCATGATCATGTGTCGCTTTTTTGCGGCACTCGATCATGAAAATGTTAAGTGGTTACATGCATCTTGTTGTCGACTCAGTCGCGATGGTTATTGTCGCGCTTGAGTAAATGTATGCATGCGTAAATTTTTTGGCTCCCGACAACGGTTCAGCCGTTTCGGCTCTGGGGCAGGTAGCGTGGCAATGAAGCGAATTTTGAGAAGTCGTCTTTCTTTTCTCGGAGCGATGACTTCGACGATTGTTCTTGCAGGCATCGGGGCCGCCTCGGCGGAGACGCTGGAAAGCGCCATGTCGAAGGCCTATGTCAACAATCCGGACCTGAATGCCGTGCGAGCCAGCGTTCGCGCCACTGACGAAAATGTGGCTCGGGCGAAGTCCGGTTACCGTCCGACTGTGACAGGCACCGCAGACGCAGGCCGAACCTTTTCGGAATATGAGCCCCCAAACGGACGCAACAGCACGATCGAGAGACTGAACCCGCGCGGCTATGGCATTCAGATCGAGCAATCGATCTTCAACGGATTTCGCACGGTAAACTCCGTGCGGCAGGCTGAATCGTCCGTTTTGGGATCTCGGGAAAGCCTGACGAACAACGAGCAGAATACACTCTTCAATTCCGCTCAAGCCTATATGAACGTCTTGCGGGATACGGCGATCCTCGATCTCCAGCGCAACAACGTCGACGTTCTCGAAGAACAGCTGCGCCAGACCCGCGACCGGTTCAATGTGGGCGAGGTGACCCGCACCGACGTTGCGCAGGCCGAATCGCGTCTGGCAGCCGCTCGATCGCAAGTCAGTCTTGCCGAGGCAAATCTTCGTACGAGTGTCGCGACATATCGTCAGGTGATCGGTGTCGAGCCGAAGCAACTGGCTCCCGGACGTCCGTTGGATCGCCTGCTCTCGTCCAATCTCGACGCCACGCTGAAAGTCGCCCTCACCGAGCATCCGGCTATCAAAGCCGCCTTGCACAGTGTCGATGTCGCCGAATTGCAGGTCAAGATCGAGGAAGGCGCACTGGCTCCATCCGTTGGTCTTCGCGGATCGGTTTCCGAGCGTTACGACTCTCAGCTCGTCGGTGACAAGGTTATCAACGCCTCTGTCTTCGCGCAGTTGAGTGTGCCGATCTATGACGGCGGTCTTGCCTCCGCGAGCACGCGTCAGGCCAAGGAAACCGCTGGCCAGCGTCGCCTGGAAGCCGATTCCATTCGCGATCAGGTTCGGGCTGCCGTGATCTCCTCATGGGGTCAGCTCGAGGCAGCGCGAGCACAGATCATCGCTGCCCAGGCGCAGGTCGAGGCATCGGAAGTGGCGTTGAATGGCGTTCGCGAAGAAGCTCGCGTCGGTCAGCGCACAACTCTGGATGTGTTGAACGCGCAGCAGGAACTCCTGAATGCGCGCGTCACTCTCATCACCGCTCAGCGTGATCGGGTGGTCGCGTCATACGCCGTCGTTCAGGCTTCCGGTCGTCTGAATTCTCGCGCGCTTGGACTTGCTGTCAATCATTACAGCGCCAAGGTGCATTTCGATCAGGTCAAGGACGCTTGGTTCGGGTTGACAACGCCTGACGGTCGTTGATCCGTCGGGATAAGTGCCCGGCGCAGCTTGCTTCGTAATGATCGCGTGAAATAGTGATGATCAGGGGGAGGGATGATTCCCTCCCGTCTTTTTTGATCCGGATGCGGCGATGAATTCAGCAAGTCCGAAGCTTCAGGAGCCCTCCATGGAGGAGATTCTCGCCTCCATACGGCGGATCATTGCCGACGATCAGGATGACATGCGGAGCGACGGGCACGACGAGGCCCCTGCTGACGAGCGCGTCTTGAATCAGGCAGAGCCGCAGATCTTCTCTTCCGAGCTGAAGCCCGATCTGTCGGAGACTCAAATCTCCCCGGCGGTACCGGAGCCGGTCGAGCCTCGTCCTTACAGAGTCGAGATTCCGGCCTCTCCGGAGGGCAAGCCGGTCAAGCCTCAGATCTTGGCCGAGAGGGCACTTGAGCGCGTCGTATCGCCTGCATTGAAACGGGACCCGGCGTCCGTGCCTGAGGGAGGGTTGCTCTCCGAGGTTGCAAGCCACTCGATTTCCCAGACTTTCGGCAAGCTCGGCTCTCCGACCCCGGCCACCAGCACGGCCCGGACGATTGAGGATATCGTGCGGGAGATGCTCCGCCCCATGCTGAAAACCTGGCTCGACGAGAACCTTCCACCTGTCGTCGAACGGCTGGTACGGGAAGAAATCGAGCGCGCGGCACGCTCTCGCCGCTGAGTTTTTCCGGGCATCTGTTGACTTCGATAGAAGCGTCCGGTTTGTAGCCGACATGCTTGCGCCTTTTTGTGCGCCAAACCGTTGGTTTTTGCCATGATGGATAAGACGTTCGATCCTGCCGCCGTCGAGGCGCGTATCGCCGACCGCTGGGAGGAGGCCGAGGCCTTCAAGGCGGGCCGCGCCGACCGCAAGGACGCCAAGCCCTATACCATCGTCATTCCGCCGCCGAACGTGACCGGTTCGCTCCATATGGGGCACGCGCTCAACAACACGCTGCAGGACATTCTCTGTCGCTTCGAGCGCATGCGGGGGCGTGACGTGCTGTGGCAGCCCGGCATGGATCACGCGGGTATCGCGACGCAGATGGTCGTCGAGCGCAAGCTCATGGAGAACCAGATTCATCGCCGGCAACTCGGCCGCGAGGAGTTCGTCAAGCGCATCTGGGAGTGGAAGGAAGAATCCGGCGGCCGGATCAAGGAGCAGCTGATCCGCCTCGGCGCGTCCTGCGACTGGTCACGCGAGCGCTTTACCATGGACGAGGGCCTGTCGAAGGCCGTCCTCAAGGTCTTCGTCGATCTCTACAAGCAGGGCCTGATCTACAAGGACAAGCGCCTTGTGAATTGGGATCCCAAGTTCCAGACCGCGATTTCCGACCTCGAAGTGCAGCAGATCGAGATCAAGGGCAGCCTCTGGCACATCCGCTATCCCATCGAAGGTCAACCGGGCCGCTTCATCACGGTCGCCACGACCCGCCCCGAGACCATGCTCGGTGACGTGGCGGTGGCCGTGCATCCGAGCGACGAACGCTACAAGGATCTCGTCGGCAAGTTCGCGATCCTGCCGCTCGTCGGACGCCGTATTCCGATCGTCGCGGACGAATATTCCGACCCGGAGAAGGGCACCGGCGCGGTGAAGATTACGCCGGCGCACGATTTCAACGATTTCGATGTGGGCAAACGCCACAAGCTGCCGCTGATCAACGTGCTCAACACGGAGGCGGCCCTGCAACTCAAGGGCAACGAGGCCTTCTTCGACGGCGTGCCGTCCTCCGCCGATCTCGATGCGGTTCTCACTCTCGACGGCGTGGATCGCGCCGAGGCGCGCAAGCGCATCGTCGCCATGCTGGAAGAGCGCGGCGATCTCGTGGAGATCGAAGCTCACACCCACATGGTGCCGCACGGCGACCGCTCGAATGTGGTCATCGAGCCTTATCTCACCGATCAGTGGTACGTGAACGTGAAGCCGCTCGCCGAACGCGCTCTGGGCGTGGTGCGCGACGGCAAGACGAAGTTCGTGCCGGAGAATTGGGAGAAGACCTACTTCCAGTGGCTTGAAAACATCGAACCGTGGTGCGTTTCGCGTCAGCTCTGGTGGGGGCACCAGATCCCTGCATGGTACGATGCGGACAACAACGTCTATGTCGCCCTGAGCGAAGAAGAGGCAAAGGCCGAAGCGTTTGAGCGGTATGGCGTCGACGTTCCGCTGACGCGTGACGAGGACGTGCTCGACACGTGGTTCTCGTCCGCCCTGTGGCCGTTCTCGACGCTCGGCTGGCCCGATAAGACGCCGGAACTCAAGCGCTATTATCCGACGAACACTCTCGTGACCGGTTTCGACATCATCTTCTTCTGGGTCGCCCGCATGATGATGATGGGCCTGCACTTCATGGATGAAGTGCCGTTCGACACCGTCTACATCCACGCCCTCGTCCGCGACGAGAAGGGCGCGAAGATGTCGAAGTCGAAAGGCAATGTGCTCGATCCACTCGACATCATCGACCAGTTCGGCGCGGACGCCATGCGCATGACCCTCTCCGCCATGGCGGCGCAAGGGCGCGACATCAAGCTGAGCGTTCAGCGCGTCGAAGGTTACCGCAATTTCGCGACCAAGATCTGGAACGCCGCGCGCTTTGCCGAAATGAATGGTTGCGCCCGCGTTGCCGGGTTCGATCCAAGGGCCGTCAAGGAAACCCTCAATCAATGGGCCTTGAGCGAATGCGCCAAGGCCGTAGCTGAGGTGACCGCCGGCATCGAAGCCTACAAGTTCAACGAAGCGGCGAATGCAGCCTATCGCTTCGTCTGGAACGTGTTCTGCGATTGGACGCTCGAACTCGCAAAGCCCGTGCTGCAAGGCGCGGATTCGCTCGCGAAGGACGAGACGCGCGCCACCATCGCCTTCATCTTCGATGAGATCTGCAAGCTCCTGCATCCGTTCATGCCCTTCCTCACGGAGGAGCTGTGGGCGATCAAGGGCACCGAAGGTCCGACGCGCGAAAGCGTTCTGGCGCTTGCCACGTGGTCGCATCTCGACGGTTTGACGAATGCGGCGGCCGAGGCCGAAATCGGATGGGTCGTCGATCTCGTCACCGAAATCCGCTCGGCGCGCTCTGAGACGAACGTTCCGGCCGGCTCGCAGATCCCGCTCGTGCTCGTCGCGGCTTCCGCTGACGTTCGTGCCCGCGCGGAGCGTTGGGGCGACATGATCAAGCGTCTGGCGCGCATCTCCGAGATCAATCACGCGGATGCGGCTCCCAAGAGTTCGGTGCAGCTTCTCATTCGCGGCGAAGTCGCGGCCCTTCCGCTGGAAGGTGTGGTCGATCTCTCGGCGGAACGTGCACGTCTCGCCAAGGAAATCGTGAAGCTCGACGGAGAAGTCGCGAAGATCGACGCCAAACTCGGAAACGCGGATTTCATCAAGCGTGCGCCGGAAGAGGTCATCGACGAACAGCGTGAGCGTCGCGACGAAGCGCTCGCCCGCAAGGCGAAGATCGAGGAAGCGCTCAACCGTCTGAAAGACGACGTGTGAGGCGCGTTCTGCGAGGAGCCGTGAGCGGCTGCATCGCGCTGCTGCTCGCGTTCGTCGCGGTTGTCATCGTCACGGCAAGGCCGAGCGATCCAAAACTCTTTCCCGCCGGTGAGGACGGTCTCGACATCGCCCTCATCAGCAACGGCTACCATGCGGGATTGGCCATCCCGCTTCCCGCCATGGCCTCCGTCGCGGGAAATGATGGGTTGGCTGCTCTGATTCCCGTTGTGACGCGTTTCCAGCATTACGATTGGATCGAGATCGGGTGGGGCGACGCCGATTTCTATCGCGCAACACCGAGCGCGGCTTCCATGCAGTGGCAGCTAGCGCTCAAGGCGCTTTCCGGCCCGGGCAGCGGATCGGTTCTGCATGTGGTCGGCATCGAAGATCGGCCGGAGCGATTTTTCGACAATGTGACCCGGATCAGGATTTCGAAGTCCGGCCTCGCGCGTCTGCTGTCGCGGGCCAACAGCACTTTTGCGCTCGGCCCTGACCGTCAGCCGGAAGCTCTCGGCCCGGGCCTTTATGGGCCGAGCCTGTTTTACCGGGCCATTGGCGATTTCAACCTTTTTCGGGTCTGCAATCATTGGGTTGCGGATCTTTTGGACGCGGCTGGAATTCCGACAACGCCGGCCGCCGCACTGCTGCCGGTCGGAATTTTGACGGATCTCAAATGGCGCTCGGCCAATGCCTTATCCTCGGCATACTGATCGACAGAGAGCGGCGATTATGGACAGCAAAAGCGAGATGAGAGCGGTGCCTGGGTTGCTTCAAGAGTTTAGGATGGATGGTCTTGGTTCAGGCGAAAGCGATACGCGCTTCATCAAGCGCGACGTGCTCCTCGTCACGCTTGTCGCTCTTGTCGCGCGCATCCTCTGGCATCTCTATGCCCCGAACCGGGATTGGCCGGACACGGCTGTCTATCTGGAGACGGGGCAAGCGCTTTTGGCCACAGGGCGCATGTCCTCGTTCAACTACATGCCGCTTTATCCGATCCTGATCGCGGCGTTCGGATATAAGTACATCCTCACTTTTCAGATCTTCGTGTCCGCGCTCTCGGCGGGGCTTCTCTATCTTCTCACTTTCGAGCTTTTTCGCTCGCGCGTTGCGGCGCTTTTCGCGTCGCTGATTTTCTGCGTGTACCCGCTCATCGTTTTCTACGCGAACATGCGCCTGAGCGAGACGCTCTATATTTTCCTGCTGCTGCTCGCTTGCCTCGCATTTTATCGAGGAAACTTTTTCATCGGATCGGTCGTTCTCGTCTGCTCGATTCTGATCAAGCCGATCCTCGATCTTGCGGCTCCCTTGCTCATCGTTGCGTTCTGTTTCGCACGGGGGGAGGGGCAGGTCAGGCCGATTGTGAAGCGTCTTCTCCTCTATGCTGGTGTCTATGTGGTTCTGATGGCCCCCTGGTGGTGGCACAATTGGCTGCTCTATCACCGCTTCGTGCGTCTCAGCGTGACGACGGGCAATCTCCTGATCATCGAGAACACACCGCTCTTCGACAGCGTCGGGCTAAATTTCGAAGCGCTGGCGCCGGCTTGGGAACAGTTTTCCAACATTCTCGATCCCATCGCGCGCGATAACGCCATGGTGGCGACCGCGATGCAGTACATTCGCGATAATCCACTGCATTGGATGTGGCGCTGCGTGGATCGGTTCCTGCGCTTCTGGAGCCCGCTGCCGGGCTCTCAGTCGGGTGCCGTGAATATTCTGGCTTTCGCGACCACGTTCCCGGTCATGGTTATGGCGGCGCTGGGGCTGCTCAAAATGAAAAAGGCGCAACTCGTGCTGGTCGCGCCTTTGCTCATCATCATCGTCTATTTCGCGGCCGTCAATGCCGTGACGCACGGCATTCCTCGCTACCGCCTGCCGCTGGATCCGTTGTTGCTGATGTTTGCTGGGTTCTCGTTCATCGGTCTCAGAGCAGCGCTCATCCCGTGGCAAAATCCACCAGCAGCTTCACGTTGAGCGCGACGATGATCGCGGCGATGACGAAGGCTATGGTGGAGAGCCAGAGCGGACTTACCAATTCGCCCATCTTCCGCTTCGAGGCTGTCATGGTCACCAACGGGATCACGGCGAAGGGCAGTTGCAGGCTCAGGATCACTTGACTGAAGATTAGGAGCTTCGCGGTCCCGCTCTCACCATAGGCGATGGTCACCGCCGCAGCCGGCACGATGGCGATACTGCGGGTCACGAGGCGGCGTAGCCAGGGCGCGAGCTTGAAGTTGATGAAGCCCTCCATGACGATCTGTCCCGCCATGGTCGCCGTGACGGTGGAGTTCAGGCCGCAGCAGAGAAGTGACAGACCGAACAAGGTCGGCGCGATAGCCGAGCCGAGAAGCGGCGCGAGCAGGGATTGTGCCTCACCGAGTTCGGCAATCTCCGTGCGTCCCGTGTGGTGGAACGCAGCCGCAGCAAGGACCAGAAGGGAAGCGTTAATGACCAGCGCAAACGTCAGCGCAAGGGTCGAATCGAGCGTTGCGAAGCGCAGGGCCTCACGCCGCTGGGGCAGGGTTTCGCCATAGGCGCGCGTCTGCACGATGCCGGAATGCAGATAGAGGTTATGCGGCATGACCGTCGCGCCGAGAATGCCAAGCGCCAAATAGAGCATGTCCGGATTGGTGACGATCTCGGTGGTGGGCGCAAAGCCGCGAATGACGCCGCTCCATTCAGGGTTCGCCATGGCGATCTGAATACCGAAACAGACCGCAATGACCCCGAGAAGCGTGATCACGAAGGCTTCCACCCAGCGGAACCCAAGATTTTGCAGGTAGAGGATCAGGAACACATCGAGCGCCGTGATCAGGACGCCGATTTCGAGCGGAACACCGAAAAGGAGATTCAGACCGATGGCCGTGCCAATTACCTCGGCCAGATCCGTCGCGCAGATGGCAAGTTCCGCCAGGGCCCACAAACCCCAGGCGACAGGCGCCGGGTAGGCGTCCCGGCAGGCCTGTGCGAGATCGCGCCCGCTCGCCACGGCAAGACGCGCGCAGAGGGCTTGCAGGACGACCGCCATGAGATTGGAGATCAAGGCAACGGACAGAAGTGCGTAGCCGTATTTGGCGCCGCCCGCGATGGATGTGGCCCAGTTGCCGGGGTCCATGTAGCCGACGGCCACAAGATAGCCCGGTCCGAGAAAGGCCGCAGCGCGTTTCCAGGTGGAGCCCGGCCGAACCGCGATGGAACGGCTTACCTCCGGCAGCGAGGGCATATCTCTGGCCCTACGCCAACCAGTATCGGGAGACAAAGAGGTCGGGCGTGAGGAATCCATCTGCGGGCTTTCTGCAGTTGCGAGCGAGTTGCAAGAAGCTAGCGAGTCGCTGCGCACGGGGCAAGAGGAGATTCTCTGTTCAAAAGAGGATTCTTGATTGAGAGGAAGGTTTTTAAGGGCAGGTCGCTGGAGAGAGCGCTGGGCGCGAGAGAGGGTTCGGCGCGGTCTACGCCTTGTGTCGGGATGTGAACGGGTCGGATCGAGGGTGACAAGGCGCGGCTCTTTTGCTCTAGCTAGGGGAACGTCCGACCTTCGCCAACGGATCGGGGAGCCGCATGCTTGAGAGTGTTCTTATTGCCAATCGCGGCGAAATCGCCTGCCGCATCATTCGCACCGCCAAGCGTCTCGGCATCAGGACCATTGCCGTCTATTCGGAGGCGGATGCCGATGCCTTGTTCGTGCGTATGGCGGACGAGGCCCATCCGATCGGCCCGCCGCCCGCGCGTGAAAGCTATCTGCAAATCGACAGGATCATCGAGGTCGCCAAGGCGAGCCGCGCGGCTTCCATCCATCCCGGCTACGGTTTTCTCTCCGAGCGCGCCGAATTCGCGGAAGCCTGCCTCAAGAACGGCATCGCCTTCATCGGCCCGCCGCCGGCTGCGATCCGCGCCATGGGCCTGAAGGATGCGGCGAAGGCGCTTGTCCAGAAGGCGAATGTGCCGGTCGTTCCCGGCTATCACGGTGCGAAACAGGAACCCGACTTCCTGCGCCAGAAGGCTTACGAGATCGGCTATCCGGTCCTCATCAAGGCGGTCGCCGGCGGCGGCGGCAAGGGTATGCGCCGCGTCGACAAGGCCGCCGATTTCGATGCCGCTCTGGAAAGCGCCCAGCGCGAGGCCCAGAGCGCCTTCGGCGATCCGCGTGTGCTGGTGGAAAAATACATCCTTTCCCCCCGCCATGTGGAGATTCAGGTCTTCGCGGATAGGCACGGCAACGTGGTGCATCTGTTCGAACGCGATTGTTCGCTCCAGCGTCGCCATCAGAAGGTGATCGAGGAAGCGCCCGCTCCCGGCATGACACCCGAGATGCGCGCTATCATGGGCAACGCCGCCGTCGAGGCAGCACGTGCGGTAGGCTACGTGGGTGCCGGCACGGTCGAGTTCATCGCCGATGGTCGCGAGGGCTTACGCCCCGACCGGTTCTATTTCATGGAGATGAACACCCGCCTTCAGGTGGAGCATCCGGTGACGGAAGCGATCACCGGTCTCGACCTCGTGGAACTGCAATTCCGTGCGGCGTCGGGCGAGCCTCTGACGTTCCAGCAGGACGATCTGACCATCAAGGGCCACGCGGTCGAGGCGCGGCTCTACGCGGAAGATCCCGAGAGAGATTTTCTGCCCTCCACCGGCAAGCTCTGGGCCCTGGAATTCCCGGAAGGCGAGGGCATCCGCATCGATACAGGCGTGCAAGCGGGTGACACGGTCACGCCGTTCTACGACCCGATGATCGCCAAAATCATCGCCCATGGCACGACCCGCGACGAAGCGCTGGACCGGTTGGCAGCAGCCCTAGAGCACACCATCGTCGCCGGACCGAAGACGAACGTGGCGTTCCTGAAGAACCTCTGCGAGGCCAAGGAATTCCGGACCGGACCCTTCGACACGGGCTTCATCGACCGCAATCTGCAAGCGCTCGGCGCGGTGCCCCAGCCGGTGGATCTTCAGGCTGCAATTTATGGGCTGACAGAACTCGTCGGAAGCGAGGTTCTTCGATTGTCGCGGCTTCAAAAGGCAAACCTCAATCTCCCTCTTCGCAGAAGCCCCTGGGCTGCATTGGACGGTTTCCTTTTGAGTGGGCATTGGCGACGCGGGATTCGTGCCGTGGTCAACGGTGAAACGGTCGATGGCGTAATGGAATGGCTCCCCGACTCGGCAGCCCTGTTCAAGGGCAAGTCCGCCATCGGCCTAGGGCCGATCGCCCCGTCATCGGAATATTCCGATTGGTGGGAGAAAGCTTTCGAGGCGAACTGGCTGGATCCTTATGCCGCTCCAACACGTGCGCCTGAATTGGGCGTGACGATTGTCGCTGCAGGTAAGAAGGCAACCCCGCAAGACGAAATGCTGGTTCTTCGGAACGGGCGCCAGACATCGGTTCGGATGTTCGACCCCTTCGATGTCGATCTCGAACACATGGATGCGGGTAGCGCAGTCAAAGCGCCCATGCATGGCAAGCTGATCGCTCTGTTCGTGAAACCGGGCGATATCGTGGAGAAGGGGCAGCGGCTGGCCATCGTCGAGGCGATGAAGATGGAGCATCCGCTCGTCGCGCCGCTCTCCGGCGAGATTGCCGAAGTCCTGGCGGAGGAGGGGGCACAGGTTGCCGAGGGGGCACGCCTTATTTCTCTTAAAGTGGATGAATAAGCTGCGGCCCATCGCCCGGCTTTCCTGAGCGTCCGAACCGTGGTTGAAGAGCGTCATGCCGCTTCATCTGATCAAGCTTTGCGTCGGCTGCGAGTCGATCTCCGACCTCGATGAATGGATCGAGGAGAACAGGGCGCTGAGCCGTCGGCTCAAGCGCGACTTCGAGCAGACGCATACCACCCGCATGGTGCCCAAGCGTGTCGAGGAATTGCTCGATGGCGGCTCGCTCTATTGGGTGATCAAGGGGCACGTGGCTGCCCGGCAGACGCTTCTCGATATCCGCCCCTTCACGGATGGCGAGGGGATCGGGCGTTGTCGTCTGGTGCTCGAACCGAAGGTGATTCCGGTCGAGCCGCGCCCCTATCGCCCGTTCCAGGGGTGGCGTTATCTTGCGGCCAAGGACGCTCCGCGCGATCTTGGGCGTGATTCGGGCGATCTCGCCGAAATGCCGGAAGAGATGCGCCGCGAATTGTCTGGTCTTGGACTATTGTGACATGAAATTGGAGCCAACCATGAAGGGATCGCAGATCGCCTTGGCCCTTGCCGCCTTGTTCCTGGCTTCCCCAGCCATGGCGAAGGATTGCCGGCTTCCTCAACCGGCCTTGGGCGCTGCCGCCCAACAGGCGTCCGATTGCGCAACTCGCAAAGATGTGAAACCGCAGGTGGATAACCGCCTCAAGAGGGGCGAGCGAGGCTT
This sequence comes from Microvirga sp. 2MCAF38, assembly GCF_052115485.1. Lineage (NCBI taxonomy): Bacteria > Pseudomonadati > Pseudomonadota > Alphaproteobacteria > Hyphomicrobiales > Methylobacteriaceae > Microvirga > Microvirga sp. 2MCAF38. The sequence continues at coordinate 43,959 of NZ_JBFRGU010000001.1, read as the reverse complement.
CATCGATCTCGGAAACGGCACGCAAGTGCGGGTCAGCGGCCGGGTTCGGGTGGATACGGAGTACCGCCGCTAACTCCTTTGATTGAGGCTGGGAGAGCCTGGCCCCGAAGTGTGCGACAGGATTAACCTCCTTGCGCATGGAACCGCCTTACCGCACTCCGCATTGGCTCAACAGTAGAGCTGAGTGGAGGTGGCTATGCTTCTCACAGCATCAGAGGGACGGCACTGGCGCTACGAAGTCTGCGAACACGAGGACGGGTATCTCGTCCAGATGCGCGACCTCGAAACTGGCGATCTCGATACTCAGTTCTCGACGATCTTTCGAACGATGCCCGTCGCCTTCGCCTTTGCGGAGATGTCCGCGGCCTATGAGCGCTTTGCTGCCGACGAAGACGATACGGCCAAGGACCAGCAGGCTCAAGTCGATGTCGTGACGTGCGAACGCCACTTCATTGATCTGAGCGGTCGTCTCCAGGATTCCGGCATCAATGGTATCGTGATCGAGAGCTGGAAACGCGAGAAACAGCGAGGCGCGGCGCGCACGTTGCATTAGAGCGTCGGACTCTATCTGCGGGGATGGTGGCACGTCATGGTGACATGGTCACACCATGGATTGACGTTCAAGGCGCTGTCGCGAACGTCGAAACCTGCCTCCGATATCTCACGCTGGAGGTCTTCCAGCGGCTTCAACGTTCGATAGGGCTTCCCATTCTCCAGCAAGCAATTCGTTTTCACGCCTCGATATTGTCGATCAAACGCGTCTTACCCAACCGCGCAGCGACGAGGATGCGGATTTTGCCGGAGAGGTCGGAGGCGGGGCCTAGGGTCTCGGCGTCTCGCGCTTCGAGATAGTCGATCTCGAATTCGGCCTTCGACAACACGGCGCGGCCCGCCTCGAGCGCGCCATCCACATCGCCGGTCTCGCGAATTTCCTCAGCGCATTGCCTGAGCGTCTGGTTGAGAACGGTGGCCTGCTCGCGCTCGTCCTCGGACAGGTAGCGGTTGCGGGACGACATGGCGAGGCCGCTATCTTCGCGCAGGGTCTGGCCGGGGACGATGGCGACGGGGAAGTGCAGGTCCGCGACCATGCGGCGGATCACCTGGAGTTGCTGATAGTCCTTTTCCCCGAAGACCGCGACGTCCGGCTGAACCTGAAGAAAGAACTTCGCCACCACCGTCGCGACACCTTTGAAATGGGTCGGGCGGAACCGGTCCTCCAGGTCCGCGCTGGCGGGGCCTGCGACATTGACCGAGGTCGCGTCGCCCGGCGGATACATGGTCTCCACGCCCGGCGCATAAACGAGATCGGCGAGGCCAGCGAGCTTGCGGCAATCCTCATCGAAGGTGCGAGGGTATTTGGAAAAATCCTCGTTAGGTGCGAATTGCGTCGGGTTCACAAAGATCGAGACGACGACCCGCTCGGCATGCTCGCGTGCAAGCTTTGCGAGGGAGAGATGGCCTTCGTGGAGCGCGCCCATGGTCGGCACCAGCGCGACGCGCTCGCCCGCCTTCTTCCAGGCGGCAACCGTTCGCCGGAGATCGGCAAGGGTCTCTACAACAGGCGTCGACGTCATAAGGGCCTCCCCGTGTTTGTTGCCGAGTGGCTAAAGCATGATCCGGAAAAGTGGAAGCCGGTTTTCTGCAAAGATCATGCTGGGGCAAAAAGCATGATCCGGAAAAGTGGAAGCCGGTTTTCCGCAAAGATCATGCAATAGGGACAGGAGCAAAACGGATGTCCCGCGATCCCAATCTTTCTATCTTTCCATTTACAAGATGGTCCGCAAACATCACATGAACCCATCAGGATCGAAATCATGATGCTGCTTTACGGTCTCGCGGCGGTCGCTCTCGTATGGTGGCTGTCCAAATTCTTCGCCCGCACCGATGCGGGGGCAATGGCGCGAGCCTTGCGGATCGTCGGGGGGATTGGTGCGCTCGGCGCGGCCATTCTTCTGGGCGCGAGAGGGCGCCTCGATATGGCGATCATCCTCGGCGGCCTCGGTGCCTGGGCGCTGGGCTGGGCCAAATTCCCACTGCCCTGGCAGCTCAAGGGCGGGCAGGACGGTCTGCACCGTATCTCGAGGATGCGCTCGGCCCTGATCGAAGTCGAACTCGACCATGGAACCGGGGCCGTTCGCGGGCTTGTGCTGGCCGGCAGCTTCAGCGGCCGCCAGCTGGATGAACTCGACAGGGCAGGTCTTATCCGCCTCTATGACGAGTGCCGGTCCATGGATCCGGAGGGTCTTCCCCTTCTAGAGACGTATCTTGACCGCCGGTTTGCCGGTTGGCGTGAACACGCTCAGCGAAATGGTGACGCGGGGACGCGCCGCCAGACGCAAACGGGCGCGATGACGAAAGAGGAAGCCTACGAAGTCCTGGGGCTTCAAGCGGGGGCGAGCATCGACGATATCCAGCGGGCGTATCGCACGCTGATGAAGAAGCTCCATCCCGACCAGGGGGGAACGACGTACCTCGCGGCCCGGGTCAACCAGGCCAAAGAAGTTCTGCTGAGCCGACATCGCTGATACTCCACGCGCGATCCGGTTATGGGGCAGACGGCGGCATCAAACACATGCCGTCGTCTAGGGTCTTATCAGCTCCGCGAGGCGAAGCAGGAGAAGCCGCTGCGCTTAAGGGCCTTACAGGCGCTCTCGGCTTCACCGGATTCACTGAACCCGGAGAAACGCGCGCGGTAGAGGGTCGAACCGTCGCGGGAAACCTTCTCGGTGAAGGCCGAGGCCTTCAAAAGGATCTTGCCGGCCTTTGACTTGGCGGAGTCCAGAATGTCCTTCGCTTTGTCCTCGTCATCCGTCGCGCCGAGCTGGATGATCCAGGCGGTGAGAGCGGGCTTCTTTGCTTCCACTGCCTTGGGCTCAACTTTGGGCTCGATAGCCTTCAGCTCCATTTTGGTTTCGAGCGAGGCAACCTTTACGGGCGCAGGAGCAGGTACAAGAGCCGCCTGGACGCTCTCCTGAGACTTTGCCTCGATCACGGCTTGAGGCGGCAGAGCGGCTGCTTCGGCGTGCAGGGCGGCATAGGCCTGCGTGTCCTTCGGTAGGGCATCGGGACCCTTCTGCCAGCGCACCGGAGAGGAAGGGGTGGTGGTGGACGAAGCGCCCGCCGCCGATGCAACGACAGGGCGGAGCGAATTCAGATCGAGCGGCTTGCGTGCCGGGGCTTCCGCGACCGGCTGAGGAGCCGGAGGAGGCACGGGAACCGCAACCGGCGCGGGGGTGGCTGCGATCGTCTCGATATTCATCGGCATGACCGCCGGGCGTTGCAGCGGCGAGGCGTCGGCCACCATCACGCGGCCACCGCCGTCCCCGATGGAAGGCGCGGTGCGAGCGCCCGCATAGGCGCGCCCCAGGTTGGCATCGATGAGCGACGCCATGGCATTGTCGCGACTACCGGCGGAGCGGCCGCCGAGGACGATTGCGACAACGTGACGGTCATCCGTCTTCACGTTGGTCATCAGATTGAAGCCCGACGCGCTCGTGAAGCCGGTCTTGATGCCGTCTACGCCTTCAACCCGACCGAGCAGGTTGTTGTGGTTCTTGTGGCTCGCGCCGGCATAGCGGAACACATGGGTGCCGAAATACGGATAATATTTCGGGAACCGGTCCTGGATCGCGCGGGCGAGAATAGTGAGGTCCCGTGCCGTCGTGACTTGTCCGGGGTTCGGAAGGCCGGAGGCGTTGCGATAAACCGTGCGGTTCATGCCGAGCGCCCGCGCCTTGCGCGTCATCTGCTCGGCGAAAGCCTGCTCGCTGCCGCCGAGATTTTCCGCGACGGTCACGGCGATGTCGTTGGCGGATTTCGTGACGAGAGCCAGAATCGCGTCTTCGACTTCGATCGTGCTGCCTGCGGGCAGGTTGAGCTTCGACGGAGCCTGGCGGGCCGCGTTGGCGGAAATGCGCAGGGGCGTATTGAGCGTCAGCTTGCCCTGTTCGAGTTGCTCGAACAGCAGATAGAGCGTCATCACCTTCGTGATGGAGGCCGGGTGGCGCAACTCGTCTTCGTTCAGCGCCTGAAGGGTGCGCCCCGTCTTCACGTCGACGACCATGGTGGCATAGGGGGGATTGTAGCCCCCACCGGCTGAGCGCTTCTTGCGCGCGGCTTCAGCGGGCGAGGAAAGCGCAACGGCGACCGCGGCCGTGAGGCCTACGGCGACTGCGATCTTCCTGGATCCTGCCCAAACGCGAACCAAATTCATCCTGTTACCGTCCCTGTCTCGTAGGTCTCAGGCCCTGGCCGGCCGTCCCATTGATTGGGATCGTTGCCGACACAACACAGTCTTCGACGGTAGGAGTTTGCGGTTACGGGTGGGTTAACATGAGTGACGAAACGACATTTTGTGCGCTGCACAATGATCCTTGACATTTATTGTGCGCTGCACACATAATGACTGTACCGTGTAAGCTACAGCATTCGCAAGAGGACAGCGTCAGCGCTGAAAATGAAAATGTTCCCAGGTATCGAACAAGCCCAGAAACTCGGCCAGGACAATCTGGACGCAACCGTGAATGCGCTCGGCGCATTTTCGAAGAGCGCGCAGAAGATTGCCGCTGAAACTGCCGATTACGCCAAGAAGAGCTTCGAAAACGGCTCCTCTACGCTCCAGAAGCTCACCGGCGCTTCGTCCGTGGAAAAGGCTGTTGAAATCCAGAACGCGTATCTGCGCGGCGCTTATGAGGATTTCGTCTCCCAGTCGACGAAGCTCGGCGAGCTCTACTCCTCGCTCGCCCGCGAGGCTCTGAAGCCCTACGAAGGCTTCATGGCCAAGCCTTTCGCCGCCTAAGAGCGCACTGAACCGACGCTTTTCGAAAGCCCGGCCTTGCGCCGGGCTTTCTTGCTTTTTGGCACATTCTCGATTGAGGCGCGACCTTTGGCGCGGGCTTTGTTAGAGATCGAGTCTTCCGCTTTTGCCTGCGACCTCCCATCTTGTTGATCTGGAGAGCCGGAACGGGCGACACTAGGTTCTGTTTTGACGGTTGAGGCGGCAAACGAGCCGTGCGATTTTTAAGTCGCCGGATATCGGCAACGAAGGGGCGGTCGAATTATCATGCTGACGACGCGGAGCACCTTGATCTTAAGGGATTGGATGCCCCTCTTCGCGGCTGGGTCGAAGAACCCGGGCGGGGATGATGAGGACGGGCGCACCGGCACCGCAATCATCAGCAAGACCAAGACGCGTACCAAACGGCCCAATTTGTACCGTGTTCTCTTGTTGAATGACGATTACACTCCGATGGAATTCGTGGTGCATGTGCTCGAACGCTTCTTCAACAAAAACCGCGAAGACGCGACCCGCATCATGTTGCACGTGCATCAGAACGGCGTTGGGGAATGTGGTGTTTTTACCTACGAAGTGGCGGAGACTAAAGTGACGCAGGTCATGGATTTCGCCCGCAAGCACCAGCATCCCCTCCAATGCGTCATGGAAAAGAACTAGCGAATTACCGGGACATTGGGTCTCAAAGGACAAGCCATTGCCGAGCTTCTCTCGCAGTCTTGAACAAGCCCTCCACCGAGCTCTCGCTCTCGCAGGTGAGCGCCGTCATGAATATGCGACGCTCGAACATCTTCTCCTCGCCCTGGTCGACGACCAGGACGCGGCAGCCGTCATGCGCGCCTGCAATGTCGATCTCGATCTCCTACGACGCAATCTGGTGGAATATGTCGATACCGAGCTCGCCAATCTCGTGGCGGACGGACGGCAGGATTCTAAGCCGACAGCCGGGTTCCAGCGTGTCATTCAGCGCGCGGTGATCCATGTGCAGTCCTCTGGCCGCGATGAGGTGACCGGGGCGAACGTGCTCGTGGCGATCTTCGCCGAGCGCGAGAGCCATGCCGCCTATTTCCTGCAAGAGCAGGACATGACCCGTTACGACGCGGTCAACTACATCAGCCACGGCATCGCCAAGCGCCCCGGCGCGGCGGAGCCCCGCGCACCGCGGGGGGCCGAGGAAGAGCCCTCCAACGAGCGCCCAGCCTCCGAGGAACAGGAAGGGCGCCCGAAGAAAAAGGGCGACGCCCTGGAGGCTTATTGCGTCAATCTCAACAAGAAAGCGAAAGACGGAAAGATCGATCCGCTGATCGGCCGCGAGGCCGAGGTGCAGCGCACGATTCAGGTCCTCTGCCGTCGCCAGAAGAACAACCCGCTCCTCGTCGGCGATCCCGGCGTCGGCAAGACCGCCATCGCAGAAGGTCTCGCCCGCAAGATTGTGCAGGGCGAGGTGCCGGAAGTGCTGCGGGATGCGACCGTGTTCGCTCTCGACATGGGCACGCTGCTTGCCGGCACTCGCTATCGCGGCGATTTCGAGGAACGCCTGAAGCAGGTCGTCAAGGAAATCGAGGCGCATCCGAACGCCATCATGTTCATCGACGAGATCCACACGGTGATCGGCGCGGGTGCGACTTCGGGCGGGGCGATGGACGCTTCCAACCTTCTCAAGCCGGCTCTGGCGCAAGGCTCGCTGCGGTGCATCGGCTCGACCACCTACAAGGAATACCGGCAATATTTCGAGAAGGACCGGGCACTCGTCCGCCGTTTCCAGAAGATCGACGTGAACGAGCCGACGATCCCGGATACCATCGAGATTGTGAAGGGCCTGAAGCCTTACTTCGAAGAGTTCCACAAACTCCGTTACACCAACGACGCCATCAAGGCGGCGGTGGAATTGTCCGCACGCTACATTAATGACCGCAAGTTGCCGGATAAGGCGATCGACGTGATCGACGAGACCGGCGCGTCGCAGATGCTTCTGCCTGAGAACAAGCGCAAGAAGACCATCGGCGTGAAGGAAATCGAAGTCACCATCGCCACGATGGCGCGTATTCCGCCGAAAACTGTATCGAAGGACGATGCGACCGTTCTCGCGAACCTCAAGGACACCCTGAAGCGTGTCGTCTATGGCCAGGACAAGCCCATCGAGGCGTTGACCTCGGCGATCAAGCTCGCTCGCGCGGGTCTGCGCGATCCCGAGAAGCCCATCGGTGCCTACCTCTTCGCCGGCCCGACCGGCGTCGGCAAGACGGAGGTGGCGAAGCAATTGGCCGTGAGCCTCGGCGTGGAGCTGATCCGCTTCGACATGTCGGAGTATATGGAACGCCACACGGTCAGCCGTCTGATCGGCGCCCCTCCCGGCTATGTGGGCTTCGATCAGGGCGGTCTTCTGACCGATGGGATCGATCAGCATCCGCATTGCGTTCTGCTTCTCGACGAAATCGAGAAGGCTCATCCGGATCTGTTCAACATCCTGCTCCAGGTCATGGACCACGGGAAGCTAACGGACCACAACGGCAAGCAGGTCGATTTCCGGAACGTGATCATCATCATGACCACGAATGCCGGTGCCGCCGATCTCGCCCGCCCAGCCTATGGTTTCACCCGCACCAAGCGGGAAGGGGACGATACGGAGGCGGTGAACAAGCTGTTCGCGCCGGAATTCCGCAACCGTCTCGACGCCATCATCTCCTTCGGCCATCTGCCCAAGGAAGTGGTGGAGAAGGTGGTCGATAAGTTCGTCCTGCAACTGGAAGTTCAACTCGCCGACCGCAACGTGACCATCGAACTCACCGACGAGGCTCGCGAATGGCTTGTCGAGCATGGCTATGACGAAGCGATGGGCGCTCGGCCCATGGCGCGCCTGATCCAGATGACGATCAAGACGCCGCTTGCCGACGATGTGCTGTTCGGCCGTCTGAAGGATGGCGGTGCGGTAAGGGTCATCGTCAAGACCGATGAGATCGGCCTGAAGACACTCGGCTTCGAGTATCTTGAGGGGATGCCCAAGCCGAAACCTGAAAAGGCTGTGGCCAACACTGCCAAGAAGAAGAGCAAGACTCGGACAACTGGAAGTGCTAAGGCCAAAAAAACACCCAAGCCGAAAGGCTCAGGCGGAAGCGGTGGCGCGATCCGCACAGTACCCAAGGTTCCACTGGTTAAGGCATGACGACCGATCTACACGAGGGCCCTCTGGAAGTCGCGACGGAAATCGCGGCTCCCGTCAGACGCACCTGGCGCGAGCAGCGGGAACGCCGCCGTCGTCGGCGCATCTGGATGGAAGAGCTTTTGGGTTGGATCCTCGTGCCGGTGATCGTTGTCGGCTGCTATTGGGCCGTGGAAGGCGTGATGATCGCACTCGGCACCTCACCGACGGCGATCCTCAATGGGCTGAATCAGGTGACGTCCGGGTTCTGACCCGAGACATTTTGCAAAAAATTGTACCACTAGCGACATGCTCGGACCTCGTCCGGGCATTGTCGTTTCGGGGCAGGTTTTTTTGACATTGCGGATTTCGGTTCGCAGCCACTAATGGCGATGCAGATCGAGACCTCATCCTGAGGAGCAGCCTTAAGGCTGCGTCTCGAAGGAGGTTCCAGTGTACTCCGGAGACGCCTCGCCCTTCGAGACGATGCTTCGCATCCCTCAGGGTGAGGCTGTGGGTTGGTTCTCCCCAAAGACCGACCGGCTCTACTCATCCTCGCGCTGCTTGAACGGCGTCGCCGACGACAGCTCTTCCGCGGCCTCGGCCACATAGTCCCGCTCATGATCGAGATAGTCTGCGATGGCTTTGCGCAGCGATGGATTGGCGATGTCGTGCGCCGATGAAGTCACGACAGGGCGATAGCCGCGCGCCAGCTTGTGCTCGCCCTGCGCGCCGGCCTCGACCCGCTCCAATCCTTTAGCGATGGCAAACGCGATGGCCTGATAATAGCAGACCTCGAAATGCAGGAACGGATGATCCTCGATGCAACCCCAATTGCGTCCGTAGAGGCGTGTATCGCCGATGAAATTGATTGCGCCCGCGATGATGCGACCCTCGCGCTTGGCGAGCACCAACAGAATGCGATCTGCCATGCGCTCGCCGATGAGCGAGAAGAACTTTCGGTTCAGATAAGGCCGCCCCCATTTGCGCGAGCCCGTATCCATGTAAAACGCGAAGAACGCATCCCAATGCGCTTCCGTGATCTCGGTGCCTGTCACCCACTCGATGGTGATGCCGTTTGCCAAGGCATCGCGCCGCTCGCGGCGAATGACCTTGCGCTTACGCGAGGAGAGGGCGCTCAGAAAATCTTCGAAACTTCCATAGCCCTCGTTGAACCAGTGAAACTGCTGGTCGTCTCGCCGCAGAAAGCCTTGAGCCTCAAAAGCGCGAAGATCGTTCTCTTGTAGAAACGTCGCGTGGATCGATGAAGCATCGCTGCGCTCCCGCAGCACGCGCAACCCGGCGATCAGATGCGCTCGCACCTCGTCCTCCGGCGCACCCTTCGCGACCAGAAGGCGAGGGCCGGTGACGGGAGTGAAAGGCACGCTGACCTGAAGCTTCGGATAGTAATGACCACCCGCGCGCTCGAAGGCATCCGCCCAGGCATGGTCAAAGACATATTCGCCCATGGAGTGCGATTTGAGATAGCAGGGTGCTGCGCCCACCAACGTCCCCGTCTCATCTTCAACCAGGACATGGAGCGGCATCCAGCCTTTGGATTTACCGACGCAACCGGATGCTTCCAGGCTTTCGAGAAAGGCGTGCGAGACGAAGGGATTGAAGGGATCCGCTCCAACCTCCGTGGAGCGTGCACACGCGTCCCAGGAGGCTGCCGGGACGACGCTCAAGCCTTGCGCGATTTTGATCTGGAAAGGCACTGGATCGAAAGGATCTCGCCGCTGACACCTGGCGCATGATCCGGAGAAATCCGGCTCTCCAAAACGATCATGCCGAAACAAAAATAAAGCCCGGTCAGGTTCGAAGACATGACCGGGCTCTAGCGTATGACCGCTGTGGGATCCTGACAAGCGTTACGGCAGGAAGCCTTCGAACACCATCTGGTCCGCATGCTTTTCCGCGCGGGCGCGATCTTCCGGATTGCGTACGGTCCAGGTCATGACCGGGAGGTTGCCGAGAAGCTTCGCCAGATATGGTCCCGCCGCCGGCAGGTCCTTCACGTGCCACGAAATGAATTGCGGCTGCGATTCCGCAAAGTGCAGAAGGTTCGCGAGGCGATACTTCAGCTCCGGCGAAAGGATCTCGTCGGTCTTCGAGGCATAGTGCAGCTCTGCGATGATGCCGCGCGTGATGTGCGGTGCAATCTTGCGCACGGTCTCGACGATGTCCGGATCGAACGACTTGACCACGAACGGGCCTTTGTAGTCGGCTAGGATTTCGCAGACGCGCTTCGTCAGACGCATGTCGCCGTTGAACTTGCTCTTGATCTCGATGACGAGCGGCACGCGCCCGGCGATCTTGTCGAGATAGCCTTTCAGCGACGGAATCTTGTCGCCACCGGTCGAGCCCGCGATATCAATGCCGGCCAATTCGGATAGCGTGCGCTCCGCGACAAGGCCCGTGCTGCCCGTAAGCCGGTCAAGCTCGAAGTCATGGAAGACGATTGCTTCGTTATCGCCGGTGAGCTGCACGTCCAATTCGATCGGGAAGCCGTAGCCGATGGCGGCTTCCGCGGCCGAGAGCGTGTTCTCGATGATGCCGCCCGCTTTGTTGTGCAGGCCGCGATGGGCGATGGGCTTCGCGACGAGCCAGCTGGGTGTGCTCATAGGACTTCAAACATTCCTTCGACTTCGACAGCAACGTCGAGCGGCAGTTCCGCGACGCCGACGGTGGAGCGGGCGTGGCGGCCCTTGTCGCCGAAAACCTCGACCATGACATCGGACGCGCCGTTCATGACGGGTGCCAGTGCGGCGAAGGTCGGCACTGCGTTGATGAAACCGCCGAGGCGCACGACACGCACGACCTTGTCGAGATCGCCGACAGCGGCGCGTAGTTGTGCGATCAGATTGATGGCGCAGTTACGCGCAGCCGCTTGACCGGCTTCGGGCGAGACTTCCGCGCCGAGTTTGCCCTTATGGGCATCGTTCAGCTTGCCATCGATGCCGAGGCAAAGCTGGCCGGAAATAATCACCAGGTTTCCGGTGCGGACGAACGGCACATAATTCGCAACCGGTGCGGCTGGTGTCGGAAGGGCAATGCCCAGTTCCTGCAATCTCTTCTCGATATTGCTCATGAGTGACTCCTCGACGGCCTTGTGACAGGCCTTAAACCGGCCAAGCTTTGGCGGATCGTCCATCGAGAAGCAAGCCGGACGTTGCCCACGATCGACCGCAGGCCTATCTTGAGCAACTCAGGCGAAGCCCAAAATCGGGCGTCTGCCAAAGGAGTTGTCATGCGTCGTTTGATCCTGGTGTCGAGTGCTTTTCTGGCGACGGCATTTTCCGTCTCGGCCCAGACGCCACAGACAGGGGTCCATCTCGTGCCCCACAGGGCCGTTTACGACATTTCGCTAGGTAAATCGACGGGAATGCGAGGTATGGACAGCGCCAGAGGGCGAATTGCACTCGAATTCGCCGGTGACGCCTGTGACGGTTACACGATGAAATACCGTCAGGTGACCGTGCTCAACGGCGCGGAAACCGGTCCTCGGACGCTCGATGTGCGCACCGCCACGTTCGAGGCCGGTGATGGCAATTCAATGCGGTTTCGAATCGAGTCGACCCTGGAAGGCATGGTGAAGGACAATGTGGATGGCGATGCGAGCCTGAAAAACGACGGTTCGCTCGCGGTCAATTTGAAGCAGCCTAAGCGCGACACATTCGCCGCCCCAGGCACCCTAGTTTTCCCGACCGAGCATCTGAAGCGTCTGATCGAGGCGGCACGCGCAGGCAAGACGACCCTGAACGTCAGGCTCTATGACGGCTCCGACGACGGTAAGAAGATCTACGACACTCTCGCTTTGATTGGCCGCAAGATCGAGGGTGGCGCGGCCGGGAGTCTTGAGGAGCCGGCCCGGCAGGATGGCATCGTGAAGGAGCCCCGCTGGCCTGTGACGATCAGCTATTTCACCGCAGGCGAGGGGGATCGCACACCCGCCTACATCATCTCGTTCGATCTGTACGAGAACGGCGTCAGCCGCGCGTTGAAGCTCGATTACGGCGATTTCGTCCTGACCGGCGAATTGAAAAGCCTGGAATTGCTGCCTGTCTCGACCTGTCAGCGCTGACGGCCGCGCAACGTGATACCCTTCTGCAAAGCGGCGGTGCCGAATTTGTCGCGAATTCGGTCGATGGCGGTTTCCATTTTGGCCTGACGCACCACGCTTTGATCGGCCAGATCGCCCTTGTCCGCCTCCGACGCGTCACACAGATCCGCCGCGCCGATGCCGATGAGGCGATAGGCTGTGCCGTCGCAGGCGGTTTTCAACAATTGTCGCGCCGGGTCGAACAGCCGTGCGGCGAGTTGCGTCGGCGGGAAGCCTGAGCGGGTCCGCGTCAAGAGATGGAACTCCGCATCCTTCAGCTTCAAAGTCACGCTCTGTCCCGCAAGCTGCGCGGCTTTCAGTCGAGACGAGACCTTTTCCGCCAACCGCCAGAGAATGGGTTCCAGATCTTCGAAGGAACGCAGGTCCACGTCGAAGGTGGTTTCCGCGGAGATGCTCTTGGTCTCGCGCTCGGTCTTCACACTCCGGTCGTCCTGACCCAAGGCCAGTCGCGCGAGTCGCTGTGCATCGCGGCCGAGCGCTTCGAATAAGGTGCGCTGCGATGTGTCCCGCAGGTGTGAGATCAGCGTCACCCCCGCTTTTGCCAATCGCGCTTGAGCGGCGGCGCCGACGCCGGGAAGGATCGAGACCGGCTTCTCTGCCAGGAAAGCGGGGGCTTCTTCCCGTCCGATGATCGAGAATCCGCGCGGTTTCTCGAAGTCCGAGGCGATCTTGGCGAGGAACTTGTTGTACGAGAGGCCAACCGAAATGCTGATGCCGATCTCATCCTCGACGCGTTTGGCGAAACGGGCGAGGGTCAGCGCCGGACTTGCGTGATGCAGCCGCTCGGTGCCTGAAAGATCGAGAAATGCCTCGTCGATGGAGACAGGCTCCACCAGTGGCGTCATCTCGAACATCAATTGGCGCACCGCTCGCCCCGCGATTCGATATTTCTCCATGTTGGGCTTGACCACGACCGCGTGGGGGCAGGCCTTCAGTGCCTTGAACATGGGCATCGCCGAGCGCACGCCGTAGGTGCGCGCCACGTAGCAGCATGTGGAGACGACACCCCGCTTGCCACCGCCGATGATCACCGGTTTGTCGGCAAGGCTCGGGTCGTCCCGCTTCTCCACCGCCGCGAAGAACGCGTCGCAATCCATGTGGGCGACAGAGAGCGTGTCGCGCTCGGGGTGCGCGAGAAGGCGAGGGGAGCCGCAGGCCGTGCAGCGGCGCACCGAGGCCGAGGCGGCGACGGTGAGACAATCCCTGCAAAATGGCGCGGTTAGATCCACGAAGAAACCTTATCTCGATGTTCGGGATGCTCAGTCTAAGCTCTCTTAAGAATCTCCTGAACTAAGCTTGCCGTTTCCAAAAAGTTGCTCAGCCCGGAATACGCTCCGCCAGCCAGCCGCAATACCCAAACAACCGAACCAAAGACCCAGGATGCCGATGAGCGAAAACAATTGAAATGAAAGCCAATAATTTAGAACGCTTACATAATCTTGGTAAAACTTTACTGAAAATCGACCGCGCTTTCCTTCGAATATTATGATTTCTTGATAATAAAAGACTATAAATGTTGTATAGGCGCATAAAAAGGATAGTAAAAAAGTGGCTAAAACCGCTCTCAGATATGTTTTTTTCGTTAAATTAAGTTTTGAAGCGCTTTGAAGTTTTGTAAAAAGGAATGCCACCAGGCCAAGCGCTAAGGCAATGCCATATATTGTTATATATGCTGAGGTTGTTTGAGCGTGTAGAGCTGCAATACATTGCGACGAAAGCTGGCGGAGTGTTTTGGTTTCTCTCAATGCTGCTGGATAATAGTTCTGTAGTATGTGGGTTGCGTCAAGGCTGTCCCAAGGCGCGCCGAGAGTGCATTGAAAATTCGTGTAGGCTTGATGCGCCCATAGCATCACGTAGCCTGTACCGAAGAAATTTATCGCGGCCGACACTTGCAATGGCAAAAAAGGATTCGGCTTTCGAGTTTTGCTTCGCATGGGGTGTCTGGCCTTGTCGAGGTCTGAGGCGTGTCTCGGTAGTTTTTAGTAAAATTCCGATGGCGACAGGATCTGATGCGCCTCGACGATACGCTCCGGCTTGACGGAAAGCTCCTCGGCAAGCGCCAGGAGCAGCGCTTCGTCCGAGGCGACATAGTCGAGGATTGCGGCGAAAAAGCCGGGTTGGGAAGCCGCGTCGCGGATAGAATCAGGTTGTAGACCCGAAATGGCTAGAAAGCGGCTCAGCCGGTCTTCATCGGCAATAAGCCGCGTGAAGATGTTCAGCGCCACGCTTTCGGCTTCTTCAGCGTTTATTTTCCTTAATGCCATCTTCTTGTCCGGATTTGCATTTTGCCAACCCCCATTTCCATTTCATCAATAAGTGACCGGCTAGTTTCGGACGAATGATCGAGCCGGTGAAGTCTGTTTTTGGCTCAGGGGCTGCGGCAATGAAGAAAACTGTGCTTATTGTTGAGGACAACGAACTCAACATGAAGCTCTTCAACGATCTCCTTGAAGCCCATGGCTATGCCACCCTGAAAACGGGCCATGGGATCGAGGCGATGGAGCTTGCCCGCGCCCATAAGCCGGATCTGATCCTCATGGATATCCAGCTGCCTGAGGTCTCGGGTCTCGAGGTCACGCGCTGGCTGAAGGCCGACGAGGATCTAAAATCCATTCCCGTCATTGCTATCACGGCTTTTGCCATGAAGGGTGACGAGGAGCGTATTCGTGAAGGCGGTTGCGAGGCCTATCTGTCGAAGCCGATCTCCATCGCCAAGTTTCTCGAAACAGTGAGAACCTATCTCAACGCGGACGATAAACCCGCATGACCGGGCGAATTTTGATCGTCGATCCCGACTTTCAGCGCGCGGCCGCAATCGAACGCTCCCTCGCGGGAAAAACTCTCGACGTCACGATAGCAACGAACGAATCCGACGGCCTTGCCATCTGTCGTAACGGGTTGGCGGACGCTGTCCTCGTGGCAGGAGAGTTGCCCGGGTTCAACGGGTTCGCCCTGTGCGCGCAGATCAAGAATGATCCGGCGTGCCGCCATGTGCCGATTGCCATCATCGGCGAAGAGACACCGTCATGTGGCCGGATCAGAGCCCTCGATGTCGGGGCAGATGACTACCTTGTTATTCCGACGCACGAGGGCCTGGCAGGCCAACGTCTCGGAAACTTCGTTCAGATGGCGGAAATCGCGGGGTGTGTTCGCGCCGCCGAGTACGGTGTCGCGAGTGTGGGCGACGGTTCTGTCGACTTGCCCCAACCGCACAACATTCTGCTGATCGATCCCGATTCCGCATCCCGTCAGCGCCTCACGGAAATTCTTTCGCCGACGTGCCATGTGACCTCTGTCGACCGCAAAGGCCGGATCCTCGCGGACAGGTCGGCGGCTGCGTTCGATGTCGTTTTATGCGATGCGTCGGTCCTCAAGGCGGCGGGAGGCGACTTCCGGGCGCGCTTGGGTAAACGGGACGCCTTCGGATGCCGAGCGCGGATGATCCTCCTGGGTGTTCCGCCCGAGGCCGCAAACGTCTGGGGTGCCGACGACGGGCTAATACGCCCCATCGATCGCTGCGCCGCTCTCATGAACGTCGGTCTTGCTGCGCGAAAGCGCTCTCTGATCAAGGAATTGCGGGCCGCGGAAATCCGGCTTCAACTGCATGCGATGCTGTTTCGCTCGCCATCGGCTCAAGTCGAAGAAGACCCGCTTCGCCTCGCCGCATAGGGCGGGGGCTTTAATCGAAGGGTTTTGCTTCGAATCTCACCTTAGGTAAGATCGATGTTTCGTTGATTCGGCCTTATTGCATTGCTCTGCAATTTCTGTTCTTCTTAAACACAGGAAAGTTCGCCTGTGGGCGGACACCTTACTTTCAGGCGATCTCATTTCGCCATGAAAGTTCGGGAACTAAGATTTTGAGCGCGGTCGGTGGCCTCCTTTGCCCCCTCCAGCTCGAACAGACGCCCCGATGCTCAGGTCCGCCGCATCTCCTGGGACTTCGTGGGCTCGGCCAAGCTGGAGGCGGTTTCGCCTCCTCAGCCCCGTCTCCAGCTGGCCACCTTTCCACGCTTTTCAATCAGACCTCTCATTCTCCCTTCAGCCGGGAACAATTCGGCTCGCCTTGCTTTGGAAGATAGACCTATCCATGGCCCCTTAGCCCTCTGATAGGAATGCTCGCTGTGACGTTGCCACTTTTACGGAGGCTGTCATGAAGGGAGTCCTTGCCACATTTGCACTCGCCGGAGCCGTTCTATGCTCCAGCTCAGCGGTCGCACCGGCAACTGCCGCTCCGTTTCCAAATCTCTCAGCTATCTTGGACGGGAACGAGTTGACCACGCCGGTCCGCTGGGTCTGCAACAGGCATCATCAATGTGTCTGGAGAGGTTACACCCAGAACCAGTTCTATTACGGACCGCGAGGCTGGAAACATTGCGACTATCGCTGGCGAACTGGCCGCAACGGCCCTTATCGGGAGAGAATTTGCTTCTAGGACCGCTGCCCCGTCGCTGAAGCTGACGTGGGGTCGAACCACGAGAGCGTGGTCCCCTTGCTGCTCCCCAAAAGAAAAACCGCCCCATTGCTGAGGCGGTTTAATTCCAAAGATCAGATTTTTAACGAAGCTGATTACTTGATCTTCGCTTCGCGGAACTCGACGTGCTTCTTCGCGACGGGGTCGTACTTCTTCATCACGAGCTTGTCGGTCTTGGTGCGGGAATTCTTCTTCGTCACATAGAAATAGCCGGTTTCGGCGGACGAGACGAGTTTCACTTTGATCGTTGCGGCTTTGGCCATGGTCGGGACCTCTTGTTGGGTAGTTCGGCTTTGCCGAAACACAAAGGGCCGGGTTCACCCCGGCCGGAATTTCACGCTGTCCATGCCCGATAACGCCCGCTGCGTCAAGGGTTTCGGCATGTCAAAGCGGATTACAACAGTTCCCGGACGGAACGGCCACGCTTCTGATGAAAGAAGGGAACCGGAAGTTCGTGGATGAATCCGGCCGCGATTCGGCTCTCCAACTCTTGCAGTACGGTCCGCGTGATGTTGGGCAGGTCGAGCTTTTGCGCCTGCGTGAAGGTGACCCAGGCGAGTTCAACCAGTTCGGATTCGGGCCCGATTACGCCATCGACCACGTCGGCAACGCAATCGCTGTCCACGGCAAAGAACCGGGCATCGAACCTCTTCACGCGCTTCGGCGGCGTGATCGCCCGCGCGACGAATTGCAGCGTATCGAGTTCGGGAAAGACGCCGCGCTCCTGAAACGTGGCCCAGGGGCCGGGCGGCACGCTTTCAGGGGCGCCGTAATCCTTGGAGCCGAGCATGAGCCCGGTCTCCTCGAAAGTCTCGCGGATCGCGGCCAGCGCCAAGGCGCGGCAGCGTTGCCAGGAGGGGCGGGACACGCGCTCCATCAAGGCCTGTTCGGCGCGCGGATGAAGCGAGCCGGCGACCGACATCTGCCGGTCGGAAGGCTCGACACGGCCGCCCGGAAATACGAACATGCCCGGCATGAATTTGTGGCCTTCATGACGGCGACCCATCAAGACCTTGGGTGCGCGGCCATTGCGGTCGATGATGATGAGGGTGGCCGAGTCGCGTGGGCGAAGGGCGGGTGCTGACGCGTCGGGCGCCGTGGAGACGAGACCGTCCGTCTCAGGTTGAAATTGAACCTTCGACACCAGACGCCTCCTTCGCATTCTTGTTGCTTTTGGCACGTGCCGCGCCGAATCCGTGCATGCCTAGCGCGTATTGCAGCCCGACGACAGCACCTTTGGTCGGTTGGAGCAGACCGAGACACAGGGCGAGCGTGAGAGTCGGCCAGAATGCGATCTGCGCCCAGAGCGGCACATCGAAGTTCGTTTCCGCCACCAGCACGCCGTAGCCGATCAGGTGGCCGACGATGAAGATGACGATATAGGGCGGCAGGTCATCCGCCCGGTGATGGTGGAATTCGGTCTCGCAGCAATCACACGCGGTGTTGACCTTCAAGAAACGCCCGAAGAGGCGGCCCTTTCCGCAAGCCGGGCAGCGTCCCATGAAGCCACGCTTCATGGCGGTCGCCAATTCCGGGGTCCCTGCGATGATCCGCTCGGTCTGCATGGCTTGTCCTTCGAACGGGCGCATCAGCGCCCGCGCTTCGATTTGACCTTCGTCTTTGTCTTCTTCGACGTCGGGCGATGGCTGGGTTTCGAACGACCCTTGCTGCTGCCCCCGCCGCGCTTGCCGCTATAACGCCCTTCGGAGAGAATCTCGAAGCGCAAGGCGCCCGCGACCGGAGCTGCTTCTACCAGCTTGACGCGCACTTTGTCTCCGAGGCGGAAAGTCTCGCCGGTGCGCTCGCCGCGAAGGGCATGGTTGCCTTCCTCGAAACGGTAATAATCAGCCCCGATGGTTCCTGCCGGGATGAAACCGTCCGCGCCGGTCTCGTCGAGCTTGATGAACAGACCAGCCTTTGTGACGCCGGAGACCTGACCGTCGAAGGTCGCGCCGATCCGATCGGCGAGGTGATGGGCGATCAGGCGGTCGATGGTTTCCCGCTCGGCCGCCATGGCCCGCCGCTCCGACATGGAAATGCGGGAGGCGATTTCGGCGAGTTCGAGGCGCGTGACATTCGGCGAAAGCCCATCCTTGCCGAATTTCATCGCCGTGATCAGTGCACGATGCACCACGAGATCCGCATAGCGCCGGATGGGTGAGGTGAAATGGGCGTAGCGGCGCAGGTTCAGGCCGAAGTGCCCGTAGTTCTCGGCGGAATACTCGGCCTGAGATTGGGAGCGCAGCACGACTTCGTTGATGAAGAGCTGGTTTTCCGTGCCCTCGACGCTGGCGAGAACGCGATTGAAGAGTTCGGGCTTCAACACGTTGCCCTTCGGCAGTTTCAGGCCGATGGAAGCCAACACCTCGCCAAGTGCCCGCATCTTTTCGAGGGAGGGCTCGTCATGGACGCGGTAGATCAGCTCGAAATCCGCTTTCTCCAGCGTCTCGGCGGCCGCCACGTTCGCGAGGATCATGAATTCCTCGATGAGCTTGTGCGCCTCCAGCCGCTCCGGCACGAAGACCCGATCCACCGTACCGTCGGGCTTCAGAACGATCTTGCGCTCGGGCAGATCAAGGAAGAGCGGTTCGCGGATGTCGCGCGCCTTCTTCGCGGTTTCAAAAGCGGCCCAGAGAGGTTTCAGGATCGCGTCGATGAGCGGGGCGGTCGTATCGTCCGGCCTTCCGTCGATGGCCGCCTGCGCTTGCTGGTAGGAGAGCTTCGCCGCCGAGCGCATCATGATCCGGTGGAAGCTGTGATGCTTCTTGCGCCCGTCCGCATCGAGCACCATCCGCACCGCAAGCGCCGGGCGTGGCACGTGAGGGCGCAGCGAGCAGAGATCGTTCGAGATGCGCTCAGGCAGCATCGGCACGACCCGGTCGGGAAAATAGACCGAGTTGCCGCGCTCCACTGCTTCCCGATCAAGGGCGGTACTGGGCCGCACATAGGCCGCCACGTCGGCAATGGCGACGGTGACGACGAAGCCGCCGGGATTGTGCGGATCTTCGTCCCGCACCGCATGAACCGCGTCGTCATGATCCTTGGCGTCGGGCGGATCGATGGTGACGAGCGGCAGATCGCGCCAATCCTCACGGTCGGCCAGGCCCAGATGCTCGGCCTTTTCCGCTTCCGCGAGAGTGGCTGGCGCGAAGACGTTGGGGATGCCGTGAGCATGGATTGCGATCAGGCTCACGGCCTTTTCGGAGGACAGCGAGCCCAGACGCTCCTTCACCTTGGCGTGGGGAAGGCCGATACGGCCGCCCTTGAGAACCGTTACCGCAACAAGATCGCCGTCCTTCGCCTCACCCTCGTCGCCGGGGCGGATGACAAGCTCGCGTTCGCGGGTCTTTTTCTCGACGGGTATGAGCCGCGCGCCACCTTCCGGCAAAGCGCGGAAAATGCCGAGCACCTGGGCGCGGTGCTTCTCCAGAATTTTGACGACGCGGCCGGTATAGTGATGGATATCGTTCTTCAGCGGCGAGACGCGGATCAGCGCGCGATCGTTGACGCCGGGCGTCGGCTGGCCGCGCTGCGGCTTGTGGGGCAGGGTGACGAGAATGGTCGGGATGGGGCCGTGCTCCTCGTCCCACTCGGCCGGTTCGGCGATCAACTCGCCGTCCTCGTCCCGACGTTTGATGTCGGCGAGCACCACGGGTGGAAGCTGCCCCGCCTTGTGCATGGTCTTGCCGCGCCGGTCGACAACGCCCTCGATCTCCAGATCCTTCAGCATCTGCTTGAGCCAGATCTTGTCGCCACCCTGAATATCGAAAGCGCGCGCGATCTCGCGCTTGCCGATCTTGCCCTTCGCCGTCGTGATGAAGGCAACGAGATCTTCGCGGGAGGGGGGCGTGGAATGGAGTTTCTGACGTTTGGCCAAAGGGGGATGTTTCTCAGGGTCTTCGATGCTTCAAAGTTCGGTGCTTTGTCGCATGCGAGGGACGCAGCGGCTAGAGCTTGATCAGGTCTCCTTGAAACATGATCAAGCTCCAGGTTCTTTGATTTCGCATGATCCGGGCGAACAACCGGATTCCACTTGTTCTAATCATGCTCTAGGGCGTCACGCAGGAGCCATGAGAGATTGGCATAAGGCTCGCAATGACGCATCGTAATGTGGTGCCATTGTCAGGATCTCGCGAGGAAACCATGCTGCCTAAATCGTCTTTCTGCCTTTCCCTTATGTTTGCGATGCTCACCGCATCCGCCAATGCCCAGGATTTCGATATCAAAGGCTTTTTCGCGAAAGCCGCCGAGAGCGGGCGCGCGGGCCTAGCGCAGAAGACGAAAATGGTGGACGCCAAGCCCGCCGAGGCGGGCGAAATCGTCGTCACCGTTATCAAGTCGGAGGGCGTCGAAACGAAGAGCAAGCCCGCGGAAAGCGGCGACATGGTCGTGCGTAACCGCTGCCCCGAGACGGGCAACGAGCTTTATCTGGTGAAGGCGGCGACGTTCGCCAAGCGCTACGGCACGGCTCTAAACGACGCGGATGCACAGGGTTTCAAAGCCTTTCGCCCGAGCGGAACGCCGATGCGGTTCATAACTCTTTCCGCGTCCGAGGGCCCGTTCACCTTCAACGCGCCATGGGGCGAGTCGATGATCGCAAAACCCGGTGACACCATCGTCCAGGACCCAAACAATCCGTCCGATACCTATCGCGTCGCCGCTGCCGCGTTCCGCTGCACATATGACGTCACCGAGCAGCCGAAGGCGGGCTCGTAGGAGGGCCTGCAGACCTGGTCAAGCCGCCGCCAAAGCGTTCGCGAGCGAACCTCGCGGCTAAGTTGAGAGGAATATGAAAAAAAGAAAGGCCCCTTTCGGGGCCTGAAGGGGCCGGCTCGTGGGGGCAGAATGAGCCGGTAGTGTCTGGTCAACGCCGCTTAATAAGGATGGTTCCACCTTACATTGAATTTTTTTATCGGCACGATTGGAAAATTTTATTCAACCTGTGATTTGCAACTAAATATCGAGTTGCGCTTCGTCTGCAAAGGCCGCGCGTTCCGAGATGAAGGTGAAGCGCGCCTCGGGTTTGTTACCCATCAAACGCTCGACGGCGTCACTGGTTTCCGGACGGTCGTCCGTCTCGACCATAACCTTGAGAAGCGTGCGCTTTTTGGGGTCCATAGTGGTTTCCTTCAGCTGGGCCGGCAGCATTTCGCCGAGGCCCTTGAAGCGGCCGATCTCGACCTTGCCGCTGTTCTTGAAGGTGGACTTGAGGAGCTTGTCCCGATCCGCTTCCGTGCGCGCATAGACCGTCTTGCCGCCATGGCTGAGGCGGAAGAGCGGGGGCACGGCGAGATAAAGATGCCCGGCATCGATAAGACGCGGCATCTGGCGGTAGAAGAAAGTGATGAGGAGGGAGGCGATATGCGCGCCGTCCACGTCCGCATCGGTCATGATGATGACCTTCTCGTAGCGAAGATCGGCGTCCCGGTAATGGGAACCCATGCCGCAGCCGAGTGCCTGCACGAGATCGGAAAGCTGCTGGTTCTGGTGCAGCTTGTCCCGACCCGCGGAGGCGACGTTCAGGATTTTGCCGCGCAGGGGCAGGATGGCCTGGGTCTTGCGGTCTCGTGCCTGCTTGGCCGAGCCGCCCGCCGAGTCGCCCTCGACGATGAAGAGTTCGGAGCCTTCCGCGCCCGCATTGGAGCAGTCGGCAAGTTTGCCGGGAAGGCGCAGCTTGCGGGTGGCGGTTTTGCGCGCGACTTCCTTTTCCTGGCGTCGGCGCAGCCGCTCCTCTGCCCGATCGATCACCCAGTCGAGCAACCTGTTGGCCTGCTGCGGCGAAGCGGCGAGCCAATGGTCGAAGGCGTCGCGGATGGCGGCCTCGACGATTCGGCCTGCTTCCAGCGTCGCGAGCTTATCCTTGGTCTGGCCCTGGAATTCCGGCTCGCGGATGAAAACCGAAAGCATGGAGGCGCAGGTCGCCATCACGTCGTCGGTGGTCACCGCCGCCATGCGCTTCTGCTGATTGACGCGCTCCGCATGGTCGCGCAGACCGCGCAGGAGAGCGATGCGCAGGCCGTTTTCGTGCGTGCCGCCTTCGGGTGTCGGAATCGTATTACAGTAGGATGACGAGAAACCGTCCTCGTTCGCCATCCACGACACCGCCCATTCGAGCGAGCCGTGGCCGCCCTGTTTGGTAATCTTTCCAGCGAAGACCTGATCGGTGACGAGTTCCTTGCCCTCGATATCGCGCGCCAGATAATCCTTGAGGCCGTTCGGGAAGCGGAAGACCGCCTCGGCGGGAACGTCCGTCGCATCGAGAAGGGGCGGGGCGCATTTCCAGCGGATTTCGACACCACCGAACAGATAAGCCTTCGAGCGCGCCATCTTGAACAGGCGACGCGGCAGGAAATGAGCCTCCTTGCCGAAGATCTCGTGATCCGGCTTGAAACGCACCCTCGTGCCGCGACGATTGGGAGCGCGGCCGACCGTCTCGAGTTTCGTCTGAGGAACGCCGCGCGAGAAGATCTGACGGTAAAGTGTCTGTCCGCGCGCGACCTCGACCTCCAGCGTCTCGGAGAGCGCGTTGACCACCGACACGCCGACGCCGTGCAAGCCGCCGGAGGTTTCATAGACCTTCGAGTCGAACTTACCGCCCGCGTGGAGCGTCGTCATGATGACTTCGAGCGCCGACTTTTTCGGGAATTTCGGGTGAGGATCGACCGGGATGCCGCGCCCGTTATCGGTCACGCAGAGCCAGCCGCCTTCCTCCAGTTCCACTTCGATGAAGGTCGCGTGGCCCGCGACCGCCTCGTCCATGCAGTTGTCGATCACCTCGGCGAAGAGGTGGTGCAGCGCCTTCTCGTCGGTGCCGCCGATATACATACCCGGACGACGCCGGACGGGCTCCAGCCCCTCCAGCACCTCGATGGTGGAGGCATCATAATCACTCTCGCTCAGCGGCGCGACTCTCGGCGCGCTGCGAACGGGTTTGGCGGTGGCATTCTTGGCGGGCGTCGCGCGCTTTGCTGCGGCGCCACGGCCATCACCGAAAAGATCGTCGTTGTCAGTCATTGAACCTTGGGACCGAAATGATTCGTGCTTCCTATCACTATATCGCATGAAGCATAAATACGGGAACAAAACGAAAACGAAAAGATTGCCTGTCGTCACAAATTTGAGGTAACGTCATGACATACTCTCCGCGGAGAGAAAACGAACGGTTCGGCCTTTGGACCTCAACAATCAACGGAACTGTTTAGGTCGTATTCACGTTGGCCGGTTAAGCTCGAGGTTAAGAGAGGGGGATTCGAACGTGACGACAAGAACAGTTTTCGGATCGGCACAGAACCTGCACTTGACCCGCACCGCCCGCGTGGCAGGCGAGGCCTTTGCGTTCAACGAACCGGAGGCGATGCCCGTTGCCGAAAGCCGCCCTCTTTCGTCCGGGGCTCTACTATGGTTGGCGATGGGGCTGATCGGCGCCCTCGCGCTCTGGCTGGCTTTCTGAGCCCGCCATTGTCATTCCATTTGTTTCATTCGAGCTGTCAAGAAGCCGGATGAGCGAGCGTTCGACCGGCTTTCCCATGCTCAAGAGGCACAACGCGATCACGCTGCCCGTCGCGGTGATAAACCACGCTCCAAGGGCAGACGTCACACCGAGAGCCGCGGCGATCCAGACCGTGGCTGCCGTCGTCAAACCGTGAACCTCGAAGCCGTCCCTACCGCGCATGATAGCACCGGCGCCGAGAAAGCCGACGCCCGTCAGAATACCCTGTATGACGCGGCTTACGGCATCCTGTTCAAACTGCAACTCGCCGAAGACGGTGCCGGAGAGAACAACCGTTGCGGCGCTGAGAGATACAAGCCCCAGGGTCCGCATGCCGATCGGTTTATTATGCCTGTCGCGGTTGAGGCCGATGACCATTCCTGCCAGGGTCGCAGCGCCCAGGCGGAGTAGAATCTCCACCTGGTTGTGATGCACTGCGAGTTTCGACAGCAGCCATTCCGTCATCGGATCAACCGGCTTTCGCGGCTTTTTTCGATGCCTTCTTCGGAGCTGCCTTTTTCGCTGCGGGCTTCTTCGCTGCGGTCTTCGTTGCCGTTTTCTTCGCGGCAGGCTTCTTAGCGGCTGCGGGTTTCTTCGTCGCGGTCTTCCTGCCACGCGCCTTCTTGCTCGGGCCTGCCGCGCGACGGGCCACAAGGAGTTCAATCGCCTCTGCCAGCGTCACGGCCTCCGCCGAAACGGCGCGGGGAAGCGTGGCGTTCGTCTCGCCGTCAGTCACGTAAGGACCGAAGCGCCCGGCCTTGACGACAATCGGCTTACCCGAAGTCGGATCATCGCCGAGCGGACGGCCCGGATCGGCCGCGCCACGACGACCGCCGCCTGCGCCGCTTTCTTTCGCGATGATGAGATCGATGGCGCGGTTCGCGCCGATCTCAAGCACGTCGTCGTCCTTGCCGATATTGGCGTAGGTCTTGCCGTGCTGCACGTAAGGCCCGTAACGCCCAATATTGGCGAGGATCGGCTCACCGGATTCCGGATGCATCGCCACCGTGCGGGGAAGCGCCAGAAGCTTGAGGGCCTTTTCCAGATCGACGGAGGAGGGCGATGTGCCCTTCGGTATCGAAGAACGCTTTGGCTTTTCGCCCTCGCCCAATTGCACGAAGGGGCCGAAACGGCCATCGCGGAGCGTGACCTGCTGACCGGTATCGGGATCGTCACCCAATACCTTCACGCCGGGCTGACCGCCTTCGGAAGTCGCATCACCTTCGCCGTTCACGCCGGTTGCGGCGAGTTGGCGGGTGTATTTGCACTCGGGGTAGTTCGAGCAACCGATGAACGCGCCGAACTTGCCGAGCTTCAGGGAGAGTTGGCCCGTGCCGCAAGTCGGACAGCCGCGCGGGCTGGAGCCATCGCCCTTGTCGGGGAAGATGTGCGGGCCGAGAAGCTCGTTGAGCGATTCCAGCACTTCCGTCGTGCGCAACTCCTTCGTTTCGGCGATGGCCGCCGAGAAGTCGCGCCAGAAGTCGCGCATCACCTGCTTCCAATCGATCTCGTGATTGGAAACCCGGTCGAGCTGCTCTTCGAGATCGGCGGTGAAATCGTATTCCACGTAGCGTCGGAAGAAGCTCTCCAGAAACGCCGTGACGATGCGGCCTTTGTCTTCCGGAACGAGACGCTTCTTGTCGATGCGTACATATTCGCGGTCACGCAGAACCTGAAGCACGGCGGCGTAGGTCGAGGGGCGGCCGATGCCGAGTTCTTCCATCCGCTTGACGAGGCTCGCCTCGGAGAAGCGCGGCGGTGGCTCGGTGAAATGCTGGGTCGCTGCGATGCGGCGGCGCTCCAGCGAGTCGCCTGCCTTCATGGGCGGCAGACGGCCTTCGTCCTCATCCGCCTCGTCGTCTTTGCTCTCGTTGTAGAGCGTGAGGAACCCGTCGAACTTCACCACTTGGCCGGTGGCGCGCAGATCGAGCTGGCGCGGGCCGACCCGGGCCGTGATGTCGACCGTGGTGCGTTCCAGTTCGGCCGATTCCATCTGGCTCGCGATGGTGCGCGTCCAGATCAGATCGTAGAGGCGGGCCTGTTCCGGCTCCAGATACTTCGCTACGTATTTCGGCAGGCGGCTCATATCGGTCGGGCGCACGGCCTCGTGCGCTTCCTGCGCATTCTTGGCTTTGGTGGTATACTTGCGCGGCACGCCCGGAACGTAGCGCTCACCGTATTCCTTGCCGATCACCCGGCGCGCGGCTTGCACGGCCTCCGGGGCCATATCGACGCCGTCGGTACGCATATAGGTAATGAGACCGACCGTCTCGCCGCCGATATCGACACCCTCATAGAGCCGCTGCGCGAGGCGCATGGTCTGCGCGGGAGCAAGCCCGAGCTTGCGGGAGGCTTCCTGCTGCAAGGTCGAAGTGGTGAAAGGCGGGTAGGGGTGACGCTTCGCAGGCTTCGCTTCGACGGTCGCGACGCCGAAGGTCGCGAGTTCGAGATCGCGCTTGAAGGCCTCCGCCTCCTCGCCCTTGCCAATGTCGAGGCGGGTAATCTTCTTGCCGTCCGCGCCCACGAGGCGGGCGTCGAACACGCCGCCTTCCTTGGTTGCGAGGGTGGCAATGAGCGACCAGTATTCGCGTGCTTTGAAGGTTTCGATCTCAAGTTCGCGGTCGCAGACGAGTCGGAGCGCCACGGATTGTACGCGCCCCGCCGAACGAGCGCCGGGCAGTTTGCGCCATAGAACGGGCGAAAGATTGAACCCTACGAGATAATCGAGGGCACGGCGCGCCATATAGGCGTCGACCAGGGCCTGATCGATCTCACGGGGCTGGCGCATGGCCGTGTGCACCGCGTCCTTGGTAATGGCGTTGAAGGTCACGCGCTCGATCGGAATGTCCTTCAGCACCTTCTTTTCGCGCAGAGCCTCGACTACGTGCCAGGAAATAGCTTCGCCCTCGCGATCCGGGTCGGTGGCGAGGATGAGCTTTTCGGCTCCCTTGATCGCCTTGGCGATATCGGCGACGCGCTTTGAGCCGCGATCTTCCAACTGCCAGATCATGCGGAAATCGGCCTCCGGGTCGACCGAGCCGTCTTTGGCCGGCAGATCGCGGATATGACCGAAGGAAGCCAGGACCTCGTAGTCCTTGCCCAGATATTTGTTGATCGTCTTAGCCTTTGCGGGCGACTCGACGACGACGACTTTCATGAACGTATTCCTGGCAGGAGCCGGGAAAGCATCATGCTCTCACGACAACGGAAACGGCAGTCAGCCCCGACTGCCACAGGGTGCGGATAAGTGGTTGATGATCGCCGACAAGTCAAATCGGGCTTGACCGGCATCGCCCCTATGTGGGCGATAACGCTCTGTTGAGCAAGGGTTTCGCCGCCTGGCCGAGCGGATTAGCCCCCGTCATGTGCGGCGGCTGGGCTAGGCGTGTCGTTGCGTAAGCTTCGGCAATCTCAGCCGGACCGGAGCGGGCAAGGGCGGCTGTGGCGGCAAGCGCGAAGAGCCGTTCGGCGATAAGCCGCGCCCTCGCTTCGGCGTCGGGAGAGCGCAAGGATGTCTGAATCAGATTCGCTGTTTCCGCGACGCCGGGAAGGCCCCAGGCTTCGCCTGCCAATTGCTCCAGAACCGCCAAGGCGGCATCTGTTTCGCGCTCGGCCGCCCGCAGGATGTCGAGGGCGATCACGTTGCCCGAGCCTTCCCAGATCGCATTGACTGGGGCTTCCCTGTAGAGGCGAGGCATCGGACTCTCCTCGACGTAGCCGTTGCCGCCGAGGCATTCCATGGCCTCATAGATCAGGCGGGGAGCCGCCTTGCAGATTCCGAACTTGGCCGCAGGCGTCACGACACGGGCGCGGGCCGCCTCCATTGTATCCGACGCCGCACCGTCGAAGCTTTTCGCGAGGCGCATGGCGAGTGCCGTCATCGCCTCCGTATCGAGGGCGAGGTCGGCGAGCACCGCCTGCATGGCGGGTTGGTCGATGAGCTTCTTTTGAAAGACGCTCCTGTGCCGGGCGTGGTGCATGGCAAGCGCGAGACTCATCCGCACGAGCCCGGCGGAGGCGACGGCGCAATCGAGCCGGGTCAACTGCACCATGTTGAGAATGGTGCGCACACCCTTGCCCTCCTCACCGATGCGCCACGCGAAGGCATCGACGAATTCCACCTCGGAGGAGGCGTTCGAGCGGTTGCCGAGCTTGTCCTTCAGGCGTTGGAGGTGAATCCCGTTGAGGCTGCCGTCGGGCCGGTGGCGGGGCATGAGAAAGCAGGTGAGGCCGCCGGGAGCCTGGGCCAGAACCAGAAACCCGTCCGACATGGGCGCGGACATGAACCACTTGTGCCCGGTCAGGCGATACTCATCCCCATTCGCAGGGTCGGCCCGGGTCGTATTGGCGCGGACATCGGTGCCGCCCTGTTTCTCGGTCATGCCCATTCCGAGGGTGACGGAATGCTTCTCCCAGAAGGGGATGAAGCGCGGGTCATAGGTTCGGGAGCGGATCTTCGGCAGCCAGTCTTTCAATCGTTCAGGCGCGATGGCCAGCGCTGCCACCGCCGCATGGGTCATGGTCATCGGGCAAACGTGCCCGCTTTCCACACCGGCAATGGTGTAAAGAAGCGCTGCGCGGGCGAGGTGTCCCTGCGGGCTTGGCGGTTCAGGCGCATTCTCTTCCCAGGTCGAGGAGTGAAGTCCATCCGCCATGCTTTCCCTCATCAGGGCATGATAGGCGGGATGAAACTCGACCCCGTCGATCCGGTAGCCGCGCGCATCGTGCGTCCGAAGCTTCGGCGGATTTTCGTTGGCGAGGCGGCCCAGCTCGAGTCGCTCGGCGGTTCCCCACCGGGCGCCGGCCGCAATCAGGCTTTCCTGTTCGGTTAGCCCGTTGGCCCTGAGGGCATCCAGCAGAGGCTCGTTCGAGGCGACCAGATTGATATCCGCAAAGGGCGGTGTCTGGTTCAGCACCTCATGGGTATCGGACCTTTGAGGAAGATCCATCGCGCGCTCCGTTCTGGCCGACCGAGATTATATGGCATGCGAGGAAAGGCGGGAGTGGTCAGAGACCCAGGGCCTTTCGCAATTGCGGCGCGACCGCGTTGAGCCTCGCGACGAAGTCCGGGTCCTTCATAAGAGCCGCTGCGACGAGGCGTCCTCCCGTGCGCCCGGCTTCGGTATCGGAGGGATAGTGGAAACCGCAAACCACGCGGCTCCACCCGTAGTCGAGGCCGCGCTTTTCGAGCTCGGCCGTCTTTTCCGGGGCCACATGAGTGAGGAGGGCCGCGTAAAGCGTCCCCGTTCCCGCATGGGTCGATGGGAAGGAACTGCTCGGCGGCAGCTTGGTCGCGCAGGTTTTGATGTCGGAATTCGCCTTGAAGGGGCGGGGGCGTTCGAAGCGACCTTTTACGGGAGCGAGTGCTTTCTCCAGTGCTTTCGTGGCGTCCTTGAAGAGGCGGCGAGCCTTCTTCAATTCATCCTTGTCGATGTCGGCGTTCATCTCTTCGAGAAAGCCTGACAAGGTCTGGCGCGCATCTCTGATCGCCAGTTCCTCGCGCACGGGTGTCCGCTCGGCTTGCGCGGACAACACGGCCTGCATATCGCGCGCGGCTGTCGTGGCGTCGGGCGGCGTGCCGATAGCGGTCGTATCGATCGTCACCGCGAAATGAGGCTTGTCCTTCGCCTCGGCCTGAAGCGCTGGAACTGTCGAAATAGCGAGAAGAGCGACGAGGAGAAGCGAGGCGTTGCGTGTCATGTCTCACCCATCGGATCGAACGCGCAACAGGTCAAGATTAGTTCACGGAAACCAGTTTGGCGCTTGCCGCCGGAGCTTCCCGCTGCAATGTGATGGGACAGGGGAATTAGAATGACGAAGATCATCGGGTTGATCGGCGGTATGAGCTGGGAAAGCTCGGCGCAATATTATCGCATCATCAATCAGGAGATGCGTGAGCGCTTGGGCGGTGTGCATTCCGCTCGGAGCTTGATGTTCTCTGTGGACTTCGGAGAGATCGAAAAGCTGCAGCACAAGGGCGACTGGGCCACGCTGACAGCCGAAATGATAGATGCGGCGCAACGCCTGGAACGCGGTGGTGCGGATTTCCTGCTGATCTGCACGAACACCATGCATCGCATGGCCGACGAGGTGGCGGAGCGCATCTCGATCCCCCTGCTTCATATTGCGGATCCCACCGCCGAGGAGATCAAAGCGGCGGGCTATGAGCGCGTCGGTCTGCTTGGCACTGCATTCACGATGGAGCAGGATTTCTACAAGGGCCGGCTGACCGACAAGTACGGGCTAAACGTTCTGGTGCCGAACGACGCGGATCGCGCAGTCGTGCATGACATCATCTATCGGGAATTGGTTGCTGGGCAGGTATTATCGACCTCGCGCGCTGCTTATCGCGACATCATCGCCCGTTTGGTCGAACGCGGTGCGCAAGCGATCATCCTTGGCTGCACGGAGATCATGCTGCTTGTGCAGCCCGAGGACAGCTCGGTCCCCTTGTTCGACACGACGACGCTTCACGCGAAGGCGGCGGTGGAGCGGGCGTTGGGCAACGGCGGCTAACTGCCCTAAAGCCTTAGACTTTGCTTGCCGCTGCCATCGACTCCGCCTATAGCCATTCTTTCAAGATGAACACAGCGCACCCGCCGATCTTCCCGCATCGCCATTTGCTCGGAATCGAGGGGCTTTCGCCTTTGGATATCAAGGCGTTGCTCGATCTGGCAGATAAACAAGTCGAAGTCAGCCGCCAGGTCGAAAAGAAGAAGACGACTCTACGTGGTCGCACTCAGATCAACCTGTTTTTTGAGCCCTCGACCCGCACGCAATCTTCCTTCGAGATCGCCGGCAAGAGGCTCGGCGCGGATGTGATGAACATGTCCGTCGCCTCGTCCTCGGTGAAGAAGGGCGAAACGCTGATCGACACTGCCGCAACGCTCAACGCCATGCGGCCCGACCTGATCGTCGTGCGTCATCATGCGGCGGGCGCGGTCAACCTTCTGGCGCAGAAGGTCGATTGCTCGGTCGTGAATGCGGGCGACGGTGCGCACGAGCATCCGACCCAGGCTCTTCTCGATGCGCTCACCATCCGTCGCAACAAGGGGCGGTTGGAGGGGCTCACGGTCGCGATCTGCGGTGACATCGTGCATTCGCGCGTTGCCCGCTCCAACATGATCCTGCTCGCCGCCATGGGGGCGTATGTTCGCCTTGTTGCACCCTCGACGCTGCTGCCGCCGGGCATCGAACGCCTCGGTTTCGAGATGCACACGGACATGAAGCGTGGCCTGCGCGATGCGGATATCGTGATGATGTTGCGCCTTCAACGCGAGCGCATGAACGGCTCCTTCGTTCCGTCGGTGAAGGAATACTTCCGCTTCTACGGCCTCGATCAGGAAAAGCTCTCCTACGCGAAGCCCGATGCGCTGGTGATGCATCCGGGACCGATGAACCGTGGCGTCGAGATCGCATCCGACGTTGCAGACGGTGCGCAATCGCTGATCCGCGAGCAAGTCGAAATGGGCGTGGCCGTCCGCATGGCGGTGCTCGAGGCCTTGGCGAGCCATTTGCCGAACAGATAAGGGACAAATCCTCTCCCCGAAGCGGGAGAGGGTGGCGAACGGAGTGAGCCGGGAGAGGGCCGTGAAAGAAAAACGAAAGAACGATGTTTCGCCAGGGCTCTCAGCCCCTCTCCCGACCTTCTTTGCAGGCCACCCTCTCCCGCAGAGGGGAGAGGGCAAGGAGGTCGCGCATGACCGCTGATCGCCCACTCCTCCTCAAAAACGCACGCCTCGTCGACCCCGCCACCGGGCGCGAGGAACGAGGCGGTGTGCTCGTTCGGGACGGCCTGATTGCTGATCTCGGCCCTCAGGTCACAGCCGCGACCGATGCGGAGGTCTTCGATTGCGGCGGGCAGGTTCTCGCGCCCGGTCTCATCGATATGCGCGCCTTCATCGGCGAGCCGGGGGCAGCGCACCGGGAAACGTTCAAGAGCGCTGGTGAGGCGGCGGCGGCTGGCGGCGTCACCACCATCGTCACCATGCCCGAGACCAATCCGGTGCTCGACGATCCCGCAATCATCGATTTCGTCATGCGTCGCGCGCGCGATACCTCCATCGTCAATGTGCGCCCTGCAGCGGCTTTGACAAAGGGACTCAAGGGTGAGGAAATGGCCGAGATCGGCCTCCTGCGCGAGGCTGGCGCGGTAGCCTTCACGGATGGCGCGCGTTCCGTCACCAACGCGCAGGTGATGCGTCGCGCGCTCACTTACGCTCGCGATTTCGATGCGCTCATCGTCCACCACGTGGAAGACCCGGATCTCGTCGGGCAGGGCGTGATGAACGAAGGCGAATTCGCTGCGCGGCTCGGGCTTCCCGGCATTCCGCGCGAGGCTGAGACCGTGATGCTGGAGCGCGACATGCGCCTCGTGCGTCTGACAGGCGGGCGCTATCACGCGGCGATGATTTCCTGCGCCGGCTCGGTCGAGATCGTCAAAAACGCCAAGGAGAGGGGCCTTCCCATCACCTGCGGCGTGTCGATCAATCATTTGGCCCTGAACGAGAACGACATCGGCGAGTATCGCACCTTCTTCAAGATGTCCCCACCGCTCCGCCATGAGGACGACCGGCTGGCCATGATCGAGGCTTTGACTGAGGGGCTTGTCGATGTGATCGTCTCGGATCACAATCCACAGGATGTGGAGACCAAGCGTCTGCCTTTCGCCGAGGCGGCGGATGGGGCAGTCGGTCTCGAAACCTTGCTTTCGGCGGGCCTGCGCCTGGTTCATTCCGGACACATCTCATTGCCGAAACTCCTGCGGGCGCTCTCGACAAGACCGGCTGAAATCCTTGGCCTGTCGGCAGGACGGCTCGCCCGTGGAGCACCGGCCGATCTAATCGTCTTCGATCCGGATACGCCTTACGTGCTCGATAAGCGGAATTTGCGCTCGTTGTCGAAGAACACACCTTTCGAGGATGCCCGTCTGGAAGGGCAGGTGACGAAGACGATCGTTGCAGGCAGGATGGTTTTCGATCGCAGCCTCTCCTGAAGGGATCGGAATGTCTGACTTCACAAATCTCTCGCTGATCCTCAGTGCCTTGGCGCTTGGATATCTTCTCGGCTCGATTCCGTTCGGCGTGATCTTCACGCGCATGGCGGGGCTGGGGGACATTCGAAAGGTCGGTTCCGGCAATATCGGGGCCACGAATGTCCTTCGCACCGGCCGAAAGGGAATTGCGGCCGCAACCCTGCTAGGGGATGCCTTGAAGGGGACGGTGGCGGTGCTGATTGCTCGCCATTGGGGCAACGACCTCGGGGCCATCGCCGCTCTTGGCGCATTCCTCGGACACCTCTTCCCCGTCTGGCTCGGCTTCAAAGGCGGCAAGGGCGTCGCGACCTTTATCGGCTGTCTGATCGGTCTCAATTGGGTCGCAGCCCTGGTGTTCGCGGCGCTTTGGCTCGGGCTTGCTTTCACGACACGGTATTCGTCCCTGTCCGCGCTTATCGCGAGCGCCGTTTCGCCGGTAGTGCTCTGGGCATTGGGCGATGAGCGTGCCGCCGCCGTCTCCGTCATTCTCGTCGTGCTTCTGTGGTGGAAGCATGAGGAAAACATCAAACGCCTTCTGGCTGGCACCGAAGGGAAGATCGGACAGAAGGGATGAGTGGCGTGCTCCTGACCGATGAACAGCGGCTCGATTGGCTGCGTCTGATCCGCTCGGAAAATGTGGGTCCGCGTACCTTTAGGGCGCTCATCAACCAATTCGGCGGCGCAGGAGCGGCGTTGGACGCATTGCCGGATCTCGCCCGCAAGGGCGGACGCCTCCTCCTCAAAGTCACGACACGGGCGGAGGCCGAAAAGGAATTGGCCGAGGCTGCACGAATGGGCGCGCGGTTCATTGCGCTGGGCGAGCCGGATTATCCTAAGGCATTGCAAGCCATCGACACCGCCCCGCCGATGGTTGCCCTTCGCGGGTCGGCAGAGGTTTTAGCAAAGCCGTCTGTCGCTATCGTGGGATCGCGTAACGCGTCCGCTACCGGCCTGACCTTCACGGAGCGGATGGCGCGGCAATTGGGCGATGAGGGATACGCCATCGTATCCGGCCTCGCGCGTGGCATCGACACGCGTGCGCACAAGGCGAGCCTTGCCTCCGGCACTGTCGCGGTGCTCGCGGGCGGTCACGCGCGGATCTATCCCTCGGAGAACGAGCCGCTCGCGCGCGCCATCGTCGAGCAGGGCGGCGCAGTTATCTCCGAAATGCCCATCGGCTGGGAGCCGAGAGGACGGGACTTCCCACGGCGTAATCGAATTGTATCGGGCCTGTCCTATGGCGTGGTTGTCGTCGAGGCGGCGCGACGTTCCGGGTCGCTCATTACGGCGCGTTTTGCGCTCGAACAGGGCCGCGAAGTTTTCGCCGTGCCCGGTTCTCCCCTCGATCCCCGGGCGGAGGGAACAAACGATCTGATCCGGGACGGGGCGACGCTCTGCGCCGACATCAGCCACGTGACCAGCGTCCTTCAACCCTTGATCGCAACGGGTGTTCGCGCCGACGGCAGCGCGCAGGAGAGTGGCGCCCAACCATGGATCGAGGAGTTGTGGGATGAGTTCGATCTCCCTGGGATCGCTCGCGCTCCGGTCGGCGTCGTCGCCCCCCACGGCCTCGAGTCGGAGAGCGCGAATGAGGGGCATTCCGTCGATTCGGGTACGGTGATCCATCTGCTCAGCCCATCACCGGTTGCAATTGACGATCTCGTCAGGCTCTCGGGACAATCAATCAGGGTGGTTCAGATGACTTTGCTGGAACTCGAACTCGCCGGGCGTTTGGAACGTCATGGCGGCAATACCGTATCGTTGCTAGGCCATTCCTAACGCGAAACCAAAAGTTGCATCCGCGTGATCCTCGACCTTTGCGCTACACTTGGCCGCGAGGGGCGGAGCGAGAAGCCTCAAGGCGAGCCATGTCGAGAAGGTAAGCCAAAAGATCGAGCTTCGCCCGCCGCGCCAGATAGGACAACTCTGCCGTGAACTGAGCGATGTAATAGGCGGCTTCCTCCGGAGAAGCCGGCTCGTTCTCAAGCGCCTCGGGTTCTGTCTCAATAGACTTCCGCAAGGGAATGTTGTCCTTGGAACGGGCAAGAGTTTTCGGCATGGCGAAGTCGGTCACTGAACTGCTACGGGAATTCTAGATAGCAATGCAACTAAAAAGAAACAAGCTTAAAAGATCTAACTTTAGGTTGTATTTTATTATCTCCCGTTAAATCAGAATTGTCATCATCGCTGGCATCGACACCATGGCGAGGATCGTCTGGAGAGTCAGGATCTCGGCCATTAGGGACGCATTGCCGCCAAGTTGCCGCGCCAGCACATAGGCCGCACTCGCGGAGGGGACCGATGCTGCGATGACCGTGACCGTGATATCGGAACCGGAAACCCCGAAGAGCTTCGCCAACGCGACGGCCACACAGGGCATGACGACAAGCTTGAGGCCGCTTGCCACCGCATGAGGGGCTCTCGGCTTCGCGAGACGTCGGATATCGAGACCGGCACCAACCACCAAAAGCCCCGCCGCCAGAGCCGCACCGGCAAGGGCGTCGAGAAAAGTGTCCAAAGGGCGGGGCAGGGTAATGCCAAGTCCATTCATGCCGAGCCCGATAGCGCAGGACCAGATGAACGGATTGGAGAGGAACGTGAGGGTGATCTGTTTAGCGCTCTGCTTCGGCCTATCGGCGAAGCGCACGAACACGTAGAGCGCGAGCATGTTCAGAAGCGGCACCATCGCGGCGATGGCGACCGCCATGAGCGTGACGCCACGCTGGCCGAACAAGCTCTCGGCGACGGCCAACCCTGCGAATGTGTTCCAGCGCGTCGCGCCCTGAAAGACGGAGGTGAAGCTCGGTCCGTCGATGGCGAACGCCTTTTGCAGCAGAGGACGCGCCACGAGTACCAGCGCACTCATCAGCAGAATGGCACCCATGAGAGCGCCACCGACCCCCGTGACCGGAACGCTCGACAGATCGGCCCGCGCGAGGGTCTTGATGATCAGGGCCGGGAAGAAGATCACGTAGGTGATCCGTTCTATCCCAGGCCAGCACTGATCGTTTACGAATCCGCTCGCGCGGCTCGCCCAACCGGTCGCGATGAGGAGAAAGACGGGCACGAGGCTCGCGAAGATGGCGGCCATGAACGAGAACCTCGGACGTTGTGGGAATGCTGCGCCACGGGATTAGAAGGTGTCATTGTCTCTCGCAAGCGTTGAGATGAGGCAAGAGAAGATCTAAGCAGGGGCGTTAACGAAGGACCATCGGGCGAAGAGCCATGATCGAAGTGAACGAGTTCATTTCGCTCGATGAGAGCGAGATTCAGGAGAGTTTCGTTAGAAGCTCGGGGCCGGGCGGTCAGAACGTCAACAAGGTATCTAGCGCGGTACAATTGCGCTTCGACGCGCGCCATTCACCGTCCCTCCCGAACGATGTCGCCATACGATTGATGAAACTAGCCGGAAGCCGGCTTACGCAGGACGGCGTCATCGTCATCGTGGCGCAAAATCATCGCAGCCAGCCGCGCAACCGCGAGGAAGCGCTCGCGCGCCTCGTGGATCTGATCCGGCAGGCGTCGGTCACCCAAAAACGCCGCCGCCCCACAAAGCCCACCAAGGCTTCAAAAGAAAAGCGCCTCGAATCCAAAGGGAAGCGGTCCACTATTAAAGCTGCGCGACGTTCGAAACCGATCGCGGATTAGGGTCACAAGTTGGTGTCGTGGTTGGCTGGGTTCTTCGGCCTCTCCGCACCCGTTGCGACAGAGACGCCGGTCGGACAGTATCGCATCCGCTGCAATTGAAGAGAGCGACATGATCCGGCAAGCCGAAGCAAGCGATGAACCTGAGATCAGAGATTGCGCGGAGCAGGCCTACGCTCGCTATGTGCCGTTGATCGGGCGCAAGCCAGCTCCGATGGTTGCCGATTTTGCCGCGCAGATCGCTGCAGGAGAGGTCTACGTTGCGACGGATGACCAGAATACCTTTCAGGGCTTCATCGTCTTCTATGCCGAAGGGGAGCATATCCTACTGGAAAACGTGGCTGTTCTTCCTCGTGCGGCCGGACACGGTGTAGGCAGGACGCTGATCCGCTTTTGCGAAAAAGCCGCGCGGCAGCGCGGCATGAACGCCGTGCATCTCTATACCAACGAGAAGATGACCGACAATCTCTCGATCTACCCCAAACTCGGATATGTCGAGGTAGCGCGCCGCACGGAAAACGGCTTCAATCGCGTTTACTTCGAAAAATCCCTCACCTGACCACGGGCGGATTGGTCCGTCGCTATCCTTGTTTCGACAAACGCCCGCTATCGGAAGAGGCGATCGCCGCCGTTTCTGCTCAGTTGTCTCGACGATGCTCGCTTTACAACCGCGGTCCGTAGAGGTGGGGCGGATACGCGCTTGAGCGACGCATCCGACCCTAGCTTTAGGCCGCCGCGGGTTCCGCAGCGGTACGAGGAATGCCGGCGATCAACGCTTTAGCGACCTCCCGCTCACCCAGCACGATGCTCGATGCGCCATATTTGAGCAGGTGTGCCGATTCCGCGTCGGAGTGAGCGCGCGCGATGATCGGCAGGGTCGGATTGATGGCACGGGCTTGTTCCACCACCTGACCGCTTTCAAAGGCGTCCGGGATCGCCACGAGCAGGCACCGTGCGGCCGCGACATTGGCGGCAGCCGCGACCGACGGGCTGGCGGCATTACCGATGATCGCCTCTATTCCCTGTTGCTGAAGCTGCGCCGCCTTGTCCTCATTGTTTTCAACGACGAGGAACGGGACGTTGGCGGCATGCAGCTTCTTGCTGATGAATTTTCCGACGCGGCCGTGCCCCACGAGGATGACGTGGTTGGTGAGCGCCGTCATCTGGCGCGGGGCTTCGATAGCGGCCTCTTGCGCTGTGTCTTCGCCGACCTCCGGCAGGATCGGTTCCTTCTTCATCCAGAGATCGAGCAGGCTGAAGAGGAACGGGTTGACCAGGATCGACAGGATAGCGCCTGCTAGAATGAGATCGCGTCCGCGTTCGGGCAACATTCCCAAATCGACGCCAAGGCCCGCGAGAATGAAGGAGAACTCGCCGATTTGCGCCAGGCTTGCCGCAATCGTCAGAGCCGTTGTCTTTGGGTGGCCGAAGAGGCGCACGATGGCGAGAGCCGCCAATGACTTGCCGACGACAATGATGAGGAAGGTCGCCAGAACCGGCCCGAAATCCCGCACGAGAATCCATGGGTCGAAAAGCATGCCGACCGAGATAAAGAACAGGACTGCGAAAGCGTCGCGCAGGGGCAGCGACTCCGAGGCGGCCCGTTGGCTGAGTTCGGACTCGCTCAGGATCATGCCCGCGAAGAACGCACCGAGTGCAAAGGACACGCCAAATAAGGTCGCGGCGCCGTAAGCGACGCCGAGCGCAATCGCGAGCACCGAGAGCCGGAAGAGCTCGCGCGAGCCCGTATGGGCGACGTAGTGCAGGATCCAGGGAATGACCCGGCGGCCGACGATGAGCATGAAGGCGACGAATGCACCCACCTTGCCGAGGGTGATCAAAAGCGGAAAGGCGAGAGCGAGGGGCCCTTCCGGAGCGCCTTTCATCAGGTTCGCGATGGCGGGAAGCAAAACGAGGGTGAGGACCATCGCGAGGTCTTCGACGATGAGCCAGCCGACCGCGATATGGCCACGCTCCGTTTCGACAAGGCGGCGCTCCTGCAAGGCTCGCAGCAGCACGACCGTACTGGCGACCGAGAGCGCGAGACCGAAGACCAATCCGGCGCCGACCGACCATCCGAGCAACCAGGCGAGGCCCATGCCGAGAAGGGTGGCAACGGCGATCTGTCCCAGCGCGCCGGGAACGGCGAT
This sequence comes from Microvirga sp. 2MCAF38, assembly GCF_052115485.1. Taxonomy (NCBI): domain Bacteria; kingdom Pseudomonadati; phylum Pseudomonadota; class Alphaproteobacteria; order Hyphomicrobiales; family Methylobacteriaceae; genus Microvirga; species Microvirga sp. 2MCAF38. Next base: position 5,116 of record NZ_JBFRGU010000001.1, on the reverse strand, counting down.
GGCTTTGACGGATAGGAGTTCCTTGAATGAAAAGTGCAGCCCCACCCCGAACATCAGGAGAATGACGCCGATTTCCGCCAATTGATTGGCGAGCCCCTGATCGGCCACATAACCGGGCGTGAACGGACCGACGAGAACGCCGGCGACGAGATATCCGACAAGGGGGGAGATGCGAAGCCGATGGGCGAGAGCGCCGAGGCCGAAAGCCAGCACGAGACCGACGACGATGGTCGAGATCAACGGGGTATGGTGCGGCATCAGCTCTCCTTTGCGCTCAAGATTAGGGTCGTTGTAAACATTGGGAAAATGACTGACTCGTCAACCAAAAACCGCCCTGCGACGCCGAATTAATCTCGACGTTTCGATTGAGGATGCCTATCTTAGGTCCCGGATATGACACTCATTCTTGCCCGGGCCTTGAACCCGGTCGCCAGGAGAGAACAATGGCTCTACCCGGTTTCAAGGTTCTGACCTTGACCGACGCGGCGGCAAACCGCGTCAAGGCAATCATCGCGAAGGCCGAGCGGCCTATCGTGGGCGTCCGCGTCGGCGTGAAGAACGGCGGCTGCGCCGGCATGTCCTACACCATGGAATATGCCGAAGGCGTCAATCCGCTCGACGAGGTGCTGGAAGACAAAGGCGTGAAAGTCCTGATCGATCCGAAGGCGGTGCTCTTCCTGCTCGGCACGGAAATGGATTTCCAGACCACGAAGATGTCGTCCCAGTTCGTGTTCAACAATCCGAACCAGACCTCGGCCTGCGGGTGCGGCGAATCCGTCGCGATCACGCCTGCAGCGCCTGACACGCTCGAAACCGTGCAATGATCCATGGATGCTGAGGATATCCGCGACATCTTCAGCGGCTTCGGCCCTGTGCGTATTCGCAAGATGTTCGGTGGGCAGGGAATCTATCGAGACGACCTGATGTTCGCTCTGGAAGCGGACGGCGAGCTTTATCTCAAGGTCGATTCGGACACGGAGACGATGTTCCGCGATCTGGGCTCACGGCCGTTCGGCTATGCGAACCGCGACGGCAAGGTGACCACCCTGAGCTATTGGCTCATGCCCTCTTCAGCCTTCGATGATCTCGATGAAGCAGCACGTTTCGCAGCCGACGCCCTCGCAGCCGCACGGCGGGCCAAGGTGAAGAAGAGCGCGCCGAAGAAGAGGCGAGGTTAGCTTCGCGCTCTCCTCCCCCCTTGCGGGAGGAATTGGAGGTGGGGGTGGTTCGACGGGGCGACCGGGACGTCGCGCCTGTATGAACTACAACCGAACGCGCACGCGCTCCGACTTTCCGACCTCCACCCCGGCCCTCCCCGCAAGGAAGGGAATCTGCCTCAACGCTTGCCGTTCTTCTCGATCCAGTCGGCGAAGGCGGCCATGAATTTCCCCAAGAACTCTCGTGTTCCCTCGTTCACAAGTCTGCCGTTCTCATCGAGCAGGCTCGCCACATTGCCCACATAGGCCTCCGGCTGCTGCATGGCCGGGACATTCAGGAACACAAGCGACTGGCGCAAATGGTGATTGGCCCCGAACCCGCCGATTACTCCTGGTGAAACGCTGACGATGGCGCCTGGCTTGCCATCCCAGGCACTTTGGCCGTAGGGGCGGGAGGCGATGTCGATGGCGTTCTTGAGTACGCCCGGGACCGAGCGGTTGTATTCGGGAGTAACGAACAGAACCGCGTCGACCGCCTTGATCTGCTGGCGGAGCGAAACCCAGGCTTCCGGCGGCGAGGCATCCACATCCTGATTGTACAAGGGCAGGTGGCCGATCTCGACGAAGTCGAGTTTCAGGCCGGCCGGCGCGAGCTCGACGAGCGCTTTGGCGATCTTGCGGGTGAAGGATTCTTTACGCAGGCTGCCGACAAGAACGGCGACGTCGCGGTTGGGCATGGGATTCTCCGGATAAGCGAGGCGGTATTCCGCCGGGAAGGTTTATCCTAGAGCTTGTTCGCGAGCGGGGCAGGGTCAAGGTTCCCGTTCGCCATTTCGTGAGTAACCGTGGCTATTTCGCCTTCTTCACGGAGGCGGGGCGCATCAGAAACGCGGGAACGTGGTCACCGAGGCCAAGCACCGGCGGTTCGTTGTCGCTGTCCCTGTCGCGGCGGTGTTCGCCACGGCGCTGTTGAGGCGCAGCCTCCTGACGGCGGGGCTGTTGTTCGCGCGGTTGCTGCTCGCGTGGTTGCTGCTCGCGTGGCTGCTGCTCGCGTGGCTGACGCTCCGCGGGTTGCGGCGCGGCGGCTTCCACTTCGCGAGCCTCGCGCGGTTCGCCTCTGCGACCGCGACCACCGGAGCGGCCCTTGTCGCGACCTCCTCTTTCCCGTCCGCGCGAGGAGCGCTCTTCAGAGGCGGGGAGTTCGGCGAGCGTCGGTCCGGCCCACTCGAGCTTCTTCTCGATCAGCTTTTCGATGGCGCTCAGGGACTTGTCGTCCTTGCGGCTCACCAGCGTGAAGGCGGCGCCTGCTCGTCCGGCGCGGCCCGTGCGGCCGATGCGGTGCACGTAATCTTCCGCGTGGTGGGGAACGTCATAGTTGAAGACGTGGCTGACCGCCGGAATATCGAGCCCGCGCGCGGCGACATCGCTGGCGACGAGCAACGGCGTCTCGCCTGAGCGGAAGCCGGCAAGAGCATCCATGCGGGAGCGCTGGTCCATGTCGCCATGGAGCGCCGCAGCGTTGAAGCCGTGCTTTTGCAGCGAGCGGTGAAGCACCGCCACATCGCGCTTGCGGTTGCAGAAGATGATCGCGTTCTGGAGATCGACCGCATCGCGGATGAGGCCGCGCAAGATCTCGCGCTTCTCGAAATCCTCCGATCCCGTCGCCACGAGGCGCTGGGTGATCGTGGAGGCCGTGGACGCGGCGCGGGCGACTTCGATGCGCTCCGGATTGTGCAGGAAAGCATCCGCCAGACGTTGGATCTCCGGCGGCATGGTGGCCGAGAAGAACAGGGTCTGCCGGGTAAAGGGCACAAGCTTCACGATGCGCTCGATATCGGGAATGAAGCCCATGTCGAGCATGCGGTCGGCTTCGTCGATGACGAGAAGCTCGACGCCCGAGAGCAGAAGCTTGCCGCGCTCGAAATGGTCGAGCAGGCGGCCGGGCGTCGCGATCAGGACGTCGACGCCACGGGTGATCTTGGCATCCTGATCGCCGAAGGACACGCCGCCGATAAGGAGAGCCACTGACAGGCGGTGATTGACGCCGTATTTGTCGAAATTCTCTTCCACCTGCGCCGCGAGTTCGCGCGTCGGCTCCAGGATCAAGGTGCGCGGCATGCGGGCCCGCGCACGGCCTGTTTCGAGCAGGGTCAGCATCGGCAGGGTGAAGGCTGCGGTCTTGCCGGTGCCGGTCTGCGCGATACCGAGCACGTCCTTGCGCGCAAGAACATGCGGAATGGCCTGCGCCTGAATAGGCGTAGGCTCCGTGTACCCTGCGGCGGAGACCGCCTGTTGTACTTTATCGCTAAGTCCGAGTTCGGCGAACGACATCGATGATATAACCGTTGAGGGCCAGAGTAAGTTTTCCGTGCCAGCCGCTCTCTACGGCAACAAACAGGCGCGAGACGAATTTTCGCCCGAAACCGAGTTTCAAACGAAGCTGCGCGGACCATAGGACAAGTCGACCGCTTGTCAATCCAAGGAAAGGGATCGATGTCGCAGTCTCTCATACTTATTCCGGGCCTTCTGAATACAGCTGGTCTCTTCGCGGAGCAGATCGAAGCCCTCTCTGGGTCGTGGGCGATTACCGTGGCAGACCACACGCGCGACGACAGTTTGGCCGGGATGGCGACACGTCTTCTCGCCGACGCACCGCCGACATTCGCTCTGGCTGGGCTTTCCATGGGCGGCTATCTCGCCATGGAAATCATGCGTCGGGCGCCGGAGCGCGTGACGAGGCTCGCCCTTCTCGACACGTCCGCCAGGCCCGACACCGAAAGCGCGCGGCGTGATCGGGAGCGCCTTATCCAACTGGTAGAGAAGGGGAGGTTCTCGGATATCCCGCCCTTGCTCTGGGCGAAAACCATATCACCTGCCCGGCAATCCGATCGCGACTTGAAGGCGCGCGTCATCGCCATGATGGAGGAGGTGGGGCCTGACGCCTATATGCGCCAGCAGCACGCCATCATGGCCCGTCCCGATTCACGAGAGACGCTGGCGACTATCGAGATCCCGACCCTTATTCTGGTCGGCTCAGAGGATACGGTCACTCCACCGGAGGTTGCCCGCGAGATGGCCGATTTGATCGAATGGTCCTCGTTGGTGGAAATTCCCAATGCAGGCCACCTATCGTCAATTGAGCAACCCAATCTCGTTACGAGTGCTTTGAGGCACTGGCTGCAGGCTGGTTAGCGATGCGCCCAAGTCTCAATTGGTCTGTCTGCAGTTATGGTCAACTATTCGTTACACGCATAGCGTAGCGTTAGATGCGTCGCGGTGTCTCGATAAAGATCTGAAAAAAAACGAAAATTTCCGAATGAGACTTCAGTAATACCCTCTCAATCGTGCTAAATGGCAATTTATTCCTTGAGTTTCGCTCGCCAAATATGTGACCATAGGTTGCTTCAAATGTGACTGTTGTAGAAAAGTGACAGACCTAGAAGTTGGACTAGGCTATTAGCGTAACCGGACTTAGACACAATCATGGGTCACAAAATGAAAAAAATTCTCCTCTCCTCGGTCGCTCTCCTCGGGTTCACGGCTGGCGCTCTCGCTGCCGATCTTCCGTCCCGCCGCGCACCGGCCCCGATCATTCCGGTGATCCCGGCCTTCACGTGGACTGGCTTCTACGTCGGTGTGAACGCTGGTTTCGGCTGGAACTCGTCGAACGATGACAACGTGTTCGTTCCGGGCGTCGGCTTCGTCGGTAACGGCGGCAGCAACGGCGGCTTCGTCGGCGGCGGTCAGATCGGTTACAACTACCAAGTCGGTCAGTTTGTGATCGGTGCCGAGACCGACCTTCAGTACGCCGACCTCGGTCACCGGAACAACGACGTGTTCGTGGGCACCTTCGGCTTCAACAACAAGAGCAGCGACAACTACTTCGGTACTGTTCGCGTGCGTGCCGGTTACGCCTTCGATCGCGCTCTGATCTACGCCACCGGCGGTTTCGCTTACGG